>NZ_JACJIQ010000001.1:0-679388 GCF_014138425.1 Rufibacter ruber
CGGGGCCGGGGGCGGAAGCCGTAGTAGTTTTCACACACCGCTAACAGTGCTTCTGCCCTTTTTTATCCTTCTACCTTAAAATGTCCGAAGTATTGTCAGAAAACAGCCCTAAAACAGGGGCTACACGTTGCCTTTCAAAAATTCAACCGCTCTTCGCTCTGAGTAATAGTGGCCTTTGAGAAAATTCTCTGAGAATCCTACGTGGCCCCCGTGTTCTGGCATCTCCAGGAAAAAGAAGGGGCTCCGGGTTGCCTGTTCCACGGGGAAGCATTCTTTTGAGAGGAATGGGTCATTTTGGGCGTTCACGAGCAGCGTAGGAATACGAATCTTATGCAGGTGCTGCACAGAGCTGCACTTCTCATAATAATCATCTGCGTCTTTGAACCCGTGAAAGGGTGCCGTGTACCGTTCGTCAAATTCTTGAAAGGTCCTGATCAGGTGGTAGCCTGCTAAATCTACGGTAAAGCGGGAGGCTTTCTGCTGCAGCTTTTGGTGCAGGCTTCTCAGGAAGCGGTGCATGTAGAGGCGGTTGGCGGGCCTGGCTAATTGCAGGCAGGCGCTCTTCATATGGCACGGAACTGAGAAGACAACCGCCCGCTGTACCTGGTCCGGTACCTCTTTCTGCTGGTTCCCCAGATAGTTCAAGGTAAGATTCCCGCCCATGCTAAACCCTATCAGGAAAACCTGGCGGTATGGTTTCTTGGCCAGGGCATGCCTGACCACTACGTCTAAGTCTTCTACGGCCCCCATGTGGTAAGAGCGTAAAAGGTTGTTCGGTTCGCCGCTGCAGCTCCTGAAGTTCCAGGCCAGGGCGTCCCAGCCGGCTTTGTTCACGGCCTGCACCATTCCTTTTATGTACGGGCGGTGGCTGTCACCCTCCAGGCCGTGAGATAAGATCACCAATGTCTCAGAATTCACTTCGGCCCAATCTAAATCCAGGAAGTCCTGGTCAGGGGTGTCAATACGCTCTCTTGTGTACTGAATGCGAAGGCTCTGCCGCAATTGGCTGGGGACTATGGTCTGCAGATGGCCGTTAAACAGGTAAAACGGGGCCTGGTAAACAGAGGTGGGTAGTACTGGCATTCAAGAGTAAAATCTTGGTTTCGGTATTAATTATAGGATAATTGTAAAAATAACAGTTTTAAGGAGATATGGCAAATCTGCTTCTGAATCCTGTGTTTTATTTGTACTTTTTTAATTCGTCGGTCAGTAGAAGGGATTCACCGTGAGGGTAAACCGATAGGGCTAAGTTTTAAGTTTCCAAAAATGGGGAAGCGTAATTTAGAGTAACATTTAAACTCTCTTGTCTATGCTTTACCAAAAGAATATGAAAAAGCAGCTGTTGGCTTTTGGGGTGCAGGAAGCGGTGCAGAAGCCGCAGACTGCTCGGGGAAATGAAGGGTTTGCCACTGGTGAGCAGCTGGAAAAAGCCTCCTGGGACAGGCTTGCGCAGTTAAAGGCAATCTACCTGAAGCAGCTGGGGTATGATCTGCAAGACGCTTCTGCGGCGAGCTGCTGTGGCTGAAACCCAGGCACCGGTATGCTGGGGCGCAGAGCCGCTCCACCACTGAACTTTGATGGCATAAAAAAGCGGGAGGCCTTCTGGTGGAAAGACGCTCCCGCTTTTTTTATGCAGAGACGGTGGGTGTTTCTATTGAACCAATACCCTGCGTACCAGTATCCCGTGGTCAGTTTGCAGGTGTACCAGGTAAATGCCCTTGCCCAGGTGTGCCAGGCTGAAGTGCAGCAGCCCCCCCTGGCGGGTGGCGGTGGCCACTTGTGTTGGCTGGCCCAGTGAATTGTACACCTGAATCCCAGTCACTTTTTGGGCGTCTGGGAGAGACACGGTGACCAGGCCAGAAGTAGGGTTGGGGTAGAGGGAGAGTACGCTGTTTAAGTCTTCCAGCACACCGGTGGTAGTCTGTTGGAACACGTATTCTGCTGACCATTCTGAGAGGCAGTCTTCTTCATTCTTAGCCCTTACAGAATAACGCCCTGAAGCCAGTACCGTATGGGTGGCCCCCTCTTGCTCAAGGGGCACGCCATCCTTTCTCCATTCATAGCTGAACCCGGCAGGGTTGGCCTGCAAAACATTCCCATTCAACAAGCTGATGGTTGGGGTGCCTGGGGCTGCTACGGCTGTAACGGTTACCTTGTCTGCAGAGGTGCACCCGCTGGCATTGGTGGCGGTAAGGGTGTATTCTATGCTCTGGGCAGAAGAGAAGGTGACCGTTGGGTTGGCAATGGCCGCATTTGACAAGCCGGTGGCGGGAGACCACCGGTAGGTGTACCCAGACACGGGAGCGGTGCCAAGGGTGCCAGAGGCCGACACGCAAAGGGTTACATCGCTTCCTGCCAACGCGCCGCCTTCAAAGGTGCAGGCAGATGGGGTGCCATAGAGCGTGACATCATCCAGGTTCAGGATCTCATTGGAGTTATTGTTCTTCAGAATCACCTTTAATTTGACAGAAGTGGTTCCGTCTGGTACCGTTACCTTGAGGCGCGAAGGTGCCAGGTTGGCCGGCAGGTTGCCTTGGGTGCTTGATTTAAGTAGTGTTTTGGAAATTGGACTGCCTGCGGCGGTTTCCAGCGCGCCGGTGCCATCCATGCCGTACCTAATGTTGCTGTCAGAAGCGTCTGCGGTGATTTTTATATCTGGGGTGCTGGAGAAAGGGGCGTCGTTCAAAGCTACATACACCTCAATGAAATCATTAAGATCCATGCCGTTTGCTTCAGAGCCAGAGACAGAGCTGTTAAACAGCTCTACGGCCATCTTTTCAAAGCCGGCAGTAGAAACGTTCTGGAAAATAACTTCTTTGGTGGTATTGTTAGCCTGCAGGGATCTGGAGCCATTTCGTACACGCTGCCCGGCAGGATAGCCGGAGTTGTTGTCTGAACTGGAAAAGCCGGAGGTTACCGCCCAGCCGTCTTCCTGGGTGCCTTCAAAGGTTTGCTGGGCAATGGTGCCCGCTGGCCCGGTACCGCCCCCGGTCAGGGTGGTGATTTCAACGGCCGATGAGCCGGTGGCATATTGCCAGCCATTGGAGCAGGCTTCAATGGCGGTTAGATAATAGGTTCTGCCCGGTTGAAGCCCTGTAACAGTGACTGAAGTGCCCGCTCCCTGGTAAAGGAGACGCGACCCGTCTGCTAACAAAGGGGCAGACGTGAAATTGGCAGTAGCTCCCTGGTAAGCGGTTCCGGCTTGGGTAGTGAAAGTAGAGGCAGTGCCTTCCTTCAGTACCAAAAGGCGGCTGTCTCCGGTGCCTGCGGAAAAGGTTGCCGCAAAGCCAGAGGCGGTGATGGCAGGGGTGGTCACATTTGTAACTCCCTGTGATGGGGCGCCATGGCAGGCAAAATCTGGCAAGGTGATGTGGGCGGCAGGGGCAGGGCTGCTGCTGTAGGTGTTGCTGCTGTTACAGAACTCAAACACCTGCACATGGTACGTTTGGTTGGCGGTAAGGCCCGTGACGGTCACAGTGCTTTGGGCACCGGCATAGACTATCTTATGACCGTTGCCCTGGTCTGTTGCCAAAGAAAAGTTGGGATTAACCCCTGTGGTATAGGCACCGGCAGGGGTAAAAGACGAGGCAGAGCCTTCTTTGACCACCACTAATCTACGGTCACCGGAGCCGTTGGTCCAGGTGAGTTTGAACGAGGTAGGGCTGGCCTCACTAAAAACGGGCTGGCTGGCCTGGGTGGTGGCAGAGCAGGCCACCGGCGTTAAGCCATAGGCCCGGGCAACCAGTTCCGGGTAGTCTATGTAAGGGTTGCGGTTTCCCTGCACCTCTTCTACCCGGTTGTTACGCTCCTGTTCCCGGGCATCAACGGGGTCTTGCAGGTGCCACTGGTACAGTGTCTGCAGGTTGGCCGCAGCGCTGATCTGCTCCATTCCAGGGTCAAAACGCTGGAGCTCATGCATGGTATAAAAATAGAAAATGGCACGGGCCAGGTTGCCCTTGTGGTCTTCGCGGGGTTCAAACTGGGAGTTGGTGTCTTCACTGTACTCGTCAATATCACTGGTAGGAATAGACGTAACGGGAGTCATACCCCTGATCCAGGTGGTAGTTTGGCGGTCTGGGATTTCAGCAAATGGATCACTGCCGCGGGCACTGTTCCATTTGTCTACCGTGGGGAAGAGGTGGTGAATATCTGAGCGCATTCTGACTACTTCATCAAACCAAGACTGGGGTACTGTGTGCTCACAGTTGATGTTGGCGATACTGGTAGAGGTGCCGGTGCGGCTAAACGTAAAAGACTGCTGATAACCAGAGTAAACACATGTCACCTTGTTGTCATAGTTGTCAATGTAGTTGTACATGCGGCCCCGGGCGGTGCCATAGTCTAAAACCTGCCGTTTGCCGTCATACCAGTTTTGGCGTAGCCAGGCTTTTAATTCTGCGCCCCCCAGACTGGCAGGAGGGGTGGTTTGGGCATTAAGTGACTGGCTGGCCCAGATAAAAAGAATCAGGGCCAGAAGAGGGTGTAAAATTTTTTTCATGTAAGAGGTGCTGCTAAGCTGCAAAGGTAGGCAGTTTTAGCAGGCGGTGCCACTGGTGGAGGGGCTATAACGTTACCTTTGTATTAAATCTGTGAAGTCTCCTGGTGTACGCTTCCTGTGAGCCACTCCCTGGCTTCGTCCAGTTCGCCAAAAAACTGGATGTCAAACGTAGCCACGGCTTTTGCTTCTCTGATCAGGTATTCAATCGCCATCTGGTTGTCTGTTGACATAGAAGGGATCAAGGCAATTTTCTTCAAACGTAACTGCAGGAACTGCTGGAGCCACTCTGTGAAAAGCCAACTCTGGTCATCAACGGGGATAGGACCCATTTCCTGAAGGTCAATAAGCCAGCTGGGGCTGGGGTAGGCTTTGGAGAATTCCAGCAAGCTGGTTGCTGCCTCGTAAAATTCCTGCGCAATCACCTCTCCTTGCCATCTAAACAAGATGTCACCGCCCTCACCTTCACAAACAACATGTGCATGGGTAGTAAATTTCTCTGTCATTGATAAGGTTGAATTGTATATTATTAGGAATGTTAAAAGTACTATATAAATTTATTATTTCGCTAATAATAGCCTATTTTATTTACTGATAGATACTTATGGGTGTGTTTGTGAAAATTTTAAAGAGGTAGACTATAAGTATTTTTATAATGTAATTGAATTTTATAAATAGTGGCGGTGTCTGCTCCGGTAGACTGCCTGAGAGAATAGAAGCAGGTGTTGTAAGCGTAGATTTGTTTGACGGGAGAAAGGGAAGCCGGTAGTGTTTCAGATAGAGGACTACAGTGAATAAAAAAGCCCTGTACAGAATTTCTTCTTTATCTCCTGTAAGGGTTCAAGGATGCCGTCATGTGCTTGTGCCGCCGTTTTAGGGCTGCTTTTCAGAAAACAGCCCTAAACCAGGGAGCCATCCTTCCTGTAAGACACAAGCAGACGCTGGCGCCTTGGTGTAAAATAGAAAGCTCTTAACGGCTTTAATACACACAAAAAAAGCCCCGACTACTGTAAGGGGCCAGGGCTTTTTTGTGTGTAGCATTTATAAAGAAGGCGTGGTGCCAGAAGGTTTGTCTTCGCCGCCCTTCTTCTTCTTTTTCTTTGCCTTGTCTTTGTGCTTCACCACTTTGGCGTCTACGTAGAAAATAATTTCCTCGGCTATATTGGTGATCTGGTCGCCAATGCGCTCCAGTTTTCTGATGATGCCAGATATTTTAAGGCTTTGGGCAATATTCTCAGGGTGGGCCTGTATGTACTTGATGATCACCTGGTCGGTTTTCACGTGGATCTTGTTGAGCAGTTTGTCCCGCTTAATGATCGCGCGGGCCAGCGCGGTGTTCTCCTCATAGAAAGCGCGCTGCACTTCTGCCAGCATGGTTTCTGCGGCTTCATACATTTCCAGTACCCGGGTCACCTGCAGCAGCTCCGGGTCAATGGGGGCCTTGGCTTCTTTCACCAGGCGTGCAATGCCTTCAGAGGAGTCACCAATGCGCTCAATGTTGGCATTTATTTTCAGAATGGCCATGAGCCAGCGCAGGTCTACCGCTACGGGGTTGTACAGCGCGAAAATGTTTTCGCACATGCGGTCTATCTTGATGTCATAGGCGTTTACCTTGCGGCCGCGTTTGATGATCTTTTTGGTCAGCTCCTGGTCCCCGTTCAGAAGAGCGTCTTTCCCGGCCAATACCTGAAACTCCACCAAGCTCCACATTTCGTTGACCTTGTTTTTAATAGCGAGGAGCTCTTTCTCTAAATGGTTCATATCTATAAGCGTTTGCTGCAATAGTAAGGCGTGAATAAAAATACAGTTTTTCCCGCAGGAAGTAAGGAGGGTGGAACAGGGGAAGGTTTGCGTTTTGGGGCTGTTTTCAGGAAAACAGCCCCAAAACGCAATTCACCAGATCTGCTGGCAGATCAGCCAAACCTGCCGGTGATGTAGTCTTCGGTGCGCTTGTCGCTGGGGTTGGTGAACAGGGTTTTGGTCTTGGCATGCTCCACCAGTTCGCCCATGTAGAAAAATGCAGTGGTGTCACTTACGCGGGCCGCCTGCTGCATATTATGGGTTACAATCACAATGGTGTACTGCTCCTTCAGCTCATGGATCAACTCCTCAATCTTGGCCGTGGAGATGGGGTCCAGGGCTGAGGCCGGTTCGTCCATCAACAGCACAGAGGGGGAGATGGCCAGTGCCCGGGCAATACACAGGCGCTGCTGCTGCCCGCCAGACAAAGCCAGGGCAGAGTTGTTGAGTTTGTCTTTCACCTCGTTCCAGAGCGCGGCCTGGCGCAGGGCTATCTCAGCGGCCTCCGTTAGGGCGGCTTTGCTGTTGATGCCCTGGATCTTGAGGCCGTAGACCACGTTCTCGTAGATACTCTTGGGGAAGGGGTTGGGTTTTTGGAACACCATGCCCACCTTCTTCCGCAGCTCGTCTACCTGTACTTTCCGGGCATAGATGTTCTCACCGTCCAGGAGAATCTCACCTTCGGTTTTAAAGCCGTCAATGTAGTCATTCATGCGGTTGAACAGGCGCAGGAAGGTTGATTTCCCGCAGCCAGACGGGCCAATGAACGCGGTGACGGTGCGCTCTTCCATGGCTATGTTGATGCCTTTGAGCGCGTGAAAGCTGCCGTAGTAGGCGTTGACGTCTCTTGCCTCTATTTTTATCTGTTTTTTGCTCATTGCTTTTGTGCGCTTACCACTTAATTTTTTTCTGCTGCCGGTTGCGCAGGTACACGGCAATGCCGTTCAGCAGGAAGGTAATAAATAACAACATGATGATGGCCGCCGCGGCGTTCACCAGAAACTCGGCCTGGGGCCGGGAGGTCCAGTTAAAGATCTGGATGGGCAGCACCGTGAACTCGTCATTGGGGGAAGACGGCACAAACGGCACGTAGGCCAGGGCACCCACCACAATGAGCGGGGCCGCTTCCCCCACCGCCCTGGACAAAGCCAGGATCACGCCCGTCAGGATTCCGCCGAACGAGGCGGGCAGCACCTGCCGCCAGGTGGTCTGCCATTTGGTGGCGCCCAGGGCGAAGGATCCCTGCCGCACCGTCTGCGGCACGGCTTTCAAGGCCTCACGGGTGGTCACAATCACAATGGGGAGGATCAGCAGGGACAGGGTTAAGGCCCCGGAAAGCAGGCTCGCGCCCAGGCCCATCTGCCGCACAAAGACCTCCAGGCCCAGCAGACCGTAGATAATAGACGGCACCCCCGCCAGGTTGGCTATGTTGATTTCCAGAAAAGAAGAAAGTTTAGTCTTCTTAGTGTATTCCTCCAGGTACACCCCGGCGGCAATGCCCAGCGGGAACGCGATGAGGCTGGTGAGAACCAGAATCCAGAGGGTGCCGGCCCAGGCGGTAAGGATGCCCGAGCGGCTGGCGCGGCGGGAGGGCAGGCTGGTGAGAAAGTCCCAGTCAATGCGGCCCATGCCCCTGGTCACAATGTCTACCAGCAGCGCCCCCAGAAACACCAGCCCCACCAGAAGGCAGAATACGCCAAAGAACTGGAAGGCCTTGTCTTTGATTCTATTGCGGGTGGTATTAGTCATACTTCTCCTGATATTTCTTTTTGATCCAGAAGCTGAGGTTGTTCAGCCCGAAGGTGAAAATAAACAGCACAATGCCCGCCGCGAAGATGGTGCGGTACTCCAGGGAGCCGTGCGGCACATCGCCCAGGCTCACCTGCACTATATAGGTGGTGATGGTCTCAACGGGCACCAGCGGGTTCAACGTGAGGCGCGGCTGCTGACCGGCGGCAATGGCCACAATCATGGTTTCGCCCACGGCCCTGGAGATGGCCAAAATCACTGACACAATAATGCCTGAGCTGGCCGCCGGCACCATTACCCTGAACGCGGTTTGTAAGCGGGTGGAGCCCATGCCGTAAGCGGCTTCCTTCAGAGCCTTGGGGACCGAGCTGATGGCGTCTTCGCTCAGGGAGGAGATCATGGGAATGATCATAATGCCCATCACAATGCCCGGTGACAGCGCATTAAAACCAGCCAGCCCCGGTATGAAGTTCTGCAGGAACGGGGTCACCACGGTCAATGCAAAGAAGCCGTACACCACCGTGGGAATGGTGGCCAGCACCTCCAGTATTGGCTTAATGGTGCGTTTAAGGCCGCCGGGGGCATACTCATTCAGGTAAACGGCAATGGTCAGGCCAATGGGCAAGGCCACGGCAATGGCAATGGCGGTAGTCAGGAAGGTGCCCGCCACCAGCGGCAGAATGCCAAAATGCTTCTGCGCAAACAGGGGCGTCCATTCTTTTTCGGTGAGGAAGTCTACCACTGAAACCTCCTGAAAGAACGGGATAGACCCTGACAGCAGCACCCAGATGATCCCAACGGTGATCAGGATGGTAATGACCGCCGCCAGCCACAAGAGGGTCTCAATAAATTTCTCTGATGCTTTCAAGCTGCTGGTTGGTTATTTTTGTTGTTGTGTCTTTGCCTTTTCCTGTTTCCGGCCTGTTTTTCAGAAAATAGCTCCAAAACAGGAAAAGGATTGATTTGCTTGATAAAAGGCCACTTTCGCTCTTCACCGTTACGCACTTCGGGTTTTCCAGCCCCTAGGTGTGCTGTCAGGGAATTCTCAGGCCTGTGGTGCGTTTTCTGAACTGCCTGGGGTATGAGATTACAGCCCTAGCTATTTGCTGCTCTTTCTTCACTTCCGGAATTACTTGCTCTTCCGGATTACTAATCCGGAAACTGCGGATTCAAAGCTGAACCCGTTCTTCCATTGCACCAACGCCCTTCATCGCTCTTCCGGATTTCTAATCCGGGGGTTGTCTGTTGGGGATTTCCAATCCCCGTGTGAGCGTGTCAGAACCCAAACAGCGCGTTGAATGAGTGTGAAGTTTCTGTTTTCAGCCTGTTTTCTGAAAAACAGGCCGAAAACAGGATAGGGTGGTCGTTACTTTTTCAGGCCGGAGGCAAACTCCTGAAACTTCTGCTTCTGCTTCTGGATCTCTTCGGCGGGCAGCGGAATGTAGCCCACCTCGCTGCTCAGGTCGCTGGCGTTGTCCAGGTAGAAGTTCACAAACTGCACCACCTCTGGCCTGGCTGCGGCTTTGGAGTTGATGTAGATGAACAAGGGCCTTGAAAGTGGGGCGTAGGTGCCGTTTTTCACCGTCTCTACACTTGGCAGGATGGCGCCTTTGCCGTTGGCGTCGTTCTGGTCATCAATGGCCACGGCCTTCAGCTTGCCCTGGTTCTCCAGGAAGTACGCGTAACCGAAAAAGCCCAGGGCGTTTTTGTCTGTAGACACGCCTTGCACCAGCACGTTGTCATCTTCAGAGGCGGTATAGTCGCCGCGGCTGGAGTGGCTTTTGCCTACAATGGCCTCAGTGAAATAGTCATAGGTGCCTGACTCCACCCCGGCCCCAAAAAGGTGAATCTCCTCATTGGGCCACTCCGGACGGATCTGGTTCCAGCGCATGATCTTGCCTTGGGCGGCCGGCTCCCAGATTTTCTTCAGCTCTGCCACCGTCATGCTGGTAGCCCAGGTGTTTTCTGGGTTTACCACCACGGTGAGGCCGTCATAGGTGATTGGCAGCTCAAGGTATGAGATGTTGTTCTCTTTGGCGGTGGCGGCCTCCTCCTCTTTTATGGAGCGGGAAGAGTTGTTGATGTCTATTTCGCCGCGCACAAATTTTTTGAAGCCTCCGCCGGTGCCAGAAACCCCCACGGTTACTTTCACGTCCGGGGCTTCGGCCCTGAATTCTTCGGCTACCGCCTCTGTGACAGGGTAGACGGTAGAGGACCCGTCAATCTGGATGCTGCCGGTAAGGTTGTCGCCCGCAGTTGTTGAGCTGTTGCCTTCTTTGTTGTTTCCGCCGCAGGCGCTGAAGAACAGGGCGCCGCTCACGAGCAGGGCCGCCTTCAGGTTGAACAGAGATGCCTTGTTGCTTTTCATAAGAGTCTGGTAAGAAGTGGTGTCTATGGGTTAGAATTGTTGTTGTCTGAAATAGGGGGCTTAGAAATTGAACTGGGCCTGCAGTCTCAGGAACTGCCCGTGTTGGCGGTTGTTCAGGTTTCTGGCGTCTTGGGTGGTTC
The DNA here is from genome assembly GCF_014138425.1 of Rufibacter ruber. NCBI lineage: Bacteria > Pseudomonadati > Bacteroidota > Cytophagia > Cytophagales > Hymenobacteraceae > Rufibacter > Rufibacter ruber. Next base: position 10,553 of record NZ_JACJIQ010000001.1, read on the forward strand.
TGTCTGAGATGGTGTACTGGGCCGCCAGTTCAAACGCTGACATGGGTTGCCACTCTACCCCCAGTTCAGTCTCATACACTTTGCTGTGGCGGGCGTCTGTCTCAGATTTCTTGCCGCCGTTATAGTATTGGGCTTTTACAAACGGGATGAAGGCCTGCCCGGCAACTTTGAAAAAGTACATGGCCTGGGCGTAACCACCCTCTAATGGCTTGGTTTTGATGGTGCTGGTGGCGGGGTCAAACTCCGGGCCCTCCCCTAGGTTGTATTCGGCCTGAAACCCGAACGGCTGGGGATACACCACCAGGCTGGCGGCTACTCTCCGGTCTTTGAAGTCACCGCCTTTGATGGCGTTGCTGCTCAGCTGGTCAGCGGTGACGGTATACGTGCCGGTGTATGCCTGCAGGCTGGGTTCAATAATCTGTCCGTTTTTCAGGGCAATGGGGTAGCTTACCCGGGTAACAAGGTGCTGGTTGTTATTGGCTTCTGCCCGGTTCACGGTTTGCCCATTGTAGACACCCAGTGCAAAGACGCCATAGTCCCCAGACCCTTTCAATCTTCTGCTGGCCAGTTCACTGAACCTCTCCCTGATGTGGGCGGGTGCCCAGTAGAAGATAAGCCCCAGGTCCCGCTCATTGGGCAGGGCGCTGTTGAGGCCGTCAGCGCGGTCCTGGGTCAGGCGGTTTTGGCTGGACTGCATGTTCTCAAACCCGAACGGGATCTTGCTCTGGCCCACACGCAGGCGGTACTCCTTTTTTTTAGTAAGGGCCACGTCAAAATAAGCATCCCGCAGCTGGGCGTAATGCAGGGAGGAGTTAGAAGGGGAGGAGGCCAGATCTGGCTGAATATAGAGATACACGCGCTCACTGATGTCGCCGCTCAATACCAGACGGGCTCGCCTGATTAAAAAACCTCCTTTGTCGCCCACTGATTTGTCGTATTCTGTTTTAAGCTGGGGGTTGGTTTCCAGCAAGCGGTTATAACGCACCTGTACATAGCCTCTCAAGGAAATCTTGTCATACCACCGGGTTTTGTCAGCCCCAGCGCCCTGGACAGTGGTGGCGGTGATAGAGTCTGCAGACGTGGTGGTTTGGGCAATGGCAACGGGTGCTGTAAGCATACATGCAGCGACAGCGCTTATTTTAAGAAAATAAGAGGCAGCTACTACTTTGTTAATGGGTGAGAACATAACAGAAGTAAGAAGTAGAAAATATGTTTTTTTTATCTCTATGCGGGTGCGAGGGAGATAGTCAGGCTCTCAGGCACATGTCAGCGTGAATGTGGGTAGATAGGTTAGAAAACTATATTCGTTTAGGAGGAGAGAAACAACTACCTCTGTAGTCTCGGCAGAAAGAGTGTTTTCTATTTTCCTGATACAAAAGTAGAGCCACAGTATTGCCTGAATATTACTGCTGTGTTAAGGAATTGTTAAGCAAGGGGAGAAGGGCCAGGGGCTGGGTTGGCGGCTGCAGGCAGGCTGGCGTTTTTGGCCTGTTTTCGCCAAAACAACCCTAAAACAGAAGGAAGCGGGGCAGAAAGAAAATGAGCTGTTGCCGGCCCGGTCACCTGGCCCCTCTGCTACAGGTGCTTTGCAGCCAGCCCCTCAAGGGCAGCAGGGGTGCGCTGCGCAGGCAGTAATGAATCAGAAGCTGCCTCCTACCCAGAAGGCTTGAAACACCTTTTCTGTTTTTAGCCTGTTTTCCTGAAAACAGGCCCAAAACTGAGAAAACCCTTTCGCGGGCAGGGTCGCGCACCGGATAAGGGTTTTAGCAGACAGTAGTTAAACATTGCAGAAGCTGAACTGTTTAAGCAGCGTATTCTAAGTGCTTTAATTTTATTTGTAATAGTAATACTATTAATGTTAAAACCTTTACTATATTTGTAGAAACACTATGCAAGATGAGCACAGGAATCAAAATTGAGCTGAACGAAAGGCTTTACCTGCGGGATCCCGACCAGACGGAACTGGGGAAGGCCATTCTGAAGCACAGCATCAGGCTGGTAGATGAGCTGGGGTTTGAGCAGTTTACCTTTAAGAAGCTGGCGCAGCAGATCTCCTCTACTGAAGCCTCTGTCTACAGATATTTTGAAAATAAGCACAAGCTGCTGCTGTACCTGGTTTCCTGGTACTGGAACTGGCTGGACTACCGCATTGGGTACCACACCCATAATGTGGCAGACCCGGTAGAGCGGCTCAAGATTTTTATCAATATTCTGTCTGAGCGCCAGACCGCTGAACCTTTGAACACAACTATTGATGTGGAGGCGCTGGCCCGCATTGTGGTGCTGGAGGCCTCTAAGGCATATCTTACCAAAGAAGTAGACAATGATAACAAAGACGGCCTTTTTCAGGACTACAAGAGCCTGTGCCACAAAATGGGGCAGGTGGTGTTAGAGATAAACCCTGCCTATCCGTATCCGCATTCGCTGGTCAGTACGCTTTTTGAGGCTGCCCGCAAGCACCGTTTTTTCTCCCAACATCTTCCTTCGCTTACTGAGGTGCAGGAAAACCCGGCAGGCGATCAGGAAAACCTAAGTGTCTTCTTAACCCACCTGGCGTTTGGAGCCATTCAGCAGAGGGGGCTCCCCCTGCAGTAACAGTAACTCTATAGACCATGGCCGCTACTAAACTATCAAAGCCAAGCCCAATGAAACGGTTCCTGATGCTTTTGGCATCTGAACGGAAAATCATTGGTTATATCTATATCTACGCCCTCTTCTCTGGGCTGGTAAGTCTTTCCCTGCCGCTGGGCATCCAAAGCCTGATCGGGTTTGTGTCTGGGGGGCAGTTGGTCACCTCTGTCTCCGTCCTTATCTTTTTTATTGTGCTGGGGGTGCTGGTGGTGGGTGGCCTGCAGGTAATGCAGCTGTCGCTGGTAGAAACTATTCAGCAGCGCATCTTCGCCACCAAGGCGTTCCAGTTTGTCACCAAGCTCACTACCCTGGAGGGGCGGCAACTGGCGGTGCAGGACCTCCCCGAGATGATGAACCGGTTCTTTGATGTCATCTCCCTGCAGAAGGGGCTGGCCAAAATGCTCACTGACTTTTCGGCGGCCGCCATCCAGATTGTTTTTGGGCTGGTGCTGCTGTCTTTTTACCACCCGTACTTCATCATCTTCGGGTTGCTGCTCATTGCCATTCTGGTGCTGATTCTGCGCGTAACAGGGCCCAAAGGCATGAGTACCAGCCTGGAAGAGTCTAAATACAAGTACAAGCTGGTGCACTGGCTGGAGGAAGTGGCCCGCAGCATCACGGTCTTTAAGTCAGCCTCCCATGAAAAGCTCTCGTTGCAGAAGACAGACAAATACACCAGCGGCTACCTTAAGGCGCGGGAAGCCCACTTTAAAGTACTCATTGCCCAGTACATAGGGTTTGTGGGGTTCAAAACCATCATCACCGCCAGCCTGCTGTTGATGGGGAGCCTCCTGCTGGTGAACCAGGAAATCAACCTGGGGCAGTTTGTGGCGTCAGAGATCATCATAATCCTCATCATCAACGCCGTAGAGAAGTTGCTGGTGAAACTGGATGTGGTGTATGATGTGTTAACCAGTCTGGAGAAACTGGGCGCGGTGACAGATCTCCCCTCTGAAGAGAAAAAAGAACTTTCTACGGGAAACCCAACCATTCAGCAAGGGATTTCCCTCCAGACCAAAGCCCTGTCTTACCAATATGCCGGCTTAAAAAGAACCGCGTTGCAGGAGGTGGAGCTTACGGTAGCGCCCGGGGAGAAAGTCTGTCTGGCCGGGGGAGAACAGGCGGGACGGTCTACGCTGCTGCAGGTATTGGCGGGTATCTTGCCCGCCTATGAAGGCGTGGTGGTGTACAACGGGCTTTCTTTGCGGGAGTATGACCCGGAGGTGCTGCACGGGCAGATGGGGCTTTTCCTGTTGCCCGCCCCACCCTTTGCGGGTTCCATCCTGGAAAACATTACCCTGGGGCAGCCAGAAGTGACACTGGAAAAGGTGCTCTGGGCGCTGGAGTGTGTAGAGCTCTCTGATTTTGTGCAAGGGCTGCCAGACGGGTTGCAAACCATGGTGAGAAGCCACGCACCTGATATTCCAGAAAGCATTACCCAGCGGCTGGCGCTGGCTCGCAGCATAGTGCGGCGCCCTAACCTGCTGCTGCTGGACCACTTTCTGCCAGATGTGAGCCAGCGCCAGCGGCAGCGCATTGCCCAGCGCCTGTTGGCGGCCTCCATGCCCTGGACGGTGGTGGTGATCTCCAATGACCCCGCCATCATGCAGCAGTGCTCCCGCGTGGTGCTCCTGCAGCACGGCCGCCTCACCCGTGACCTCACCAAAGAAGAAATCTCTAACGGTCAGCTTGAAAATATTCTGTAATGGCAAAACCTAAGATGAAGATACAGACTACGCTTCCGCCGGAATGGGAGCAGTTTAATTCCTTTCTACTGGTCAGCAAGCCGCGCCTGGCCAAGACGCTGGTGTACTGGTGTGTGGGTATTTTTTCCGCCCTCTTCCTGGCCACCTTCCTCCCCTGGACCCAGAACATCCGCTCGGCGGGTGCTGTAACCACCCTCCAGCCGCAGGACCGGCCGCAGACGGTGCACAGCACCATTGCCGGCCGCATTGAGGAGTGGCGGGTGCAGGAAGGGCAGCGGGTTAAGAAAGGAGACACGCTGGTGGTGCTGTCTGAGGTGAAAGAGAAGTATTTTGACCCGCAGTTGCTGCCTAGGCTTGGGGAGCAGGTGCAGGCCAAAGAGGGAAGCCTGGAGGCAAACCAAGCCAAAGCCACTGCCCTGCAAAACCAGATCACCGCCCTGCAGGAGGGGTTGCAGCTAAGCCTTCAGAAAGCAAGGAACAAAGTGCAGCAGGCCCGCCTGAAGATCCAGAGTGACAGCGCTGACCTGGTGGCCATGCAGACCGAGTTTGAGGTGGCCAAGGCGCAGTTTGAGCGGCAGGAGGTGCTTTACCAGCAGGGCCTGAAATCCCTGACTGAGCTGGAGAGCCGCCGGCTGAAGTTCAGGGAGGTGCAGGCCAAGCTGCTGAGCACCCAGAACAAAGTGAACATTAGCCGCAATGAGCTGCTGAACGCCCGCATTGAACTCAACTCCCTGCAGGCTGAATACCAGGATAAAATCTCTAAAGCGCGCTCAGATCTAAACTCGGCACTGGCTTATATAGCAGAGACCAAAGGTGAAATATCAAAAATGCAGAATGAGGTGGCCAACACCCAGATCAGGAACTCCTTCTACCAGATCACTGCCCCGCAAGACGGCTACGTGGTACGGGCCCTCAAAGCGGGCCTTGGCGAAACCCTGAAAGAAGGGGAGGCGGTGTGCAGCATCATGCCGTCAGATCCGCAGCTGGCCGTGGAGCTGTATGTGAACCCTATTGATATGCCCTTGCTGGAGGTGGGGCGGCAGGTGCGGCTGCAGTTTGAAGGGTGGCCGGCGCTGGTGTTTTCCGGTTGGCCCAATGTGGGGTTTGGCACCTTTGGGGGCGAGGTGGCGGTCATAGACAACGTTGACAGCCAGGGCAAGTACCGCATTCTGGTGGTGCCAGACCCCAAGGCAGAACCGTGGCCAGAAGCCATACGCGTAGGCTCTGGGGCTTACGGCTGGGCCATGCTCAATGACGTGCCCATCTGGTATGAGCTGTGGCGGCAGCTGAACGCCTTTCCGCCAGACTATGTAGGGTCTGGAACGGGCGGGGCGAAAGAGGCAAAAAAAGATTCGGCAGAAAAAAGTGACAAGTGAGCCGGTAAATTTAGGGCGCAAATCAAAGAAGCTCTAAACTGATGAACAAAGCTGATCTGACATGAAGAGAATTTCTCTTGTACATAGCCTCCTGGTGGGGGTGTGGCTGGGGCTGGTGGGGCTGAACGCCCGCGCAGCAGACTCTACCGCTGTTTTCACCATTGAGGATCTTATGAGGCAAATGCTCGTGCACCACCCCGTGGCCCGGCAGGCAAACCAGCTGACGGAGCAGGCCCGGCAGGAGATCAGGATGGCGCGGGGCGCATTTGACCCAACGGCTAACGCTAAACTGTACCATAAGGAGTTAGGCGGAAAAAACTACTACACCCTCTGGGACAACGTGCTCAAAGTGCCGCTCTGGGTGGGGGAGCTGAAAGCCGGGTATGAACGCAACAGCGGGGTTAACGTGAACGGCGAGAACATCACCCCGCCCCAGGGGCTGCAGTATTTTGGCATTTCTGTTCCTATTGGCCAGGGCCTGCTCTTAGATGAGCGCCGGGCCACGTTGCAGCAAGCCTTGCGGGCGCAGGAGGTGGCTGAGGCAGAGCAGGTAAAAATAATCAACAAGCTGTTGTTTGAAGCCGCCAAAACCTACTGGGACTGGGCCTACAGCTACCAGCGCTGGAGACTGCTGGACCAAAGCCATGAGCTGGCACGTGTGCGGTGGCAGGCCATCAAAGACCGGGTGGCGCAGGGTGACCTGGCTGCCATTGATGCCGTGGAGGCAGAAATGGAAGTGCAAAACCGGCTGGCGCAACTGAAGCAGGCCTTGGTTGAGTACCAGAATGCCGGGCTGCTGGTGTCAAACTTCCTCTGGGGTGAAAACCAGACACCGCTGGAAATCCCTGCGGGCGTAATTCCCTCCCTGGCCGGCACCCAGATAGAAGTGCTGGCAGAGGGGCAGCTCTCTGAACTGGTCGCCACGGCGCGCGAAAGCCACCCAGAAGTGGCCAAGCTGCAGGCCAAGCTGCGGCAGCTGGAGGTGGAGCGGCGTTTCAGCCAGAACAAGCTCCTGCCCAAGCTCAACCTGGAGTACAACCTGATTGGCCCCGGCGGCACCCTGGGCAACAGCTGGCTGGAAGGCAGCTACATGACCAACAACTATAAAGTAGGTGCCAGTTTCAGTATGCCGCTGTTTCTGCGGCAGGAGCGGGGCAAGCTGCAGGTGTCACGGCTTAAAATCTATGCCACCCAGCTGGAGCTGCAGCAGACCCAAAGGGAGAACCTGAATCTGGTGCAGGCTGCCTTCAATGAGCGGCGGCAGTTAGAAGAACAGATTGCCCTGCAGGAGCAGATCATTGCCAACGCCACCACCCTGCGCAACGGGGAGCAGCAGCGCTTTGAGAACGGGGAGAGCTCCTTGTTTTTGTTGAACTCCAGAGAGATGAGCCTGGTGAGTCAGCAGATCAAACTGTATGAACTCAAAGCAAAGTACGGCAAGGCCAAGTACTACCTCCAGTGGGCAGCCGGTACCATGGGCGTAGAGGCGAAGTAAGGTGCTGGATAGAGAAACTTTGCGTGTTAACTGCCTGAAAGAATGACAGGAAGGAGGGTGAGGCATAATTTTGTCACAGCACTTGCCGCATGTCTGTCACAGAGGTTATTACATGGCCTTGGCTTTAATACCATAGGCGCGCGTTGCGATAAATACTGAATTTTCTGCTTTTGCCTTCGGTATCAGCCAATTAAAACAATTTGGAACAGTACTTGTTTTAGGGTGGCTATGGAAAGGGTGGAAAAGTTTGATCAGATCTTGTTGGCGGTATATGTGCAGGTGGCGTCTTTGGCTGATCCTGGTGACAATCCCGTGACCATAGCCTCTGTGCAGGAGGCCTTAGAGCTGACAGAGCAGCAGCTTTCAGTTTTACTGGCCCGTTTAACAGAAGAAGGTTTAATAAAAATCAGCCCCATTGGCACCCCGCCTTTGCTGTACCTCACCAGATCAGGATTGGCGCGCGTGCGCCGAAAACAAAACCAAGCCGCATAATACCGGTTTGGCTTTTGATTTTGCAGGCCAAATTAACTGCGTGAGGTGCTGGCGCAGCAGACCATGCCAAGGTGGTCCAAAAAGGCTTTGGTACTTGCAAGGCTGCGGGCAGCGCCAAAGTACAAAGTATAAACTGCACTCGTTCCGTCAACTGTATCAAGACAATGCCCTCGCTTCCAAACCCGGGCAACCTGTTTTCGGCCTGTTTTGAGAAAAACAGGTCAGAAACAGAAAAGTGGGGGCACCGCTTTGGCTTGTCTTTATCTATCCAGAACGCCTACGCATTTCAGGCAGAACGGGGAGTCTTTGGGGTTGGGGAAATCACAGATCTTACACCGCCAGAAGCTCACATCCAGCAGGCAGTCAGTGAGCTCTTTGAGAAGCCGGTCTTCAGACGCGGGCCGCAGCGGGCTGAAGCTGATCTCAGCGTACTTCCTGATCAGGTTCAGTAAGATGTCCATGAACTCCTCGGGGGGGTAATTTTTCCGCTCGTGGTGAAGCATCACGTCTATGAGCAGGTGCAGATGGTCAAAATCGTCACAGGCCTCAATCTGGGCCTCAACTTCGGTTTTGGTATACGCCGGTTTCATCTGTCATTTCCCCCTCTTGCTTAACGTTTCACTAAGTACACATACGCTCCTGTTAGAGGGTTAATACGGATGCTGAACAGTCTTGGGTGACTTTTGAAGAATTTTTCAGAATAGATTTTGGCCGCTCCATCCGTACCGGGGGCAGGCCGGCCCGTGGGCAATGGCTGCATTTAACGCTGTTTTGGGGCTGTTTTTGTAAAAACAGCCCCAAAACAGAAAACCGGAGAAAACGACTTGGGGGCTTTGATGGCTGGTGTCTCCTGCATGTAAAGCCTCTGGTTCCTGTTTGTTCCCTCTTAAACACATCTTATCTTTAACGCCGTAAGACCAAAGTCCCCGCTTTGCGTACACGCCTATCATCACCAGCAAAAGAAGACCGGACGTAGCGGCATGCAGAATTACCAGAACCACCAGGTTGACCTCTCTAACTGTGACAGGGAGCCTATACACCACATTGGCCGCATACAGCCCCACGGATTCCTGCTGGTGCTGGGGCAGGAGCACACCGTAGAGCAGGTAAGCCAGAACATCTCCACTTTTCTGCCGTTCACCCCTGTGCAGCTGCTGGGGCAGCCGCTGGGGGCCTGGGCCACCACCTCTGCTGATAAAGAGAACTGGGAGAGCCTGCTTTCGCCGCAGGCCCAATTCCCCCGGCTGCTAGAACTAGGCGGCCAGCCGTATCTCTTCTGCTGCCATGCCTCTGAGGGAAAGCTGGTGCTGGAGGCTGAGCGGGCCGCCGCCTACCCAGATGCCGCCAAGCTCCACCACCACCGCCTGCTCACGCAGCTGCACCAGAACCTGAACAAACTGGAGGAGCTGGAGCCCATGGCTGAGGCGCTGGCCCATGCCCTGAGAGAGGTGCTGGCGTATGACCGCGTGAACGTGACCCGCTTTGATGAAGACTGGCACACAGACGTAGTGGCAGAAAGCCGAAACTCCAAGCTCCCTTCGTTTATAGGGCACCATTTCCCGGCGTCAGATATTCCGGCGCCCGCGCGGGCGCTGCTCCTGCAAAAGCACATACGGCAGATCCCCAACGTGCATGCGCAGGCGGCAGAGATTTTCCCGTACCTGAACCCCACCACCGGGCAGCCCACCAATATTCTGCAGTCTGAGTTCAGGAACCCCTCTGAGATTCACCTGGAATACATTAAAAATACCGGGGTGGCCGCCACCATCTCTTTCTCCATACTGGTGAAGGAGGAGCTATGGGGGGTGGTGCCGTGCCACCACGTGGAACCCGTTTACGTAGACGTGTGGCGGCGGCAGGTCTGTGACCAGATGGTAAAGATGTTCTCTAACGTGATCTCCTCGCTGCAAACCAGGCATAGCCGGGAACTGTACCTGCAGCTAAAAGAGGCGGGGCGTCATCTGATCAGCCGCTTGCGCGAGGGCGTGAAGCTGACGCAGGCCTTTGGCTCCACCTCCCCCAATATTCTAGACATCACCCTGGGGCAGGGGGCGGCCATTTGCATTGACCAGAAGATCATCTGTGCCGGGCAGGTGCCCACCAGGGAGCAGATCCAGGACCTGGTGTCGTGGCTGGCGCAGGAAGTGCCTGAAGGGGCATTCTACACAAGCCAGCTCTCCAGAATCTGGCCTCCGGCCGAAGCCTTTAAAACGGTAGGCAGCGGTCTGCTGGCCCTGGAGATCTCCCGGTACAACAAAGAGTACCTGCTGTTTTTCAAGCCCGAGATCAAGGAGACGCGCACGTGGGCGGGCAACCCTGAAAAGCAGGAGCGGGGCAAGGAAGGGTACATTCACCCCAGAAAGTCATTTGAGAAATGGGTGGAGGTGATTCAGGGGAAAAGCCAGCCGTGGCTGCTGGGGGAGCGCGAGGTGGCGCAGCTGTTCCTGAAAGACCTGGTGGCCCTGCGCCTGCGTAACCAGACCGTTGAGCTGGAGGTGCTGTACAAGGCCGTGATGCAGAATGCTGAGCAGCTGCAGGCGCGCAACGGGCAGCTGGAAGACTTCGCCCGTATTATTTCGCACAACCTGCGTTCCCCGCTGGCCAACATCAAGAGCCTGCTCGCTTACCATGCAGAGGAGCCCGGGCAGGAAAGCGCCTCCTTTGCCCTGCAGCACATTGCGCAGGTGACAGACAACATGAATGACACCATACAGGACCTGAACACCATTGTCAACCTGCAGCTGACCCACCAGACCCTTCCCCGCGAAGACGTGCCCGTGGCCGAAGTGGTGGAGAAAGAGCTCCAGAACCTGGCGGCCGTGGTGCAGCAGACCAGCGCCCAGGTGCAGCTGGACCTGCAGGCGCCTACGGTGTTCATGCCCAAGATTTACCTGGAGAGCATTCTGCACAACCTCCTGTCAAACGCCCTTAAGTACCACTCCCCAGACCGCCAGCCGCAGGTGCTGGTGAAAACCTGGGAGGCCGGCGGCAAGTTTCACCTCGCCGTGTCAGACAACGGCTTAGGCATGAACCTGAAGAAAGTGGGCGATAAACTGTTTGGGCTGTACAAGGTTTTTCACTACCACAAAGAAGCCAAAGGCCTGGGGCTGTACCTCACCCGCCTGCAGGTAAAGTCACTGGATGGCGATATCCAGGTGCAGAGCCAGGAAGGCGAGGGAACTACTTTTGAGGTGGTGGTGTAGCCCCCTGGCTGTCTGTTTCAACGTGCACAGCCCATTCGGCTCTGCCGGTTGTTGGCGCACAGTAACGACTTTCTGTTTCTAGGCTGTTTTCAGAAAAACAGGCCGAAAACAGGAATTCTGGTACAGAGTTTAATATTTGGCTCACCTCTTTGGAACACGCTGGGAATGCCTACTGAAAGAGAGTTGAACGTTACAGTTCTGGCGTAGCCTCCGGCCCTGGCTGCCCGGTGGTGTGCAAATGCGTTTTAGCGCTGTTTTTGGGAAAACAGCGCTAAAACAGCGGCTCCGGGTCTTGCCGGGAGTACACGTATTTTCTGGCGCAGAAGGAGCCTCAGATAAGCCTTGCGGCCGTGCCTGGAGATGGGCCTGCAACCGGCTAAAGAACTTCTCCCAGACCTCCACCCAACGGGAGGAAACCCGGCCGGTGGCACTTGTCAGGCCACCGGCCGCGGCGGCAGAAAAAAGAACAATATTTTCACATCTGAGAAAACAACTGATCAACAATTTCTGCGTACTATTGCCGCCGCGTAATTCAGGCAACGCCCATGATTGTTTACCAGAACTGGCTTATCACCATTGATTTTAACCCCGCCTTTGATATCCTCTCGGCGGAGCTTCCGAACGTATCTGAGTACGGCCTGGCCGAGCTGTCGCGGGCGCTGGACATGGTGGCCGAGCACGTGATCAGCTATGACGCCAGCAACCTGCTGTTAGACTCCAGCCGGGTGATGGTGAGCCAGATACAGGATGACGCGTACAAAAAACTCATCTGGAAGTTTCTGGTGGCCCTGACCGCTACGCGCCTGAAGCGGTTTGCCCGCCTGAATGATTCCCTGCAGAGCCATGAGGTACGGGCGCTCTCAGTGACAGATGAAACCTTTATGCAGCTGGGCTCTCCCATTGAGTTCAGGTCCTTCTCCCGGAAGGAAGATGCCGCAGAGTGGCTGAAGGCGGGCAGGTTTGCGGGCAGTAGACTGGTCTAACCTGATTGCCGGGTTCCCAACGGCTCTGGGGGAGAGGCCGGCCTGGGGCGTTCCTGGTTTCTAACGTTTCATGGTGCACCGGGCTGGGGTGAAAGCAGGAGAACCTGCTTTTGCTGCGTAGCAGGAAGGCGGGCAAAGTACTGGCTTTTCTGTTTTCGGGCTACTTTTTCAAAAACAGGCCAAAAACAGAAAGGCAGCCCTGCGGCACGGGTGCTCAGGCGCCGGGGTGTTGGCTGGCGGTTCCGGGGCTGGCCTGGGTTCTGGCCCTGAGCCGTTCCCACAGGAAAGGCAGGTTCAACAAGCGCTGTTCCTGAGCAGAGCAGCCGGGCTCCGCTTTCACTGGTTGCGCAATCCTGTTCCCGCTTACCGCGGAAGGAAGACGGTAAAGGTAGAGCCCTTCCCTGGTTCGCTTTCTACCTCAATACGGCCCCCGGCGTTGTCTATCATGCGCTTGACCATGTACAGGCCAATACCTGAGCCTTCTACGTGGTCATGCAACCGCTGAAACATGCCAAACAGCTGGTGGTTGCGCTGCAGGTTCATGCCCAGCCCGTTATCCTGCACAGAGAGAAGATGGTGTTCAGAAGTCTGCCGGTACCGCAGCCGTACCACCGGCGGCCGCTCTGGCGAAGCGTATTTGATGGCATTAGAGAGCAGGTTGTACACAATGCTGCGCAGACTTTTCTCTGAGAACTGGAAGGTGACGCCTGCTATGCCCTCAGCTATGACCTGTGCCTGCGCCTCCTTCACGGCCTGGTCCAAGTCTAACAGGGTGTCATTGAACACCTCCTGCAGTTGCACTGACGTGGTAGAGGGGCGGTTTTCCTTCTGCAGCTTGGTGATCTCTGTGAGGTGTTCAATGGTACGCTTGAACCGCTGTACTGATTTCTGCATCAACTCTACGGTTTGCTGCACCTGCACAGGGGCCAGGCTGTCGGGGGGCAGGTCTTCCAGGAGGGCGGTGAGCAGGCCGTCAATGTTCAGGATGGGGCCTTTGAGGTCATGCGAGGCCGTGTAGATGAAGTTGTCTAAGTCTACGTTGATGTGGGTGAGCTGCTGGTTGGTGTGGCGCAGGTCTTCATTGGTCTGCTCTAACTCCTGCGCCAGGGCCTTTGCCTGTTTTTCACTCTCCTCTACCGCCAGGCGCGCCTCCTTCTGATGGGTGATGTCTGTTACCAGGGCAAAGAACCCCTTTACCTCGCCTTCCTGGATGTCTGGCACGTAACTGGTGGAGATATGTCTGGTAAAGCCTTCCCGGTAGGGCATGGTGGCCTCAAAGTCTAGCCGTTCCCCAGTCAGGGCCCGGTCAATGTATTGTTTGACGTTCTGGTACGAGTGCTTGCCTACCACGTCCTGTACTTTTCTGCCTAACAGGTCTTCCGCTTTGAGCGGAAACCAGGTTTCATAAGATTTATTGGTGAATTGGTACTTTTCCTCCTGGTCAATGTAGCTGATGAGCACCGGCAGCGCGTCTGTCACCAGTCTAAGCTGCTGGGCACTTCCTTCGGCGGCCAGCCGGGCATGTACCTGGTCTGCTACCTCAGAGGCAAATACCATGATGCCGTCTATTTGACCCTGCCGGTTGTAACGGGCCTGGTAGGTGATGTTCCAGTACATCTCTTCCAGGGGCCCCTCGGCAAAGCGGGCAATTTGGACGGGGAACTCCTGCGCCACAAAGGTTTGGCCGGTTTGGTAGACGTTCTCCAGAATGGCGGGCAGTTCAGAGGTTTTCAACTCAGGCATTGCCTCCAGCAAAGGCTTGCCCTGCAACTCCCGGCCCGGGAAAGCCTGCTGGTACGCGGGGTTCACTAATTGGTACACCAGCTGGGGGCCGTCTAAGATGCAGATGGGGGAGAGGGCCTGCATGAAGAGGTCCTGCAGGCGCTCCCATTCCCGCAGGGCATCAGCGCGGGCTTCCAGCACTTCCTGGGTGCGTTCCTGCACGCGCGTCTCCAGCTGTTGGTTCAGGGTCTGCAGTTCCAGGTTCAGCTTTTCGGTTTCTTGCCGGGCCTGCACCTGGGCGGTGACCTCATAGGCGAACACCAGCACCCCGTCTATCTGCCCGCTCAGGTCATGGGTGGCCTGGTACACAAAATTGTAGTAATTCTCGCCCAGGTTCTGGTTGGAGTTGTCATGGTAAAGCCGCACCTGCATTTCATGGGCATGGAATGGCTCCCCGGTCTGGTACACGCGGTCCAGTAGCCCAAAGATAGGCTGCCCTTCCAACTCGGGCATGGCCTCAGCAATGGGTTTGCCCAGCAGCGGCCGGTCACCCACCAGCGCCTGGTACGGCGGGTTCACAAAGGCAAACACGTGGTCTGGGCCTTTGAACACGCACATCATGGCCGGTGCCTGCATAAAGATGCCATACAGGTCTTCGGGCTGAAGCGCTGTGCTGGCAGGGGAGAACGAGAGGAGTTGGGAGGTTTCGTTCATGGGCAGGCGGGAAGTGGGTTTTAAATAAAGGTAGGTTTTATTTTGGAAAGGCGGTGTGGTTTTATTGTGGAGGAATGGGTGGTGGGGTAGGTGTTGTATTATAAAATTTATTCTTAGGCATAAATAGAATATGCCATTTATGTCATAGATGAAATATTTTATAATAGATTATATTGAAAAGAATAATTTTTTTTACTTAAAATACGGAATAAAGCGGTTAATGTTGGAAGTGAGTTTGAATTAAATTAAATAATAGGGCTTTTTGTTTTATAGCAGAGAAAAATCTAATGTGTATGAATTAAAGACATAACTTTTTGGTTAGAAGCTTCAATTCAATAATTGCGATTTCAAATTGAGTTTGCCCGCTACTAGGTTTACTTCTTAAATAACCTGCTGGAGTTTTTTCACTAGGAAGAAGTGTTAAAGGTGCTATTATTTTATTGAATTCTAAAAGACTATGTTGACTTTTATGTGCTATTGCATTTCTAATTATATGGTATTCCTTGATTTTCTTTTGCTCTAAGGAAGTCAATTGACAGAAAGGTTCCCCTTGTGCAAAGAAAAGTTTAGCTCTCTTTAGAATATGTTGGTCATAAGGGAGCCAATTAACATAAGATTGGCCTCCATAAATAATGGGTTGAATCTCGGTCGAAGGCGAAATTTTAGATTTTTTAGTTATTGTATAATGTTTTGAGATATATGTACCATCATATAAGCCAAAAAAAAGTTCTTCTAGGAGGGCTTCAAAATCAGTGAACAGTTCCATATATAAACCAGAATAAGAATGAATTATATCTTGCAGGTCTATGGTTCCACTTGAAAATAAAAGTTCCATTTTATTCCTTGTGCTTTCAATAGATGCAGTACTAATCTCAAACTTTTCGAATAAACGAATAGAGAGTTTAGGCATTTTCTATTTGCACTTTAAGATAGTTGAAAAGGTCATTTCTCTCTTGTGGATTAGTAGTTCTTCTGTCTGTAGCTTCTAAAACCTCTTGAGGAGCTGTCCTGTTTTTTAATCTATCATTTGCTAATTTAATTCGGCTAATATATTCTGTAGTTAATCTTTTAGGTTTTGCCTTGATAGAGAGGTCTTGAAAATTAAAAATATACCAATATAAGAAGCTGAAAAAAGTATAAAAAAGAGTTTTTTTGAGTAGTACAATCTCTGAAGATGTAGTTCCGAAGTGCTCATCTATTATATCCATTACAATTCGGAACCTTTTCTCTGTCTCTTCTCTATATGGATACTGCTCATCGAAATCAGCATATAAATCATCAAGCCTCTTAGGTGTTTTTCCAAATATACCTTTTTGAATCATTACGCCAATGCATTCTGAGGTTAGCTCTACCTCATCCATTCGAGAAATACTATCTTCTGAGAAGATTTTCCACTTTCGCCAACGTTTCAATTGTTCGGCAGCTAAGCCGTAAACTGAAGTTTTAAACTCTCCGAAATACTGAGCATTCCTTAATTCTTGTTTATTAACTGTATAGCTTGTAGAATTCATTCTTCTGAAAATTTGAATGATTTCTCTATCATCAATTTTAGAAGGAAGTATGTGGACATCAAATTCGTAGTCCAAAATCCTGCTTTTTAGTTCGTCATCTAGTTCCGAAAATTTTAAGCCAGATAGTTCTTCATTATGTGCTTTTGAAATTGTGAAATAGTCTCTATCTTCATTATAATCTTCTAAGAACTCAGGGCATACAAAGCTTAATACGGTTCTAAGTCTTTGTTGTCCGTCGACTACTTCTCTTAATGGTTCAAATTGATTTATATTGATTCTTTTATCTCTGAGAAAAATAATTGGAATAGGCATTCCTCTTATAATAGTGTCAATTAAATATGATTTTGCTCCTGACTTCCATACAGATCTTCTTTGAAACTCAGGAGAAAGCTTTAGTTGGCCATTTTTAAGCCAGGTTACAAAATCGACAACTTTATAAAAGGTCTTTTGAATTATAATTTCCATTATTATCTTTTTTTTAAATCTCTATGAGGTCTTGCGTGTTTTGTCTCTTCAAATTTAAGTTGTATATGATCAAATGCAATTAAAGAATGTAAAACCTGATTTGATGAAAACAAAAAAAGCCCTTCAGCTTTCGCTAAAGGGCTTTAAGTGGTCGCGTAGGGAGTCGAACCCCAAACCTTCTGATTCGTAGTCAGATGCTCTATCCAGTTGAGCTACGTGACCAGTTATTTAGTGATGCAAAAGTAGCAGCTTTCTCCTTTATACGCAAGTATTGGGGCAAAGATTTTTAAGAAATTTCTGAAAGTTGTGGCACAACCGCTGTAAATCAGAAGGTTTGGGGCTCGCCTCCCTATGCGACCACGCCGGCTAATCACTTAAAAGCATTTCCTTCACACCCTGCATCGGAGCGCTAGCGACCATAAGCCCCCGCTGTTTTGGGCCTACTTTCACGAAAACAGCCCAGAAACGGAGATAAGAGCTTGAAGACAAACCGCGTAGTAAACGGAGCTGCTTTTCTAGTTCGCCCCCCTGGATTCTTCCTGAAGGGCAAAAGGGGGGGGAGTTGGCCCTAAAGACCAAGCGGAAGGACCCTGACCCAAATGGCAAAGCAAAGATGAATGCCTAAGCAGACTTCGCCAGCGCCTTTTTAAACGCCCGGTTCAGCAGCACGTACAGCCCCCCGAAGGAAATCACCACCAGCCCACCCATCAGGAGTTTGCCGCTGGTGCCCGCATTGGGGTTTTGCAGCAGCGCCAGCAAATCCTGGGCCTGCGTGCCCACCCAGAAAAAGAACAGCGTGCGCGGCAGCATGCCCACCATGCTGGCCACCAGAAACCGCATTCGGGGTACCCGCACCAGAGACAGCACAAAGGTCATGAACGCGAAGGGCAGCACCGGCGAGATGCGGGTCAGGATAATCAGGCTCCAGCTCTGGCTCCGGAGTTCGTCCCGGATTCCCTCGGCCTTGGGGAACTGGTGCAGCAGGCGCTCCAATTTGCCCTGGTCAATGAGCCGCGCCATCTGGTAACCAATCAAAGCAGCCGCGCCATAGGCGATGACTACGCCCGGAAAACCTTCCCAGCCCACGAAGAAGCCCGTAGCCAAGGCTACAAACGTGGTGGGCGTAAGCGCGAAGGCCATGGTGAGCGAGATGAGCAGGTAGTAGAGCAGCATCTGCTCGGGGGTGAGGGAGTGCATGAGCTCCTGGTTGCGGTAGAGCCAGAACCCCAGGCCCGAGCTCACCACCACCGGCACCACCACCAGCAGCAGAGAGTAAATGAGCGTTCCGGAGTTCTGTTGCAGGAGTTTCTTCCACATAGGCAGGCCCAATATCGGGTGTTTTTCCCAAAGTACGGCTAAACGGGCACAAAGGCTGCGGCGGGCGGCCTTGCAAAAGGAGCGTTAATTTCTCTAACTTGCGCCTAGACTACCGTATAAGAAAGGATGAAATTCGGAACTAAAACCATACACGCGGGCGTGGCGCCAGACCCAACCACCGGTGCCATCATGACCCCTATTTACCAAACCAGTACCTACGTGCAGCGTTCGCCCGGCGACCACAACGGCTACGAGTACAGCCGCACGCACAACCCCACCCGCACCGCCTTGCAAAATGCCATTGCCGCCCTGGAGAACGGCAAACACGGGCTTTGCTTCGCCTCGGGCATGGCCGCCACTGACTGCATCATCAAGATGCTGAAACCCGGTGACGAAGTTATCTCTACCAACGACCTATACGGCGGCACCTACCGCATCTTTACCAAGGTGTTCCAGGACTACGGCATCAAGTTCACGTTTGTGTCTATGGCCGATATCAGCAGTATTGAGCAGTATGTAACGGAGAATACCAAAATGGTGTGGGTAGAAACGCCAACCAATCCGCTGTTGAACATCATTGACATCAAAGGCGCCGCCGATATCTGCAAAAAGCACAACCTCACGCTGGTGGTAGACAACACTTTCAGCACGCCGTACCTGCAGACCCCGTTGGACTTGGGTGCTGACATTGTCATGCACTCGCTCACCAAGTACATGGCCGGTCACTCAGACGTGGTGATGGGCGCAATTGTGGTGAAAGAAGACGCAATGGCAGAGAAACTGGCATTTTTGCAGAACGCCTGCGGCGGAACGCCTGGCCCGCAGGACTGCTTCCTGGTGCTGCGCGGCCTGAAAACCCTGCACGTGCGCATGCAGCGCCACTGTGAGAACGGCCGCAAAATTGCCGAATACCTGAAACAGCACCCCAAAGTAGAAAAAGTCTTCTGGCCCGGCTTTGAGAGCCACCCCAACCACCAGATTGCCAAAGACCAGATGCGCGATTTCGGGGGCATGATTTCGTTTGTCTTGAAAGGCGACAAGCAGGAAGACGCCATACAGGTACTGGAGAAACTCCATTATTTCGCCCTGGCCGAGTCGCTGGGCGGCGTAGAATCGCTCTGCGGCCACCCCGCCACCATGACCCACGCCAGCATTCCGCAGGTAGAGCGCCTGAAAGGCGGCTTGTCAGATTCCCTGATTCGGTTGAGTGTTGGTATTGAAGACGTGGAAGATTTAATTGCTGATCTGGAGCAGGCCATTGGTTAGTTTAATGCGTGAAGGAGTGAAGGTGTGAATGGATTCACCTTGATATGAAAAGAGCCTGTCTGGTTGTGAAGCCGGGCAGGCTCTTTTGCGTTTTCGGGCTGTTTTGGCCAAAACAGCCCGAAAACGCAAACTTCCATGTTCCTTCTCCCGCTGGGAGAAGGGTAGGATGAGGATGGCTCAAGTTATGAGAAGCAGGATTTTCAGGGTTGGGGTAGCTGTTGGCGCAGACGCTCGCAGGTCCTCCGGACGCTACGAGGTCTTTATGAGCGGGCGGTGTTGCAGATGGTTGAATACTGGAACTGGCGCGAGACTGAAGTCTCGTGCCAAACGATGGGTCGAGTCTCCAGACTCGACGGGGAGTCGCGGGGAGTTCAGCTATGCGTGAGACCCACCCCTCCGAGGAGAGGAGTATCAGCAATGCGTGAACAGCCGGTGTCAACATCCCCCTTCGCCCCCTTCACAGGGGGAGTATCGGCATTTGTAATAGGGAGAGGGCTACCACAGAATAGAAGAAGCATTAAAACCTTCCCCCCAGATTCCAGTAAGAGAGAGAACTTACCAAACCCCAAACCACATGGCAACCGGAAAATCATTTGACGACGTATTTGATACCAAAGAGAAAAAGCTGGCCTTCTTCCAGAACCTGGTGCTGGTGGCCATAGCCGATAGAAACATTGAAGAGGAGGAGAGCGACTTCCTGGTCACCATTGGCCAGCAGCTCAACCTGTCAGAGGAAGACACCCGCGCCATTGGCGACAACGTGACCAACCTCACCTTCACCATCCCGGAAGAGGGGCTGCAGAAAACCCTGGAACTGCAGACGCTGGTGCAGATGATGATGCAGGACGGGCACATGGCCAGGCGGGAGTACAACCTGTGCCTGCACTACGCCAACCAGATTGGCTACGGCAAAGACGTGCTGCAAGACATGATTGACCAGTTCAGCAACGGGCAGGAAGCTTAACCCGTTTTCGGCCTGTTTTCCAGAAAACAGGCCGAAAACGCACGGCCCGTGTAACCAGGCGGGAGGCAATGCCTGCGGTACAACCTTCTAAAATACCATTACGTTCTTAGACATGCAGCCATCTATGGTTTTCAGAGTGGTAAAAATTCAATCTGTACGTTTAAACTACGAACTTGGAAAGGAGTAGGAACCATGGTATTAGCCAACTGCCGTGCCCAATTCACCGCCACCGATTTTGATTTTGTGGCGCGGGTCTTATCCCGCCAGGGCAGCCGTATCTCTCTCATAGAACTGCTCAGCGACCCCGAGTGCCGCGACGAGATGCTGGACAATGACGCCCTCACCCGGGCGCTTCTCTCCCGTGAAGGGCAGGTGCAGGTGTCGCAGCAGCTGTATTTCTACATCTTAGCCCGTACCGTGCTCAGGCGCCAGGGCATTGAAGACCGCGAACTGGCCGACTACATTGGCGCTTTGCTCCTGAAGTTCTCCAAAACCCAGCAACTGCAATCCCCCCATGAGAAGCTGCCGCACCAGTTCAATTATATTGTAGAGATGCTGGAGGCGCTGGCCACCGCCTCGGCCGCCGAAGCTTTTTTGATACGTGTTCACATAGGCAACTACGCCTTGTTCCTGTCTGGCATGTTCCATGCCTGGGTTGAACGGCGGCAGCAGCGCGGCGCGCCAGATTTCTCTTTCTATGAAGACATAGGCCGCACAAGCTTTAAGACTGCCGCCCACCACAAACTGGCCTATCAATTGGAACTGGCCCAGGTGTACCATCAACTCGCTGACGGTTTCAGGCCCGCCCGCCTGGCCTTGAATGAGCTGGCCCGGCGGGTCTGGAACCCAGATGCCGAGCCACCGGTGGCGTGGTAGCAGGATTTCTATTTTGGGGCTGTTTTCTTAAAAACAGCCCCAAAACAGAAATAAATTACTCCATTTCAAAGACCACGTGGCAGGTGCCCTTGAATCTGAGCAGTTCAGGGGTGATTTTAAAGCCTTCGCCGCCAAACCCCTTGCCGTACAAACCCATGTTCACTTCCTGCTGCGCGTACACCTCGCGGTCTTCAGTCTCCAGGGTACGGTAATTGGCTACCTCCAGCACCGCGCCTCTTTTGGCGTTGCTGGCCTGGCAAAGCTGGTCGGCGGCCTTGGTGGCATCTGCCAGGGCCAGCGCACTGGCTTCGCGGCGCAGGCTGTCTGCTTTGGTGTGCGAATAGCTGATGTTCTGGATCCGGTTGATTCTGAGGGTGAGCAGCTCCTCCATAAACGCCTCCAGCTTCTTGAGGTCAGAGATTTTAACCGTGATAGACTGGGCCGAGTTATACCCCAGAAACTTCTGCTTCCCGTTGGCATACTCATAGTCTTTGTTCGCAGAAATGCTGCTCACCCTAACGTCTTCTGGCGCGTTGGTGAATTTCTTGGCCAGCGCCATCGCCTCATTGGTCACCACCAGCACTTCTTTCACGGCGTCTTTCATGCGGTCTTTGGTGAAAGAAGACTCCACTGAGATCTCGGCATAATCTGGGTAAGCCGTCACGCTACCGTACCCCAGCACTTTCACCTGTTTTTTCTCAACTGCCGCCGGCGGATTGCACGCAGTTAAGAGGGGGATTGCCAGCAAATAAAGGACCGCCAAATTCATTTTTAAGCGGGAGAACGGAGAAGAGAAGACATTCATAGTGAATAAAATAACAGGTGTGCGTTATTGAAATGCTATATAGAAGAATTCTTATTGAAGCTAACTCTCTTTTTGGCAACTTTAGTATGTGCTGCTTTCGGCGATAGCCGAAGAATGATTATCTTGAAGTCCGCTGCCGGGGGTGGTTTTAAATTTCAGTGTATGAAAAGGTTCCTTTCTTTATGGGTTATCTGTTTTTTGGTGTTTCTGTTGCCCGCCCAGGCACAGTCAAAGCGAACCCAGGAAGAGAACAAAGTAGCCGCCGCCGTAGATCAGTTCAAAGCCGCTTTGATCTCTGGGGAAAGGGCCGCGCTGGAGGCCTTGGTGACCGATAAACTGAGCTACGGCCACTCCAGCGGTAAAATTGAGGACAAAACCACCTTCGTGGAGACCCTGGCCAGCGGGAAATCAGATTTTGTAACCGTTGACCTGACCAACCAGACCATTCAGGTTTCTGGCAAGACAGCCATTGTGCGGCACCAGCTCTCCGCCACCACCAATGACAGCGGAAACCCGGGCACGGTGAAACTGGGCGTGCTGCTGGTGTGGCAGAAGCAACGCGGACATTGGAAACTGCTGGCCCGGCAGGCGTATAAAATATAGGCGTTCTTTCTGTTTCTGGCCTGTTTTCCAGAAAACAGGCCGAAAACACAATGTCTAACCTGCCAGCGCCCTAACTGTATGCGGAGAACCTATCTTATTTACCTCAACCTGTTCTTTTTCCTACTTATCAGGTTGGTCTTTTCTGAGGACATTGCGGTTTCAGTGATTCCAGGTTGGCATACGGTCATTCTTCCGCCGTACGCTTTAGTAAGTGTTTTTGCGCACTTCTGGCTGTTGGTTTTGGCGGGGGCCTATTATTTTTTAGAGAGAAAAGGGAAGGTCTTGTCTTATAGGAATGTTTTCCTGCACTGTTTTCTAACCATCCCTTTGCTGCTGTATCTGCATGTGCCAATTGATATTTCTCATGCCTTACAGAACGTCTTTGCTGTACTGATCCTCTTGTTTTTGCTAGGCCAACTACTTTTATCGGGTTCATTTTTTCAGCTCAATCTAACAAGAAATCACAGCGCGTGATGTTAGAAGGGAAGAATCAAGGTATAGAAAACAATAACGCCAGCTAGTGCTGCTGGCGTTTTTGGCTTGTTTTCAGGAAAACAGCCCCAAAACAGGAAATTGTAATTACAGGGCTGTCAAGGTAAACGGCAACGTCTGCACATCCCGTGAATTTCCGCCCACCATTATTTTGAAATCACCGGGCTCCGCGCCAAATGTCATATCTTGGCGCCAGAAGGAGAGGTCTTCTTTGGTGAGGGTGAAGGTGATGGTTTTGGTTTCGCCGGGGGCGAAGGCCAGTTTCTGGAACTTCTTGAGCTGTTTCACGGGGCGGGCGGTGCTGCCCACCAGGTCCTGGATGTACAGCTGCACCACCTCTTCGCCGGCTACATTTCCGGCGTTGGTCACGTCTACGCTCACCACCAGCGGCTCATTACCTGAGATGCTGCTTTTGTTTAACCTGAGTTTGCCGTAGCTGAAATTGGTGTAGCTCAAGCCGTACCCAAAGGGGTAGAGCGGCGTGTTGGGCACATCGCGGTAGCGGGATTTGTACACGCGCTCGCTGCCGGGTTCAGAGTGGTCGCCCTCATACATACGGCCGGTGTTCTTGTAGTTGTAATACAGGGGCAGCTGCCCCACGTGGCGCGGGAAAGAAAGCGGCAGTTTGCCGGCCGGGTTGTACTCGCCGTATAGTACGCTGGCCGCTGCGTTTCCGGCTTCTGAACCCAAGGACCAGGTGGCCAGAATGGCCGGAATGTTCTGGTCTAGCCAGCTCAGTTCCAACGCGCGGCCGCTGCTCACCAAAGCTACTATGGGCTTGCCGGTTTTATGGATTTCCTTCACCAGATCTAATTGCACGCCGGGGAGACCAATGTCAGCGCGCGAGGCGCCTTCCCCGTTCATTACGGCACTTTCACCAATGGCCATGATGACCACATCTGCGTTACGGGCGGCGGCTACGGCCTCCTGGAAGAGGGAGGTGGAGTTGCTGTAGAGTTCACAGCCCTGGGCATATGTCACCTCAGCGCCTTTGGCGTACTTCCTGATTCCTTCCAGGAACGTGACCGGGTGCTGCTCCTCCCCGAAGAATGACCAGGTACCGTTCATGTCGGCCTTGTTGTTGGCCAGCGGACCAATCACCGCAATCTTCTTCACATTAGCGGTGAGCGGTAGCACGTTGCCCTGGTTCTTGAGCAGCACAATTGATTTGCGGGCCATGTCAAAGGCAGCGGCCAGATTCTCTTTGCTGCGTATCTCGTTTTTCTCCCGTTTGGTGCTGGAGTACAGGTAAGGGTTGTCAAACAGGCCCAGTTTGAACTTGAGCCACAGCACGCGGCGCACCGATTCGTTCAGGATTTTCTCGTCAAACTTACCGCTGCGCACCAGTTCAGGGATGAATTTCAGATAGGCTTCGCCCATCATGTCTACATCGGTACCGGCTTTCAGGGCCTGCTCGGCGGCTTGGGCGTGGTCTTTGGAGTAGCCGTGGTTCACCATTTCGGTGATGTTCTGCCAGTCTGAGATCACTGCGCCCTGAAAGCCCCATTCCTTGCGCAGAATCTGCTGCATGGTAAACATATTGCCCGTGGCCGGAATGCCATTCAACTCATTGAAGGCAGACATCAAGGTGGCAGAACCGGCGTCTAAGGCCGCCTTGAACGGCGGAAGGTACACATCGCGCAGCAGGTACTCAGACATGTCTGTGGTATTGTAATCACGCCCGGCTTCGGCGGCGCCGTAGGCCACAAAATGTTTCACGCAGGCCGCCATGGTGCGCGGGTCAGACAGGTCTTTGCCCTGAAAGCCTTTTACGCGGGCGGCGGCAATGAGAGAACCCAGATACGGGTCTTCCCCGGCGCCCTCGGCGGTGCGGCCCCAGCGCGAATCACGGGCAATGTCAACCATGGGCGCGAAGGTGAGGTTAATACCCCCCGCAGTTGATTCAATGGCGGCTACGCGCGAACCCATCTCAATGGCAGCCAGGTCCCAGCTGGCAGATTCGCCCAGCGGAATAGGGAACACTGTTTTAAAGCCGTGAATGATATCAGCCCCAATGAGTAAGGGAATTCCCAGTCGGGACTCCTTTACGGCAATTTTTTGTAGTTTACCAATATAGTCAGCGCCGTGAATGTTGAAGATGCCCGTGATGGAACCTTTCCTGATGGCCTCATTGAACCGGTCAGATTCTGAGGTGCGCACGGTGGGGCCGGTGTTAAAGAGGTCGCCTACCACAAAGTTGAGCTGTCCTACTTTTTCTTCCAGCGTCATCTTGGCCAAAAGGTCTTCTATGCGCTTTTCAGTAGGTACCTTCTGGTTCTTCTGCCCGAAGGAGGTAAAGGCGGTAAGATAACTTAGAAGCAAAAGGAGAGGGATTGCAGTCCTTTTCATAGGGAAAGAGTTAGTTGTGAGGCTGTACACACCCGCCCACACCGCCGTGCGGAGGGTAAGTTTCTTTGTCTCAGCTTAAGTGAATGAAATAATTTGAGGTGGGGAATCTGAAGATTCTAAACAGGTTTACTTGGTGGAAGAGCCAACGTTTTTAGGGGCAGAGGGACTACCCGCCGCTTGTTTTGAGGCTTTTACGTGTAAGGTCTTTTGGTACGTTTGGCCATTCAAGGTCATCTGCACCCGTACGGGTCCCGAGGCTTTTCCCCAGTTTACCTGTATTTCAGGCGTGCCTTGCCCTTTCACTATGGTTGCGCCAGCCGGAAGAACCCATTTATAAGAAGCATCTGTCACTTTACTGGCGGTGAAGGTGGCCTTCTTTGACATAGGGTTGAGCTGAGAAGGCCCAGAAAGAGATAACTCTTTAAAGTTCTGGTACACCCGTACGTAGTCTACCTCATATCTGGCTCTGGTCAGGGCCGGATCTACTCCGTTTTTCTTGCCGTCGGTTTCCAGAGACGCTTCGCTGCCCAGGTTTCCGCCAATGGCCAGATTGATGATGAGGAAGAAGTCATCCTTGAAAGGCCAGGTGCTGGCATCTTGAACCGCTGGCGCATAGGTGTAGAAAAGCTTGTCATCTACGTAAAACTTGATGTCCTGCTCGGTCCATTCCATGGCATACAGGTGAAAAGCCGAAGTGGCATCTGGTACCATGGTGGCGTCTAAATTGACCGTATTGCCGTGGCTGGCTGGGGTGTGCAGGACAGATTGTACCCGCCCCAGTTGTCTCCCCACATGTTCCATCACGTCAATTTCGCCGCAGGCTGGCCAGTCTTTGGTGGTAATGCTCTCCCCCAGCAACCAGAGGGCGGGCCACGTGCCTACTCCCGTTGGGAGTTTGGCTCTAAATTCAGCCCGGCCGTATGTAAAACCGTATTTCCCCTGGGTTTTCACGCGGGCGGAGGTCCATTTCCCGTCTTTTTTAAGCGCTTCAATCACCAGATGGCCATTCTCCTGCCGTACGTTCTCAGGGGCATTGGTGTAATGCTGCAGTTCCTGATTTCCCCAGCCGTTGTTCTTACTGCCCAGGTCATAGGTCCATTTAGTTGCATCCAAGGTTCCTTTCCCGTTGAACTCATCTGCCCATACCAGTTCATTGAAGCGCGGCGTCTGGGCCACGGCCACCCCACTGGACATGGCAAGCCCCAGGCAAAACGCCACGTAACGTTTAAATTTCATTTTATTTTAGTTTTGAAGTACCAGGCGGGAGGTGAACGCTTGTCTTACTGAAGGCCTCATTCCCCGTAGTTGGCTGAGTTGGGAATGCTTGATCCTTAATATACCCACACCTGTGGGTTTCAGTTAGTAGAGACTTCTACCTGCTTAGCCTTCTGTCTGTTGTTTCAATGTTGTTTGTCTTAGAAAAAGCAGTTTCTGCAGGAGCAGTAGCGTTACCCGCTGCTCCTGCAGAAACTGCTTTAGTATCAATAGCCAGGGTTTTGTGATAAACCAGCTATTCTGATGTCTGCCCCAGGAATAGGTAACAGGTTGTGCTTGTTGGCTTGATACCCTAAGGGTCCAAGTTCTTGGGTAGCCAGTCCCCAACGTACCAAGTCCTGATAGCGGAAGCCTTCAAAGGCAAGCTCCAGGTATCTTTCTCTCACTATGGCGTTGAAAAGATCAGTACCAGTTGGGAATATTTCAGGCAACTCAGATCTCTCCCTTACGTCATTTAGATATTCCTGCGCCTTGCCCGCATTTCCCGCGCGGTAGTATGCTTCTGCCGCCATTAATAAAACGTCTGCATACCGTATCATACGCCAGTTGGTACCATAGTTAAGTTCGGCGGCATCACCATCTGTGGTTGACGTTTGGGATAAATAGGTGCCGTACTTACGCTGAAAATAGCCCTCATACTCATAGGCGTTAGGGTTTGTCCAGTTGCCGCCTTTTGCTTTTAGTTCAGCTTCAGACATAACGGTCACCTCTCTTCTTTTTACATCACCGGCTGCGGTGAAAGCCTGGTACAGCTTTGCTTTGGGGGAGTTGAACCCCCAACCCCCTATGAGTGAATCAGAAGGGGCTTTCACATAGAAGTCACTTCTTGGCCCCATTAACTGCAGGTGAATGTTACTTTCTGGTCTACTGTCCCAGGGAAAGTTGCCCCAGTTGTATCTCTCTATAGAGGAGAAGGAAATTTCAAATAAGGATTCTTTCCCAAACTCACCTTTTTTAGAGAATACTATTCCAACAGAAGATTCCAGACCATATTCCTTAGAAGATATCACATTTTCAAACTGTGTAGCGGCATCATTCCATTTTTCCTGGAACAGGAATACTTTCCCAAGTAAGGCTTGTGCCGTTCCCTTAGACGCCCTGAACTTGTCTGCGGCAGAATAACCGCTTTTAAGGGGCAGGTCGGTAATGGCTTCCTGTAAATCTTTCTCAATTTGAGCATAGACTTCGGCTTTGGGGGCGCGGGGAGTGCTGGTCCATTGCTCCGCCGGTACCTCATCTAACACCAGGGGTACGTCTCCCCAAAGCGTTACCAATTCAAAATAATTAAAGGCTCTTAAGAATTTAGCTTCGGCAATAAGCCTTTTGCGTAAAGCATTTTCAGGTGGAACGTTCTTGACTACTTTGTTGGCTCTGAAAACGGCACGGTACGTGAGATCCCACGCTGCCTTTACGGCCGCATTTTCACTGTCAAAGTTGAAATCATCTAAGGTTTGGTAGGCCGGCTGGTCACCTGAACCGCTGCCGGCGGCATTGCTTTCATCTGAGGGCATTAGCTTTACCATGTAAATACTGCTCCATGCGGTATTATAATGGGCCTGCATGATGTCATAGATGGCGGTAGTGGCCTGTAGCGCATCTGAGTCTGTTTTATAAAACCCTTCTTCAGATAACTTTCCTGGAACCGGTTGTTCTAGAAAGTCTTCACAGCCAGTAGCTCCGGTTAAGAGGGTAAAACTTAACAGCGCGCATTTTATATAATTCTTTGTCATGAGGATTCTACTTAGAAGTTGAAGTTTAGACCAAACATTGCCAATCTGGGTACAGGGTAGGTACCACGGTCAATGCCTAAGCTGTTGGCATTGTTACTGCCCGCCTCTGGGTCCAGGCCTGGGTAGTCTGTGAAAGTGAAGTAGTTGTCAAGCGAAACATAGACTCTGGCATTCTTGATCTTTAATCTGCTGGTTACAGTGCTTGGTAATGTATAGCCAACCTGTAATTGGCGTAAGCGTGCATAAGAGCCATCAAAAACCATTAGATCGCTGTTGTAGATTTTATCATTGTCAGTGTTTGCTCTGAACCAGGTTTGGGTGCTGCCTTCTCCGGTCCAGCGGTCTTCAAAGAAGAAAGCCGGTTTGTTGGCGGTAGGGCGGTCAACGCGGTTAAAGCCCATCAGGATCTCATTGCCAAATTGCCCTTGTAAGAAGGCAAGTAGGTCAAAACCTTTATAAGCAAGGTTGACACGAACACCAAATACCATATCTGGATGAGGGCTACCTATCATTGTATGATCTGCCGGTGAGATTTGGTTGTCACCGTTTACGTCAACCACCCTAGGGTCGCCGGGTACCGGAACATAGCCTTTCAGACCACCTGCCAGATATTCATCAACTTGCTGCTTGTTTTGTAAGATGCCATCTGTTTTATAGCCGCGCAGATACCAGATGGGGTATCCCTCCTGAAACACCGTTGCATTGTAGCCGGTGCCAATACCTGCGCCCGGGATTTCCTTTACAAGCGGATTCAGATAGGTGACTTTGTTTTTAACTGTTGTTAAGTTACCCGCAATTTCATACTGGAAGGCCTTTTGGCCATCGCTGCGGTAAGCTAACTCAAATTCCCACCCTCTGTTGCGTACATTTCCGCCATTGACGTCTCCCGCAGGGTTGCCGGCAAAACCTGGTGCCTGACCTGGGGTTAGCAATCCTTTGGTTTCTTTATTGTAATAATCAACTGTAAAAGACACTCGGTTGTTGAACAAGCCTACATCAAGACCAAAGTCCAGCTGCTCACTTGTTTCCCACATTAGGTTGCGGTTTGAGATAATGTCTGGTGAAGCAGCTACTAAATAGTTGCCAGCAGCATCTAAATATTTCCCAGACGGTGTAATGGCCGCAAACCATTGGCCAGGATTTACAGCAGATGTAGAACCATTTTGTCCCCAGCTAGAGCGGAGCTTCAGGTGATTGATTTTAGTGTCTGGAAAGAAATCTTCATTAGAAACTACCCAGCCTAAAGACACTGAAGGATAATTACCCCATTTTTTCCCAGCTGCAAATCTAGATGAACCGTCTCTTCTGAAAGAGGCATTCAAGAGGTACTTACCATCGTAGTCATAAGAGACTCTACCAAAGAAAGAGCCTAAAGTACTGACTGATGTATTGCTTCCAATTTTATCATTATCATCTGGCGTGCCTTCTGCATAAGAGAAATCATCACTCTCCCTGAACAGACCTGCATAACTCCCTCCAACAAAATTCCATGTGCTTTTGATGGCAGAGGTACCTGCCAATACCGTGAAGTTGTGCTGCCCTATGTTTTTAGTGTAGGTAGCAAAGTTTTCCCACTGCCAGGTAAACCAGTTGTTTTGGTTGTCAGAGCCACTTGCTACAGTATTTTTACTTTCGCTAGAGTACCAGAAAGTAGGGGTCCAGGCGTGGTCCTTTTGAAAAGCACCATCAATACCAAAACGTGAGGTGAATTTCAAGCCTGCAATTGGCTCCACATCAGCATAGATGTTTCCAACAAATTTATTTTGAACAGAGTTACCATGAGTAGAGGCAATCCTAGCTAAAGGGTTGCCATATTCTCCCCTGATAAAATTAGAGAGGCCGTAGTAGTTACCGTTAGCATCCCGCACCAAAGGGTGGCCTTCATCTATGGCAGCTTGTACGTGGGCGGGTAAAGCACCTGTGTAAATGACGGGCGTAATAGGGTCTAGGGAAAGAGCGCTGGTTACCAGACCGCCAAACTCATCATTCTCAGCCAACGCACTTCTGTTAAAGTTTGAATAAGAAAAACGCTCCCCAATGTTGAGCCAGGACTTGATCTTGTGGTCTGTGTTTACTCTAAAGGTATATCGTTCAAACTGTGACTTGTCACCGCCAATTACCCCTTCCTGGGTGAAATAGCTGCCGCCTACCAGAATGCTGGACTTTTCTGTGCCTCCGCTAAAGTTGATAGTGTGGCGTTGCTGTGGAGCGGTTTGGAAAACTTCATCAAACCAGTCAGTGCCTTCTCCTACGCCAGCTATATCAGCAACCGTAGGTCTGCCATTTGCCTTTGCTTCTTCCAGGTATTGCTGGTATTGTGGCGCAGTCATCATAGGCATTAGCTTACCTACTGACTGTACCCCATACTGAAAGCTGTAGTTGATGTCTGAGGAGTTGGTTTTACCTGTCTTGGTAGTAATGATTACTACCCCGTTCGCGCCTTCAGATCCATAAATGGCGGCAGAAGCCGCATCTTTGAGAACCTCAATTGAGGCTATTTCTGAAGGGTCCAGATACTCAATTCCGCCGGTTCTCACCCCGTCTACTATATAAAGGGGCTCTGAAGATTTGTTTGATCCTGTGCCCCGTACTCTAATGCGCATGCCGCTACCAGGTGAGCCAGAAGCTGGTAAAACAGTCACGCCAGCGGTACGCCCTTGCAAAGCCTGATCAATCCTGCTGGAGGAAACGGTGGCTATCTCTTCAGCTTTTACAGAAGAAATAGCGCCGGTCACCAGGCTCTTTTGTTGCGTACCGTACCCAATAACCACTACTTCCTCTAAAGCTCTCTGGTCTTCCTGTAAAGAGACATTGATAGTGGTTCGCCCGTTAATAGGGATCTCCTGCTGTGTAAAACCAATGTAGCTAACGACTAACGTTGTGGCATTGGCAGGAGCTTGTATTTGGAAATTGCCGTTCACATCTGATGATGCTCCAACAGTGGTCCCCTTTACAATTATGCTCACACCTGGCAAAGGCTCAGAACCTTTAGCCGAGGTCACCCTGCCTGAAATTGTAGTCTGGGCAAATGCAACTCCACAGAAATGCAGGAGTAGAAAAATGAGTAGTTTTTGCTTCATAGATTGAATTTTTGTTAAGTGGTGCATGGTTTTGTGGGAGCCAAATACGGATTTGTTAATTCAATCTCCTAAAAAACCAATACATCAATACTACATCAGCCCTGCTGTGGTACTACATCAGTACTACTACAAAGACAGTGAAAGAGCGTCTGGTAGGCTTTAAATGATGTTTTTATAAAAAATTATCTTTAAAATCACTTTTTATCAAATACGTCACTACATTTAAGATAGAAAATAGCAATGTCATATTTAAGATGGTAGTGAAGAGACAATTTTATTACTCTGTTTTAGCCCTCTGTTGCCTGCTTTGCACTACTACGCTTCAAGCGCAGCACTACTTCTTTGGTAACCCCGTGATCAGAAACTTTAAGCCGGAAGAGTTCAAAGGAGGAATCCAGAGTTGGGGAATTGTGCAGGATGATAGAGAGATTCTCTACGTTGCCAACAACTTTGGGCTACTTGAATTTGACGGGGCAACCTGGCATCTGTATCCTGTGAAAACTGGTACTAAGGTTAGGTCTGTACATGTAGGGCGTGAAGGGCGGGTCTATATAGGCAGCCAGGGCGATTTTGGATATTTTATGCCCAATAAGGCGGGGGAGCTTAGCTACCATTCGTTGGCTGACAGCCTCCCGGGCAACTACCGCAATTTTGATGAGGTATGGCGCATCTATGAGCAGGCTGGCCATATCTATTTTTTTACGGTCAAGTATATCTACCAATACACCCCAGGTAAGCCTGTGCAGGTAATCAGTACAAGGCTGCCGCAGGAGTTTTCTTTTCAGGTAAATAAAAACATTTATACACAGGCCTGGGGGAAAGGCCTCTATCAATTAGAAAATAACAAGCTGAAGCTTTTGCCCGGAGGTGATTTTTTTGCTCAGAAGAAAATTGCCTCTGTCTTGCCCTTTGATAAGAATCACCTGCTGATTCTGACCATTAGGCAAGGTATATATCTCTATGATGGGCAGCAGGTGCGCCCTTTTGCGGTAGAAGATGAAGAGTTCTTTCAAGACATGATCATCAACCAGGCCATTCTTCTTAGAGACGGCAACGTTGCTTTGGGTACGCAAAACAAAGGGTTGATTATAATGGACAACCGGGGCAAGGTCATTCTCACTTCCTCTGTACGGGATGGTCTGCTTGATAATACAATCCACACCCTTTACCAGGACACCCAGGACAACGTTTGGCTGGGATTGAACAACGGGTTGTCAATGGTAGAGCTGAGTTCTCCCTTTAGCAGACTAGATAGAACCTTAGGGCTCTCTGGAACGGGGTATGCCGCCTTGCAGCAAGGGAATCAGCTGTTTCTGGGTACTAACAGTGGCTTGTATGTCTCAGATCTCAATACACCTAAAAAGAGTTTCAAACCTATACCTAACAGTACAGGCCAGGTTTACCATTTAAACCAAATAAACGGGCAAGTGCTCATGGCCCACCATAATGGGCCGTTTGTGATCCAGAATAACATAGCCAGGTTGATCTATCCGCAAGGCGGGGCCTGGGATTTTGTAGCGGTCCCCAATCAACCAGACAAGCTCATCTTTGGGTCTTACGTTGGAATCAACTTATTATCTTCTTCGCCAGAAGGGTTACAGTTTTTGCAGCAGTTTAAAGGGCTGGAGGAGTCTTCACGTGTCTTGGAGTTTGACAAAGACGGGGAGCTGTGGATGGCACACGGCTATAAAGGACTTTTCCGTATCAAATTTGATGCAGACCTGCAGAAGATCTCCTCGGTGCAATTCTATAACTCTAAGAGCGGTTTCCCCTCAGATCAACTCATCAATATGGAAGAAATTAACAACGAGTTGATTTTTCCAGCCCTGCGCGGGATATACAGGTTCAACAAGGCAAAGAATAAGTTTGAACTAGATAAAGCTTATTCTGCTTTGTTCGGCCCAGAGGAACATGTAGTGGAGATGGAGCAGGATATTCATGGCAGTATCTATTTCATATCTAATGAAAGGGTAGGTAAAATAACTTTTGACAAATTTGGGAAACCAAGTATTGAAGATAAGCTCTTTAAAAATATTAAAGAGCAACTGAATGATGACCTGAGCTACATACAAGTTCTTGACCTCAACAATGTAATATTTGGAGCCAAAGACGGGTTTATTCATTACAACGCTGCCAAAACTAAACGTTTAGCCCCGTATTATACCCGCCTGGCACATGTGATAAGTACCTCTGCTGAGGAAGACTCTCTGTTGCTGACAGGCAGAAAGTTAGACATGGCCACTGATACTGAGCTTCCGTTTGCGTTGAACTCACTCAGGTTTGTGTACGCTGCCTCTTATTTTGAACAATTTGAGAAAACCCAGTACCAGTATTATCTGGAAAACTTTGATACAGGCTGGTCCGGGTGGACCAACAAAACCGAAAAAGAGTACACCAACCTGCCAGAGGGCACCTATATCTTTAGAGTAAGGGCTAAGAACATGTATGATACGGTGAGTGAGGCGAAGCCTTTCAAGTTTACCGTCAAGCCTCCCTTCTACCGTAGCCCCTTCGCTTTTACCATTTATACTTTGTTGGGAGTAGTGGTGGTGGGGTCAGTATTCTTTCAGGTAGACAGAAGGTTTAAGAAAGAGAAGCGGCGGTTGATTCTGGACAAGGAGCGCAAGTTGGGGCAAAAGGAAATGGAGATCAGGGAAATCACAAACCAAAGTGAACAGGAAATTGACCGTCTGCGTGATGAGAAGCTACAGGCCGAGATAGACCATAAAAACCGGGAGCTCACCTATTCAACGTTGCACCTGATCAACAAGAACGAGTTGCTCAACAGCGTGAAGCTGGAGCTGCAGAGCATGCTCAAAAACGGAGGGTCTGCCGCGCCGCAGGAGGAGCTGAAAAAGATCATCAGGAGCATTGACCAGAACATTATCAGTGAGGTAGACTGGAAACAGTTTGAAGTGCATTTTAACCATGTGCACGGTGATTTCATTCACCGCCTGCAGGACCAGTTCCCCAGCCTCACGCCGCAGGAAATTAAACTCAGTACTTATCTTCGGCTTAACCTCACAACCAAAGACATTGCCCAGCTGCTGAACATCTCAGTGCGCGGGGTAGAGATTAGCCGCTACCGTCTGCGCAAACGCCTGAACCTTGACCGGGCAGATAATCTCACTGATTTTATGCTCAAATTCTAGAAGCTGTCTCATAACCGCGATAACACCAATGTGCCTTTTCTGTTTTCGGCCTGTTTTCACAAAAACAGGCCGAAAACAGAAACTGGTGTAAAGAGCAGCTACCGCCTTGCTTCTGCCACGCACTGCAGATTTTCGGCACAGTAAATGCAGTGGCCTTTGTTGCGGGGCAAGCACGTGAAACCTCCTTCCTCTAAAACAAAAACGCCAGCTAGTGCAGCTGGCGTTTTTGGCTTGTTTTTGAGAAAACAGCCCCAAAACAGAAAGAGAGTCTTACCGTTTGGCCCGCTCATACTGCACCGGCCAGGCCACGTCTACGCCCAGAGCCTTGGCGGCGTGCAGCGGAAAGTGCGGGTCACGCAGGAACTCCCGGGCAATGAGCACCAGATCGGCTTTGCCCGAAGCAATGATTTCCTCGGCCTGCCCGGGCTGGGTGATGATGCCCACGGCGCCGGTTAAGATATGGGCTTCTTTCCTGATCTGCTCGGCAAAGGGCACCTGGTAATTCGGCCCGGCCGGAATCTGGGCGGTGGGCACATTCCCGCCGGTGGAGGTGTCAATCAGGTCTACCCCCTGGGCCTTCAGGCGCCTGACCAGTTCCACAGAATCTCCTACGGTCCAGCCGCCTTGGGTCCAGTCAGTGGCTGAGAGGCGCACCAGCAGCGGAAGATGCGGCGGCCATACTTCCTGCACGCTTTGCACTACCTCCAGCAGCAGCCTGATGCGGTTGTCAAAGGAGCCGCCGTACTGGTCTGTGCGGTGGTTGCTGAGCGGGGAGTAGAACTGGTGCAGCAGGTAGCCGTGGGCGGCGTGAATCTCCACCACCTGAAAACCGGCCTCTAAAGAGCGCGCGGCGGCGGCCCTGAAATCATCTTTCACTTTTTGAATTCCTGCCTCGTCTAAGGCCTGGGGCGTGATGCCGCCTTCCTGAAACGCCAGGGCGCTGGGGGCTACCGTGGTCCAGGCACCTTCCTCCCCGGGATGCAGGGCGGTGCCGCCTTTCCACGGGGAACGGTGGCTGGCTTTACGGCCGGCGTGGGCCAGCTGGATGCCGGGCACGGCCCCCTGGCTTTTCAGAAAAGAGACAATGCGTTTGAGTTCCGGCAGGTGATCTTCTTTCCAGATCCCCAGATCGTCTGGGGTGATGCGCGCCTCAGGCGAAACCCCGGTAGCCTCCAGTAGAATTAAACCAGCCCCGCCCACGGCCTTGCTGCCCAGGTGCACCAGATGCCAGTCATTGGCAAAACCGTCCTGGCTGGAGTACTGGCACATGGGCGAAACGGCAATTCTGTTTTTAAAGGTGACGTCTTTTATCTGGAGCGGGCTGAATAATTGGCTCATGGTCATGAATTGGTTTTAATGTACATACTCTCTACCGCGGGCAGAGGTTGGTCTGGGCAGGGAAAACCTGTTTTTGGCCTGTTTTCACAAAAACAGGCCAAAAACAGCAACAGTAGTGCAAAGTCATAGCACCAGGGGCATTAGGGAAGAATAACTGGCGCGCCCAAAGTGAAAAGGCAGCAGGGGAACCGCTGGCAGATTCCCGCTGCTGCCCTAGGGTTATAAGCGGGCAGTAAAGGTTCGCACGGCGTTGCCCCTGGCCAAAGCCTGGTGCTGCTGCCATTGCTCTTTGGCCAGCTGGGCGGCTTGTTGTACCTGCCAGGCGCGTAGTTTCTCCTGCAGCCGCTGCCGCGCTTCGGCCTTGTTCTGGTGCTGCGACCGCCGCTCTGAGGCAACCACCGTCACGCCAGACGGCACGTGCCGGGCCCGCACCGCCGACTCTGTCTTATTCACGTGCTGGCCGCCGGGACCACTGGCCCGCATGCTTTCATATACCACGTCCTGCTCGTTCCAGGCCAATGCCTGCAGGGCATTCACCGCCTGCACGCCCACAAACCAGTTTTTGCGCTTGTGGTACCTCCGGAAGGGGCTTTGCGCCACCCACTGCACCGTTCCCACCCACCTGGCCAGAAAACTGGAGACTTGGGTGCCGCTCACCAAAATAAGGGTAGACAGGAGCGTGCCGGGCAAATGACCCAATACTGACTCCAGCACCTCTGCGTGCAACTGTTGGGCGCGGGCTTCTTTCAAAAACAGTTCCTGCACCTTGGCCACTACCCGTTCACATTCCTCTGGCCCTTGGCCCGAGGTAATCTGGATGATTTGTTCCTGCATGGCTATTCTTTGTTCATGCGAACTACCTTGGGCAAAAACCTGCCGTGCACCTCTACCAGTTGCTTCTGCGCCTGCATCACCGCCTCAATGTCTTTGTAGGCCAGCGTGTGCTCTTCAGGGCTGCCGCCCAAAAGGGTGACTCCGGCGGCAGAGAGCGTTTTCTTCAGGTCAGACATGGTGAAGCTTTGCTTGGCGCGGCCCCGGGAAAGTCTCCTGCCGGCCCCGTGCGAAGCTGAGAACAAAGAATCGGCGCAGCCTTTGCCGCTCACCAGATAGCCCGCTGTGGTCATGCTGCCAGGAATAATGCCCAGCTCCCCGGTATGCGCGGGCGTGGCGCCTTTGCGGTGAATGATAACCCCGCGCCCGTCTGGCAGCGTGTCTTGCCACGCGAAGTTGTGGTGGTTCTCCACCTTGGCCACCGGTTTCTCACCCAGCGCTTTTGCCAGGTTCAGGTGAATGCGGTCATGGCAGGCGCGGGCGTAGTCTCCGGCCAGGTTCATGCTGAGCCAGTATTCCTGCCCCGCCTCAGAGTCCAGGGATAGCCACGCCAGTGCCTGCGCCTCTCTGGGCAGCTTGCAGACTTCCAGGGCCAGCTGGGTGTAGTGTTTGGCCACCGCCGCACCCATGCCGCGTGAGCTGGAGTGCGATAGCAGCGCCAGGTAATTCCCCGCCGGGAGCCCCAGTTGGTTCTGCCCGTACAGCTCCAGCAACCCGAACTCTACAAAGTGGTTTCCGCTGCCTGAGGAGCCCAGTTGCTTCACCGCTTTGCCGTGTAGTTTCCTGAGCAGAGGCGTTAATTGGAAATCTGGGCTGTCCAGCACCTCGTGTTCCTGCATAAATTCCAGCCCCCCGGTTATCCCAAAGTGGGTGAATTCCTTCAGGGCCTGCTTGAGCTGGTACGTGTGCGTGAGCAGGTATTTCTCTGGCAGGTCAAACACTGACAAGGCCATTCTACAGCCAATGTCTACGCCCACCGCGTACGGCACCACCGCCTTGTCAACGGCCAGCACGCCGCCAATGGGCAGCCCGAAGCCCGCGTGCGCGTCTGGCATGAGCGCGCCCTGCACCGCCACCGGAAGCCGCATGGCCAGCTCCATCTGTTTTTTGGTGCTACCTTCTATTTCATGGCCGCCATACACTTTGGTAAACCCGGCCTTCGGCCGAAGGCCATGCACCTCAAAGGCTTTACTCTCTTTTGGCGGGCACAGCTTTAGCGCCAGCGGGGCCAGGGCCAGATGCTCTAAAAACGTTTCCGGCTGCTGCAGTACCTCCTGCAGCAGCGCCAGCACTTCTTCTTTGGAGGAATGTTTGAAATGACGGGCCGCCAAATTCATGGCCAGGCCGCGCGCCACATCACTTCGGTACCCGATCTTACTCAGGTCTTTTGATCTAATTGATTGTTTGCCCATGGGCTTCTTTCTATTCTTTTATGCTTCAACTTTTTAAAGGGAGCAGCATCTCTTTGGTACTGCTCTGGTAAAAGCTGACCGATTTCTGAAATCTGGCCAGTGGAAGGATAATAGGAGACCATCATAGGGGTAAAAATTTAAAGGTGAAAAACAGGTGCCCGGCAACAGGCAGAGCATTAGGTGCGTTTCTGGCCTGTTTTTCTGAAAACAGCTCCAAAACGCAAAGCAGAGTACTACCGGGTGTGGCCGTCTGTCAGGCAATAGCATTCATGGCTACAGAGGGAACGGCTGCTTATCTGGGCAAACCACAGCTAGAAATTCTGGGGAAAGGAAGGAGCCGACCCACCTGAATAAAAGTCAAAAACCTGAAACGGTGGGGTAGAGAAGACGCTTTTGACTTAGAAAATTCTAATTGAGACAAGGGTACAGCAAAGCAATAGCCTTCACGGCTTCCGGTTCACCAGAGAAAATGGATAATAAGGAGATGCCTTGCTTTTCTAAGCAAGAAGCGAAAGGGGCGATA
Source organism: Rufibacter ruber (assembly GCF_014138425.1). NCBI lineage: Bacteria > Pseudomonadati > Bacteroidota > Cytophagia > Cytophagales > Hymenobacteraceae > Rufibacter > Rufibacter ruber. The sequence continues at coordinate 48,864 of NZ_JACJIQ010000001.1, forward strand.
TGTGGTGTAGCGCTAACATGGCTAGTCCTCCTGTGCCTAAATGGTAGACGGTTAGGGAGTTGTACGGGGCAAAGCTAAGGGGATTATTCGGGACGGGCAAAAAAAAGTTGCATGGCTGAGGAAATCAACGGTTAAAATTGCTCTGAAAGCTTGATAGCGGGAATTTAGTAAGTGCGTTTTTGGCCTGTTTTCATAAAAACAGGCCAAAAACAGGAAACCCGGAGATGCTATACCATCTTCGGGTTTCCTGTAGGATAGAATATAATTTGATTACCCGTTGAAGTGGTACAGGAAGGTGATGACCCCGGTAAAGGCGGGCTTGCGGCTGTCTTTGATTTCCATGGTTACTTCCAGCTGGGCTTTGATCACGCCGCGCAGGTCTTTGGCGCTCAGTAGTTTCACCCGCAGGCGCACATCACTGTTCACCACCACGGCCTGGTTGAACCGAAGGCTCTCTATCTCATAGTTCACCTGCATCTTGAGGTTCTCAATGCTAATGATCTGGCCCCAGAGGTACGGCAACAAAGAAACCGTGAGGTAGCCGTGGGCAATGGTATTCCCAAACGGCGATTCGGTCTGGGCCCGCTCTGCGTCCAGGTGAATCCACTGGTGGTCCAGGGTGGCGTCTGCAAACAGGCTGATCTGCTCCTGCGTGATGGTGTGGTACTCTGAAACGCCAATCTCCTGGCCTTCATACGCCTGCAGATCAGCATAACTTTTAATAATTACTTTGCTCATGGTGGTATAGTGGTTGGGGTTTGAAAAACGCCGGCTGGGAGAGCCGGCGTTTTTTACGTGTTTTCCTGAAAACAAGCCCAAAACAGCAACATTAGGCGCTCAGGTAAGAAGCTGCTGTTTCTGCTGGCAGTGTCTTAGTTGGCCTCCAGAATCTGGAACAGCTCATCTAGCTTAGGCGTGAGAATGATCTCAGTGCGGCGGTTTTTCTGGCGGGCCTCAGCGGTTTTGGCGGGATCTAACGGCACGTTGTCGGCGCGGCCGGAAGGGGTGATTTTGGTTCGGCCCAGGCCGGCATTGGTTAAGATGCGGGTAATCTCAGTGGCGCGCAAAACGCTCAAATCCCAGTTGTCTTGCAGGCCGGCGGTGCCGCGCGCAATGGGCACGTCATCTGTGTGGCCTTCTACCACCACGTTCACGTCTTCCTGGTCTTTGAGGGCAACGGCCAGTTTACGCAGCGCATCCTGGCCTTTGGCGTCTACCTTGGTGCTGCCAGACTTGAACAGCAGCTGCTCAGACAGAGATACATACACTTTGCCGTTGCGCACGTCTACGCTCAGGTCTTTGCTGTTGAAGCCCAACAGGGCGTTGCTCACCTTCGCCCGAAGGGCGTTCACGGCTTTGTCTTTTTCTGCCAGAATACGCTCCAGCTCATTGAGGCGCTCTTCACGGGCTTTGAGATCTGCGCTCAGCTGGTCTAGCTGGGAGCGGTTCTTGGTGAGAGACTCGCTGAGCTTTTTCAACTCATCATCTCGGCGGGCCAGGTCTTTAGAAAGCTTAGATGACTCCAGCGCACTGTTTGCCATGAGTTTGTCATGGTTCTTGATGAGCTTGTCATACGTGTTGCTGAGGTCGCCGTAGAGGTTCTGGGTTTTGCGCAGGGTGCTGCCCAGTAACGCCGTGTCTGCCGCCAGCTGGGAGCGGTACTCGGTCAGGTCGGCCACCTGTTTGCTGAGGTCGGTGCGTTCTTTGTTTGATTTGGAAAGGTTGCTCTGGCAGTCTGCCTTTTCTTTTTCCAGGCGTACCTTCTGGGCCAGCAGGGCATTGTATTTCTTGGTGGTGGTGCAGGAGCCCAGGAGGCCGGTGGTGAGGAGCACCACACTCGCATACTGCAGCAAGGGTTTCTTTAACATGACAGAACTTTGTTTGAATGGGTATAGATTTATGGGTGTGGGCAGGTGTTGGCGTTCTACACAAGCACCTGCAGCCGTACTTCCGGGTGTAGTATTGGTAGGTATGCAAAGATAATTGTACTGGTTCCTTACGCAAGGCCAGTCTGCTGTTTTAGGGCTGTTTTTCTGAAAACAGCCCTAAAACAGCAGAAGCCGAGAGGAGTCTCGGCTTCTGTGAAAGGACAGGTTCTGTTGCGGGTTGCCCCCAGCAGAATTAGTTGTTCTGGAGCAACTGCAGGATTTTCTCAAAGTTAGGCGCCAGGATGATCTCTGTACGGCGGTTGCTCTGACGGGCCTCCGGGGTGCGGGTCATGGCTACCGGGGTGAACTGGCCGCGGCCGGCGGGAACCACCATCTGCGGCGGCACCCCGTTGTTGATCAACAGGCGGGTTACCTCAGTGGCACGCAGCACGCTCAGGTCCCAGTTGTCTTTGTAGGTTACATTGTCAGCGGCTACGGCTACGTCATCTGTGTGGCCCTCTACCATGATTTCGGTATCACGCTGTGATTTGATAGCGTTGGCCAGTTTGCCCAGGGCAGATTGCCCAATAGGGTTCACTTTGGTGCTACCGGTGGCAAACAGCAGTTTCTCCGGCATGGTCACATATACTTTTCCGTCTTTAATGTTCACGGTCAGGCCCTGCTCCTGAAAACCGGCCAGGGCGCTGTTGACAGAGGCTTTCAGTTCGTTCAGGATTCTTTCTTTCTGGGCAATCTGCTGTTGGTACTGCGCCAGTTTTGCATCGCGGTCGCGCAAGTCAGCGTTGGCTTGCTCTAGGCTACGCTGGGCGGCAGCTTTTTCTTGCTCCAGCGCGTTTTTGCTTGCTTCCAGCTCTTTGTATTTCTTTGAAGAGACACAAGAACCCAGTACAGAGACTCCCAATACTAAGGCTAGGGCGGAAGAGGCGAAACGTGTTTTGATCATAGTGGTAGTTAAGTATAAAGGGTTTGTTGTTTAAAGGAATTCAGGCGAATTACCTGCACTCACCGGTGACAAAGACCTGCAATGGTAACGCCTGCAAATAAAGAATAATTATACCATAGATGCCAAAATTACATAATTTATGTTACAACTTGCTGATTTATAAAGGTATAAAAAGCAGTTTATTTGGGTTTGAAATCAGGGGAAAGCCTCTTTTAAGGGTGGGTTAATATTTGGTATTGAAAGGAGTATTGCGCATTAATTCAGGGGTTATTGAATTATTCTAATTATGGGGAATAAGGTGGCGCGTAATTCCCCAACACGCAGGGTGGTAGTTGTATCTAGCAGTTGAGGGAGGGGAGACCCTTGCTTTGCCCTTCGGCTGCGCAGCTGCCCAATTCATTACCTGGGCCCGCGTTAAGAGTTTACGCGGCCACCGTTGCTGCTGCGTTAGAAGATGTACGATGGGCAAGAGTGGGGCAAGGCGGAAAGGAGCGGGGGAATCTTCCTGGTACAGGGCAAATGCTAAACTTTTACAGAAAGAACGGGTACACCCACTAGAAAAGAGAAGGAGCCGTTGATTCTTCGTACGGGCGTTAGGGAGCTATCTTTTCTTTTTTATCTTTGCAAGCTTGTTTATGAACCGCACGTGGTTTCATCCCCAGAAGGCCTCATGGTTGAAAAAGAATACAGTATGTCTTGGTTTAGAAGAGTAGAAAAAGGAATTGTTACCCCTACGGAGCAAAAGAAGGAAACCCCAGACGGGTTATGGCATAAATGTACCTGCTGTAAAACGGTTATCAGCAAGGCGGAGCACCGCCAGAACCTGTATACCTGCCCCAGCTGCAGCTTTCATGACCGGGTGAACTCGCATGAGTATTTTGAAATCCTGTTTGACGGGAACGAGTTCAAAGAGATGGATGAGAACATGAGTTCATCTGACCCGCTCAACTTTGTAGACACCAAAGCGTACCCAGACCGCATTAGGGAAACCCAGCGCAAAACCCAACTGAAAGACGCCCTGCGCTCTGCCCATGGCAAGATCAACGGCCTTGACCTGGTGGTGGCGTGTATGGACTTCAACTTCATTGGCGGCTCTATGGGCTCAGTGGTGGGTGAGAAGATTGCCCGTGCCATTGACTACAGCCGCGCCCACAGAATACCGTTCCTCATGATCTCCAAATCAGGGGGCGCACGTATGATGGAGGCTGGTTTCTCGCTCATGCAGATGGCCAAAACCTCTGCCAAACTTGCCCTGCTGGCTGAAGAGAAAATCCCGTATATCTCCCTGCTCACAGACCCCACCACCGGGGGGGTGACCGCCTCTTACGCCATGCTGGGCGATTTCAATATCTCTGAGCCCGGTGCGCTCATTGGGTTTGCCGGCCCGCGCGTGATCAAGGAGACCATTGGCAAGGACTTGCCCAAAGGCTTCCAGAGCGCCGAGTTTGTGCTGGAGCACGGGTTCTTAGACTTTATTGTGCACCGCAAAGAACTGAAAGACCGTCTTACCAACCTTATTTCTATGCTGGCCCCAGCGGCCGGGCAGGAGCAGAACACACCTGCCGCCAAAGCCGGTCTGGCCTAATTTTACGTTTTGATTTACCCCGGGTGCGGGCTCTCCAGAGAAAAGAAATGGAGGGCCCGCACTTTTTATTTTTTTGGCACGATTATTACAGATAACAATATAGATTTGCGGCTATATCTGAACATTTTGTGCTGGAATCAGTATGTAACTGCGATGCAAACCCTTTTTAACCACTTTTAATTAACCAAAACACAAGACTATGAAATTTCTGAAAGGATCATTAACCGCCTTATTAGCAGGAAGCTTGATTTTCTCTTCTTGCCAAACTAGCCAGACAGGATCAACCAGCAATACCGGTACCCAAAATAAAGGCATGAGCAAAACCGCCAAAGGCGGCATTATTGGAGCCGGTGGTGGCGCCGTGGTAGGCGGTATCATTGGTAAAATGGCCGGCAACACTGCTGCTGGCGCCATTATTGGGGCAGCGGTAGGGGGTACCACCGGCGCGGTGATTGGCCGCCGTATGGACAAGCAGGCAGAGGAGCTGGAGCGTGAAATGAAAAATGCCCAGGTAGAGCGTGTAGGCGAGGGGATCAAAGTAACATTTGACGCCGGCTTGTTGTTCGCCACCAACTCTGCAGAATTGCAGGCTTCTTCTAGGGCTGATATCCAGAAACTGGCTGAGACCCTGAAAAAATACCCGGGCACCAACGTGTTGATTGAAGGCCACGCAGACAACACGGGTACAGACGCCATCAACCAGCCGCTTTCTGAGCGCAGAGCGCAGGCAGTGGCCAACTACGCACAATCTTTGGGCGTAGAGGCCAGCCGTATGCAAACCCGCGGGTACGGTTCTACCCAGCCGGTGGCTGATAACTCAACCGCTGCCGGTCGTCAGCAGAACCGCCGGGTAGAAGTGGCCATCTTCGCCAGCGAAGAGCTGAAAAAAGCTGCTGAGCGTGGTGAGATCAAATAAAGTACACGCAGTACAAATGAAAGAAGGCTTGCCAGCAATGGCAAGCCTTCTTTTTTTGCCCAAGAACCTGTGAACCCCTGCGTGTCCTGTACGTTTTAGGCTTATTTAACTGGGAATTTCTATGGAGAACTGGCAGAGCGGAGTGTGTATGGCAGTAGTCCTTCTGGTGCTGGGCTGCGAGCGCGTAAAAGACAAAGAGTCTCTGGCTGAGCTACCGGTGGCCTCTAAAGGAGATACCCTGGTGTTGGCGCAGGACACTGCCCAACCGGCGCCCCTTATAGCAGATAGGGTAGAGACAGACAGGGGGGCGGCGGGTGAGGCAGAGCGAATGGGTGAACGTGAGGCAGCGGCAGAAACCTCATCTTCCGGCGCAGGCGTTGCCCCCGTCTCCTCAGCAGAAACAAAGTCTGTGAAGCCCGTAAACAGGGTGGCGGTGAAAAAGAGATACACCAAGCCCAGCCCCAAAGACGTGCAGCTGGCGTTACGCAGAGACGCCCGCCTAACCGGCAGCATGGGTCTGGAAGGGGTGAAGCAATACTGGCTCAAGCGCCAGCATTATTACAGAAAGGCCGTAGGTGAGGTGAAATATGTTTCCGGTCACACCAAAATCAACATCAACCAGGAAGAGACAAAAATAGAGACGGCCAGAGGCAAAGTGAAGATAGAAGGCAATGACATTAAAGTCAAACCGGACTAAGCAATGATAGCAGTCTGTTTTTGGCCTGTTTTCAGAAAAGCAGCTCAAAAACAGAAAGTTGTTTACCGGTGAGGGTTCTTTTTTCTGGTCAGACCCACGGCCAGCATGGTAAGGGCTGCGCCGAAGGCAGCCAGGGCAATGTCTTTCTGGGCATCCCAGACATCGCCCTGCGTTCCTAAATACGCCATGCCCTGGGCGGGGAAGAAGATATCAGCCACAGACCATTCAATGAGTTCATAGACCGCCCCAAAACTAATGGCAAAGTCAACGGGCAGAAGGTAGGTGAACAGCGGCCGCATGCGGGTCACCCGCCACAGCACCTCGTGCATGGGGTAAGACAGCAGAAACCCAAACCCGAAGTGCACCAGCCGGTCATAATGGTTGCGCTGCAGGTCCAGCTCGTCTTTCACCCAGTACCCAAAGGGGTTTTCGGCATAAGTGTACTGGCTCCCGTACACGTGCAGCATCATAAAGAGAAAAAGGCAGGTGTAGCTGAAATCAGAGAACTGGAAATGTTTGTAAAACGCCACCAGCAGAATAATGGCAGTAAACGTGAGGGTGTTCTCCAGCCACCAGTTGTTCAGGTCTGGGGTGTTGAAGCCGGTGTAGGCCCAGTACAGGGCAAATACCAGAGAGTAGGCAATCAGTAAAAGGTTCTTCTTGTAGTGGGTGCGTTCCTGGTCTGGCGCGAAGGAAAAACTCATGCGATTCTGCTGTTATTGGTGCAAGATAGCAGATGCGGTGAAATCTTTACCGTGCCCGGAGAGACCATGCCCGCTTTTATTTACCAAGGGCCGGCTATGACAGGCGTGCAGTTTCCTCTACCAGCCCCGGCAGCATAAGGGAAGGCTGCTGCTGCACAAGCGGGAATGGATTGTCTTCAGGGCTCTTGCCCGGGTTGCAGTGGTAGCCAAACAACTCATAGCCGTTGGCCAGCGGAATCAGGCGTTTGTAGTAGGTATGGGCGCTGTTCGCCTCGTCAAAGGTGATGTCCTGGAAAACCGTGGTGGGCTTGGGGGGCATGCCGCGCAGGTACGCGTAAAAGGCTTCGGGCTGGCCCATGTCCCCAGAATAGGCAATACGCTGGCCGTTCTCCTCAAAGATGTAGGCATAGGTCTGCAGGTTGTCGGCATGCTGCCCAAAGGTGTCAACGGCGGTGATGCCGGGCAGCTCTGAAAGCGGCACAAAATCTACATACTTCTCTGGTTTCTGCAGCTGCAGGCGCAGAAACTCATAGATCTCATCTCTGAAATCATCATCTGGGTACAGAATAGCGGGCCGGCAGTTGGTGTTGAAGAAATGGCAGTGCAGCAGGATGTTGGCCAGGCTGCCGGTGTGGTCATTGTGCAGGTGCGTCAATAAGATGTATTGAATACCCCGGGTCAGCTGGTTGGCCCGTAAAACCGGGTACACCGTAAACCCGCAGTCCAGCAGAATGGTGTGGGTTTTGAATTCGACCAAGGCGGCAGAGTTGCCAAACTCAATGTCAAAGGCGCCACCAGTCCCTAAAAACGTAAATTTCATGCTATACCTACCGCGTTAAGTTTTGTGCCACCTGCCTTTTACGTAAACTTTGCAAAAAGGAGACCGTTTGAAGGCAAAAGATTTGGCCTATGACTAACCCCGCCCGGGAACTGTCCCCCCAGGAGAAAACATGGCAGGTGCACCTGCGTCTGAATGAGGCGTTGGGCCTTCTTTCGGGCGAGCCCCGGCGGGAGCCCATGCGGGAGCTGATTTCCACCATGCTTTCACACCGCACCACCCACGCCAATGAGGAGAAAGCGTATTTCCAGATGCTGGAGAGGTTCCCCACGTGGCAAGACGTCATCAATGCCCCGTTTGAGGAGCTGGCAGACGCCCTCTCACCCGCCAAGTTTCCCGGGGCCAAGGCCGAAAACATTCAGAAAGCCCTGCGCCTCATTGAGCGGGAGCACCCAGATTTTTCCCTGGAGTTTCTGCGGGACCTGGACGTGCCGGAGGCGCTGGACTGGCTCATGGCGCTGCCGGGCGTGGGGCTGAAGACGGCCACCCTGGTGCTGCTGTTCAACTTCCAGAAACCGGTACTGCCCGTAGACACGCACGTGCACCGGGTGAGCCAGCGGGTGGGGTTGATTGGGGCCACCGTGACCCATGACAAAGCGCACCAGACCCTGCTGGAGATGTTGCCGCCAGAGGCCCATGTGCTGTATAACTTTCACCGCCACCTGCTCAGTCACGGCCAGAAAATCTGTACCTGGCGTGCGCCCAAATGCGAACAGTGCGTACTCCAAGACCTGTGCAATTATTATGAAGAAGTCCGGAGCAAAGGCATTGACCGGTGAATCGCTTGCGTTTTGGGGCTGTTTTGGGAAAAACAGGCCGGAAACGGATTAATAGGTTATTGCTAGTTGTGGATTCTTTCCACGCACTCTCGTCCCCTTTTGAAGGGGGGAGGGGATGATTACCCGTGCTGGATTGCTTTTGTAGAGTCACGCATTCCCGAGACTCATTTTCCCGTTTCATTTATCTGAAGCAAACGGTTCTTCAACTGCCTTTGTCATCCCCCTACCCCCTTCAAAGGGGGACGATATATGTGATAAAATACTTCTGTTTCCGGGCTGATTTACGTAAAGTAGGCCAAAAACGGATGCACAACCGGACATGTATGCCGTAGACATTCTGAAGGTAAAACCTTAGGTTTCCGCTTCTGGGCTGTTTTACGAAAAGTAGGCCAAAAACAGAAGTTTATTCTTTATATCTGTAAAACAAAATATAAGCGTTGCTAGTTTGCAACCTCAAACAGCAAGCGCTTTCTTCACTGTCATATGGCTAAATTCTATACGTTTTTCTTTGCTTTCTTTTTTATAACATCGGTTCAGATCCTTGCCCAAAGCACCGGGAGAATCACGGGCGTAGTACGGGACCGGAATACCCAGGAACCCGTGATTGGCGCCACCGTGCAGTTGGAAGGCACCACCGTGGCCGCCGCCACAGATGCACAGGGGCGTTACCGGCTGGAGAACGTGCCCACGGGCAGCTACAATCTCAAGACTTCTTTCCTGGGCTATGAGCCGGTGACGCGGTATAATATACCCGTGACGTCGGGCAACGCCCTTACGCTTAATTTAGAGCTCGCGCCCAGCCAGAACCGCTTAGACGAGGTGAATATTACCTTTGACCGCTCCATACGGGTGGCCACGCTGGAGACGCCGCTGAGTGTGCAGAGCCTCAGCAGTGAGGAAATCAAGAGCAACCCCGGCGGGAATTTTGATATTTCGCGCGTGATTCAGACGTTGCCGGGTGTGGCCGGGGCAGGCAGTACGGGCGCCGGTTTCCGGAACGACATCGTGATCAGGGGCGGCGGGCCCGGCGAGAACGTGTTTTTCCTGGACGGCATTGAGATTCCGGTCATCAACCACTTTTCCACGCAGGGCAGTAGCGGCGGTCCGCAGGGCATTTTGAACGTGTCGTTTATTGAGGACGTGACTCTGAGTACCAGCGCCTTTGACGCCCGCTATGACAATGCCCTCTCCAGCGTGTTCCAGTTCCGGCAACGCGACGGCAACCCCGACCGCCTGCAAGGCAACGTGCGCCTGAGCGCGACCGAGTTGGCCGCTACGCTGGAAGGTCCGCTCGCGCCGAAGACCACGTTCCTGGCTTCGGCGCGCCGCTCTTATTTGCAATTGCTGTTCAAGGCCATTGACTTGCCCATCAGGCCTAATTACTGGGATTTCCAGTACAAGGTCACGCACCAGCTGGATTCTAAAACCACGCTCACCGCGCTGGGTATTGGCGCTATTGACGAATTCAGCTTCGCGGTGCCCAAAGAGTCTTCACCGGAGAAAGAATACGCGCTGCGGTCTAACCCGCTCATCAACCAGTGGAATTACACGGTGGGGGCGAGTTTGAAGCGCTCTTTGGAGAACGGATTTGTGCAGGTGTCTCTCAGCCGGAACGTGTTTGAGAACCGCCTGGACCGCTTTGAGGACGCGCAGTACGGCGATGAATCAAGGAGGGTGCTCAAGGCGCGGTCGCAGGAAAAGGAGAACAAGCTGCGGGTAGACGTGAACAAGTTTGTGGGTAGTTGGAAGTTCTCGTACGGCGCCATTGGCCAGTACGTGGGCTATACGAATGATTTTTTCAGCCAGATTCGGCAGGAGGTGCGGGACCAGAATGGTGCCGTGGTGCAGCCCCGCGTGGTGCTGGATTTCGACACCGATTTGAATTTCTTCCGCTACGGCGTGTACGGGCAAACGTCAAAGAGCTTCTTTGAAGATAAGTTAAGTTTGTCTTTGGGCGTACGCACTGATATGAACTCGTTCACCAAAGATGGCAACAACCCGCTGGAGACGCTCTCGCCACGGGTGTCGGCGTCTTACGCGCTGGCCGAGCGCTGGAAACTGAACGCCTCGGTGGGCACGTATTACCGCCTGCCTATTTACACGGTGCTGGGTTACAAAGATGCCGCCGGTGCCTACGTCAATAAAAACATCGACTACATCAAGTCCACGCACTACGTGGCCGGCGTGGAGTTTCTGCCCACCATTGCCAACCGCCTCACCGTGGAAGGTTTCTACAAACGCTACGGCAATTACCCGGTTTCTGTGCGTGACGGCGTTTCGCTGGCGAACCAGGGCATTGAGTTTGGGGCGATTGGGAACGAGGCGGTGGCCAGCGTAGGCAAAGGACGCGCCTACGGGGCCGAATTCTTTTTTCAGCAGAAACTCACCCGCGGTCTGTACGGCTTATTTTCTTACACACTAGTGCGCAGCGAGTTTACGGGGCTGAACAATGACAACTACATCGCCTCGGCGTGGGATAACCGGCACCTGGTGTCGGCGTTGCTGGGCTGGCAGTTCGGCAAGAACTGGGAACTGGGCGGGAAATACCGCTTCGCCGGAGGTTCGCCCTACACGCCGTTTGACCTGGAAGCCTCGCAACAGAACTACGCCTCGCTGGGCACCGGCCTGCTGGACTATGACCGCCTGAACACGCTCCGGTTGCGCTCTTTCCAGCAGCTAGATGTGCGTCTAGACAAGAAATGGAACTACAAACGCACCACCCTTGACCTGTACGTGGATATCCAGAACATCTTCCGGTTTAAAGGTCCAAGCCTGCCGCAGTACACGTTCCAGCGCACCGCAGATAACACCGGTTTCGCCACTACAGACGGCCAGCCGCTGCAACCCAACGGTTCCAATGCCATCCCGCTGATTTTGGACGAGGATGACGTGACGTTTCTGCCTAGTGTGGGGTTTGTGCTGGAGTTTTAGACCTCACCCCAACCCCTCTCCCACGGAGAGGGGCTTTTCTGCTGATGCGTTTGGGGCTGTTTTGGCGAAGTGAAGGTAAAAACGCTTTGCCTTGAAGAGAATTTTTCTGTTAATGCTCCTTTTGCTCCTTTTGCTGTTCGGAAGTTCCACTCCCGAGCTTATCTGCTGCGGAGTTCCACTCCGCTGGGAACCGCGGGCAAAAGAAGGGGAGTAGAACTCCCCGGCAGGTTGCTTCCGGAGTAGAACTCCGGAAGAGCGTTGAAGAGCGTTGAGTAGAACTCTGGAAGAGCGTTGGAATCATGAGATTCCTGTTTTCGGGCTGTTTTTAGAAAAACAGGCCGAAAATAGGAATTGGCATACTTGAAAAGCGGGTCTTCGCCTTCCCGGGAGATGATTTTACTGAAAGTTAACCTCGGGGTAAAACTGGGGAGCGGGTGAAATCCGTATGTTCTGTTTACCTTGCAGGTGCCAAGGCCGCCGTAATTCTCAACCTATGCGCTTAATTCCTCACCCCGTTCTGGCCAATTACTACGTGACGTACCGCTGCAACGCCAAGTGCTCGTTCTGTGACATTTGGGAGAAGCCGTCGCCGTACATTGAGCTGGAAGACGTGCGGCAGAACCTGAGCGACCTGCGCAAACTGGGGGTGAACGTGGTGGATTTTACGGGCGGCGAGCCGCTGCTGCACCGGCAGATTGACCAGTTCCTGGCGTTGGCGCACAGTTTCGGGTTTATTACCACGTTGACTACCAACGGAATGCTGTACCCCAAGTGGGCCGAGCGGCTGAAGGGCAAGGTAGACATGCTGCATTTCTCCCTTGACTCGGCCGATAAGGACGAACATGATACCGGGCGCGGGGTGGCGTGCTTTGACTTTGTGCTGGAGTCCATCAAAATAGCCAAAAACCTGGGCGAACGGCCTGATATTCTGTTCACGGTTTTCAAGCACAACCTGCACCAGATTGAGCGCGTGTACCACGAAATCTGCGTACCCAACAAGCTCATGCTGCTCCTGAACCCCGCCTTTGAGTACAATCAGGTAGAAACCGGGGACCAGCTTTCAGAGGAAGAATTGGACTACTTGGTGAAGTTCAGCAAGCAGAAGTGGGTGTACCTGAACGAAGCTTTCATTCAACTGCGCAAAGACGGCGGCAACCACATTGATAAACCTGTCTGCAAAGCCGCCAGCTCCACCTTGGTGATTTCGCCGGAGAATGAGTTGGTGCTGCCGTGTTACCACCTGGGCGCGCAGAAATTCCCGATTGAAGGCAACCTCTACGAGCTCTACAAATCCAAAGAAGTCAAGCAACTCATTGCCCTGGAAGGCCGCCTGCCCGCCTGCGAAGGCTGCACCATCAACTGCTACATGCAACCCAGCTTCGCGGTAGAGATGAGCCGCTACTGGTGGAAAGCCCTGCCCAGCACCCTCAAATACAACCTGCACAAAGGCACCTGGAAGCGTATGCTGTCTTGATGTCGTGTCAGGTATCAAGTATCAGATAGCACGTACTCAAAAGTACATAAGCGAAGTTTGCGTTTCTGGCCTATTTTCCTGAAAACAAGCCAAAACCACGGCTTTGAAATTTCATAGGCCCCAACCTGGAGAGTTTCCCTCCTAGACGTGGGAATCTGTATTTTCTGTTTTTGACCTGTTTTCTGAAAATCAGGTCAAAAACAGGGTTATTCCTGAATTACTTCTCCGCTACACTTGCTAACTTTGGTTCATTCCTAATTCTAAATTCCCAATTATAATTATGCCGCTGCTGCTTCCTGTAAAGGGGATTCACCCCACCATTGGCCAAGATTGTTTTATGGCCCCCAACGCCACCATTGTGGGCGATGTAGTCTTGGGCGACCAATGTACCGTCTGGTTTAACGCGGTCATCAGGGGAGATGTGCACAGCATCAGAATCGGGAACAAGACTAATATTCAGGACGGGGCCATCATTCACTGCACCTACCAGAAAGCGCCCACCACCATTGGCCATAACGTGAGCATTGGGCATAACGCGCTGGTACACGGCTGCACGGTGCAGGACAACGTGTTGATTGGCATGGGCGCCATTGTCATGGACAACGCGGTGGTGCAGGAGCATTGCATCATAGCGGCCGGGGCGGTGGTGCTGGAAAACACCGTCTGCGAGCGCGGCCATATCTACGCGGGTGTGCCGGCCAAGAAAGTGAAAGCCTTAACGCCCGAACAAATTGCCGGCATGGCCAAAACCGCCGATAACTATGTGATGTACGCCAGCTGGTTTCAGGAGGGGGAGGGCGGCCGGGAAAACTCTGCCCAATAAATGCTATCATGGAATTTGTAGCCTTCCAGGAGAGTCTGTCAGAACCTATGCCACCTGCAGGGGCGTCTGTGTATCTGCAGGCACTGTGGCATGATGCGCAGGGGAACTGGGAGCGTGCCCATGAATTGATCCAGGACCTGCCTGATGCGAATGCCGCCTGGATTCACGCGTATCTGCACCGCCAGGAAGGCGACCTCTGGAACGCAGATTACTGGTACCGCCGTGCCGGGAAAAAGCGCCCGGCAAACACGTTACAGCAAGAATGGGAGCAGCTGGTGCAGGTGTTTCTGTAGCGGTGCTGGGTTTTCTGCTTCTGTAAAGGAGGGGTTTATGCGTGGGCCGGAGTGCCAGATAACAGCGTGATTTTATCTGCAGAGGTGTGGAAATGCTGATTAAGGTCCTGCAACACCAGGTCAATCTGGTCCCGGTCTTTCGGGTTTTGGAGGCTCTGGTCGGCATCATCCCTGATCACTTTGATTTGTTCAGACAGCACTATGGTATGGGCCTGATTTTGGAGGTCGGCGTACAGCAGGTGGTTCAGGCACAGAAGCAGTTTGCGCATCACCATCACATCTGCTTTGCCATAGGTTCTGATAGGGGTGAGGAAACGGTAGAGCAGGTCTTGCAGCGGGGTAGGGTGCTTGATGATACGCACCTGCTGGTGCTCATCCAGGAGACAGTTGGGGGCAATGGCTTCCATGCGCTGCAGGAAAAGCAACGTGAGAAAATCAATGGCGCTCAGTGCCGTGCCGGGGTCATTGATACCCGGGCTCAGGGCCTTGACCGCCACCTCTGAGATTTGCCTAAGCCCCGTCTCAAAACTAAATACCAACACTTCCTCCAACGAAAAAATAAAACAGTCCTGAATGGCGTCATGCAGTGATTCATTCTCCCGTATGTCTTTGTTCAGGCGTAAAAACGGTAAGCCGGGCACAATGAATTTGCCAATAGAGACAGGAATCTCAATCATCAGGTCTTCCCGTTTGGCAATGCGGTTCAGGTTCTCAATTTCTATCTGCCGCAGGTAGCCGCCTTCCTTGCTGGGGAGCTCAAACCATTTCTCTGTGTTCATGGCTGAGCGCAGGGCCTGGTTTTCACTGGTGCCTTGTACCTCTTTTCTCAAGGCCGCCTGGCTGGCTTTGTAGATGCGGGTCAGGATAGTGTCTGGCTTAATGGCGCGGGAGATGGTGTGGATGAAGTAGACAAAAAGGCTCACGCAGGTGATACCAAACAAAACCGTGAGCAAAACGCCCAGAACAGGCACACTGGTGTTTTCTTCGCCGGGTTTGAAGCTGAGGATCAGGATAAGGGTATACAAGATGGTGCCTACGTATATGCCCAACACCATCTGGTTTGTTTTCTGGGAGATAAGCCCTGGGATTACGCGCGGTGAAAGGTGGGAGGTAGCCTGCCCCAGCACAATCATCACCATTGAAAAACTGAACACCAGCAGCGAAATAATCCCTGAGACAACGGTGTTCAAAATGAGGCGGGCGTTTTCAGGCTCACTGTTGATGAACCCCAGTTGTTTCTCCAGGTAAATTCCTGCGGGCGTTCGCTCAAAATAAAAAGTGAAGAAGCCTAACAGTAGAAACAGAGCCGCAATGACCGTAGGCCACAGGGCAATGCTGCTGGAGACGGAAAGAAATACCTGGTAAAACCTTTTATAGAGTCTGTTCATGGCGCGTAGTGGCTCTATAAAACGCAAGAAGCTGGTGCCGAGATGGGGAATAACTACTGAAAATAGCGTTCTAAAAATCCGTATTTATTCTTGGCTGCTGGGCGGTTGGCAAAGGGCCGGACAGACCCTGATTAAAGTTTTCCGTTTTCTGCACGTAGAGGGCCTTGGCTGGCGCAGGCATGGGCTTGGGCCCACAGTTTGGGGCTGCTTTCCCAAAAACAGCCCGGAAACAGAAGCTTTCTGTCCTGTAAAGGCACCAGCATACGTTTGCGCCAGAGACTAAAAAAAAACTGACATCTTCCTGATTTTCAACCGAAGGTACCTTTCTGTTTCCGGGCTGTTTTCCAAAAAAAGCCCGGAAACAGGCGTGCGTCTGCGGGCTGCTCTGCCGCCAGGCAACCGGTGTGCCCAGGGTCAGGTAATCTGGGTCACCACAAATGAGAGGGCCGAAACAATAAAGCCTATCATGAAGAACAGGTATGCCACCCGCAGGCTGGTGTATTTCTTCTGCAGCACCACCCCCAGGTGGTAATTGTCTTTGATCATGCTGCTATACATGGCGGGTGAATCTTCCATGAGACTGGTGAACTCCTTTTCATACTCCAGCAGGCTCATACTGTAAAAATCACCGAAAAAGAGAAGGTTGACCTTGCTGCCTGCCGGGGCGGGCGGCGTGGGGTTGTTCTTCCTGATTCTGGGCATGGTGACCAGTATGGCCATGACAATGGTAACCAGAGAGGTGGTTAAAAAGAGAATGCTGGGAATCAACAGTTCTGGCTCTTCCTCCAGTTTTCTGAACAGCACAGACAGCAGCACAGACACTATAATGGAGTTGATGGTCAGCAGGATATGGGCCTTGTTGTCTGCCATGTCACTGAGGCGCATCTGGTTGGCCGCCGTGATTCTGAAAAGGGTTTCCACCCCTCTCCTTGACTTTTTAGGTTTCTTCTCTTTTTGCTCAGGAGTACGCTTTTCCTCTGGTGCCTCGGCCATGGAACATCTTGGTGTATGGTGGGGATGGGTTCAATTTCTAAGAAAGCGGTTGCGCTACTTTCAGGGAGTGGCCGCGCTATCTGTTACCCCTATACTACGTTCAACGGCCGAAGTTGAGTTTCAACAAAACTTTTTATTGTACAACCCTTCGCCCACCGGGCATTTACGCCATCCCCAGCTTCTGCAAGGCCAGGAAACAGAGGGCTACTGAGCCGGAGACGCAGACCTTGCCCTGCATGACCAGCGGCAGCACCTGGGGCAAAGGCACCCGCACCACTTCAATCTCCTCGGTCAAATCCAGTTTCTGGGGCTGCTCTACCCGCACGTTCTGGGCCAGGAACAGGTGAATGCGGCTGGTGTCTTTGGCGGGGTTGTCATAGAGAACGCCCAGCTGAACCAGCTCCTGGGTGAGCACCGCACCTGTTTCCTCCAGCAGCTCGCGGGTGGCGGCGTTCTGGGCGTCTTCCTGGTCCGGGAAAAAAGAGCCGGCGGGCAGCTCCAGAAACACCTGGCCGGCGGCATGCTTGTACTGGCGCACAAACAGCACCTCGTGCTGCTCTGTCACCGGAAAGACATACGCGCCGTCTGGCCGCTCACTTACAAAATAATCATCCAGGCGGTGGCCGTTAGACAGTTCCACCTCATCACGGCGCAAGGTGTACCATTTGTGCTTAAAGGCAATCTGGGAGCGAAGCAATCGCCAGGGGCGCAGACTAGACATTGGTTTAAAAATAGTGAAAAGCAAAGATGTCTGTTTTCGGGCTATTTTCCAGAAAACAGGCCAAAAACAGACATTACCTGTTTGTTAAGAAAGTACAGGGCCTAAAGGCGCAACTGCCGCACTGGTAGGTTATTGGGTAAGGGTGCGGTTCTTGTCTCCTACCTTGGCGGCCACGGCCTCTTGCCACGCCTGGCCGGTGGCCGAAAGCAATTCTGAGTTGTTCCACCCGAAGTGGCTGCTCTGGCTGTGGGCGTCTGGCTCACAGAGATACACCTCATGGCCTGGTTTCTGGGTGACCTTGAGGCCGCAGGAGCGGAGCATGGCCTCTATGCAGGCGTGGTTGGGGGCCCACCAGTTGGTGACATCTCCGGCCAGTTTGTGCTCAATGAACGCCATCTTGGGGTAGCCGTTCTCCAGCATAATGTCACGGCCGTGAAAGTCAATGTCTTCGGGCAGTGGGGTCACTTCTTCGCCCGGCATGGTCAACGTCTGAAACACCATCAACCGCGTCATTTTCTGGGACAGGATGTCCAGGGAAAGCAGCGGATAGCGCAGGTGGTACAACACGCCCATGTACCAGATCAGGTCAAACTTCTCCTGCAGGTGCGCCACGTCATAGACCTGCATCTGCCTGAACTCTACCTGGTCCTCCAACCCAAACTGCCCGGCCACCCACTGGGCCTGGCGCAGGTAGTGCGGGTCAACATCAATGCCCAGTACTGAGGCGCCGCGCCGGGCCAGCTCCATGGTGTAGAAACCCGCGTTGCAGCCCACGTCTAAGACGCGCCAACCGCTCAGGTCCTTCGGGAGGTAGCTTTCTATCTGTTGCCACTTAAAGGCCGGGAAATCTCCTAAGGTATGGTTGGGGGCGGTTTGGGTACCGTCTGGTAGGTGCAGGTTATGGAACCAGGGGCCAAGGTTGGCAATTTCCTGTGTCAGGCTCATGAAGGTGCGTTTGAGGTTGAGAAATGTTCAAACGCTTGTACGCAGAAAGGGATAGCAAAAGTTATATGTGTCTTCTTCCTGCTTCTTTGGGGAACCCGGGAACAGCTCTTTTTACTAAACCTAAAAAACGGTGCAGACCAGTTAGGAGTGGCCTCAGAAACTGGATGCGGCCCCCATACTAGGCTGTGGAGGGGCATCTGCTGAACTGCGGCCTGTTAACAGGATAGATTGTATTATTCTGATGTATGGCGGGAAAGGCGTTTAAGGGATGATTATTTGCATTTTAAAGGAAAATATTATTCGGGGATAAAGGTTTGTTTACTAATTTTATACTGACTAACGCATGGAGTTGATATAGTTGACTCTGGTAAGCTGAAAATTAAATAATAGTGAGGTTGGTATTATGAATTGGATATGAATAATGTAAGCCGGGAGGGGCTCCTGGAGAAGCTGATGCGGTATTCATTGGACATGATCTGTGTAGTCAACGCAGAAGGAAAGTTTGTGCAGGTGAGTGACGCCAGCAAAAGTATATTGGGGTATGGGCAGGAAGAATTAATTGGTGCCTCGTATCTGCAATTAGTGGTTCCTAAAGACCGGGAAAAGACGTTAGCCATAGCCAAAACTATTCTGAAAGGGGCCAATGTTACGGGTTTTGAGAACCGCTACCTTCATAAGACTGGCAAAGAGGTTCCTTTATTCTGGTCTGCTTACTGGTCTGAAGAAGACAATACCATGTTCTGTGTGGCCCGTGATGCCACGCAGCTCAAGCAAGCCCAGGCAAAAGAAAAAGAAAAGGAAGCATTTTTTGAGGCGCTGGTAGAGAACAGCTCTGATATGATGGTGGTCTTAGACCGGGAAGGGAACTACGTTTTTGTAGGGGGCAGCTACGTGAGAATAATGGGCTACCCGGCAGAGTACCTGATCGGGAAAAACGTACTGGAGTTCATTCATCCCGGTGATGCGCCGGCCATTCAGGAAAAACTTGTGGAGCTGCAGGGCAAAGACATAGTGACCGCCTCTGAGTTCAGGTACAGGAACGCCAGCGGGGAGTGGAAATGGCTGGAGTCAATGGCAAGCAACCAGCTGCTGAACCCGGCGGTGCAGGGGCTTGTGGTCAACTCGCGGGATGTAACCGAGCGCAAACTGTCTCAGCAGCGGCTCAGGCAGAGCGAGCAGTTATACAAATGCCTGTTCAACAACAACCCAGATGCCATTTTGCTGGAAGACGTAAACGGGTTGGTGACAGATGTGAACCAGGCCCAGCTAGCTATTTCCGGCTTGCCGGCTTCTGCTATGCTCCACCAGCCTTTTACAGACTTTTTGCCAGCCAGTGTGGTAGATATCTGTAGCCGGTACTTTGAGCAGGCGCTGCTGGGCAGTACCGTTCGGTTTGACCTGGAAATCCCATTTTCAGGCAAAGGCGCAAAGGTTATGGACATCACTAAGTTTCCCATACTAGTAGACGGAAAGGTAGAGGGGGTGTTCAGTATTGCCAAAGACATCACCCCCATTGTGAGAGCCTATGAAACCATTCAGAGGCAGGCGGCCCGGCAAAAAATCATTCTGGAGAGTATTACAGACGCTTTTTTTGCCTTAGACGAAAACTGGTGCTTTACCTACGCCAACAGCGAGTTTGAACGGCTTGTGCAGGTAAAGAGTGAAGAAATCATAGGAAAGAGCTTCTGGTCTTACTTTCCCAAAGAAGTGCTGGGGCAAAGTTTCCCTGAGTTTTACAAAGCCATAAAATCTGGCGAAGCCATCTGCTATGAATTGTACCACCAGTCCCTGAAAGTCTGGCTGGCGGTGAAAGCTTACCCCTCAGAAGAAGGGTTGTCTGTGTACCTGAACGACATTACCAGTCAGAAGCAGATAGAAGAGCAGGAGGCATTAGGCAAACGGGTACTGGAACTGAATGCCACCGCCGGAAGTACCCTGGAAGAGGTGGTGAACCATTATCTGGTGGGGCTTGAAGAGCAGAGGGCAGACATGCTGACCAGTGTGCTGTACCTGGAGAATGGGCAGCTGTTTAACCTGGCCTCGCCCAGTTTGCCTAAAGCTTATTTAGATGCCATAGAAGGGGTGAAGATTGGCCCCACGGTAGGTTCCTGCGGTACCGCGGCGTACCAGAAGGAAAGAGTGATTGTGAGTGACCTGGAGCAGGACCCGCTCTGGGTAGATTACCGGGAGGCGGCGCTGCAGAACGGCCTTAAATCCTGCTGGTCCTTGCCTATTTTCGGCTACAACCACCGGGTGCTGGGTACGTTTGCCATTTACCACCGCCAGGTGCGTGAGCCGTCTGCTGAAGAGCTGAACGCCATTGAGAAAGCACGGGACCTGCTGCAGCTGATCATTGAAAACAAACTCACAGAGGCTGAGCTGAAGTTGAGCAATGAACGCTATGACCTGGCCGCATCTGCCACCAGTGAGGCCATTTATGATATTGACCGGGTGTACAAAAAGGTTTACTGGGGAGAAGGCTTTGAGAAGATCTTCGGCTTTAACAGGGCAACCCTAAAAAATTCTGAGAGTGTCTGGGTAGAAAACCTGCATCCTGAGGACAGGGAGAAAATTACGGCATCTTTTAATCTGGCCCTGGAGAGCCCAGACGTTTTCCATTGGCAAGCCGAATACCGGTTCCGGAAAGCCGACGGCCAAATAAGTCAGGTGGCAGACCACGCCAGGATCCTGCGCGACAAAAACCACCGGTCCATCAGGGTCATAGGCTCTATGCAGGATATCTCTACCCGCAAACGCTACGAGATTGAGCGCGAGAATTTGATTGAGGAACTGCAAGGCAGAAACAACGCCCTCCAGCAGTTCACGCACATTGTGTCGCATAACCTCCGGGCCCCGGTGGCTAACATCATGGGGCTGACAGAGATGTTCCAACACCCAAATCTGACGGAGCAAACCAGAGCGGCCATCAACGAAAAAATGCGGACCGCTGCCCAAAACCTGGATACGGTTATCCGGGACCTGAACCAGATCCTTTCCATCAGGGGGAGTATTGGCGGCATCAAGGAATCTATCAATTTTAGGGAGAAGGTAGAAAAAGTACTGGAGCCGTTGCAGTTAGAGTTGGCCAGGCACCGGGTAAAGCTGCAAATGAATTTCCAGGAGGCGCCCTCTATTTACACGGTGGGGAGCTATCTGTACAGCATTCTGCATAACCTGATTACCAACGCCATTAAATACCGGCAACCCGGCCAGGAGACGCTCATTGAGATAAGCACCCGCCTGCAGGGGGACTATGTGGTGCTTACGGTCAAAGACAACGGCCTTGGGTTTGATGTGGAAAAGCAGGGGAAAAAGCTCTTCGGGCTCTATAACCGGTTCCACAGCCATATTGAAGGTAGGGGAGTGGGGCTGTTCCTGGTCAAGACCCAGGCAGAAGCTTTAGGCGGGAAAGTCACTGTGCAAAGCAAGGTGCAGGAGGGGAGCACCTTTGAGGTCTACCTGAAGCGATAAAGCGGGCTAAGATAGAAAATGGATATGTTCTGTTTTCGGCCTGTTTTTCCAAAAACAGGCCGAAAACAGAACGTGCCCTGCTGCTAAAGAAATAATGTACCGGCACTTAAAGCAGATCATTGCCTTTATCTTTTTCTATGGGTATCTGGCTTACCGCTGGATACCGGTTGCCCCTAGGGGTGGTTGGGGAATGAAGATGGAGTGCTTGCCCCCAAAGCCAGATTGAACAAGTCTGATGCCTGGTAGCATGACCGGTTCCGGAGCAGAATCACTCCCCGGTAATTAGAAAATCCTGTATATTGGGTAGTAATTTCAGGCTTTGTACCGCAAGGGCCGGCGCTTGATTGTTGTATGGTCACTTATCCACCCCAGATGATCTTTAGAAAAACCCTTCTGTTCCTGTTTTGCTGTTTGAGCCTTTCTGTGGCGGAGGCCCAGCATTGGAACCAGAAAAAATGTGCCGTGGTGCTTACGTATGATGACGCCTTAGACGTGCACCTGGACAACGTGATTCCGGTGCTGGACTCGCTCCACCTGAAAGGAACCTTCTACCTCACCGCCGGGGCCCGTGCCTTTACCCAGCGCCTGCCCGAGTGGAAGAAGGTAGCCGCCAACCAGCACGAATTGGCCAACCACACCCTTTTCCACCCCTGTGACGGCAGCCTGCCCGGCCGCAACTTCGTGTCTGAGTATGATCTGTCTAAATACTCCATGCGGCGGCTTATAGATGAGCTGCGCATGACCAACACCGTGCTGGAAGCTATTGACGGCAAAAAAGAACGCACCTTTGCCTACCCCTGCGGCGATGCCAAACTCAACGGTGTTTCTTATCTGGATCAAATGAAGGGCGAGTTTGTAGCGGCCCGTGGCGTGCACAATGAGCTGGTGCCCTTTGCACCCAGAGACCTCTACACCATTGGCTGCTACAGCGGCAACGGCCAAACCGGCCAAGAGCTGATTGACCTGGTGAAAAAGGCCATGCAGAGCAATAGTCTGATTGTGTTCCTGTTCCACGGTGTAGGCGGCGGCCATGGCCTCAACGTCTCCAATGAGGCGCACCGCCAGTTGGCGCAGTTTCTGAAACAGCACGAAAAAGAGATCTGGACAACCACTTTTCTGGAGGCCGCCCAGCATTTAAAAACGGCCGGCGCCGTGAAGAAGTAGGAGCGGGTCCTGTTTTCGGCCTGTTTTGAGAAAAACAGGCCGAAAACGGAAATCACAAATACGTTCAACTACAATCAACTCCCCAGCTCCACTTCCTCATTGGCACTTAGAACGCTAGACTCAGAACTCAGGACTCCCAATACATAGTTTTCCAGCTCCTGCGCGCGGTGGGCGGCGGTGTGTTGGGTAAGTACTTTCTGGCGGGCGCGTTCGCCAATGGCGAGGCGTTCTTCCTCGGGTAAATCTATCAGGAAGCCTAGGGTGTCTTCAGCGGAGTAGGAGACCAGAATCTCTTTCCCGAACTCAAATATTTCATCCAGCCCGTCCCAGTAGTCGGAGATGATGGGGGTACCGCAGGCGGCGGCTTCAAAGAGACGCACGCTGGGCGAGTAACCGGCCTTGATCATATCGGCGCGGGTAATGTTCTGGGTGAAGCGCTGGCGGTTGTAGAATTGACGGTGCTCAGCGGGCGGAAGGTGGTGGATGTACTCGCAGTTCTCAGGCCACTGGATGGTATCTGGGTACTGCGGACCGGCCACCACAAAACTGCCCAGCGGCCACTCGCGGGCGGCATCCAGCATAAGTTTCTCCAGCGGCGGCTGGCGGTCATCTGAGTAGGTGCCCAGGTAACCCAGGTCCCATACTTTCTCCTCGTTGGGTTCGGGAAAGTACAGCTCCGGGTCAAAAGAGCAGTACAGTGGCCGCGCCATGGGCGACCCGAATTCTTTCTCCAGCTTCTCCAGCGTGGGCCCGCCCGTGAACGAGAGGTATAGGTCGTACATCGGGATGAGGCGCGGGTGCAGGTACTCGTAATCTTCGCGGGCCAGTTTGGCCAGGGTCACGGGTGTGTCTATGTCATAGAAGCCCGTCACGCCCTGCGCGGTGTTGATGGCCCATTCACCCACGGCCACCCCCTCGGGCACGTAAGACCCCACCATCACGAAATCAGCGTCGCGCACCTGCTCCGTGAAGCGGGCCTGCAAATCCTCTAAGGATTGGTATAGCTCCAGTTGGCAGTATTCAGGATTGGGTAAATCGCGGTTAGAGGCGTACCACGGCACATCGCGCTCCAAGAACAAGATGTGGTGGCCACGGTTCCGCAACTCGCGCACTAGCCCTCTAAAGGTAGTAGCGTGCCCGTTCCCCCAGCTGGAGGTGATGGACAAACCCAGAATGACGATGTTCAGTGGTTTTATTTGACTCATGGTGATGAGATGTTAGTATCTGGATGTTAGATGCTAGACTTTTTTCTTTTTTACTCTTTCGGATTTCTCAATCCGAAAGCCCTCTGTCGGGGGTTTGGAATCCCCATGCCTGCCAATTCTGCTCGTGGTTCACGGAGGATTGATAAATCCGCGACAGAGTGGTTCGGGATTGCAAATCCCGAACAGCAATAGTAGAAGCGGCTAACAATTTTCCTGGCGCAAGCGTCCGCTTGTGTCCGCACGCATTTTGAATCTGCTATGCGTTGGCACAAGCGGACGCTTGCGCCAGAAGTAGGTATATCTAGTTATTGTTTTGGGGCTGTTTTCTGAAAAACAGCCCCAAAACGGAAACTCATTTAAGACACCAGCGCATCAGCGGCCGAAGATTTGGCAGTGGTGCGTGGGGTGGTCAAGAGCAGTTGCTCCAGTTCATCGGCACGGTGCCCGTAGGTGTGCTTAGCCAGTACTTTTTTGTAGGCGGCTTCCCCGATGGCTTTGGCGCGTTCCGGAGTTAAGCCTTGCAGCAACTTGGCTACTTCCTCGCCGTCTTTGGCTACCAGAATCTCTGTGTCTGGCTCAAAGAAGAAGTCAATGCCTTCCCAATAATCAGTGATGAGGCAGGCACCGGCTCCGGCGGCCTCAAACACGCGGGTAGCGGGGGAGAAGCCGTAGCGGGCCATGCTCTCGCGGCTGATGTTCAGGACGGCTTTGGGGGTGCAGTTGAAGGCATTGTGCTCGTTGGTGTACACGTGCCCGATGTAGTTTACGTTGGCACTCATAGGTTTATCGCCCCAGCCGCTGCCTCCTATGATGAATTTCTGCTCGGGTAGTTTAGCGGCCACATCTAAGAAGAACTGCTCTACGCGGGCTTCGCGGTCGGGTAGGCGGTTGCCTAGGAACGCGAGGTCGCAGGCAAACTTCGCTTCTGGTGAAACGGGATAATGCGTGGCGGTGTCCAGGGCGTTGTAGATGGGCACGCATTTCTTCGCTCCTAGCTTGGTGTAGGCGTTTACCACAGGGTCGCCGCCGCCGTAGGTCAGAATTAAGTCATACTGCGGAATGCAGGGGCGGAACGGATCGGCGGGGTCGCTTTCCACGCGGTCCAGGGTAGCGGGGGCGTCCACGTCCCAGAAAATCACGAGGCGGTCTTTGCTTTGCAGTTTCAGCACCTCGGCCTCCAGCAGTTCGTCAAACACGCCTACGCCGCTGGCTTTCACTACCACATCGGCGGTAGCCGCGTCTTCCAAGGCATTATAAACTGCTTCCTCGGTGGCTTGGTACACCACGACTTTGGCGTACTCGGGGTCTGGGATGTCGCGGTTTTCCTGGCGCTGGTAGGCATCTGGCTCATAGAAAGTAACCTGATGGCCGCGGGCATGCAGGGCCCGCACGATACCACGGTAATAGGTGGCGGCCCCGTTCCAGTACGCTGATACTAAACTTGATCCGAAGAAGGCGATGTTGAGCTTTTTATTCTGCATATGCTACGGGGGAGTTAGACGTGGAGGAAATTTTAGAGGGGGCAATGCCCAGTTCTGCGCAGATGGCTTCCAGTTCATTGACGCGGTGGGCGCAGGAATGGCGGCGGTTGATGACGCGCAGGCCGTTGCACATTAAGTCCATGGCGCGGCGTTGGTCGGTGAGCACGGTTTGCAGGTGCTGTTTCATTTCTTCGCCGTTGCGGGCCACCAGGAAATCTTTACCCGGGGTGAACAGGTTCTCAGCGTCTTCCCACGGCGCTGAAATGAGCGGAATACCGCAGGCCATGGCCTCAAACGGACGAATGGTAGGAATGCCTGGCAGCGCCTCTACGTACGGTCTGCGCGGCACGTGCACCGTTACTTTGTACCTGGCAAATACCTCGGGCGCTTTGTAATTGGGCAGCCACTCACCATACTCAATGCCGGCTTCGGCTAAGGATTTAATGGCATGGTCTGGGTAACGTACACCATACACTTTGGCCTTCAGGCCGAGTTCTTTCACTGGATTTAAGAGGAATTCGTGCAATTCAGCGGTACGCTCTTCGTCGCCCCAGTTGCCAATCCAGACCAGGTCGCCGTCAAAGGAATCTTTGGTGTGGGGGTAAAAAACGCGGGTATCGGCGGCCTCGTGCCAAGTCCAGGCTTTTTGGGTCCAGCCTTCTTTGAGGTACAATTCTTTGATGACTTCGCCGAAGGCCAATACCCCGTCATAGTTGGAGAGGTCATAGGCGGCCATGCTTTCGCGTTCGGTTACGGCACGGTGGTGGGTGTCATGGAAAAGCAGGCGGTAATTGTTCTGCGTTCTGTGTTCACCTACTCGGCGTACCAATTCATGGTCGTTCCACTCGTGCATGAGCACCAAATCGGCACCCGCCAGAACTTCGTCTAAATTAAGCGAATCCAGCTCATAAAAATTAGTTTCCAGACCCGGATAATACTGTTGCAGTTCCTCCAGTTTTTGCTCGCCGTAATGGCCAATTAAGTTGCTCAGGCTCCAGCCGCTTTTGGGTTCATAGACCTGCACGTCATGGCCTCTGGATTTCAGTTCCGTCACCACGCCGCGCAGGAAGTGCGCGTTGCCATGGTTCCAGTCTGATAGGAGGGAGTGGTAGAATAAGACAAGTTTCATAGGCGTTTTTTGGGACATAAGACTCAAGATGTAAGACTCGTGGTTTCTAGTTTTTATTCTGGTTCAAGTCTGGGACTTGGACCTAAAATGGCTGGAAGTTTTCAACTTCCTGAGGCCACAGCCTCAAATTTCTTTTGCTGGTGGTCCCCCTTTGGAGGGGGTAGGGGGAGGATTACTCGTGTTGATAGTTACTTTCCCGAGAAACATTTTCCTTTGTTGCATCGCTAGAGATAACCTGTTCCTCAACCGTCCTTGTCCTCCCCCTACCCCCTCCAAAGGGGGACGGAATGCGTGCAGTTCTTACGTTACAACTACAAGGTCTCTACATGATTCGCTTTTTTGGCTTTCACGCGTTTGGGCAAATCTGCATAGGCTTGCAGGTATTCTTGCGCCATGAGGTCTGTGGTGTAATCCTGGGCTTTTTTCACGGCGCGGCAGGCCATGATGTTGCGGAGGAACTCGTCATCAATCAGTTTCTGGAGGATGGCGGTGAGGCCTTCTACATCGTTTGTTTCCACGAACTCTGCGGAGCGGTCCCAGACTTCCTTAAGGCTGTCAATCTTGCCTAGCACCAAGGCGCAGCCCGAAAACGCAGCCTCCAGAATGGACAAACCGAAAGGCTCATATTTGGCAGGCAGCACGTACAAAGAGGCGCGGGAAAGCCAATCAGAAATTTCCCTTTGGGACAGTTTGCCCAGGAAGTGCACGTTCTTGAAGAGCTTGTTTTCACCGGTGGCGGGGTGGGTAGCGTCTCCAGCTATATAAATAGGCCAGTCCACGGCATCGGCCACCTGGGTGAGAAGGGCGATGTTCTTAGCCTCGTCCCAGACGCGGCCCATGCTGAAGATGAACGGTTCTTTGCGCCCGAAGCGGAAGGCGTGTGGGTCGCGGCCGTTGTTTATGACCTGTTTTTGCGAAAACGTGCCATAAACGGCTTCGGCCTCGGTGAGCATGGCTTGGGTAGGGGCTACTACCACATCGGCGGCATGCAGGCCTTCACGCACGCGCTCAAAGTAATAGTCACGGCCGGCGGGGGCTTTTTCGTTTTTCACGGCGCGCCACCAGGTCTGCACGCACGAGTGGATGACCATGAGCACGGGCTTGTTCCAGGGCAGTTGGCCGTGGCAGAAGTTGTTGAGGTGAATGAGGTCTGGATTGAGCTCGCGGCTGAGTTCCAGGAGCCACTCGCCGGCCGCGTCCACATCGGCCCAGGGGTAATCCATCCACTCCAGCTGATATTCACTTTCGTACACCGTCACGTTAGATAGGGCGGCCAGTTCCTGCCGTTGCTGCAGGGTGATGGCGGCACCCATGGTGGCCAGGTAAAAGTGCACGTGGTGCGGCGCCATAGCCCGGATGAGCTCCAGACTGTACGTCCAGACGCCCCCTACGGTGTCGGTGGTCATAAGAACGGTTCTGTGCTGCTTATCTACCATAGATGCGGTCTAAAACGGTGGCTACTTTTACAAACTGCTCTGCCTCTTCATTGAATTTCTCGCCGTTGGCTACGCGTTGCGCCCACTCTACGGCGGCACGTCCGCCCCAGGTGTCTGGAGGTGAAACCAGCGTTTCAGTCTTGGTGCCCCAGAACCGCTCGGCCACGAAATCATAGAAGGAACCGTTCACGTTCTTGAACGAGGCGCCGCCATTGGTGCCGTAGAAGGTAGCGCTGATGATGGCTTCCTGACCCGCGGGCAAGTTCCAGGAACAGCTCAACTGCACGTGCGGACCCGTAGCCAGGTGAATGCTGGCGGTGGCGTAGTCTTCCACCTTGCCATCGGCGGGGGTAACGCGTTTGCCTTTGGAGAAGAGGCTGCTGGTCACGTTCTCTACTTCGGGGAAACCCAATGTCCAGAGGGCTAAATCAACTAAGTGCACGCCCAAGTCAATCACGCAGCCGCCGCCCGACAGTTTGGGGTCATAGAACCAGGCCTTGTCGGGGCCATAGGCGTTGTGGAAGACCAGCTCCACGCCGTAGATGTCGCCTAGCTCCCCTGATTTTACCAGTTCATAGACTTTGCGCATGGCCACGGTGCTGCGGTAGGAAAGGTCCACGCCCAGTAAGGTATTGGCCTGGCGGGCGGCCTCTACTACGCGCTTGGTTTCCTCGGCGTAGCGGCCCAGCGGCTTCTGGCAGAAAACTGCTTTGCCGCTCTCTAACGCAATGATGGATTGTTCGGGGTGAAAGGCGCTGGGGGTGGCGATGACTACTCCGTCAATGTCATCTGTTAAAAGCTCATTGATGGTTTGGTAGATTTTGGTGTTAGGCGCGGTTTTCTGGGCCTCCTCCACGTTTTGCGGTGCAGGGTCAGCCACGGCGGTTACTTCGCCCACGCCCGAATTGGCAATGGCTTCCATGCGGTTACGGCCAATCCAGCCGATGCCCAGAAAGCCGAGTTTTAAGGTATCAGTAGGAGCAACGGTGGGGGCCGCTGCGGCCTGGGTAGGTTCTAGTACAGTCTCTTCCGCCATAGTGTAAAGGGTTATGGTTGTGTTTTGCGTTTTTGGCCTGTTTTCGGAAAAACAGGCCAAAAACGGGTTTGTGTTTGTTGTTGGTCGTCCCCCTTTGAAGGGGGTAGGGGGAGGATTACTCTTGCAGAGTTTGGCGTTCTCGCTTTCAATTTTCAAACCATTGCTTATAGCCGGAGCTAATTAAGCTTTAAGCGGCCTTGTCATCCCCCTACCCTCTTCAAAGGGGGACGGAATACGTGACAATTACATCGTCACAATCGCCTTCATGAATCCGTCTGGGCGGTTGGTCAGGGCTTGAAACGCCTCTTCCATATTTTCCAGCGGGAAGGTGTGGGTGTAGAGTAGGTCAGGTTTCAGGCGGCCGCTTTCTACGGCGTCTACGGCTTCTTTTATGCCGTCAAGGTACATCTGCGGGTCGCGCTCGTGGGCGTTGATGACGTCCAGGCCGCGCCAATTCCAGAGTTGGATGTTTACCTGGCGCATGCCGTCCTGGTGGAAACCGGCAATAATGAGTCTGCCGCGCTCCTTACACAATTCACCCGCTAGGTTCAGGGGCCACTCCTTGCCGGTGCACTCAATCACGCGGTCGCAGAAGACGCCGCCGGTGAGGTCTTTTACCTGCTCAATGATTTTGTAGTGGTCGTACATGGCAATGACTTCATCGGCACCGCATTGCTGGGCAATGTCCAGAGAGAACGGACGCTGGGAAATGGCAATAACCCTGGCGCCCGCCTCTTTGGCTAATTGCACGAGTAAAGCGCCTAAAAACCCGATGCCCAAAATGGCCACGGTCTGGCCCGCTTTGATGTCGGAACGCTTGAAGATGTTCATGGCGCAGCCTAGCGGCTCACCTGGGAACGGTTTACCCGCCAAGGAGGCTGGCAATTTTACCACGGAAGTAGCTTCGGCCACGTCATAGGCGGCGTAAGAGTTGTAAGAAAGAGCCGCCACACGGTCACCTACTTTCAGCTCTTTCACTTCTTCGCCCACGGCATCAATGATTCCCCAGCCTTCGTGGCCCGGGTTTCCGGCGGAGATGGGGTAAGTGAACCAGTCACGGCCTTCCCACACGGGAATGTTAGAGGCGCACAGCCCGCAGCCTTCCAGCTTGATGCGCACTTGCGTGGCGGTAGGCTCAGGTAAGGCTACTTCTTGTATTTCAACCTGCCTGGGCGCAGTGATCACCGCCGCGGCCATGGAGGTGGCGACGGCGGTGTCTGGAGTGTCTTGGAAAAGATCAGTCTGCATAAAACTAAGCGACGGCTACGTTATCGGTTTCTTGTTCAACGGCGGTGGCAACGGGGGCGGGCAAAGACACTTCAATGCCTCTGGTTTCGCAGAGCCACTGGTACAGTTTGGCCACACCTTCCTGCACACTATTTTTAGGGTACCAACCGGTAGCCTCGTGGAACTTGCGGATGTCAGACACATAGTAGTGCTGGTCACCGGGGCGCCAATCACCGAAGCTCAGGTTCACTTTCTTGCCGCGGTAGGTACCAATCAAATCCAGGAGCTCCAACAGGCTGGTGGTGTTTTTTACGCCGCCGCCAATGTTGAACGCCTGCCCCGACAGGTCTTTCATGTTCTCCTGTGCCAGCAAGAACGCATCTACCAGATCTTCCACGAACAGGATGTCGCGGACCTGCTTGCCGTCGCCGTAAATGCTGATGGGTTTGTTTTCAATGGCCCGTATGGCGAAGTGAGCTACCCAGCCCTGGTCTTCGTTGCCGTACTGGTGCGGACCGTAGATGCAGCTCATTCTGAACACCACGGCAGGAATGCCATAGGTTCTGGCATAATCTACCACATACTGGTCGGCGGCGCCTTTTGAGCAACCGTAGGGGCTGTGAAAATCCAGCGGACGCGCCTCAGAGATACCGCTGGCCAGGATGTTTTTATCTGACGGGTTGTAGCGGGTTTTGTCTGGCAGAAACTGTAAATCTTCCAGGCCGCCATATACCTTATTGGTAGAAGTGAACACCAGTGGCGGCGGATTGTCCTGGGCTCTGATGGCTTCCAGCACGTTCACCACGCCGCGGGCGTTGATTTCAAAGTCCTGAATGGGACCCGTGAGCGAAGTGGTCACGGCAACTTGTGCCGCGAAATGGAACACTTCATTGGCATACTTCATCACCCGCTTCACCGACTGCAAATCCCGGATATCGCCTACGTAGACTTCCAGCTTGTCGCCGTAGTTTTCGTGCAGCCACTGCAGGTTGCGCTCCACGCCCGTGCGGGAAAGGTTATCAAAAATGAGCACGCGCTTGCCTTGCTCCAACAGGCGCTTAGCTAAGTTGGTGCCCACAAATCCGGCTCCACCGGTTACTACGGAATAGCGCTCCTGGTTGGAGAAATCCGTTTTGCGGCGGATGAAGTTGAATTTGTTTAAGCCTTCCAATCCGTTCTCGGCCCAAAGGCGGTACAGGAGTTTAGGCGAGCCGTCGGTTTGCTTTAGCCCGAAGTAATATTCGCGGTCATCTACGTGAAAGCCGCCCACGGTAGAACGCTCCAGATCAAGGTCATGCAGGCTGTACCAGAATACTTTATTTACCGGTGTCTGGCACACGTTCCGGAACTCCTGCAGTTGCTTGAACTCATCGTGCTGCCAGGTGGAGAAACCAGCTTCGGTAATCCAGAGTTCGGCTTTGCTTCCGTTGCGGTCCAGGACTTCGCGCACGCGGCTGATGTTGGTTTCCCAGCCTTCCCACATCTGATCGAAGACATCGGGGAAGCCGTGGATGCCCACGGCATCAATGTACTGCATCACGCCGCGGTCAAACATGAGTTGTAGCCAGTTAGGGTCAATGGGGCTCATGCCGCCCAGCACGGTTTTCTTGCCACGGTGCTTCGCCCAATAGGCCGCGCCGCCAATCATCTCCGCAAATTTGTCCCAGCTGTGGTCCAGGGTGTAGTCGTATTCTACTTTGTTGTTAGGTTCGTTCCAGAGCTCTACCCACTCAAAGTGCTGGCCCAGGTCGGTGATGATCACGTCCAGGAAATCGGCGAAAGCCTTTAGGTCTCTGGGTGGGGAAGAGGTTTTGGCGACCTCGCCAAGGGACGGCGGGGTGTACAGGAAACATGGCAGCACCTTCACCTGTTGGGCGAGGGTGGGGATTAACCAGGCGTACCAGTCTTTGCCGCTGGGGGTGTAATAGTCGGCCCAGGAGATGCCCGTGCGCAGTTCGGTCACGCCCAGTTCCTTCAGTTCCGCGAGCACTTTCTCCACGCGGGCGTGCTCGTTGGGCTGGAACCATTCAACCAAGCCGATGATAGGGGCGGCGAGGGGAGTATGTATAGGTTGAGTTTTAGCGATTTTAGTCATAGCGTTTTTAGCTTCTTTTGGGAAAAACAGGTCAGAAACGCATCGTTAAACGGTTAAGCCTCTGGCCGCCAGTTCGGCGCTGGCCTCATTCACGCGGTCGTACGCAATCTGTCCCTCCAGCCAGTCGGCCAGCTCGGTTAAGCCGCTGTTGAATTCAACCTGCGGATAGAAACCGAGCACTTTATTGGCCAGGCTGATATCGGCGTAGCAGTGCCGGATGTCGCCCACGCGGTACTTGCCCGTAATCTCTGGCATCAAGTCTTGTTTGCCCATTACTTCGGCCAGACGCTCGCCTATTTCTCTGATGGTGTAGTTGTTGCCGCTGCCCACGTTGAAAACCTGCCCATTGGCTTCTTCTTTTTCCATGGCCAGACGGCAGGCCAATGCCACATCGCGCACGTGCACGAAGTCGCGCTGTTGGTTTCCGTCCTCAAAAATCATAGGGGCGTTGTTGTTCAGGAAGCGCGACGCGAAGATGGCCAGCACGCCCGTGTACGGGTTGGAAAGCGCCTGCCGCGTGCCATACACGTTGAAGAAACGCATGGCCACGGTGGGGATGTTATAGGCGCGGCCTACCATAAGGCAAAGGCGCTCCTGGTCATACTTAGACAGCGCATACACCGACGAAAGTGACGGGATTTTAGACTCTGGCGTAGGTACGGGCGTTAAGGTTCCGCCTTGGCCGTCCTGTAGCTCCCAGTTGCCGGCTTTCAATTGCTCCAGGCCGCGCTCAACGGCAGTGACGGTCTCACCGGAAGCTGATTTATATAGGCCCTCGCCGTAGATGCTCATGCTGGAGGCCACCACCAGCTTGCTTACGGGCTTCTCAATGAGGCATTCCAACAGAACGGCGGTGCCGATGTTGTTCACGTCTGTGTACTCCTTGATCTCATACATGCTCTGGCCCACACCCACCATGGCCGCGAAGTGGAACACGGCGTCTACGCCTTCCAACGCTTTCATGACGGCGGCCTTGTCTCGCACGTCGCCTACCTGCAGTTCAACGGCCGGGTTCAGGTATTCTGGGCGCTCACAGTCTTTGCCGTGCACCTGCTCAGAAAGGTTGTCCAGCGCGCGTACCTCATACCCAAAGTTGATCAGTTCATCTGCCAGGTGCGAGCCAATGAAGCCTGCACCGCCCGTAATCAATACTTTCTTTTTCATCGTCATTCGTGGGTGTTTTTTAGGGGGTTAAAAGGGTTGTGGCGTGGGCCGAAGGGTGAGGTAGTTCAGCGAGACGTGCCGGGGTTGCTGCAACGCAAACAGCACGGTCTCGGCTACCTCCGCAGGGCTCAACGCGCCATACCCGATAGATTCAACAGTGTTATATCCAGAAATGGTGTTTTCAAAGAAGGAGGTATCCGTGACACCCGGGGCGATGGTGGTGACCCGTATTTTAGGCAGCGTCTCCTGCCGGAGCGTCTCGGCAATGATGTTGAGGGCGCTTTTGCTGGCCGCGTAAATGCCACCGTACGGGTATGCCTGCCCCGCCGAAACCGAGCTGATGATGACCACGTCGCCGTGGCCGCGTTCCAGCATACCGGGCGTAAAGGCCCTGAGGAGCCGCAGCGTGCCCATGATGTTCAGGTCCAGCACCTTCTGCCATTTGGCGGGATCGCCCTCCGTAAGTTTCTCATGAATGCCTTGCCCGGCGCAGCATACTAGTACATCTGGGTGGCCGTAGGTCTGGATTACGTGGGGATAGAGCGCGTCAATGTCCTCTGGTTGGGTGACATCACAGGTGACATGATCAACTCCTGTGCCTGTTGGGCCAGCCGCCACATCGGCTGCAATGACGTTCATGCCTGCTGCCGCCAGTTTCTCCGCGATAGCTTTCCCAATTCCAGACGCTCCGCCACTTACCAGGGCAATGGGAGTCTGAGTATGGGAAGAGGTTGCTGCCATAGAAGAAGATGCTGACGGATTTATATATAGTTATTTTGCTTTCTTTCAAGTCAACAAAACGTGATTCAACGGCATGGGGTTTAGGTAAATTCAATGAATAGGTATTTATACGGATAGGGCAACGGCGTTATCCTTTGTGTCTATTGCCGGAGTTTTATTTTTATAGAAATTGTAATAATAGTGAGGGCAGATGAGAGCGTGAATGGAGGGGGAAAGAGCGACCTGGTAGTATGAGGCTGGTTCCAAGGTGTTTGGTGGAAAGGTGGCCTATGTAAAGAGATGCGATTGATTTGTGCTATTCTGATAAAATGAAAAGTCTTGTTCAGGGAAGGCAGACAAAAGAGGCGTTCAAGAAGAAGATGGTTGAGTAATCTGCTTTTTTGAGGTAGGACAACCGTTTTCTGTTTTGGAGCTGTTTTCTGAAAAACAGCTCCAAAACAGAAAACCGCAACTTGAAAAACCTCGATCTAAGAGCTGGTTTACATTTGTCTTTTGCGCTTCAAACGGGCCTCAACAGAACCTGACCTGGCGGTTGTCTCTCCCCGTAGCGCTGTTATGCTGCTCAAAATACGCTGTAGAAGAACCTTTTGCTCCCGTTTTCGCCTGCAAAACCAAAAGGAAAATCAAGTTTTAACAAGAGACGCCCTCATTGCCTTGAAGCGTTCTTAAAGCCTGGTCGCGAGCATCTGGCCCAGCCGGTGCTAGCTCAATCCAGAAAATAAGTTGTCATCGTTATTGTTCTGCTGCTGACCAGGTACGCCTAACAGGGAGTCGGCAGACCTCTTGCGGGTAGTAAACAGGCCCAAGAGGTATACCCAGCAGCCCGGGGTTGGGAAGAAAAGCTGTTGTTATTTTTTCTTAACAATCCAGAAGTCATGAGGGAGCCAACCGTTTGCGTGCGGAGGAGCTGTAAGATGCTCTACAATTTCCTCCTTTCTGAAAAGGTGCCGCATAAATGGTTCAGGGTGAAACGCTGAATAGGTTCTATGGCCTTCCTTTACCTTCCCTCTCACTACCAGTTGCCCTTGGTTGAAGGACTCCCGTTCAGTGTCTGTGAGCTTGGCTATGTAGTTGTTGCCCTGGGTGGTTAAAAATAAGATTCCCTGTGGCTTTAAAACCCTGATGAGCTCTGCGTACCATTCATAATGAAGCGTTTCAGAGAGATGGGTAAAAATTGAGTAACCGTAGATAAGGTCAAAAAAGTTGTCTGGGTAAGGTAACTGGGCGGCTAAGGTGTTGGTGTTGAAGGTGATGCCTTTCAGGTGTTGGGAGCACCACGCAATTGATTTTTGGTTGTAGTCAGTACCGTAGAATTCACAGCCATTCCCAATCAAGGCTGGCATGTGCCGTATAATTCGGCCGGGGCCGCAGCCCCAGTCTAAAATTTTCTTATCCTTTAATTCAATATGTTGACGAAACAACTCTACCAGCTCCTGTGCGGTTTCCTGGCCATCTTCATAGTACAGCGGGTAGTGCAGCTGGAACGATTCATAGAGCAGGTAATCTGGGGGTAACTTTACTTCAGGGTGAGCTTGTCTAAAAGATTGGTTCAATTTCCGGTACCTCAGCCAATGGAAATAGAACCGGGCCTTGTCAGTTAGGTAAAGTAATCTAAGATGCCTGAGCAAATTACTGATTTTCGCCTTGAGCATTGGCTAGCTGGAATAGGAGTGAACTCAAAGATAAACAGACAACCAATATGAGGAACTTTAAAACCGAAAACAAAACCCCGCCTGCAGGAGGTGAGCGCGGGGTTTTGTTTTCAATCTGTAGGTAAAGCGGGTGAATGACTAAATTGCCCGTAGCCGTTTTCACCCCTCAGGTCCGGTGCTGACGGGAGGTTGGGACCATGAAGACTATATGGTAGGGGCAATCTACAAGATATCATCCCGCTTGTCTTCAGTCACGGTGAGCAGCACAGATTCAATGTTCCGCTCCGTTTTTTCCAGCACTTTGATTTCATAAACGCCGTGTACTACCGTTTCGCCCACTTCAGGGATACGGCCGTAGATCATGGTCACGTAACCGCCCACGGTTTCATAGTCTTCGCCCTCTGGCAGCGGGTAAGGGAGGTCGTCATTGGCATCTTGAATGGAGACGGAGGTGCTTACCTTGTACTCAAAGTCCCCAATCTTCTCAATAAGCGGTACCTCCTCATCATACTCGTCCTGAATCTCGCCCACCAGCTCTTCAATGATGTCTTCAATGGTCACAATGCCTGAGGTGCCGCCAAATTCATCAGTGACTACGGCAATGTGCATGCGGTTGCGCTGGAAATCTTTGAGCAAACGGCTGATGCGCTTGGTCTCCGGCACAAAGTAGGCGGGGCGCATGAGCTTCTCCAGGTTCACGGGCTCGCCGGCCCGCAGCACCACCAGCAGGTCTTTCACATAGAGAATGCCCACAATGTTGTCAATGGAGTCACGGTAGACGGGCATGCGGGTGTAGCCTTCGTTGAAGACCACGTCAAAGATTTCCTGCTCGGTAGAGTCTAGGTCCAGGGCAATAAGTTTGGTGCGCGGTACCATGATCTGCTTCACCATGCGCTCATTGAACTCAAACACATTCTCAATCAGCTCCTGCTGGCTCCCGCCAATCTCGCCGCTTTCAGCGCTCTGCTCAAACAACAGCCTCAGCTCTTCAGCGGTGTGTACCTCTGAGCCGTGCATGGGGGTGACCCCAATGCGTTTCAAGATGAAGTTGGAGAAGCCGTTGAGCACCCATATAAAAGGCAGCAGCACGTAATACACAATCCGGAGCGGAAGTGCCACGGCCAGCGTGGTAGACTCGGGGCGCTGAATAGCCAAAGATTTGGGAGCCAGTTCCCCAAAGACAATGTGCAATACGGTGATTACGGCAAAGGAAATAGGCAGGGCAATCTGGTGGGCCAGTTCGGGGTCAGGGGCGGCCCCAAACGCATGCATGATCTCAATGACAATCTCAGACACCACCCCTTCGCCAATCCAGCCTAGCCCCAGTGAGGCGAGGGTGATGCCCAGCTGGGTAGCCGAAAGATAGGCGTCCAGGTGGCTGATCATGTGGTGGGCAATCTTGGCCAGCTGGTTTCCGGCCTGGGCTCTCAGTTCAATTTGGGAGGACCGTACTTTTACCAGCGCAAACTCTGCGGCTACAAAGAAACCGTTGAGTGCTACCAGCAGGATGGTCCAAAATATGTTCAGTATCATAGTTTCAACGCCGGGCAGTCGGGGTGTGACAGACCAGCTTGCGTCAAATTTAGCGGTTTGTTAACACTATCAAAGGGAGAATCTGCGTTTGGTTTACGGTAAATGCAGAAGAAAGGTGATTTTGCGGGTGGTTCCTTAGAGGCAATGGCGGCAATGGTAAACGGTGTGAGGGATTTGTGTAAATTTGTCCGTTGCTAGACTGAAAAAAGAACAAATGACTATATTCCTGAGACGCAGCTGGGCGTTGTGGTTGCCCTTGTGGTTGCTGAGCCAAACGGTTCTGGGCCAGATCCTGAAGCCCTCTACCTGGAGCCATGACGTGTCTGCCTCTGAGGTGAAGGTGGGCGAAGAGGTAGACCTGGTTTTCAACGTAAAGATCATCCCAGACTGGTACCTGTATTCCTCAGACTTTGATCCTGACCTGGGGCCTATTGTCACGTCTTTTTCCTTTCAGAAGCACCCGTCATACGCGCTGGTGGGTAAGATCAAACCGGTCAACCCCAAGAAAAAGTATGACGAGATGTGGGGCGGGGAGTACACCTACTTTACCAAAACCGCTCAGTTCAGGCAGCGCATCAAAGTGCTGCAGCCCACGCTGGTGGTCAAAGGCACTTATGAATACCAGGTTTGCTCTGAAGTGAGTGGCCAGTGTATTCCCGGCGAAGGCGATTTCAACTTCACGCAGATCAAAGTTGTGGCGGGGGCCGCTCCGGCAGCCTCCCCTGCTTCTGGTACGGGCGCTTCACCAGGTACTGGGGCTGTGCAACAGCCTGCTTTGGGTGCGGCTACCACTGCGGCTGCCCCGGCAGGGGCAGGTTCAGGCAGACAGGCTACAAACAATGCTTCGGCTGCTACTACAGATGTTTTCCCGCAAGATAGCTCCTTGTTGGGTACCGGTGCCGAGGGCTCAGCGCAGCCGGGAGTTTTAGACAGTGGCACTGCGCCACAAACTGAAACGGCGCCTGCACCGGCGGCCAGTGCTCCCGTGGCGGCGGCGGCGGTAGAGGCTGCCGTAGAGGAGAACCTGTGGGAGTTCATGCTGGGGGCGTTTCTCTCTGGCTTACTGGCATTGCTTACGCCCTGTGTGTTCCCTATGGTGCCCATGACGGTGACCTTCTTTACCGGCGGAAGCTCCAGCCGCAGCCAGGGCATCATGAAAGCGCTGGTCTATGGCTTTTCTATCATTGCCGTGTACACGCTGATAGGCACGCTGGTGGCAAAACTGGCTGGCCCCGAAGCCGCCAATTTCCTGAGTACGCACTGGTTCCCCAACATCCTGTTCTTTGCCATCTTCCTTTTTTTTGCCATGTCTTTTCTGGGCATGTTCGAAATTACCCTACCGCACTGGCTGGTGAACAAAGCGGATGCCCAAGCCGATAAAGGCGGTTACTACGGCGTCTTTTTTATGGCGCTTACGCTGGTGCTGGTGTCGTTTTCCTGTACGGGGCCCATTGTGGGTTCCCTGCTGGTGCTTTCCGCCGGCGGCGAAACCCTGAAACCTATTGCGGGCATGTTTGCCTATTCTCTGGCGTTTGCGCTGCCCTTCACGCTGTTTGCCATTTTCCCCAACTGGCTCAGCCGCTTACCTAAATCTGGGGGCTGGCTGAACTCCGTAAAAGTATGTCTGGGGTTTATAGAGCTGGCGCTGGCGCTGAAATTTTTGAGCGTAGCTGACCAGGTGTACCACTGGCGTCTGCTGGACCGTGAAATCTATCTGGCGCTCTGGATTGTCATTTTCTCCCTCATGGGCATTTACCTGCTGGGCAAACTCAAGTTCTCCCATGACTCAGACCTGCCGTACCTGGGGGTGCCGCGCCTGTTTGTGGCTATTGCCACCTTTGCGTTTGTGGTCTATCTGGTACCGGGGCTGTTTGGCGCCCCCCTGAAGGCCTTGGCCGGTTATCTTCCGCCACAGTCCACCTTAGATTTTGATCTCATGGCTAACCGCGGTGCCGCGGGAACTACTACGGCCAGCACAATCTGTGAACCGCCCAAGTATGATGAGTTTCTGGACCTCCCGCACGGGTTGCAGGGATATTTTGATCTGGAGCAGGCCAAGAAATGCGCCGCAGAGCAGGGCAAGCCTATCTTTATTGACTTTACCGGCCACGGCTGCGTGAACTGCCGCGAGATGGAGGCCAACGTGTGGTCGCACCCCGAGGTGCTGAAGCGTCTGAAGGAAAATTTTGTGATTGCCGCCCTGTACGTAGATGACAAAACCGAACTTCCGCAGAGCGAGTGGTACACCAGCACTTATGACGGAAAGGAGAAAAAGACGTTAGGCAAGAAGTACGCTGATTACCAGATCACCAGGTTCAACGTGAACGCCCAGCCGTATTACGTGCTCCTAGATGAACACGAGAACTCACTGGTGGCCCCGGTAGCGTATGAGAAAGACGTGCAGAAGTTCATCCGGTTCTTAGACGCTGGTGTGGCCGCCTATAAAGCCCGGCAGCAGGCGCAGTAATTATCTTATAAGCACCGCCCTTTTCTGATGAACCGCACGCTTTTCTATTCTGGAAGGATCTTGGTGGCCAACAGGAGGAAAGATTCTGAATTGCTTTTCTAGTTTGCCCAGAAGGTCCTTTTAAGATGGCAGGGTGGTATGCTGCCGCGCTACCCCTGTACTGCTCACCCTTTGGCGCAACCTAGGAATCTGTTTTGGGGCTGTTTTTAGAAAAGTAGCCTTAAAACGTATTTTGATTCGGCCTGCCGCGCATTTTAATAGAAAAGACTGGTGATTTACGGGTGTAGCTCTTTATCTTCACCCTTTCCAACCCAACAGACAAACCCTAACCTACCCACTTACGCTCTCTCCATGGAACCAGCCCATACGCCAGAACCGCTTATTACCAATGATGCCGTTGTCTTAGGCATTTTGGTGCTCATTCTCGCTTTTGTTTTTACCACCTCCTCCAGTGACCGCCCGTTTTTCAAGAAGTTTTACGGGGTTGTGCCCTCGGTGCTGCTGTGCTACCTGATCCCCAGCCTGCTGAACTCGGCGGGGGTCATTAACGGGGAGGTGTCTAAGCTGTATTTTGTAGCCTCGCGGTATCTGCTGCCGGCCAGTTTGGTGCTGTTCACCGTTAGCCTGGACCTGAAGGAAATCTGGAAGCTGCGGCACAAGGCCGGGGCCATGTTCATTACGGGCACCGTTGGGATCATGATTGGCGGCCCCCTGGCTATTCTGCTGGTGTCTGCCGTGGCACCAGACGTGGTGGGCGGTGCCGGGC
Organism: Rufibacter ruber; assembly: GCF_014138425.1. Classification (NCBI taxonomy): domain Bacteria; kingdom Pseudomonadati; phylum Bacteroidota; class Cytophagia; order Cytophagales; family Hymenobacteraceae; genus Rufibacter; species Rufibacter ruber. The sequence goes on from NZ_JACJIQ010000001.1 coordinate 89,350, forward strand.
CAGACGCCGTGTGGCGCGGGCTCTCTACCATAGCGGGCAGCTGGATTGGCGGCGGCGCCAACCAATTGGCCATGAAAGAGGTGTTTCAGCCAAGCCCTACGCTTTTCTCAGCCATGATTGCGGTAGACGTGGTGGTGGCCAACGTCTGGATGGCCACGTTGCTCTACGGCATTGGCAAAAGCGAAAAGGTAGATGCCTTCTTCAACGCAGACAGCACTGCGGTAACCGAACTGAAAAACAAGATTGAAACCTACCGCCTAAGCATTACCCGCATCCCCACGCTGTCAGACACCATGGCCATTGTGGGGATAGGGCTGGGCATTACCGGTATTTCCCACTTCTTCGCAGATATCATTGCCCCCTGGATTGCCGAGCATGCCCCGTATCTGGAGCAGTACAGCCTAACCTCCGGCTTCTTCTGGCTGGTGGTGATTGCCACGGCCCTGGGTATTCTGCTTTCCTTCACCAAAGCCCGGGAGCTGGAAGGCGTGGGCGCTTCCCGCATTGGCAGCGTGTTCCTCTATATTATGGTGGCCACCATTGGGATGCAGATGGACCTGCTGGCGGTGTTTGATAACCCGGGGCTGTTCCTGGTGGGCTTTATCTGGATTGCCATTCACGCCGTTCTGCTTATCATTGTGGGGAAACTGATCAAAGCGCCGTTCTTCTTCTTCGCCGTAGGCAGCCAGGCAAACGTGGGCGGGGCCGCCTCAGCGTCTATTCTGGCGGGGGCGTTTCATCCGGCCCTGGCCCCGGTGGGCGTGTTGCTGTCCATTCTGGGCTATGCCATTGGAACCTACGGGGCGTACCTCAGTGCACTGGTCATGCAGATGGTGGCGCCGCAGTAAGGATTTCTGTTTTTGGGCTGTTTTTCAGAAAACAGCCCAAAAACGCTACGTCTCATAATATTTCTCCCTGAACAACTGCTTCTGCCGCAGGTACTCCGGGTGGTCTTTGGCCCTGAACCAGTATTCCTTGAAGATAGCGGCGGCCTGGGCTTTCTCATTGGTCAACGCATCTTCTGCCTGCGGTAACTCTTTGTTGCCTTTATGGGCGCTGCCCGAGGAATAGGGGTAAGGCAGGCTTGCGCTTTTGTCTTCATGGGAGGCGGTGTATTTGCGGCCGCTCTGGTGGTTGGCGTAGCGGCGGGCGCGGGTGAAGCCCATCTGCAGAAACTTGCGGGCCATGTCAGCGCCCACAAAATCCTGCTGCCCCAGGTACTCCTCAAATAGGTGGTAGATTTTCTGGGCAGAGGCGGTGGCCAGTTGCACGTTCTTAAACCGCCAGTGCGGCAGTATCTCGCTTTTATACGGCTCTACCAGCAGCACACCCTGCTCGCCCACCCCCACGCGGTACAGCTCTGGGTGCAGCCTGAAGTTGGTGGTGGTAAAATCTAGGTGGTAGGGGAATTTGTTTTTGGCCACGTCTCTTCAACCAGTTTTCTGGGAAAAAGTTTGGAGCCTTAAGTTGATGCGTTCAGCACTTTCTCCTGGCTGTAAAACCTTATGTCCAGCTCTGGACGGTTCAGTTGGATCAGATCAGTGGTATCCCCCAGTACCTCATCAATCAGCCCAAACGCCTTGGCCTCCAATACGCTCATGTAGCGGTCCCTGATGAAGAACTCCTCCACTTCTCGCCAGGAGCGGCCGCAGTGCTTGCCCATGAGGTGGAACAACTGCGTCTGAATGCGCTCCTGCTCACGGGTGGCAATGCGCACATCCTCAGTATATCCTTTAGAACCGCTGGTGGTGGGGTGCATGTGAATGGTGGCATGCGGCAGCGCCAACCGTTTGCCCTTGGCACCCGCTGAGAGCAGAGCTGTGGCCATGCTGCCCGTAAACCCGACAGAGACGGTCGAGATTGGGGCTGCTACCATTTGCATAGCGTCATAGATGGCCAGGCCCGCATAAACGCTTCCGCCGGGGCTCTGAATATAAAGGTTGATCTGCTCAGTCTGGCTCAGGCTGTTGAGGTAGAGCATCTGCGCTACCACTACATTGGCTAACTGGTCATCAATGGCGCTGCCCAAGATGATGATGCGCTCTTTCAGGAGCAGGCTGTAAATGTCAAAGGCACGCTCCCCGCGGCTGGTGTTGTCAATCACCATGGGAATAAGGCCAGAATTCATGGGAAACATAGCGGTAGTATTATAAGTGGGAGAAAAGCTGAAGAATGCGTTGCCTGAAGCTGCGGTGTTCAGGTGCCTGAAACAGTTTCTGGTGCACCGCCTCCAGTTCGGCTTTCAACTGCTGCCTGCCGTACAGCTGCACCAGCTGGTAGGTCTTCTGCTGCCATTGCACCTTCTCCTGCAGGGCCGGCGAAAGCAGTAGGTTTGCCTCAAAAACCAACTTGTCTTCGGCTGGGCCCAGACCAAGCAGGTGCTGTTCTATTTGCTTGCTTTCAATCACAGAAGTCTTCATAGTCAAGGGCTTGGGTGCGTGCGGCTTCTCTTACTTTCTCCAGGCATTTAAACTTTTGAACGGTGGCAGACCGCGGCCCGGAAAACCCGAAGGAGCTGGCCATTTCCTCAGCGGGGATTCTGTCATAGTAGAAGGCCTTGAGCAAGTCCATGCATTTTTGACCAGCGGTGTTCAGGAACCGTAGCACCTTTTGAACTGAGGGCGTTGGCGGTTCTAGCGTGGCCGTTTCCAGTTGCAGCTGCGCCGGGTCAAGTGACTTCTGTTGCTGCTCTTGGCTATACCGCTTTGCCCACAGGTGTTTGGCTATGCCCATCAGGTACTTGGGCACATGGGGGATTTCATTGGTGTGCCCGTTGGCCGCTTTCTCATAATACACCACCACAGTGTCCTGGAAAACATCTTTGGCCTGGTCTAACGTGCCGCCTCTTCTGCTGACATACCTGGCCACCGCTGGAAATACCTGCTGGTACAGTTCTGTAAAGAGCGCCTCCCGTTCAGCCGCGGCGGGCGCTACTAACATGCTCTGGGTCATGGCTTTGTTTTTTTGTTTGCCTATATGTGCCTGATTCAGCAGACGTATCACCTGAAAACCTGAGTTTAATTTTTCCTGCTGACTTCTAGCCCGCCCTCTTTCCAACAGATGCTACCTGCAGAACAACAGAAAAGCATCTGCAACGGCAGAATTTCGTATGAGGGGTATTTCAACCTTTGTTGTACCATGAAACGTCCTTTCCTGTTCCCGCTTTCGCTGTTCATGTTTCTCACCGGCCTGCTCACGGCCACCATCTCCTGTGACACCACTCCGCGGGAGCGGAAGGAAACGGTTAGCCGGGAGCTGGACAAGCTGGATGAGCGGGTGGAAAGCGCCGCCAACAAAACCAGGGAGGAAGCCAAAGAGGCCAAAGCCGCCCTGGCCAGAAAGCGCGCCCAATCATTGGAGCGCAAAGCCCGCGGCCCCGTGGCGGGCAAGCAGCAGCAGATGGAGCAGGAGCTGCTGGGGGAGTACCGCTTCCTGTCCCAGGTTTCGGCAGAAAATATCAAAGATGCCTACGTGCATTTCCTCCAGCAGGTGCGTGACCGCAAAGACGTCTGGACCATGGAAGACTGGGACTACGCCAACGGCATTTACAAGCGCCTGAACGAACGCGAGAAAGTGTTGCATGAAGATATCATCTTACGCCACGCCACCAAGATCAAGGCCCTGCAGGCCGAATACCTGGCCCTGGAGAACCGGGCTGATTTAAAAGATTACCAGCGCATCAAGAAAGAGCAGGGCCAGTAATTGCTAATTTTTGAATGTGCTGATGTGCTAATTGGGATTTGAAGTTTTTCGCAATTTGGAGATGTGGGAATGGGTTGCTTCACTTAACTTCTCCTGTCATCCTGAAAGGATCTTGTGGGCGAACGGTAGTGGCTTTTTCTAAATGCGCAATCTGTGAACTGTACTCAATTTCAGAGTAACAATTCAATAATAAACCTTTCCCGCAAGTTTAGCGGCAGCATACCTTATGGGGGCCATAAGGTAAGTTTAAAAACTTCCCCATTAGTCTCAGTTGAAATACCAGCATGCCTGTTCCGCTTGGCGTGTAGCCCGGGCAGAAGAAGGAAGTTGAAAACTTCCTGTCAAGTAAACCCGCAAGTTACGGTGTCGCTAAACTTGCGGGGGTTGCGTTTTGAGCCTGTTTTCTGAAAAACAGGTCAAAAACAGACATGCTCTCAATCCTGGGCTCCGCTTCATTGCTCCCCAATACCCTTTATCTTCAAATTCTCACATCTCCAGATTTCTCAATTACATTCTGTAAATTAGCACATCAGCCCATTCTCACCTTAGCACCTTAATCCCTTGAAAAAACAACTACTCCTTACCTGGTTCTGCTGCTTTTTGGCCCTGACCGGGTGGGCCCAGGCCCCAAAGCAGGACTTTAGCAAAATCACACTGGTGATTCATGGCGGCGCCGGCACCATTACGCGCAAGAACATGACGCCCGAACGGGAGAAAGCCTATCAGGAGGTTCTGAACCAGGCGTTGCAAACCGGCTTTGCCGTTCTCAAAAAAGGCGGCTCCAGCCTTGATGCGGTAGAGGCCACCGTGCGCGTGATGGAAGACTCCCCTTTGTTCAATGCCGGCAAGGGTGCCGTGTTCACCAATGAAGGCAGGAATGAGCTGGATGCCGCCATCATGGACGGCAAGACCCGCAAAGCAGGTGCCATTGCCAGCGTCACCACCATCCGGAACCCCATCTCCACGGCCCGGGCGGTGATGGAGAAATCTGAGCACGTGATGATGATTGGCTCCGGCGCAGAAAAATTTGCGAAGGAGCAGGGGCAGACCCTGGTAGATCCGGGGTACTTTAGAACCGAGACCCGGTTCCAGCAGCTCCAGAGGGCCAAGGATAAGGAGAAACCCACCCTGGACCATTCAGACACCACCAGCAGCCTTAACAACGGCGAGAACATCTTCACCGAAGGCAAAAAGTTTGGGACGGTGGGTGCCGTGGCCCTGGACGCCTACGGTAACCTGGCCGCGGCCACCTCTACCGGCGGCATGACCAACAAACGCTACGGCCGGGTTGGGGATGCCCCCATCATTGGCGCGGGCACCTACGCAGACAACGGCACGTGTGCGGTTTCGGCCACCGGCCACGGCGAGTTTTTCATCAGGTCAGTGGTGGCCTATGACATTGCCGCCATCATGAAATACAAGAATGCCAGCGTGAAGAAAGCCGCCGAGGAGGTGGTGAATGACAAGCTGGTGACGTTTGGCGGCGAAGGTGGCGTGATTGCCCTGGACAGGAATGGGAATTTTGCCATGCCGTTCAACTCTGAGGGCATGTACCGCGGCTACATCAACCAGAAGAAAAGCGAAGTGCTGATTTACAAGAACTGAGGCAGCTGGAGAACAGCTGAAAGCCTGTGCCTCAAGCGGTTTTCTGTTTTAGCGCTGTTTTCAGAAAAAGAGGCCGGAAACGCTCCGGCCTCTTTTTTTGCCTACACTGGAATTGCCCGCCTCTCTGGGGGTAGGAGCAGCCTGAGCTGGGGCCGTTCATGAGGATTTTAAATTTCTCTGTCCTCCCCGGTAGAAGCATTTGGAAACATGCAGGGCTGCTGCCTATATTTACTTGAAAATCATTTACCTACCTCTGCCTTCCGCCGTTCCCACTGAACAGGATGCTGTTATTCTTTTTACATGAAGCCAAGTTGCTTTTTTCACCTTTCCGGCTGGTGGGTGTTCCTTCTGGCCTGCAGCCTCTCAGCGTGTGTAACACAGGCCCCCACTGCCAGTGAGTATACAGGTATGGCCCTGGTATGGGGCAAAGGCGGCGGTGTGACGGGTAAAGTGACTGAATACGTGCTTATGCCCAACGGGCAGCTCTCAGAAAGGGATGCTTTTACCAGGGAGCTGAAAGACGTGAAAACGTTAGGCCAGGCAGAGACTCTCCAATTCTTCAGGCAGATGACCTCCCTGCCGGCTTCCTTTCACCGGCCTGGCAACATGTACCAATATATTAAATTAGAAAAAGAAGGCGCGGTGCAGAAAGAAGCCGTGTGGGGAGAAAACAGGTTTACCCCGCCCGCAGAGATAGAGGCCCTTTACCGTCAGTTACAATCCTTGGTTTTATAAACGAATCAGCTATTCTTATATCCAGAATTTTATGCAGTCAATTTTTACACGGGCCACCTCTGTTGCCGCTCTGTTTTGTTTACTACAGCTCCCAATGGCCCACGGGCAGCAGAAGCCGGTGCGTTTGCCGGCTGCAGATGTTTCTGTGGTAGAGGCAGAAATTCCCCATTTTTCCGCGTTGCCAGAAGGCCTTGAGGTTAAGCGTGCGCAGCAATCGCACCTGCCTGTTTTCATTACAGGCAAATTGCCGGCCAAGGGCCAACCAAATGCCCGCAAAAGCAGCTCTCCGCAGGAAGCAGGTTATAGCTATTTAAGGGAGCTCAAGGCTACCCTGCAGATTATTGAACCAGACCAGGAGTTTGTGGTGGCCAACGTGCAGACAGATGAGCTGCAGCAAACCCACCTTCGCATGCGCCAGCAGTACCGCGGGGTGCCGGTGTACGGCGGCGAGGTGATGCTGCATACCCAGAATAACCAGGTTTCTGTGTTGAACGGGCAGTATTTTCCCACCCCTTCGCTGGTAAGCGTGTTGCCAACCGTGTCTGGGGAGGCGGCCATTAAAACAGCCCTGGCTTCTCTGGGTACTACGGGCACTGCTGCGCATTTGCAAAGCCATTCTATGCTGGGCAAGGGGGAAAACAAGGCCCGGCTGGTGATTTACCACCCCAAGAGAAACCATTTGGCAGAACGGCTTACGTGGCATGTAACGGTCTATCCTGATCTGGTGCACCGGTGGGAATACTTTATTGATGCCCTGAATGGGGAAGTGCTCCACAGGTACAACCACCTCTGTTCGGCAGACGGCCCCAGAACAGCCACCGGCAAAGACCTCAACAACGTCAACCAGTCTTTGAACACCTACCAGCTGGGCGCTTCTTACTACCTGATAGACGCCTCCCGGGCCATGTATAACCCAAGTTCTGTTCTGCCAGAGAAAGGAACGGGCGTGATCTATACCTTAGATCTGAGAGACGCCGCCTACACGTTCAATGGCGCTTTTCAGCAGGTAACCTCTACTGATAACCTCTGGGCTAGCTCTGCCTCCGTTTCGGCGCATTACAATGCCGGGGTGGTGTATGAGTATTTTAAAACCAAGCATGGGCGTAACTCCATTGATAATAAGGGAAGTTCCATTGTCTCCGTCATCAATGTGAAAAGTGATAAAGGGGAAATATTGGATAACGCCTTCTGGAATGGAGAGGCAATTTTCTACGGGAATGGAGACAAGGCATTCAAACCTCTGGCGGGCGCCTTAGATGTGGCAGGCCATGAGATGTCACATGGCGTAGTGCAATACACCGCAGGGTTAGAGTACCAGGATGAGCCTGGTGCTATCAATGAGTCAATGGCAGATGTGTTTGGGGTGTTGGTAGAAGGCCGCAACTGGTTGATTGGCGAAGACATTGTCAAGGCTACCGCTTACCCGTCTGGGGCTCTAAGGAGCATGCAAGACCCGCATAACGGCGGCACCGGGTTGCAAGATGTCAACAAAGGCTGGCAGCCGGCGCATTACAGTGAGCGCTACACTGGCACGCAAGACAATGGTGGCGTACACGTAAACAGCGGGGTTCCCAATAAAGCTTTCTATCAGTTTGCCACCGCTACAGGCATGAGTAAAGACAAAGCCGGGCGGGTGTACTACCGGGCGCTGAGTGTCTACCTGACCAGCCTGTCTCAGTTTACTGACCTCAGGTATGCGGTAATTCAGGCGGCCACAGATTTATATGGGGCTAACTCAGCAGAGGTGGCGGCCGCCCGCACTGCCTTTACCACCGTGGGGATTGTGGACCCGGGCACCGGGCCTACCCAGGAGGGGTACCAATTTACCATGGCTCCCAACCCGGGCGCTGACTTCCTGTTGTATCAGTATGCCCCAGATAAGTCATTGCGGAACGTAAATATCGCTAGCATGACGTACACCACCGTCACCACTACCCTGATGAAAGGCAAACCTAGTGTGACAGATAACGGAACGGTCGCCTACTTTGTAGCCCAGAACGGTATGATCAAGGCTGTAAACCTCACCGGGGCGGTAAACGAGCGGGTAATAGACAGCCAGCCGGTTTGGGACTATGTGGCAGTATCTAAAGACGGCTCTAAACTGGCGGCAGTAAAGTCTGTCCTGGAACCGGTAGTCCATATTTATGACTTAGCCCGGGGCCAGTGGTCTGCCGTGACTGCCGTTAATCCTGACCCGCTTCTGCAAGATGAGAAGCTACTTGATATCAAAAGCCTGGAGTGGGACTACACCGGTGAAAAGCTCCTTTTTGATGCCCTGTATTCTTACACAAGTGGCGCTGCCAAAAAAGAGATCAGAAACATTGGGCTTCTGAGTGCCTGGAGCAACACCAGTGCAAGCGTGGGAGATGGGGCTACTAAGAACTTTATTCTGCTGAACTCAGATATCATCAACCCCACTTTTTCCAAGAACTCTCCCCATATTGTAGCTTTTGACTATGTGGGAAAGGACCCTGCCAACCCTACCTCTGTCTCTTATACATTGGTTACCTTAAACTTGAAAACGTCAGTGTTCAGAGGGGTTTTTGGCGGACAGGTCATGCACTACCCGTCATTCTCCAGAACAGATGACAGACTTATTTTTGGCGGCCGCAGCACCACCGGCTCTGAGTTGATAGGTTACCTGCCAATGGCCGAAGATAAATTACTTGCCTCTGCAGGGCCGGTGGGCTTTATTGGGCAAGGCAACTGGGCCGTCTGGTATGCCCAGGGCACCCGCATTCTGGGGTCTGAAGAAGATGTGGCCACCCAGGTGAATGCGCAGGTGTATCCCAACCCTTTCCTCTCAGAGTTGACCGTGCGGTATGACTACAAGGGCAAAGGGGCCGTCTCTATGACACTTATCAACCTGCTGGGGCAGGAATGCAAAACCGTGACTGTTCCCCGGGCGGCTGTAGGGCAGAACCTGGAGACGCTTTCTCTGCAGGGGCTCCCCGCGGGACCCTACATTCTGCGTCTCACCAACGGGGAGGTAACCAGTAGTTACCGCCTGCTTAAACAGTAAAGAAAAGGGGACAAAGCCCCCTTTCCCCAGAGGAACCAAAAACCTCTGGGGATTTTTTTTGCCTTAGACCCAGGGAGCCATGGCGGGTAGAAATCCTGTTTTAAGCCTGTTTTTCAGAAAACAGACCTAAAACAGGAAAGGGGTACGCTGAGAAACCTGCCCTGCCGGCTTGGCAAAAGCCTCAGATTCACCGAACTTTACGCAGGCACACACGCGTTGGGGCAATTAAATCGTTAGGGATACAGAATTAATCATTGAGTACATGAGGTCAAGTAGCTTACGCCACTTCTTTTTGCTTTTTCTACTACTAGGCGCTTTCTCTGCAAAAGCGCAGGACATGCAGATTGACACCCGCCTGGGCTATAATTACCTGGACAAGTTTGAGTTTACAGATGAGTGGCAGTACCTCTCAACAGACATGTACCTCTTTAACCCCAGCAAATTTTCCAGGGTGATCAATGAGCTGGAGCAGGGCACTACCAAAGCCAGGAGGCGGGACTACATCAACCTGGAGTCGTTGTTTATTTCGGCGCAGCTCAAGAACGCCAAGCTGTTTGGGCAGGAACCGGTGGTGTACCCGTTGTACAATTTCTCTATTGACAACTCCAAGCAGGGCTATACCACCACCACCTCAGACAACATTGACGCCATCCGTATCATAGACAAACTGCCGCTGGCCGCAGATGAGCGCAACATTGACGCCCTGGTAGAGGCCAAGCTGTTCACCTCAGACAGCCGCGAGCTGTTCTTCCACCTCATAGCCAACCAGCTCACCAATATCTCCAAGCAGGTGTCTCTGCAGGCGGCCATGCTCTCCCTGGTGGGGGAGTTTGGGAATTTGATCCGGAACTCCGCGCAGCGGAAGGAGTACAAGTTCAGCTCTACCATCAGGCTGTATGAGGGGCAGAACTTTGATACCCGGTTGCACTCTGTGCGCGTGTATGTTTTCGTGCCCAGCTTTGCCAAGATTCCGGCGCTGCGCACAGCCCGGTTGACAGAGCTGCTGAGCAGCAGCCCGCAGGGCTTTGAACGCGCCAAACTGGAGGCGGCGCTGGCGTATAAAGATTATCCGGTGCTGGTGGTGGCCAACTACAAGTCACTGTACCGCATGGATGCCCTCACCGGCTCTGAGATTACCTCTGAGACCATTGAGCGCCGCCGCGTGCGCATTGAGAACGCCTACGGCGCCGGTCTGGTGAATGATGACGCCTATAAGCAGGAAAAGTTCTTTATTGAGTTCCTGCGCAGCTTCGCAGATCTTAAACAGAAGCTGAACAGCTACCAGCTCAACTACAAGAACAACAGCCCAGAGGCCAACGCCAAAACCCTCTTTGCGGTAATTCAGGAGTACAAGCGCCTGAAAACCATGGCCAGCCTGCGCGACCAGGAGTTTTCACGCAACAGCACCTACCAGCGCATCTTCAAAAACGAGTATGAGTCTATTCTGGCAAACGCTGATGGCTACATGGAGTCTGACCACAACCTTAAAAACGGAAAGGAACTGGTGAACACCCTGCTGGTGCTGGACCGTGAGCAGACCAAACCGTACACCCAGCCCCAGCGCGAGTTTTACCTGAGCCGGCTGTATTCAGTGGAGCTGCCCAGCAAAGACTACCTGACCAGCACCCTGGAGGGCGAAGGCATTTCCCGCCACCTCAACCGCCTGGAAACTGCCCAGTACACAGACCTCTTCGCCAGAGACGTGGTGCGCCTGCGCGATGCCCCGCCCACTGAGGAGAATGTCTCTTTCAGGAACTCAGTGCTGGAGAAAGCCAGCACCACCAAGTGCCGAAGCTGCCGTGACGAGGTGCAGCAGGCGGCCCGGCAGTTTAACCAGCGGCTGGAAGAGCAGCAGCTGCAGCAGGAACGCATTAAGCTGCAAGAGCTCAACCAGCAGGTGGAGCAAAAGATCTTCGCCTACCTCAAGCGTGACGACTGCCTGGATACTATTTTCAAGACCCAATATCCGGCAGACGCCCTGCCTGACTTCATTCAGCGGTTGTATGAAAAGAAGGTTGAGCTAAGGAAGCAGGTGACAGAGCTGGATAACCTGTACAAGGCCCCTCCCAAGGAGCTGAAGTTATCTTTGCTCAAAGAGCATAACCAGCGTCTGGCCGTTCGTTTAAAGCTCCTGGACCAAGGCTACGCCGATATCTGTACCGCTGAGAAAACCCTCTGTGGCTGTGACTAGCGTGACTTCTGTTTTCGGCCTGTTTTCTGAAAAACAGGCCGAAAACAGAAAAGCCGCTCCTGCAAAGGAGCGGCTTTTCTGTTTGATGAGGGCAGAATCAGCTTACGCCAGCTGACCGTCTAATTTCTGGGCCAGCACGTTCTTAGGAACGGCGCCCACTTGTTTGTCTACCACTTGGCCGTTTTTGAAAACCAGCAGGGTAGGAATGCTTCTGATACCAAACTTGGCAGACGTCTGCGGGTTGGCGTCTACGTCTACTTTTCCTACTACCACGCGGCCTTCATAGTCGCCGGCCAGTTCTTCCACCACGGGGCCAACCATGCGGCAAGGTCCGCACCACTCGGCCCAGAAGTCTACTAAAACGGGTTTATCAGAATTGATGATCTCCTCAAAGTTAGCATCGGTGATCTCTATTGCTTTATGTGCCATAATTGTCAGTTTATGATTGCTTAGTCTAACGTAATTATCTCTGTTCAAAGATAGAACCAAATTTGGTCTTCAGGTAAAACTACCACTTTTCTAGCAGGAAATCTAGTTTCCCCCAGGATACCGTTTTTGGCCTGTTTTCTGGAAAACAGCCCGAAAACAGTCAGTATATCTACTGATTACTATGTGAAAAGGTTAGGTTGGCCCGGAAGTTTGTACCTGACAGAATGTCAACGTCTGTGCCTTGCCTGAGCAGCTGCCGTTTCTGCCCGGCAGCGGGAGGTCCCTGAAAAAACAAGGCTTTCCCAGAGAAAAGAGGTGGAAGCCAACTTAACCCGGAAAAGCCCAGAACCCGAAGGTTGGGACAAAGATAGGCAAAGTTGTGATGGCGGGCAAGCCGAAAGGAGATGGTTTTGCAAAGGCCGGCTATAAAGCCAGCTCCAGCACCCCTTTGCAGCTTTACGGTGGCCTGTCTCCTTACAGGCCGTCATCTGCCCTACCGGAGTTCTGCTTCGTATGCTAACTGCTAGGGCGTTTCTACTTTCCGGTATCCTTTTCAGATTCGCCTGAACGGGCTCAAACTGTTGCCGGTAAGGCTTCTATGGGGGTGAAGGGTAAAATACATGAAGACACCTTTCCTTTTTAACCATAGCAGTAGTAGGTTGGGTAGACTTTTTCACACGTTCAGTATAGCGGAGCAGACTTATAGACTCTCTTAAATTCTGCCAAGAAAAGAAAGACCTGGAAATTTAGGCGTGGTGGTGGTGAGCAACCACCTTCCTTTGATTGCCGCCGCCAAAGATGGGTATCCTCTGTTTAACATTCTTCGGGATTTTAAACAATTTACCAGCCGCAACATCACAGAGACTGGATTACATTCACAAAAGCCCGGTACGCACGGAGATTGTGCAGGAACCAGAGCAGTAGGTCTACAGCTCTGCCATTGATTATGCAGGCGGGAAAGGTCTGCTGGAGATGATTCTGGTGGAGTAGTTGTATTTGTTCGGTACTTTTGGATTCCTGTAGTTGCTGTTTGGGAGTTCTACGGTGTGCTGTTCGGGAATTCCACTCCCGAACGTATCTGCTACGGAGTTCCACTCCGCGGGAACCACGGGCAGAAGAAGGGCAGTGGAACTCCCCGGCAGATGGCTTTCGGAGTAGGACTCCGAAAGAGCAGAGGTAGAACTCCGAAAGAGCAGACGAGCAGACAGTAGGACTCCGAAAGAGAAGAGAGCAGAGGAGCAGAGTTTCTTTTAAGAGCTTGGCGGTTTTTACAACATAACTGTTCGCAAAAAGTAGAAGAACATCTAGTGCCACTTGATTTGTACTGATAAACGCTTTTTACCATGGCCAAAACCAAACCAGCCCAGGATACCCTGCTCCCGCAGATTCAGCAGAAGGAAAAAGCCAGCCTTTCTAAGTTGCAGCAGCAATTCAACAGCAAGGTGAAAAAGATAGACAAACTCAAAGCCGACCTGGCCGAGCGGGTCAGGGTGCTGGATGAGATCAGGGCCCGGGTGCAGCAGGAGATTCACCCGCTGGTGCAGGAACTGGTGCAGCAACGGGTGGCGTACGTGAAAATGCTGGACCAGATGTGCGGGCAAGATTTCTTCCGGAAGAAAGAAAAAGAGAAACTGGGTTATCTGATTGAAGACCTTTCCTATTCCCTCATTCATACTTACGGGGTGGAGGAGATGAAGGAGTACTTTGACAAATACGCTGAAACCACCTTTGAGGAGGAAGAGGAACTGGCTGACGCCGAAGCCAAAGAAATGACCCAAACCCTGCTCAAAAACCTGCTGGGCCTAGACGTAGACCTCAAAGACCTGGATGATTTTGGAACGTTGCAAGAGAAGCTGGAGGGGCAAATGCGGGAAGAGCAGCAGAAGCGCGAAGCCCAGCAGAAGAAGCGCCAAAAGACCAAAGCCCAACTTGCCAAAGAAGAGAAAGCCAAGACCGAGCTCCAGAACATCAGCAAAGCCACCCGCCGCCTCTACACAGACCTGGTCAAGCTGCTGCACCCAGACAAAGAGCAGGACCCCGCCGCCAAAGCCTGGAAAGAGGAGGCCATGAAAAAAGTTACCACCGCCTACAACCAGGATGATTTCTTTGAACTGCTAAGGCTGCAGATGGAGTTCATGCACGAGCAGGAACTGCACCTGGACCGCATTCCTGAAGAACAGTTGAAATACTTTGTGAAGCTGCTCAACGAGCAAATACGGGAGCTGCAGGAAGAGCAAAGCAGCTACTTCTACGGACCAGACGCCCAGCTTTTCTATCAATTTGGAGGGCTACCCAAACAAATGGAAGCCAAATTCAACCGCGCCAAAAAAGAAATCCAAGCTGAGATAAAGCAACTTCAATTGGACACCCTGGAATTTCAGGATCCCCAGTTCCTGCGCCAATACCTAAAGGATCTGAAGTTTTAGAGGGAAGTAAAGAGTTTTATAGATGGCGTTTTAGGGCTGTTTTCTGAAAAACAGCCCTAAAACGCAAATTTTCTTAGCCAAGAGTTATCTAGGTGGAGGGACTAGGATATGCTCTGCTTCTTCGGGCTGGCCTTTCATTTTAGTTGCTCTATCAGAGTTCTACTTTTTGCTCTTCCCCAGTTCTACTCAGAAAGAGCTGGTAAACTCTGGAAGAGAAGGCTTATGCAATCTTCAGTTATGACTTCCATTGAAGTAAGTGAAAGCTGCGGAAGAAGGTTTGTACGGTTGCTAATGCTGAATGGAAGTTGCTTTAGCTGCTGCTTGGGATTGGTAAAAACGGAACAGCGAAAAATCTGGAAGAGCAGACAAAAGCAGATTTATGAAGTGCAAATAAGCTGTGAGTGCTGAGGAGAACGGAGCTGAAGACTAATCACTTTTCCTGTTTTTGGGCTGTTTTCTGAAAAACAGCCCAAAAACAGGAAAAGCCTAGCCGAAGAATCAAATGTCCTCAGCTAGGCTTTTCCAAAAGTCTTGCTACGTGATACGTGCTACCTGATACTGCGAAGCTATATCAACTGGCAAGTAGCCACTTCCAAATCCTTCACATTCTGCAAAAACGCCTTCGGGTCAATGCGATACTTGCGACTAAATAATTCCACCGCTAACCGCTCCCCAGGCTCCGTCAAGACCAGTTCCAGTTTCTTCTGGCCGGGGCTGTTGATGGCGGCTTCCTCCAGGCGGTCAATGAGCAGGGCGTTGATGTTCCGGATGTCAATGTCCATGCGCACGCCTTTGGCCATTTTGTCTGCCACATCAGAAAGCAGCTGCATGGAGACAGGCTTCAGTTCCCATTGGTCTTCAGACTTGTAGCGCAGCGTTACTTTGGCTCTTATGAACAGGTACATGCCTTCTTTGATGTATGGCGAGAACTTCACAAAATCCTCCCCAAACAGCGCCAACCCCATGGTGTTGTCATAGTCTTCAAAAGAGAAGAGCATGAAAGGGTTACCGTTTTTACCGGTGCGTACCACCACGTTGCTCACAATGCCGGCCACGTTTACATCGCGGTTCTTGAACTCAGCAATGCGGTCCAGACTGCAGGTGCAGTACGAGTCAATTTCCAGCTTGAATTGGTCCAGCGGGTGACCCGAGAGGTAGAAACCAATCACTTCCTTTTCGCGGCGTAGCATTTCCGTCAAGGTCCAGGGCTGTACGTCTGGTACTTTGGGCAGCGGCATGTCCACGGCTCCGCCTCCGCCAAACAATGACTGCTGGGCTGCGTTTTTCTCGGCCTGGAACTGGTTGCCGAAGCGTACGGCCTTTTCAATCAGGTTGATGCTTTCGCCTTCTGGGGTTTCCAGATACTGGGCGCGGTGGTAACGTTCAAAGGAGTCAAAAGCACCAGCTTGAGCCAGACTTTCAAAGGTCTTCTTATTCACGGCGCGCAGGTTCACGCGCTTTGCGAAGTCAAAGATATCAGTGTAAGGTCCGTTCTTTTCGCGTTCCTCAATAATGGCTTCCACGGCGGCCTCACCAGTTCCTTTCACGGCGCCCATGCCAAAGCGGATTTGCCCCTGCTGGTTCACGTTGAACTGGTGGATAGATTCGTTCACATCTGGCCCCAGTACCTGAATTTGCTGCTTACGTGCTTCCTCAATAAAGAACGTCACCTTCTTGATGTCGTTCATGTTATGGGTGAGCACGGCGGCCATGTATTCAGCAGGGTAGTGCGCCTTGAGGTAACCGGTCTGGTAGGCTACTACAGAGTAAGCGGCGGAGTGTGAGCGGTTGAAGCCGTACTGCGCGAACTTCTCCATCACGTCAAACACCTCAGAGGCATGCTTGGCCGGGATGTTATGAATCTCTTTGGCTCCGGCCACGAATTTCTCGCGCTCCTGGGCCATTTTCTTCATGTCCTTTTTACCCATCGCACGGCGCAGCAAGTCGGCACCACCCAGAGAGTAGCCCGCCAGAATCTGGGCCGTTTGCATAATCTGCTCCTGGTACACCATAATTCCGTAGGTATTCTTCAGGATAGGTTCCAGCAGGTCATGCGGGTATTCCACTTCCTCCTTGCCTTGCTTCCGGTTAATGAAGTTCGGGATGAACTGCATAGGCCCTGGGCGGTACAAGGCGTTCATGGCAATCAAGTCCTCAATATTGGTGGGCTTCAGGTCTTTGAGGTACATGCGCATGCCCTCAGACTCAAACTGGAACGTCCCGATGGTATCACCGCGCTGGTAGAGGGCGTAGGTTTTCTCATCGTCCAGCGGAATGTTGTCGATGTCAATCTCCACGCCGTGGTTCCGCTTGATGAGAGCCATGGCGTCTTTCAGGATGGACAGGGTTTTCAGGCCCAGGAAGTCCATCTTCAGCATGCCCGCGCTCTCAATCACCTTGCCATCAAACTGCGTCACCAAGAGGTCAGAGTCCTTGGAGGTGGAAACGGGAATGTAATTGGTGATGTCATCTGGCGCGATGATTACGCCCGCCGCGTGAATACCGGTGTTACGCACGGAGCCTTCCAGTTTTTCGGCGAGCCGAAGGGTTTCACCTTTCAGGTCGTTCCCTTCTCTAAACGCAGCCAGTTCCGGAGACTCCACAAAGGCCTTGGCTAGCGTAGTGCCCGGTACTT
This sequence comes from Rufibacter ruber, assembly GCF_014138425.1. NCBI lineage: Bacteria > Pseudomonadati > Bacteroidota > Cytophagia > Cytophagales > Hymenobacteraceae > Rufibacter > Rufibacter ruber. Next base: position 106,095 of record NZ_JACJIQ010000001.1, read on the forward strand.
CGGGGACCAGTTTTGCCAGTTCGTTCGCTTCTGACAACGGTAAATCCAGGGCACGGGCTACGTCTTTGATAGACGATTTGGCAGCCATGGTACCGAAGGTGATGATTTGGGCCACCTGCGTCTTGCCGTATTTATCTACCACGTAGTCAATCACGCGCTGGCGGTTCACGTCGTCAAAGTCAATATCAATATCGGGCATGGATACCCGCTCCGGATTCAGGAAACGCTCGAACAGCAGCGAGTACTTGATGGGGTCAATGTTGGTGATCCCCACACAGTACGCCACGGCAGAACCCGCCGCCGACCCCCGGCCCGGACCCACGGCCACGCCCATGTCACGGCCTTTGTTGATGAAGTCCTGCACGATCAAAAAGTACCCCGCAAAACCCATGGTCTCAATGATGCCCAGCTCATAGTTCAGGCGTTCCTCTACCTCAGGGGTAATGTCAATGTACCGTTTCTTGGCGCCCTCAAAGGTGAGGTGGCGCAGGAATAAGTCAGCGGTGGGGTGCTCCGGAGGGAGCGGGAAGTTAGGCAACAGGATATCGCGCTGCAGCTTGGGTGGCGTGATTTTGTCTACAATCTCGTTGGTGTTATCTACCGCAAAAGGAACGTCCTTGAACAGCTCGTTCATCTCGGCCTGAGACTTGAAATAGAACTGGTCATTGGGGAACCCGAAGCGGTCTGCGGGGCGGGGTTTCTGCAGTTCTTCGTCAATGCGGTAAAGCATGCGGCGCACGTTCTCGTCGTGGCTGTAACTCTGCCGAATATTGTCTAAGGTGTCATAAATCACTTCGCCGCGGCCGCTCATCAACCGGAAGTAGTTCGTTCTAAAATCGCCCACGGGCACGCTCTGCTGCTCACCTGTATTTACGCACAACAGAATATCATGCGCGCTCCAGTCGGTTTGGTCTACGTAGTGCGAGTCATTGGTACAAATGACTTTCACGTTGTACTTGATGGCCCACTTCAAAAGCACCTGGTTCACGTCTTCCTGAGATAGGCCGGTGCCGTCAATGTTCATGAGGCCGTGGCGCTGAATCTCAATGTAGAAATCGTCGCCAAACAAATCCAGCCACCATTTCAGAAGCTTCTCGGCTTCTTCTTCGCCTTTCCAGAGAATGGCCTGGGGTAATTCGGCCCCGATGCAGCAACTGGTGGCGATGAGGCCTTTGTGGTATTTCACCAGCAGTTCCTTGTCAATGCGGGGCCATTTGCTGTAGAGGCCGTCAATGTAGGAGTAGGAGCAGAGCTTGGCCAGGTTCTGGTAGCCTTCCTGGTCTTTGGCCAGCAGCAGCTGGTGGTGGCGCACGTCTTTCTGCTCTTTAGAGAAACTCTTCTGGTGCCGGTCTTCCACCAGGTAAAACTCACAGCCCACAATGGGTTTCACGTTGTACTTGTTGGCCTCGGCCACGAAGTTGAACGCTCCGAACATGTTGCCGTGATCGGTCATGGCCACGGCTTTCATGCCATCGGCCTGGGCCTTTTTCATGAGCGCGCCAATGCTGGCGGCCCCGTCTAGCAAGGAGTACTGGGTGTGGGTATGGAGGTGGGAAAAATCTGGCACGGTAAAGAGTCTAGAGTTCTGAGTCTTGAGTCCAGAGTTGAAAATGAACCCGAAACGGACTACGAAGATACGAAGAAAACACCGGAAACCTGAGTAAAAGTTGCTGCTGCGGAGGGCGTTTCCGGGCTGTTTTCTGGAAATCAGGCCAAAAACAGGAAATCAAATTTTTAAGGTGTCTAAACTTTATCTGGTAGAGGCGAGTAAAAATGAGAGTATGAAAATGGAAGTGTCTGTTTCCTGTTTCATGACAACGTTCGCGCCCCTTCTGCTGGCGGGCTGCGTGCTGGTGGCGTGCCAAAAGAAGGAAACCGACCAGCAACAACCAGGTGCCGCCGCAGTGGAAGAACCAGCCCATGAAATGGCTTTGGTGGGCACGTATTCCGGTACGGTGCCCTGTGGAGACTGTGAAGGAATCTACACCTCCCTCACGCTGCAGCCAGACCAGAAATATCTGCTGATAGAAGAATACATACGTGAACGCCCCTACCCCCAGGAAAGCGAGGGCCGCTGGACTACGCGGGAAGGCGGTGAGCAGGTCATGCTTCTGAAAGACGAGGGGGAAGAGGTGCGGTACTTTGAGGTGATTGACGGAAAGACCCTGCGGGTGGTGCTGCCCCAAGAAGAGCGCATTGAGAACTCCCTGGACTATATGTTAGCCAGAGTTGACTCCACTGATATTGAGATGGCAGAATAACACAGGGTGGCAGGTAAATTGCAGAGGAACCAGTACCTTTGCGTTATCAAAATCCTGTTCTGTTATGAGTTTCCATTTAGATACTACCCTTGGCCGTTTCAGGCTTATTGCCGTTCTGGAAGGCATTTCTTACCTGGTCCTGCTGCTGATTGCCATGCCCCTCAAATATATGGCAGGCATTCCTGAGCCTGTTAAATACGTAGGCTGGGCGCACGGAGCCCTGTTTGTGTTGTTTATGGGGTTGCTGCTGCAGGTCTGGATCCAGTACCGCTGGTCTTTCTGGAAGGTGGCTCTGGCGTTTGTGGCTTCGTTGCTCCCCTTCGGTACGTTTTACCTGGATAAGAAAATTGCCCATGATAAGCAGCTGTAAGGCGGCCGCACATTTTTTCAACTTTATCAAAATTGCCAGGTGCTCCTGTTTTGGGGCTGTTTTTAGAAAAACAGCCCCAAAACAGGAGCATTCGTTTGAAACGGTTATGAAATTAGTGCCTGTTATCCCTTAAAGTCACAGATGAAGAGAAAAGCTGATAAAAAAGGGGCGGCGCTTAAACATCTCCCATTTTGGCCTGTTGCTCAGTAGCCTTTATTTTTGGAAATATTGCGTGCTTATATGGGGGTGAAGATATTAATAGTAGAAGATGAGGCAAAGCTGGCCTCCATGCTCCAACGGGGACTGAAGGAGGAGGGGTATCAGGTGAGCGTGGCCATGACCGGGTCCTCTGGGTTGGAAATGGCCAAGTCATTCAACTTTGACCTGATCATTCTGGACATTATGCTGCCCGGGTTAAGCGGGTTGGAAGTGTGCAAGCAACTGAGGGGGCAGGCGGTCTGTACCCCCATTCTCATGCTCACCGCCCTTGATTCGCCGGAGAACATAGTGTCAGGCCTGGACGGCGGGGCCGATGACTATCTGGTAAAACCTTTCAATTTTGCTGAGCTGAGCGCCCGTATCAGAACCTTGACCCGGCGGCGGCAGAATGGGGCGCTGGCCTCCCACCTCCTGACTATTGCAGATTTACAGATAGACACCCAAAGCAAAACGGTTACCCGCAGCGGCAATCCCATCACGCTCACGGCCACTGAGTTCAGGTTATTGGAGTTTCTGGTGCAGCGGCCTAACCGGGTACACTCCAGAATGGAGATTCTGGAGCAGGTCTGGAATATAGACTTTAACCTGGGCACCAACGTGGTAGACGTGTACATCAACTACCTCCGGAAGAAGCTGGACAAGCACTACCAGCCCAAGCTGATCCACACCATCATTGGCATGGGCTATGTGCTGAAAGAGGGGGAGGGGGCATGAAAATCCAGACCAAGGCCACCCTGCTGTTTTCGGCACTCACCACCCTGGTCATTCTGGTGTTCAGTGGCTTTATCTATTTTTTCACCAACCATTACGCCTTTGAAGACTTCTACCAGCGGCTGGAGACGCGGGTGAACATAGCCTCTGACCTGCACCTGTTCCTGAATTCAAACAGTGACAAGCAGCTGGTGCGGCAAATGCGGCAGGCGTATCTGGAAAAGCTTCAGGGGGAGCGGGAATATCTGTTGGAGGTGCCAGAAGAGGGGACCCTGAAAAAGCTGAAAACAAGCGGCCTGCCACAGCCCCTGCTAGAAGAAGCGCTGGCCAACCGCACCGCCCGCTACAGAGCCAGCCATACCCTGTATCTGGGCAAGCTGCAGCAAGTTGACGGGAAAACCTACTTAGTGGTGGTGTCTGCACAGGACCCGTACTGGCTGGAGGAGATCAACACCCTGTCACGGGTTCTCCTGATTGGCTTTGTTCTGTCTGTTGCCCTGGTGTACGTCATAGGGAGGCGGTTTACCTGGCACACCTTTAAACCTGTGCGGGCCATCATTAAAAACGTGCAGGGCATCTCTGCTGAGAACCTGAACCTGCGGCTGGTGGTGGGGAACAGCAAAGATGAGCTGGCAGAACTGGCGCAAACCTTCAATGATATGCTCACCAGGCTGGAGACCGCATTTGAGACCCAGAACAACTTTGTGAGCAATGCCTCCCATGAGCTGCGCACCCCGTTAACGGTGATCAAAGGCGAAGCCGAATTAACCCTGGCCAGCCCTGGTCTTACTCCTGTGCAGCGGCAGTCGGTTGAGGTGATTCTCCAGGAGGCCAACGTGCTGAGAGACATCCTCACCAGCTTGCTGGGCATGGCGCAGAGCGGCTTTGACGGCAAAAAGCAGAATTGGGAGCAGGTGCGGGTAGACGAACTGCTGTGGCTGGTCAAAGAATCTGCAGACCAGCTGTACCCAGGCAACCACATCAGGTTAGATTTCGCCCAGATGCCCACTGAGGAGGAGCAGCTTCTGGTAAAAGGCAATGTGAACCTGCTCAAGTTGGCTGTGAGCAACATTGTCATGAATGCCTGTAAGTACTCCCGCAACCAGGAGGTGGTGCTGGGCATTAAAGCCGAAAACACATTTGTGGCGGTGGTGGTGCGGGACAAGGGCATTGGCATTCCAGAGCCGGAGTTGCCGCATATCTTTGTTCCTTTCTTCAGGGCTTCCAACACGGCCAGCTTTGAGGGGCACGGGGTGGGGCTTCCTCTGGCCCTGAACATTGTGCGCCTCCACAAAGGCAGCATCATCATCAATACACAGGTTGATATTGGCACTGAAATAAAGGTGCTCCTGCCCACCATAGATGCCAGTGCCCCTTAAAGGAGCCTATTTGTTTTGTCTATTGCGCTGCAAACCGGCACCGCCAGCACCTGCTTTCCTCCCGTTCATCTGCCGTTGCTTTGCTGCTCAAAAGGGCTGAGCCAGAACCATGCGTGGCTGATCTTCGCCTGCTAATCAAAAGATAAACAAGCGCTTAAAAGCACCGCTCTTCTCTGGCTGGCCTTCTTTCTGCTTTTGGGCTGTTTTCAGAAAAACAGGCCAGAAACACAGCCAGGAGACACACGGGGTACTTTTTATATCCCTTTCTTCAGGTGCGCCTAACGGGGCTGGTGAGAGGGGTTGGGTGTGTCAAAAGAGCGGCAACTGTTCATCAAACAAAGGTTTTCTACCTTCTAATGGTATTCTAATCTCATTCTTACATGGGCTTAATGGGGGGCGCGTATGTTTACCGAAACCACTTTTTGTCCCATGACCCATGTACTCCTTCCTTCCAATTTTCAAGAAGATTCATTCGCCAGTCTTGTGGAGCTGACAGAGACTTTTTCTGGGCTTCCGCTCAAAGTAGTCCTGTTCCATGCCTTAGAGATACCTACCTCTATCACAGAGTTACTGATGCTGCCCAGAGAAGGCGGTTGGGAGGAGTTAGCCCCCAAAGGCTTCGCCCAAAAGTGCCAACGGCTGGTGCAGGAACTGGGGCAGATACAGGAACTGACCCACACGGTTTTCTATGGGAATACCCAAAGAGCGTTTACTAATTTCTTGAAAGCCCATAGAATAGATTTCATGGCCGTGCCCAAAGGCTTCTGTTTTCAGGCGTTGTCCACCCGCAGCCAGAACCCTTTGCCTTTCCTGGAGAAAGCGGTGCTGCCGTTGGTGACCATTTCCCCCGGGGAGCCGCAGCTTGCCCAGGCCTTTGCATAAGCAAGCCCAAATGCGGGGTAGACATTTCCAGTATTTTAAACGTGTTGAAGTTATGTTGTTGAAGAAGAATATCCCTGTGAGGTATGTGTTCGGGAAAATAAAGGCAGAAGTGCTGCTGGTCTTTATGTATGCCACGCTGGTAGCGTTGGTGTACGTGAACTTCCATTTTACCAGAATCTCCATTCCTATTGCCGTGCCTACCATGCTGGGCACCATCCTGTCTTTGCTGCTGGCGTTCAGGTCTAACCAGGCCTATGACCGCTGGTGGGAGGCCCGTACCCTGTGGGGAGCCATTGTCAATGACTCCCGCACGCTCACGCGCCAGATCCTGAATTTTGTAGATACGCCGTACAATTCTGTAGAGGCGCTTTACTTCAAAGAAACATTTGTGAAACGGCAAATTGCCTGGTGCTACAGCCTGGGGCAGTCGCTGAGGGGGCTGAACCCGGTCAAAGGCGCTTCTGAGCATATGGGCAAAGGCCAGCTGGCATACCTGCAGGAGTACACCAACAAACCGGTGGGGCTGCTGGAGCTGCACGGCGAAGATCTGGCCAGTGCCTACAAAGAAGGCTGGATCAACCAGTACCAACAGGTGGAGCTGGACCGTACCCTAACCCGCCTCTGCAATGCAATGGGGGGCTGTGAGCGCATCAAGAATACTGTTTTCCCCGCTACCTACAGCCTGTACACCCATTTGGCGCTGGTGCTGTTCATTTTGGTTCTTCCGTTTGGGGTCATTGATGTGTTTGGGGTGATGATGGTGCCGTTTGTGGTAGCGGTAGCGGCGTCTTTCCTGCTCATTGAGAAAATGGCCATTCACCTGCAGGACCCGTTTGAGAACAAGCCCACTGATACCCCCATGACCACTATTGCCCAGACCATTCACCGGGACCTGAAGCAGATGCTGCGTGAATCGCAGGAAGTGGAAAAGCCTAAAACCTCTTCTAAAGTTGCCACTTTTTATATTCTGTAGGGACCGGCTGTTGCCCCTGCACCAGGTGGCCTGCCTTCATTGATAAAGCTGATACTGCAGTGCTTCCTTCCTGTTTTCGGGCTGTTTTTTCAAAAACAGCCCGAAAACAGGAAGGAATTCTTTTGTAGGGGTAGCTGCTGTTGCTAAGTGTGCGGTAAATTAAAATGTAGCCGCTGAGGGGTTGTTCAACTTCTGGTCTTGCAGGCGAAAAAATAGCAGTGCAAAACTGCATAAAAAGCACCTGCGTTCACCCTTCTTTTGGCGCAGTAGCGCTGCTGCGCGGAGCAAAGACTGCTTGGGCAGAACCTCTCTCTGGAACTTTTCGCCTGTACATCAGAATTCAGCCAGGCTCCAAGTGCAAGTCTGCCTGTCAAGGGAAGAGGCTTTATTTCAACTGCACCCGTGAATAGGAAGGAATAAAGTATTCGTCTTTGTCTCCCAGCAGGTGTACTTTTAAGCCTTTGGCGGTAAAGGGCTCCCCGTTCTGAATGTCAAAGATGTTGGTCTCCGTAATACCCATGCCGTCTACCACGGTAATGAGGCCGCTGCCAATCACTTCCACCTTGCCACCCTCAGTGACCAGGATGGCGGTGTCTTCCTCCAGCCCAATGCCAATGCACTCGGGGTTGGTGGCAATGGCCTGCGTCATGCGCACAATGCGGCCGCGGGCGAGAAAGTGGGTGTCAATGGCCACATCTTTGAGGAACTCAAGACCGGTGGTGAGTCTAACATCCCCTTTGATGTAGCCGCCGTCAGACTCGCCTTCATAAATCATGGGGGTAGACATGGCCGCGGCCCCGGCGCTGGTGCCCGCAATGATGATATTGGTGAACGCATACCGCTCTTTCATGGCCTCCAGCAGGTCTGTGCCGCCAAAGATGGAGGTAAGCCTGAGCTGATCCCCGCCCGTGAACATGATGCCAGCCGCCTGGTTAACTGTTTCAACGTGTTCTGGCTGCAGGGCGTCTCTGCGGGTCCTGATGTCCATGACCTGTACATTGGCTACTCCCAGCTGCTGGAACACCTGCACGTAATCCTGGCCAGACTGCACCGGCTCCTGTGAGGCCGTAGGGATCACCACCACCAGGGGGTTGTCTCCTTTCAGCTCGGTCACAAACCGTTTCAGGATCTGCTCGTCAACAAAGTTGATATTCTGGTCTTTGTCCTGAGCCTGTCCCTGCCCTTTGTCCTCTTTCCCGCCAATGGCCAGTAACTTCCCCTTCGGGATGAGGCGGCTGCCCTTTGGCGGCTGTTTAGGTGCGTTTTTAGCGTCTGCCATACTTTATTTTTTGAAGGTGAGGGGGAGCGTGGCCATAATTGGAACGGGTATAAATACGGTTTGTCAGCAATTTTGGCTACTCCCTCTGGTGAAACGTAAAGAATTGACTTTAAGATGTTTGTTTTATGGGTTTTAAGAATGGGTGACCAGGACTGGGTGGTCAGGGGCGGCTTTCGGTTTTCCGCAGAGCGGCTTCTTGAGCCCCTCCACCCTGTGCAGAGATGATTCATTGAGGCAGGCAAACCGCTCTGCAGAAAAAATTGAGCTAACCTTCTCCGGTCAGTACCAGTAAAAAGTTCATTTTGGAATGCTGTTCCCTTGACCTTTACGCCTGCATGAGCCCGCTTACGATATCAGAGAGTGCCAGTGCCAACTTTATCAACCAGATAAAAGATTACGCGGTGTTTGCCCTGGACCCCCATGGCATTGTGACCACCTGGAACCAGGGGGCGCAACGGTTAAAGGGATATCAGGAGGAGGAGATCATGGGGCACTTCTTCGGGAAACTGTTCCCAGATATATACCAGCAGGCGGGAAAGCCCCAGGAGGAGCTGGAACTGGCCCTGAAGCACGGCACCTATGAGGCCGAAGACTGGCGTAAACGCAAAGACGGCAGCCATTTCTGGGCCAGCGTCACCCTAACGGCTATTTACGCTGAAGACGGCCAGCATATTGGCTTCACCAAAGTGACCGGTGACCTGACGCGGCAGAAGGAGCTGCAGGAAAAACTTGCTGCAAGAAGAAAGAGCCTCCGGCATAAGAATGAGGAGCTGCAGCGCATTAACCTGGACCTGGACAACTTCATCTACACCGTCTCCCATGATCTGCGGTCCCCAATCCATAACATTGAGGGGCTCATGAAACTCCTGCAGCTAGAACTGAGAGAGACCAATTGCTTTAGCAAGGAAACCGAAGGGGTGTTGCAGCGGGTGCTGGCGTCTGTTGACCGGTTTAAACGCACCATTGAAGATCTCACCCGGGTCAGCAGGCTGCAGAAAGATGCCAGTACCAGCCTTGGGGAGGAGGTCATCAGTGTGAAAGAGGTGTATGAAGACATCATGGCTGACCTGCAAAACCCCAGCGGCAGAGACCGCTTTTTTGTGAAAACTGATTTCCAGGTGTACCAGGTGCGGTTCTCCAGGAAAAACTTCAGAAGCATTCTCTACAACCTGCTGAGTAACGCCATCAAGTATCAGTCGCCGGAGCGGGAGTGCATCATTGAGCTGGAGACGCGGTTAGAGGAGCCTTATGTGGTGCTCACGGTCAAAGACAACGGCCTGGGCATTGGGAAAGCCAGCCAGGAACAGCTGTTTACCATGTTCCGGCGGTTTCACCACCATGTTGAAGGAACGGGTATAGGCCTTTTCATGGTAAAGCGCATCATTGAGAACTCCGGCGGAAAAGTGGAGGTGACCAGCGAAGCGGGTGCTGGCGCTGAATTCAGGGTGTATTTCCTTGCGCCCTTGTAAGTGACCTGTCTGGAGACAGCTTGTAACTAATTTATACGTACCTATTAACCCCTTCAAACCATGCAGGAACAAAACGCCGCTGATGGCACTGACAACAGATCTTTACAGACAGTGCTAGTGGTAGATGATGACGAAAACTGGAAATACATCTCCCGTAAAATGCTCAAGCGGGCGGGTGTCAAAGAGGAGCACATTGCCACCGCCAAGAACGGCGCTGAGGCCTTAGACTTGTTGCATGGCCTGGTGGAGAAAGGGCAGCCATTGCCCGCGGTGGTCCTGCTGGATATTAAAATGCCGGTCCTGGACGGATTTGGTTTTTTGAAGGAAATCAACAATTCAGAGACGGTAGACCTGAGCCAAACCAAGATTTACCTGTGCAGCAGTTCCTTCCACTCGGCAGACAGGGAGAAAGCCAGCCATTACCCCATTACCGGTTTCCTGAACAAGCCATTGTCTAATGAATTGATTCAGCAGGTGTTGGCTCCCATGTAAGGTGCTGTGGCTGGGGCAGACAAACGTAGGCATTGGTGTCTGGCACCGGTGCGGTCCTGCCAGGAACCCACAAAACCGGGTGAAGATTTCTCCAGTTTCTGTTTTCGGGCTGTTTTTCAGAAAACAGCCCGAAAACAGAAACTGCTGCCCCGCCGGGGAACAATGACCAGGGGGCTGCTCGTACATCCTTCTGCTACACAAAGCTGAACGTACATGGCAGAAACAAACACACAAGACAACCCCACCCGGCTGGGCGGCATGTTCCGGGCTCTGAAGTACCGCAACTACCGTCTCTTCTTCATGGGCCAGGGCATCTCCCTGATTGGGACCTGGATGCAGCAGATAGCCATGAGCTGGCTGGTGTACCGCCTCACTGACTCAGTGTTCCTGCTGGGCATGGTCAGTTTCGCCAACCAGATCCCGTCGTTTCTGCTGGGGCCGTTTGCAGGTGTGATCTCAGACCGGTTCAACCGCCACCGGGTGCTGCTGGTGACCCAGTTCCTGTTTCTGCTGGAGGCCAGCACCCTGGCTGCCCTGGGGCTCACAGATTCTATCACTATCACGTACATTCTCTGCCTGGGAGTGTTTGCGGGGGTGGTGAATGCGTTTGACATGAGTGCGCGGCAGTCATTTGTGGTGCAGCTGGTAGAGAAGCGGGAAGACATGAGCAACGCCATTGCCCTCAACTCCTCTATGTTCAACATGGCCCGGCTGGTGGGGCCGTCAGTGGCGGGCGGCATCATTGCCACCGTGGGCGAAGGCATGTGTTTCCTGATCAACGCCCTCAGTTACTTTGCCGTGCTGGCGTCATTGCTGCTTATGCGCCTGCCCCACATGGAGCGCAAGGTGCAGGACACGCAGGTGCTCAAATCATTGGCTGAAGGCTTTCAATATGCCTTCGGCTTTCAGCCGATCAGGGATATTCTGATCCTGATTGCCACGCTGAGTTTGTTTGGGATGCCCTTCACGGTGCTGATGCCTGCTTTTGCGCGGGATGTGCTGGGCGGTGACGCCAGCACCCTGGGTCTGCTGATGGGGGCCTCTGGGGTGGGGGCCCTGGCCGGGGCCTTGTACCTGGCTTCCCGCAAGACGGTGGTGGGGTTGGCCCGCGTCATTGTGGTGGCCTCGGTGCTGTTTGGCATTGGGCTCATGGGGTTTGCCCTGTCGCAGACGTTGGTGCTGTCTATGGTGGCCATCTTTGTGGTAGGGCTGGGCATGATTCTGCGCATGGCCTCCAGCAACACGCTCCTGCAGACCATTGTAGACGAAGACAAGCGCGGCCGCGTGATGAGTTTCTACTCCATGGCATTCATGGGCATGGCGCCCATTGGCAGTCTGCTGGCCGGCTGGGTGGCTGAACAGATTGGGGTGGGCTACACGCTGCTGGGCTGCGGCTTCATCTGCGTGCTCAGCATTATCCCGTTTCTGATGGGTCTGCCGAAGGCGCGGGAGCTGGTGCGTCCAATTTACCAGCGCCTGGGCATTCTGCCCGAGATTGCCACCGGGTTGCACACGGCTTCCCATCTGTCTTCGCCGCCGGAAGGAGGGAAAATGTAGAGGTTTCTGTTTTGGGCTTGTTTTTAGAAAAACAGGCCCAAAACAGAACGTTCTGAAAGAAGTTTAAAGGCTTCTATTGGAGGGTAGTGCTGAAAGATGCTGTTTGCATCTGAACAGGTGGCAGGGATCGCTTTTTAAGGCTTGTGGGTTTTGCAATGCGCAGTCTGCTGCTCCCCTGGCTTGGCCGGTTGAGGCAGTGTCTCAGCCGCTGCAGGAATGCGGATTCTTTGATGAGCGCCTGCCGCTGTAGGTATGCGTTGTCTGCTGCCGTTGCTGCAATGTAGTCTGCAGTTCCCTTGGCAGCGGCAGTTGGATGCAGTGCTGTTGTTTTAGGAATACATGGTCTGCTGTTTACCATGGCTTTACCGTCTGCTCCGATGCGAAATCCCATTGCTGTTTCATTGCCTCCGATAAGCGCTCACGGCCGCGGGGCCCCGTCCTGGCGGTGAGCACTGCTGTTAAAACTAGGCCCTCCGGCCTTGCCGCTGGTGCGGCACCGTATTAACAGAGGCGCTCCCCGCCAGGACTGGTTTGGGTTCCTCTCCTGCTACTTCCTTACTTGCTCTCTCTGTTTCAGTAGGTAACTACTGCTGTCCCGCTAGCCTGTGGCGAGCCCGTGCTGCGCACATTAGTCGGTGGAATCGTTGATTGTCTATTGCTGATTGCCAGCTGGTCTAGTTCAGCTGTTTCGTAGAATGGTAGAGACCAGGCACCGCCTTGTCTCCCACGCATACCTGATACTCCCCCTTTGAAGGGGGCGAAGGGGGATGTTTACACAGGAGGACACGCATTGCTGATCAATACTCTTCTCGCCGCATATCGTTGCGTTCTGCCAATCACAGTGCTCTCGAGCTCTTCCGGATTTGCAATCCGGAAGCTGGTACACGGGGATTTGCAATCCCCGCGGCGGCACGTTTGATCTGCAGGGGCCGCGGATTACAAATCCGCAGGTACTGTGTCCGGGATGGCAAATCCCGGACAGCCGAGATTACAGAGGCAGGGGAATATCGCATACGATCTACGCATTCCAGATCACTCCCCTCCCGGGAGGGGTTGGGGTGGGTTTTACGCATGCTGAACGGCGCCCGGTGAGTCTCCATGCGCGCCTCATCCCAGGGCACGAACTTCCGCGCAGTTCCATCCTCCAACCATCAGCCAAGAACCACCAGTTAATCGCTCCACAGACCCCATACCCTCCGGAGAACCTGCGGGTGTCTGCGCCAACTTCCGTTTTCGGCTTACTTTTTCCAAAACAGCCCAAAAACAGAGAAGCCGACCTACGGCCGGCTTCTCCTGAAAGATGGGTGGGAGAAATTATTGCTTTGGCTTGATCAGTAAGCTTTCACCTACGCTCACGTTGAAGTCTGGCTTATTGTTCCACTCCATGATTTCTTTGATGGTGACGCCGTACTTGCGGGAAATGGCATACATAGACTCGCCGGGGGCAACTTTATGGGTAACGGTACCGGTGGCAGACCTGGCAGGGGAAGCGGCAGGCTGAACTTCGGCGTTAGCCGAAGAGGCAGGGGCAGCTACTCTTAATTTCTGACCAATGGCCAGTGAGCCGGTGCCCAATTCATTCCATGCCTGCAGCTCCTGGAGCGTTACCCCGTATTTGCGGGAGATGCTGTACAAGGTTTCTCCAGCTGCCACGGTATGTTCACTGGCCGCGGCAGTGGTACTGGCTGGCGTAGCCGTGGCGGTTGCACTAGAAGCCGGGGCTACGGGCCGGGAGGTGGCTGTTGTGGCGGTGGCGGGCCCGGTCAGGGAAAGTTCCTGCCCTACTGAAAGGGGGGAGCTGCCGTCTATGTTGTTCCAGGCCAGCAGGTCCTCCATGGCCAGATTGTACTGCCGGGAGATGGAATACAGGGTTTCCCCTTTGGCCACTACGTGCGCACCAGAAACCGGAACGGTGGTTTTCTCTGCCGGTGTTTCTGCCTGGGTGGCAGGCATTGGTTTTGACTCTGCCGCTTTGGGTTCAGCTTTAGGCGCTGTGGCAGCGGTTTTGGTTGGGTAGAGACCGGTTGAAGTGGCAGGAGCGGTGTCTTCCTCCTCGCGTTTGGCCACCGGGACGTAGGCCGGGGCCGCCGGGTCTTCTACCTCAATGGAGATAGACCCCTCCTTCGGTTTGGCCGGAGCCGCTGCTGTTACGGGTGCGGCGGCTGTGGTGGTAGCTGAGGGAGTGGCCGGGGTGCTGGAAACCGATGAGGCCGGTTTTTTCGCAAGGACCTCCTGGGCCGGGGCGGCGGCGGGGGCTTCTTCCTCTATGGTTCTGATCTCAACCGGAATGGTTCTTGGTCTGGACTGCTGCAGCCACACCACACGGCCCGGTACCAGGGCTTCTGTTTTCTTCATGCGGTTCATGCTCAACAGGCGCTTCAGTTTTACCCCGTACTTCTGTGAGACGGCGTGCATGGTTTCGCCCGGTTGGGCAATGTGGTAATCCTGGTTTTCAGCCTTAGACTTCTTTGACGTGAGGTAATAGGTCTGGCCGGGCACAATCTCCTCAAAGCTGTGCATGTCATTGTTCTTGAGGAATTTCTTGGTAGAAATACCGGCTTGCATGGCCAGCATGTCTTTCGTGTCGCCGGGCTGGGCTACAATAGATTTGAGGTCATTGTTGGTGGTGAAAATAGCCTTGATCTTGTCTGTGAAAGACTTCAGCTTGTTTTCATGATTCTCCTTTTTGGCTGGTGCATCCTCCTGTCTGCGCACGGGGCCGGTAGCCTGTGCCAGAACTGGACGCGGTGCTCCTTTCGTCAGCGGAATCATTACCGTGTAATCTTTGTCAGCGGGAATGGTAGAGGCGGTGAGCCATTTGTTGTAGCGTTCCACTTCGGCGGCATCTGCCTGCGCCTGCATGGCAATCTCAATTAAGGTTTGGCCGGGTTGTGCCTTTACAGGTTGCAGCGCCAGCGGCGGGTTCGGGTTTTTGCCCACAGCGTTCTCATAGGCTATTTTATGGGCCAGAAAGGTCAACAGGTACTTGTTGGTCTTGCCGTCTACCGTCATTTTCTTAGCCCCAATGTCTGAGGTCTTGGTCAGCGCTTTGGTGCCGGTCAGGCCCTGGTAATAAGAAAGCAGCGAGTTGAACCAGTTTTTGTAGTAGTTGTTGTTGCGAATGAGGTATTTAGCCGCCCCGCGGGTAGACTCAATGATGTGTTTGCGCTCATCTACGTGCTGGTTCACCTTGATGCCCAGCTCAGTGGCTGAAGCTTCTTTGAACTGCCAGAACCCCACGGCGTTAGAGGTAGACACGGCATCTGAGGTAAGGCCACTCTCCTGCAGGACCAGGTACTTGACATCAGTGGGCACGCCTTCCTCTTCCAGCGTTCTCTCAATAAAAGGGAAATAGGCGTCTGCCAGATCTACTTTCTTCTGGAAATAGGCGGGGTGCTTGGTGAGGGCATCTACAATCTTCTGGATTTCGGTACGGGCGCTCTCCTCCACCTGCAGTTTCATGTCTGCGAAGAAAATGTTGTTGGGCACCACCGGATTTTGGGCCCGTGCCACCAGGCACAACAGGCTGAGCAGCAGGAGCGGTAAAACTCTTTTCATGGTATAAGTAACTAAGTATTACTAAGAATAGCGCTGCGCCTATGTTCTTGTAAAGCTGTAGTTGGGGGGTGCTAAATTGCTAGCCGGTAACCACTTGTAGGCGCAGATGCGTCTACAAAGAAGGCGATTTTAGCAAGGCGAAGGAAGGAAAGGGGACGTGAATTTATCCACGTACTTTTCCACAGGGGTGTGGATTACTTTTTGCGGGCCACCAAAATGCCGTCTCTAATGGGCAGCAGTACGTTTTCTACCCGCGGGTCCTGGTGCACCAGCTGGTTGAAGTCCAGCATCTCCTGGGTGTCTTTGTCCAGTTTGGTGCGGTATTTCTCCACCACCTTGCCGCTCCACAGCACATTGTCTGTTAAGATGAAGCCGCCGGGCCGCACGTGGGGCAGCACCATTTCATAATACAACGCGTTGCTTTTCTTATCAGCGTCAATGAACACCAAATCCCAGCTTTCTTGCAGGGTAGGAATAATTTCGGCCGCCTGGCCGAGGTGGAGTTTGATTTTGTCTTGAAGGCCTGCCTGCGAAATGTACCCACGCACCATGTCTTCCAGCTCGTCGTTCACGTCAATGGTGTGCAGCAGGCCGTCCTCGGCCAACCCCTCGGCCAGGCAAAGCGCTGAGTAGCCGGTGTACGTGCCAATCTCCAGCACGCGCCGTGGCCGCAGCATCTGCGAGAACAGGGCCAGCACCCGCCCCTGCAAATGCCCCGACAGCATGCGCGGCTTCATCACGTTCAGGTGCGTCTCGCGGTTCAGGCGGTGCAGCAGTTCAGATTCGGGAGAAGTATGCGCCTCAGCGTAGGCTTGCAGGTCTGGGTCTAGGAAATCCACGGGTGTGAGAATTTAGAAGTAGGAATTAAGGATTAGGAATTCGTTCCAGCGGCAAAGGTACAGGTGGGAAGGGAAACGAGGTGCGTTTTTGGCCTGTTTTTGGAAAAGTAGGCCAGAAACGCAAAGCCCTCACAGGTTTTGGTATCTGTGAGGGCTATGGTAACAATATGCAAAGCTTGCCACGAGAAATAAGCCAGAAGCACATTAAAGAATTTTGTCATCCTGAAAGGAGCTTGGTTGCGAACGGCAGTAGCGGGTATTAAATGCTTTTCTGGTTAGCCCACAAGATCCTTTCAGGATGATAAAAAATATCAAGCTATATTGGCCTTCTACTTAGTTTGCCAAAGCTGTCAGTTCTTTATCTGAAGAATAATCTGGATAAAGTGCATCTGCGGCTTTTTCAATCTGTTTCTCGGTTCCCGCTTCTCTAATAGACTTCAATGTCTGTTCCTCAAGTTTAAGTCTCTTATCAATCGGAAGCCTTTTATCTCCTTGATTATCTCTGTCGTTCCCATGTCACAATATACATCCTTGCCAGGTAAAAGGTAACTTTTAGGAATGAAAAGATAGAGTAACTTCTAGGGTGTCTTTTTAAGGAAAAGTTCTGTTTTCGGCCTGTTTTCTTGAAAACAGCTCCAAAACACATCAGCAGAGCTCCCTCTCCGTGGGAGAGGGGCTGGGGTGAGGTCTTAAAACCGCTTAATCAAACACCCGGTCGCGCGTCTTTCTGGCGTTGAAACCGTTCTTCCGGCCAGGACATCATCTAAGGCGCTGCGCAGATAGTTTTCCTTCACATAAGACTCCACCTGCGGGTTGTCATCAATAGCGCCTTTGTACCGTAGCACGAAACCATCAGCGGTGTTTTGCAGCACAAACACCTCGGGCGCTTTGGTAGCCCCAAACTGTTTGCTCAGCTGCTGGCCTTCGTCTACCAGGTAAGGGAAGGTAGGGTTTCCATTAGGATTGTCAGGTTGGGTTTTGGCCGAGCCTTCGTCCAGCCCGATGGCGGCGTTCACAAACACGAAGTTCACGCCCCGGCCGCCGTAGGCCTGGGAAATGTTCTGCAAGCGCGCCTCGTATAATTTAGAGTTGGGGCATTTCACGCTGGTGAACACCACTACCACCACCTTCGCGTCTTTAAAGCTGGACAGCGGAATGGCCCGGTCTTGCGCGTCTTTCAACACAAAGTCAGACACCTTGGCGCCAATGCGGTAGCCGCTCTGGGCAAAGACCGCGCTGGTCAAAAGCAGGGTAAAGGCGAGGGTAAGATATCGTTTCATAAGTCTAAATATGCTTGTGAGGCAATGGGCTGATACGCTAGTTTTTAGGAGCCACCACAAAGGTTAAAACGTACTCGGGTGGGTTTTCATACTGTACCGCAAACGTTTGGCTGAAGTTGTCGGTCTGCACGGTGCCTGCAAAGCTACCTGCTTGCTGCACTTCAAAATCTTTCAGCAGCAGGTGTTCCTTGAACAGCAGCTTTTTCTGACTGTAGACTTTGTACAGCGTTTCTTTCGCGCTCCAGTACAGGTGCATTTTCTCCGGGTTTCCGGCCGAGGCCGCTAGCTCCGGTTCATTCAAAAACCTGGGCACCAGCCGGGGCACTTTCTCCCCTTTTAGTTCAATATCTATGCCAACTTGATGGGTACCCGAAACCAGCGCCGCCACCCACGGCCCCGAATGCGTCAATGACACCTGAAAAGCCCCGCCGGCGCAAAAAGGCTGTCCCGTTTCCAGCCGTTCCAGTGTGACCAACTCTTGAGTTAGTTCTGTTAACAAGGTGTACGTCAGTACCCGTGCCGCCAGCCATTCCTTGGTTCTACTCTCAGCCTTGAAAGCGGGAATTTCATGCCCGGGCCGAAGTTTCAGCAACGCCTTTTGCAGTTCCTCCACCGGCTCCTCTACCTTCCAAAGTCCCAGATAGGTAGACGCGTTTAGTTGTTTGATGGGCAGGAGCGGCATGGGGTAAGATAGAAATAGAAATGCGTTTCTGGGCTGTTTTTGGTAAATTTAGGCAAAAATAGCGTTACCCGTCTTTTACCCGCAGCATGGCTAGTCCGTTTCAGGTTCAGAAAATCACCACCCTCACCGGTCACCGCGACTGCGTGTACACCCTGGAGCGCGCGCCGGAGAGCCACAGGTTTTTTTCGGCGGGCGCCGATGGCATGGTGGTGAAATGGGACCTGACCCAACCCGAAAACGGTGAACTGGTAGCCAAAGTGAGTTCCAGCGTGTACGCGCTTAAGTTTGTGCCCGAGCGTAATTGGCTTTTGATAGGCCACAACCAGAACAGCCTGGAAGTGCTGGACCTTTCGGCCAAGGCCGTGGTGAAAACCATTCCGCTGCCCGCGCCCTCGGCGATTTTTGATATTCAGTACCACGTTGAAACTCAAACCGCTTTTCTGGGGTTAGGCGACGGAACGCTGGTGAAAATTGACCTGGCAAAGCTGGAAGTGCAGAAGGTGGTGCGGTTGGCAGAGAAAAGCGTGCGTACCATTGCCCTGCACCCAGTAAAGCCCGAAATGGCCGTAGGCCTGAGCGACCACCGCATTTTAATTCTGGACTCGCAGACGCTGGCCGTGAAAGAGACGTTGGAAGGACATACCAATTCGGTGTTCACCGTGGCGTATTCGCCAAACGGGCAGTATTTGTTGAGTGGCGGCCGTGATGCGCACCTGAAGGTCTGGAACGCAGCGCAACAGTATGCAGAGCATACCAGCATTATTGCGCACCTGTTCACCCTCAACCATATTACGTTCAGCCCCAACGGGCGGCTTTTCGCCACTTGCAGCATGGACAAGAGCGTGAAGGTCTGGGACGCCGAGACGTTTAAATTATTGAAAGTGATAGACAAAGCCCGCCACGCCGGCCACGGTACCTCTGTCAATAAATTGTTTTGGTCGGCTCATTGGAATCAGTTAGTTTCGTGTAGTGATGACCGCAGCCTTGCGGTTTGGGCGTTAACCTTGAAGTAGAGTAGATATGAAGATTACACCGTTAGAAATCAGGCAGAAAACGTTTGAGAAAGCATTCAGAGGGTTAGACAAAGATGAGGTACAGGCCTTTTTGTTGAACTTGTCACAGCAGTGGGAAAAACTGCAGGACGAGAACAAAGACCTGAAAGTGAAGTTGGAAGTGGCTAACCGCGAGGTGCAGAAACTGCGCGAAGTGGAATCATCACTCTACAAAACGCTCAAAACCGCCGAAGACACCAGCAACAGCATGGTAGAGCAGGCCTCTAAAGCGGCTGACCTCCAGATTCGCGAAGCGCAACTGCAAGCCGACCAACTCCTGGAAGCCGCCCGCCAGAAAGCCCGCAGCGTGCTGGACAACGCCTACCAGCAAGCTGACAAAACCATCACTGACATGCAGGGCGAAGTGAAAAACCTGGAGCTGGACTACCTTCGTCTGGAAGACTACCTGGAGAGCATGGTGCGCGACCTGCAGAGCCTGGCTTCAGACGCGCTGGAGAAAGTAGAAAAGACCAAGGCAAAACCCAAAGCCGCCATTGGCAGTATCTTATCACGGGCCGCGCAGGCAAAAGCCAAGCGCCCCGAGGACGAAAAAGATACGTTTATGAACGCATTCACCGCAACACCCATAGCACCCGTTACACCTGTTGCTAAACCAGCAGAGGTATCAGCTGCGCATTTAACCGACCAACCGCAGGCCTACGGCATTGGCGGCGGCGGTAGCCGCGAGGCCATTCCGGATACCCCGGGCACCTTGCCTCCGGTCACTACGCCTAATCCGGCGCCAGATGTGCACCCACGCACCCCAGAGATTGTGCCACCGCACATTCCCACGCCGTCTATTGACCCGCCCAAGCGCGAAGAGCCTAAACCAGACATTCCACCGGCACCAAGCCCAACGCCGGTAGAAGAGCCGGAGCCCGAGCGCGAGCAACCAGTGCCCACCACGCCAGAGATTCAGCCGCCTATGACCAATCAGGTGAAGCCGGCCCCAGCGCCCGTGGTAGCTGCCAGCGGCGGTTCTTTCTTTGACGAAATCTAAGCCAGGGAATATGGGGCAAGTCGCGCTGGAAGGCATGGAGTTCTACGCCTACCACGGTTTTTATGACGAGGAGCAGAAGATTGGCAACCGCTACCGCATTGACCTCTACATAGAGGCAGACCTGGAGGAGGCCTCCATTTCTGATGACCTGTCTAAAACGGTAGATTATGAAAAGCTCTACCAGATTGTGCAGCGCGAAATGAACCAGCCCGCCCGACTCCTGGAGCACTTAGGCCACCGCATCTTAGAGGGCGCTTTTCAGGAGTACCCGCACCTGGAACACGTCAAAGTGCAGGTGTCTAAGTACAACCCTCCGTTGGGCGGCGTAATTCTCCGGTCAAAGATTACCTTAGAGAGAAGTAAAGCATAAAGCGTTTTCGGCCTGTTTTGGCCAAAAGAGGCCGAAAACGGAAATAGATAAGAAAGCCTCACCTGTTGGAAACGGGTGAGGCTTTTTGATTTGAGGCATTACAATTTTATTGATAGTTCTAGTTGGCCGCCTAGGCCTAGCTCAATGATTTTTTTCAAAGTGGAGAGACGCACTTCTTTGATGTTATTCTCAATTTTAGAAATATAGGATTTTGTAGTTCCAATCTTTGCGGCAAGTTCTGCCTGGGTCAATCCCTTTTCAAGTCTTGCCTCATGAATGAGCGCTCCTATTTTGAAATTTTCATATCCGGCTTCTAACTCATCACGTCTTTCGGTTCCCACCTGTCCAAAGTGCTTCTCCTTGAACTGGTCCAGGGTTATGGTGTTATTTTCTTTCCTGTTCATATTCTTCTTTTATTCTTAAAGCCTTTTCTATTTCCTGTTTTGGCGCTTTTTGTGTCTTTTTTTGAAATCCATTCATGATGACAACTAAGCGGCCTTGGTCAAAGAAGCAGAAAATCCGGAAGATGTCACTCCCTTGTTGTACACGAACCTCATAGAGCCCAGTTGTACTCTCAATATGTTTAAGATACGTTTCAGGCACACGTTCCAATTCTTCTATCAGGTCAAACGTCCAGATGATTTTGGCTTTGACTTTTTCTTTCTGCTTGAGAAAAAACTCCTCAAAGTAGTTTTTATAGAAAATAATTTGCCGATGCCTCTGCTTTTTCACGAAGTGAAGATATGAAAAGTTGCCCTAAAGTGAAACTAGTTGTTTCGAAATATCTCAAGCTAAAGTTATAAGTCCAGGTAATGGGCATTTTAAGCTTATTTCATCAAATCCTTACTTACAGCCTATTCCCTCTCCTCCTAATCTCTCCCCCGGCCTCTCCCTCTACCGCGTTCCCGCTTCTCCAGCTTTTCCTCCAAATCCCGCTGCCAGTCCTTTTCTTTGTCCTTCTTCTTGCCCTTGCGCTTGAACAGGTCCTTTATTTTTCGGCCGGTACGTTCAAAAAAGTCGTCTATGCCTCTTTCCTCCACAGGGGCCAACACCACCGGCGGCTGGTAGGGCGGACAGTTCAGGAAACTCTGCAACATGGGCGGGAGCGGCGAGAAGCGGCTGTAGGCGTAGCGGCGGTAGTCGCGGTCTTTGACCAGTAGCTCATAGAAACTGCCCCAGATAGGCAGGGCCGTGTTGGCTCCGCCGCCCTGCTCCAAGTCCCGGAACCGGATTCTGCGGTCTTCACCGCCCACCCAGGCCCCGGCCACCAGATCAGGGGTGAAGCCAATAAACCAACCATCGGCGTGCGATTGCGTGGTACCGGTTTTGCCGGCAATGTCCATGTTCAGGCGGTAATCGCGGCGCAGGCGGCGGCCGGTTCCCTGTTCCACCACGCTCTGGAGCATGGGCCGGAGCAGAAGCACTGTTTGGCGGGACAGAATCTGCCTTCCGCGGGCGGGGGTGGTTTTGTCCAGCAGCACGCGGCCCTGGCGGTCTACAAGGCGCAATAAATAAGTGGGCTCTACCTGGTAGCCGCCGTTGGCGAAGGTGGCATAGGCAGTGACCATTTCCAGCAGACTGGCATCGGCGGTGCCGAGGGCAAGGGCCGGGGTTTCCTTCATCTCCTCTTTCATACCCAGGTTCTTGGCCAGGGAAATGACAGACGGCAGCCCCACCTGCAAGGCCGTATTCACCGCCACCGTATTCACCGAATGGGTTAACGCCCCCTGCATGGAATACGCGCCGCCGTATTTCTCATCTGCATTGCGGGGCGACCAGTTGTCAAACTCGGGGAACACGCGGCGGTCATTGGGGAAGTAGGAGCACGGTGAGATGCCGCGTTCCAGGGCGGCGGCGTACACAATGGGTTTAAACGTAGAACCCACCTGCCGCTTTGACCGCACGTGGTCATACTTGAAGTGGGTGTGGTTCATACCGCCCACCCAGGCTTTGATATACCCCGTTTCGGGTTCCATGGCAATGAAGCCGGCCTGCAGGTAGCGCAAATGGTGCCTGATGGAGTCTAACGGGCTAAGGGTTTTAGTGACCGCACCGCTGTACCGGAAGATGCTCATTTTGCGCGGCGTGTTGAAGGCTTCATCTATTTCTCTGTCTGATTTTCCGGCGGCTTTGAGGCGTTTGTAGCGCAGACTACGTTCTTTGGCCGCTTTCAAAATATCAGGCTGGCCTGACCAAGGGAGTTTCCGGCCCCAGTGTTTGTCAAACGCGAGCTGCAGGGCGTACATGCGCTGCTTGAGAGCAGCCTCGGCATGGCGCTGGGCACGGCTGTCCAGAGTGGTGTAAATCCTGAGGCCGTCAGAGTAGAGGTTGTACTTCTCTCCATCGGGCTTTTCCTGCTGGCTGGCCCAGCGGGTGAGCTCCTCGCGCAGGTGCTCCCTGAAATACGTAGCCAGACCGCTGTTGTGGGAGTAGACGTTGTAGGCCAGCTTCAGCGGAAGCTGTTGCAGCGAATCTTTCTGCGCGGGGGTGAGGTAGCCGTACTTGGCCATCTGCGCCAGCACCACGTTCCGGCGCTGCTTAGACCGCTCAGGGTACAGCTTGGGGTGGTACGAGGTGGTGCCTTTCAGCAACCCGATGAGCACGGCCGCCTCCTCTATTTTCAGGGAATCTGCCGAGGTGTTGAAAAACCGCCGCGCCGCCGATTCAATCCCGTACACGTTGCCGCCCATGGGCACCGTGTTCAGGTAGAGTTCCAGCACCTCCTGCTTGTTATAGACCGCCTCAAACCGCTTAGCCAGAATAATCTCGCGCATCTTGTTCACGGGCATAGACAGAAAGCCCAGGTTCTTGCGCGGGAACAGGTTTTTGGCCAGCTGCTGCGACAGGGTGCTTCCGCCGCCGGAGTTTTCCTCTTGCAGGAGCAAAGATTTAATGAACACGCGGCCCAGGCTTTGGTAGTCCACGCCGTTGTGCTCGTAGAAACGGGCGTCTTCGGTGGCCACCAGCGCCTGCACCACCGGTTCAGCAATCTGGTCATATTTGATGTTGGTGCGGTCCTGAATGAAAAAACGGCCAATTAAGACACTGTCAGCGGTATAGACTTCAGAGGGCATGCTGTTCTGCACGGCCTTGAGTTGCCGTTTAGTGGGCAGCCACCCAAACAACCCAAAGTACACCGACAGGTAGAACAGGAAAAACACCAGAAAACCCGCCGCTGCCGTCTTGCCAATGACCCGCAGCCAGCCTTTTTTGTCCAGCTTCCGCCAGTACGTCAAGGTTAGTTTCTCCCCGTGCCGCGCCAGCCACCGCTTGCGGCGGGTATTGAGCCAAACAGAAAGAGCACCAAAGTAGGAGTTGAAAAGCGGCATGCGGTAAGTACGTGGTCAACTTAGTCAGGGCTATGCTTACCCCAATGATACTGCCAAGGTTACACCGTTTCCGGGCTACTTTTCCCAAATTAGCCGTAAAACAGATATGGTGCAGCGGCTTACGCCGAAGACGGGAGGTACTCTTAAAGTCTCTCTCCTCACGCTGTCATCCTGAAAGGAACTTGGTTGCGAACGGTCAAGGCTTTTGCTACTACGCTTTTCTAGTTCGCTCACGAGATTCTTCCAGAATGGAAATATGGGAAGGAGGAAAGTCGATGAAGCTTTTGGCTTCAGAAGGGGAACGGCGGAATATGGCGCAAGCGTCCGCTTGTGCCAACTTCACAGAGCAATGCGTGCGGTCACAAGCGGACGCTTGCGCCATGGAAAGCCAACTCGCAACCAACTGTATTTTCCGTTTTTAAGCTGTTTTTCTGAAAACAGGCCGAAAACAGGAAGCGCATGAGTAAACGCTTGTAACAACTTGAACTGAAACTGACATGGCAGAGACCAGAAAGATAAAATTGAGCGTGCTGGACCAGTCACCGGTGCGGGAGGGCGGCACCGCCGAACAGGCGTTGCAGGAAACACTGCAGTTGGCGCAGTTGACCGACAGATTGGGCTACCACCGCTACTGGGTGTCTGAGCACCACAACACGCTGGGTCTGGCCGGGCCTGCGCCCGAAGTCCTGATTCCGCACCTGGCGGCGCAGACCAAACATTTGCGCATTGGCTCGGGCGGCGTGATGCTGCCGCACTACAGCGCCTTAAAAGTGGCTGAGAATTTCAGGCTGCTGGAGGCGCTCTACCCCAACCGCATTGACCTGGGCATTGGCCGGGCGCCCGGCACCGATAGAAAAACGGCCGCGCTGCTCAACCCCTACAACCTTTTCAACGAGCAGGATTTTATTGAGCAGCTAAGAGACATAGACCGCTACCTGCAAGACGGCATTGGCGGCGAATTTACGGCAGAGGTGAAGGTCACACCCCGCTCAGCCACGGCCCCGGAGCGTTGGCTGTTGAGTTCCAGCGGGCAAAGCGGCGTGTTTGCGGCGCATTTTGGGATGGGTTTCTCGTTTGCGCACTTCATCAACCCCAACGGCGGGGCCGAAACTATGCGCGCCTACCAGTCCCGGTTCAGCCCGTCAACTTTACTGAAGCAACCTGCCGGCAACTTTGGGATATTTGTGATTTGTGCAGACACCCAGGAACGCGCCGAGGAACTGCAGCTTTCCATGGACATGCTCATGCTGCACATCAGGCAGGGGAAATCAGGCGGCGTGCCGTCGTTAGAGAAAGCCAGGGAATTCTACGCAGACCTCACCCCAGACGAGCTGGCGCAGGTGCAGTACAACCGCCAACGCGCCGTCTTCGGAACGCCAGAACAGGTGAAGACCCAACTGGATATACTGGCCGAGGAGTATAATGTAGAGGAGATAGTGGTGGTGACCATCACCCATGATTTCCAGGACCGCCTGCGCAGCTATGAACTGCTGGCGGGGGCGTACGGGCTGGAGCCTAGGATTGGGCAAAACTTTCAATCCCAGTAAATTCATTTCCGTAGATTTGTTGCATAGAGACCTACAACCTGATTAGAATATGGAACAGCGGGTGATTACAGTATTGAGCAGGGTAGAGTACCCAAAACCAGGAAACAACCAAGTCTCCACCAATGATACCACCAGTCAAATTTCCCATTTTTTAGACAATGGGTTTTATATCCAGACGGTGGCCACGCAGCTGAGCCTGGGGGTTGATGAAGGTACGCGGCAGAACGGCATCCTGGCCACTACCTATTTGTTGGTTCGGGAGAATGACTAAGGGCCTTTTTCGGCTTTTAAGCCAGTAGTTGGTTGTATAGGGAAAACTATCGTCAGACCAGACCAAAATTTTCCGGTTACCGCGGTTATTTATGCGTACCTTACAGGATGGAAGAAAATTTATATCCCAATGGGGCGGAAGTGTACGCGAAGACGAATCCGGAAGTGAAATTAGTGGTGCGGCGGTATGCGAAGCGGGTGTATTACTGCACTGAGCCGGGAAAACCCACCCAATCTGATAAGGTGTTTTACGAGCGGGAGCTCATGGTGCGCTAGAGGCGGGTAAAAAAAATAGTCAAGTACAGGAGCAGCTACAGGTTTACCTACTTGTAGCTGTTTTTTGTTAAAAAAATCTCTGGCCCTAGTTCCCTGAGGAACACCAGTTGAATCCCGCCTTTTCTGTTTTCGGCCTGTTTTCTGAAAAACAGACCAGAAACGGCTCTTCTTATGCCGTGGGGGTTCCCGTTCTCACCATTGCCTGCAGCGTAAGGGCATTGAACGCGGCGTAGCCGTTCTGGTCATTGTCAAAGTACACATACACATCTTTCCCGTCATTGGCCCATTGGTGGCATTTGTTGGCCCACCACTCCATAGCGCTGTCTGGGTAGCTGCCCTGGTACTTGTTCAAGGTAGGGCCGTGCAGGCGCACGTACACAAAATCTGCGGTCACCTCCAGCGGCGACATATGCCCGGCCAGCTCATAAATACAGAACGCATGGTGGTGCTGCCTTAGCAGGTCGTAAATCTCGGGGTGGTACCACGTGGGTTCCCTAAACTCAAAGGTGTAGCGGTGGTACGGCGGGAGGGCCTGCAGAAAATCCCGGAACCGCTCCACGTTCACCCGCCACGCCGGGGGCAGCTGAAACAGAATTGGCCCCAGCTTTTCCTCCAGCGCCTGCGCATTGCCCAGAAACTGCGCCAGTCCCTGCTGCGGCTCCTTCAGCTTTTTCATGTGGGTGATGTAGCGGCTGGCTTTCACGGCAAACAGGAAATCATGGGGTACGCTCGCCCGCCAATTCGCAAAAGTTTCGGCCGAAGGCAGACGGTAGAAGGAGTTGTTGATTTCTACAGTGTTGAGGAATTGGATGTAGTGCCTGGTGAAGTCCTTGGAGGCCATGCCCGCCGGGTAGAAGTTGCCTTTCCAGTACGGGTAGTGCCACCCAGACGTGCCAATGTAAATGGTTCCTTTCTCCTGCATAGCCTGATTATACCGTTGCGGGCAGCCTGAGGTTATGGGTGCGTTTTGGCGCTGTTTTCACGAAAACAGGCCGAAAACGGAAAGGCGTATTTTCTCCATTCTTGGAACTCAGCCTGCCCAAAACGGAATTCACCTGTTCAAAAACCTATAGAAAATCCATCCGCCCAAGGCGTACAACCCCGCATCTACCCCATCACCGGTATAACGCGGCAGGAATTGCGGGAAGAACACCTCAAACGCCAGGGCGAAGTAGAGCACCGTAAACAGCACGTGGTATTTGGAGAACCGCACTTGGTGGCCGTAGAAAAACCGCATCACCAACAGCGTCACGGTGAGCACCAGCGGGAGGCAGAGCAGGTCATCCAGGTAAAACCGCACCCACGCCGGCCTGGGCAGCTCCAGCCAGCGCCAAACCCAATGCCCCAGGTACACCACAGCCAGCCCCCAGAACAGCGGGCTAAGGGTTGGCCAAACTAACCGGCCAGCACCGCGATGAGCCATAAGAGAAAAGACACCACGCCCACAAAAGTCAGCTGAAATCCCAGGCCAATCCGTTTAAAAAACTTGGTATACCACGGGTCTTCTGGGTTGATTTGGATGAAATCTACCGTGAAACGCTCCTTTTCTTCCTGTTTCCGTAGGGACTGCGCCTGTTGGCGGGCCAAAGCGTCTGGGGCCAGAATTCCCTGGCAGTGCTCGCAGCGGTCATGGGGGCTTTGGTTCCAGGCAGACCATTGGCCGCAATGGGGGCATTTTTTACTGGCGTTCATAGGCGCAAGGCTGATGGGTGTCTTTTATCCTACGGAAAAAACCTTGGTTTTTGTTCAGAAAAGAGAGTTGACCACGCTAAGGTAAAGACGAAGGGCCAACAGGCAAGCCATTCTTTTTTATCTTTGCCCAAACCTACTGCCGCCGTGTACAAAGAACTCCTAAGACCGCTCCTTTTCAAACTAGACCCTGAGAACGTCCATCATCTCACTACCTCGGCGCTTAAAACGGCCTACCAGCTGCCCCTGGCCAAAACCATCAGCAAAAACCTGTTTCAGGTAGAGGACAAACGCCTGGAGCGGAAGGTCTTCGGGCTCACGTTCCCCAACCCGGTGGGCTTGGCCGCGGGGTTTGACAAAGACGCCCGCATGATTGACGAGTTCGCTGAATTGGGCTTCGGGTTCATTGAGATTGGCACGCTCACGCCCAAACCACAAAGCGGAAACCCCAAACCGAGGTTGTTCCGGTTGCCGCAAGACGGGGCCATCATCAACCGCATGGGCTTCAACAATGAGGGCGTGGAGAAAGCCGTGGAGCGGCTGCGCAGCCGGAAAAGCAACGTCATTGTGGGCGGAAACATAGGTAAGAACAAAGTCACGCCAAACGAACAGGCGCTGCAGGATTATCTCCTGTGTTTTGACGCGCTGTATGACGTGGTAGATTATTTTGTGGTGAACGTGAGCTCGCCCAACACCCCAGATTTGCGCGCGCTACAGGAGAAAGAACCGCTGCTTGAGCTGCTGAGCAACCTGCAAAACCGCAACCAAGGCAAAGCTCGGCCCAAACCGCTGCTCCTCAAAATTGCCCCAGATTTGAATCACGCCCAGTTAGATGATATTGTGGAGATTGCCGTGCAGACCAATCTCTCCGGCGTCATCGCCACCAACACCACCATCAGCCGGGCCGGTTTGCAGACTTCGGCGCAAGCCGTAGAAGCCATTGGCATGGGCGGCCTCAGCGGAAAACCATTGACCCACGCCTCTACTGAAGTCTTGAAATATCTGCGCCAGAATCTGCCTGAGCAAGTGCGGTTGGTAGGCGTGGGCGGCATCATGACCCCCGAAGATGCTTTAGAAAAGCTCAACGCCGGTGCCGATCTGGTGCAGCTCTACACCGGTTTCATTTACGAAGGCCCCAGCCTGATTAAACGCATCAACCAGCGGCTGTTGCAGAAATAGTTGGCGGCGGTTTTCTGTTTTTGGGCTGTTTTGCGAAAAACAGGCCAAAAACGGCGCTGAATTTATTCTGCGAGATAGGGTACTGTAGCGTCGTGGCACTGACACGACGTGTCTCCATGAAACGAATACGCCGCCCAAAAGAACAAACCAGCCATCAGGGATAATAAGGGTAATAGGTGCCGGTGCCTGACCTGCTGCGGAGAACCACGTCGTGTCAGTGCCACGACGCTACAGATACGTTTTTCGGCCTGTTTTCGCCAAAACAGGCCGGAAACAGAAAGCCAGGATGTTTTGCTGTTCGGGATTTGCAATCCGCCTCAGGCAGAGAAAAGGGGATTGCAAATCCCCATAGTACCTCCTTCCGGATTGCAAATCCGGAAGAGCGGGGGAAGGCCGTTGAGCGGCTGCGCCGTCGGAAAAGCAAGGTCATTGTAGACGGAATCTGCTATCTGCAATTCGGGAGTTCAACTCCCGAATTGAACTGCTGCGGAGTTCTACTCCGCTGGCTGCCATGTGCAAAAGCCGGGCAGGCGCAAAAGAAGGGGAGTAGAACTCCCCGGCAGGAAGTTTGCGGAGTAGAACTCCGCAAAAGCAGGGTAGAACTCTGCAAAAGCAGGAGCTAAACATACATTCTCCTCCTTGGAGAGGTAGGGGTGGGTTTCACTTCTGCAGAGGTACACTCACCAACAAAACTTATCCCGTTTTCGGCCTGTTTTCGTCAAAATACGCCGGAAACGAGAACTCAAACCACAGCCCTGCTGGGACGGGTAACTTAGCAATATCCCTATATACAGAAGAGCAGATACTGGAAGAATCTTGTCGGCAGATTGCCTGAAAAAATGTAGATTTGAGGTTTGGAGATTGTCATGGCAACGAATACATATAAACGCGAAGTAGGGAATGTGCCCCGGCCTAAAAATGCGCCGCGGGTCCAGAATGAGCCGAAGGGAAGGACAGAGACGCGCGCGCCCAAAGAACCCAAGGAGCCTAAAACCAGGAAGCCGTTTCCCAAGCCGCAGCTTTCCTTCAATTTTGTGAAAGACCGCCGCTTGCAGCTGGGCGTGGGGTTCTTTTTCCTGCTATCAGCGTTGTACCTGGCCATTGCCTTCGTGTCTTTCCTGTTCACCGGCACCGCCGACCAGAGCGTGGTAGAATCGGTGACGGCCGCTGAGGTGAAGGAGGCCGGGCTGGAGTCTGAAAACTGGCTGGGTCTGTTCGGGGCGTGGGTGTCAGATTATTTCATCAACCGCTGGTTTGGGGTGGCCTCGTTCTTTTTCATTCCCATCATCTTTTTCATTGGCTACAAAATCGTCTTCCGGCGCACTACGGTCACGTTTTCATCGGTGGTCACGCTTTGCCTGTTCGGGCTGCTGTGGGGCACCGTGACCACCGGCTACGTGGTCTTGGTTGGGAACGTAGTAGATAAATTGAGCTTTCTGAGCGGCGCCATCGGGTTTGAGTCGGCTATCTGGTTGCAGAGTCTGTTAGGCTGGGGAACCGGGCTGCTGCTGGCGTTTCTGTTGGTGCTGTTCGTGATTTTCTTCTTCAATATCACCACCATTGGGCGTTCCAGAACTTCCGCCACGGCGGAGGACGAAACGTCTGAAAAGAAAAATGCCCCGTTTGCCACGTCAGAAGCGGGCGTATACGCCTCCCCAAGTGTGGGCATGAACCACCTGAGCAACCCATCGGGCACGTTTGAGGACGAAGAAGAAGAGGAAGAAGAAAACGCGTTCCCGGCGCCGTTTGCCGTGCAGGAGCAGGAGGAAGAGGAGGAGCAGGAATTTGCCTCGGCGTACGCCGAAGAAGAAAACGAGCCGGAGGAAGACCTGTTTGAAGTGAACGAGTTGCCGGTAACGCCCAAAATGACCACACCGGTTAGTTCGCTGCCGTTGTCTTTAGAGCTTGAACAGGACGAGGACGTGCTCATTCAGGAGCCCGAGGCCGAGCCGGAGCTGGATTTAGCCGTGCAGAAAGTGGCCGAAGAAGAGGAATCTGACGAGCTGGTGAGCGAAAACTACGACCCCACCTTAGATTTGCCGCGCTATCAGTACCCGTCTATTGACCTGCTCATTGACTACGGCGTGGGCAAAGTGCAGGTGACCAAAGAAGAACTGGAGGCCAACAAAGACAAGATTGTGGAGACGCTGGGGAACTACAGCATCGGCATCGCCAGTATTAAAGCCACCATTGGCCCTACCGTGACGCTGTATGAAATTGTGCCGGACGCGGGCGTGCGTATCTCCAAGATTAAGAGCCTGGAAGATGACATCGCGTTGAGTTTGGCTGCCCTTGGTATCCGTATTATCGCGCCCATTCCGGGCAAAGGAACCATCGGGATTGAGGTGCCGAACAAGAAGAAGGAGATGGTGTCCATCAAATCTATCCTGAGCACCGAGAAGTTCCTAAAAAGCGAGATGGATTTGCCCATTGCCTTCGGGAAAACCATCACCAATGAGGTGTTTATAGCAGATTTGGCCAAAATGCCGCACTTGCTCATGGCCGGGGCTACGGGTCAGGGTAAATCGGTGGGGTTGAATGCTATTTTGACCTCCTTGCTGTACAAGCGTCACCCGTCACAGTTGAAGTTTGTGTTGGTAGACCCTAAGAAGGTAGAATTGTCTCTGTTCAACAAGATTGAGCGCCACTTTTTGGCCAAACTGCCCGACACCGACGAGGCCATCATCACCGACACCAAGAAGGTGGTGAACACGCTGAACTCGCTCTGTATGGAGATGGACCAGCGCTATGATTTATTGAAAGACGCCGGGTGCCGGAACTTGAAGGAATACAACCTGAAATTCGTAGAGCGCCGCCTGAACCCCAAGAAGGGTCACCGTTTCATGCCGTTCATTGTACTGGTGATTGACGAGTTAGCCGACTTGATGATGACCGCCGGGAAAGAGGTGGAAACCCCAATTGCCCGTCTGGCGCAGCTGGCCCGGGCCATCGGGATTCACCTGGTGGTGGCTACGCAGCGGCCAAGTGTGAACGTGATTACGGGTATCATCAAAGCCAACTTCCCGGCGCGTATTTCCTTCAAGGTAACGTCTAAAATTGACTCCCGCACCATTCTGGACACCGGCGGCGCTGACCAGTTGATTGGCCAAGGTGATATGCTTTTCTCGCTGGGTTCAGACCTAATTAGGGTGCAGTGTGCATTTGTAGATACGCCCGAAGTTGACCGCATTTGCGAATTCATTGGCGAGCAGCAGGGCTATTCAGATGCCTACCTGTTGCCAGAATTTGTGGGGGATGAAGGCGGCAATGACAAAGCTGACTTTGACCCGAGCAACAAAGACGCCATGTTTGAAGAGGCCGCCCGTATTGTGGTCACGCACCAACAGGGAAGTACCTCGCTCCTGCAGCGCCGCCTGAAACTGGGCTACAACCGCGCCGGCCGTTTAATTGACCAACTGGAGGCCGCCGGCGTGGTGGGTCCGTTTGAAGGCAGCAAGGCGCGTGAGGTTTTAATTCCAGATGAATACAGTTTGGAACAGTTATTGAATAACATGGATTCGTAACCACGAATCCATTTATTTTA
The DNA here is from genome assembly GCF_014138425.1 of Rufibacter ruber. NCBI lineage: Bacteria > Pseudomonadati > Bacteroidota > Cytophagia > Cytophagales > Hymenobacteraceae > Rufibacter > Rufibacter ruber. The sequence goes on from NZ_JACJIQ010000001.1 coordinate 138,302, forward strand.
AAAGATAGACCATGAAACGATTCTTTTCCCTTCTGCTCGCTTTGTTCGCTGTGGTACAGTTTACCAGCGCGCAGAATAACTCCAAAGACCCCGCCGCCCAAAAGGTGTTGGACGCCATGAGCAAGAAATACCAAGCCATGAACGCCTTTAAAGTTAATTTCACGCAGACCCTGGAAAGCCCGTCGGCCAAGGTGAAGGAAAACATGACTGGTGATATTACCGTGGCCGGCAATAAATTCAGACTGGCGGTGGCCGGACAGGAAGTCATCAACAACGGCTCTACCATCTGGACGTTTATGAAAGACGTGAACGAGGTGACCGTGTCTGACTATGACCCCGAGGAAACCGAGATGACGCCCAGCCAGATTTACAACCTCTACAAAAAAGGCTATAAGTACGTGTACGCCGAAGAGGCCAAAGAAGGCGGCGAAGCCGTACACGTGATTGACCTCTCGCCCGAAGACCGGGACAACCAAGTCTACAAAGTACGGCTGCACATCAGCAAGAAAGACCACTCCCTGAAATCCTGGAAAATGTTCCGGAAGAACGGCAACCGCTACACCTACACAGTGAAGAAGTTCACCCCCAATCCGCCGGTAACCGCCAGCACCTTCGCGTTTGACAAGAGCAAATACAAAGGGGTAAAAGTAGTAGACCTGCGGTAGCTAGTAGCACGTATCACGTATCAAGACAAAAGGCTCCTGCTGAAAAGCGGGAGCCTTTCTGTTTTCGGGCTGTTTTGGCCAAAACAGCCCGAAAACGTAAACGGCGCCGTTCCTTCTCCCTCTGGGAGAAGGCTAGGATGAGGGCGGGGCAGTTGAAGTAGTAAGGACCTTGGCACAGACGCTCGCAGGTCCTCCGGACACTACGAGGTCATTGGAGCAAGCGGTACTGCATGGGCAAGCGAAGAAAACCCTCCCCCTCCAGGGAGGGGAATAATCTGCAATGCGTGTCCTCCTGTGTAAACATCCCCCTTCGCCCCCTTCAAAGGGGGAGTATCTGGTAGCGTTACAAGGCACGGAAGTAACTTCCGCGCCATAGAGGAGCTATAGAGGGCAGAAGTAAGGTGAGGCTGCCGCCCCATGGAAGCTGAAAGCTTCCACCATTATAGGTCCAAGTTGGAAACTTGAACCAGAGAAAGTGGCAAACAAGCAGCAATGAACAATGAACAATCAACACTTCTGCTAGTGGCACCTCTGTAAACTAGCACTTCTGCCCTTGGCTGATGTGCGCAGCACGGGCCCGCCTCAGGCTAGCGGATCTGCAACGGTTACCTGCAGAGGCAGACAGAGCAGCACAAGCAGTAACAGCAGTGCTCACCGCCAGGACGGGGCCCCGCGGCCGTGAGCGCTTACCGGAAAAGATGAAACAACACAGTGAGTGAGGCACTGAATAAAGTGGAACTTCCAAGGGAACATCGGACTACGCTACACATTCTAACTGCAGCAACAGGATCTTTGAAAAGAGTTTATCACTTAGGCACTACCGCACCAACCGCCACCGCCAAGGGAACAGCGAACTACGCATGCTGCGTACGCAGAACCAGATACGGCAGCGTCCATCTCAGAAAAGAGAAACCTGTTTTCGGCCTGTTTTTGCCAAAACACGCCAAAAACACCTTAGCTTTGCGTTACCTCCCAACACTTTCACACCATGACCAGACAACAGCTTTTTGAGCAAATCCAGCGCAAGCGTTCCTACCTGTGCATTGGCCTGGACACTGATATCAAGAAAATACCGCAGCACCTGCTGCAGCACGATGACCCCCTCTTTGAGTTCAACCGCCAGATCATTGAAGCCACCGCAGATCTGTGCGTGGCCTACAAACCCAACATCGCCTTCTATGAGGCCCACGGGCCGAAGGGCTGGGTGAGCCTCCAGAAAACCCTGGACGTGATTCCGCAGGATATTTTCACCATTGCCGACGCCAAGCGCGGCGACATTGGCAACACCTCTGAGCTGTACGCGCGGGCGTTTTTTGACCAGATGAACTTTGATTCTATTACCGTGGCGCCGTACATGGGCATAGATTCAGTTTCGCCGTTCCTGAACTTCCCCAACAAGTGGGTGATTCTGCTGGCACTTACCTCCAACCCCGGGCACGAGGATTTCCAACTGTTAAGCGTGGTCTCAGAAGGCAAGTCCTATTTTCTGTTTGAGAAGGTGCTGCTGAACAGCCAGGAGTGGGGCTCTGCCGAGAACATGATGTACGTGGTAGGCGCCACCCGCTGCGACTACGTAGAGCGCATCAGAGAACTGGTGCCCGACCATTTCCTGCTAGTGCCGGGCGTGGGCGCCCAGGGCGGAAGCCTGGAGGAAATCTCTAAATACGGCATGAACAAAGAGTGCGGCTTGTTGGTTAATTCGGCCCGCCAAATTATTTACGCCTCCAGCGGCGAAGACTTCGCCGAGAAAGCCCGCGAAGCCGCCTTGCAGGTACAGCAGGAAATGGACCGGTTCCTGAATGAGTATCTGCCAATTTAAAAAAAGCCTCAAGACAATTGTACAACCGATTGGGGCGCGGAAGTTACTTCTATTCTTTGCAGATACTCCCCCTTTGAAGGGGTCAAAGGGGGATGTTGACACCTGCCGGTCCACGCATTCCTGAGAATTCCCCTCCTTGGAGGGGCAGGGGTGGGTTCCATACGGTTGCCACCGCATTATCGCCAGTTCTCAAGACCTCGCAGGGGTTAGCAGACCTGCAAGCGTCTGCACCAGTTTCCGTTTTCGGCCTGTTTTCCCAAAAACAGGCCAGAAACGGGAACAGCTTTTCCAGTGCTTCTGCGTAAGAACAGGAGGGTTAACATGCTGTTCCTGTTTATGAAAGAAGACTTCCTGCATTACGTCTGGCAATACCAATACTTCAAGAAGGAGCAGCTACAGACGTCTGCGGGAGAGTCTGTTACGGTATTACACCCCGGTTTTTACAACAAGGCAGACGCCGGGCCAGATTTCTCTGCGGCCCGCATCAAAATAGGCGATACCGAGTGGGTGGGCAGCGTGGAAATCCACCTTGACGCCTCAGACTGGCGGCGGCACCGGCACCAGCAAGACGCCAAATACAACCAGGTGGTGCTGCACGTGGTCTGGGAGAATGATGAACCGGTACAGCGCGAGGAGGGAAGCCCCATGCCCACCTTGGTGCTGAAAGGCCGGGTGGCGTTGCCGCTGCAGAACCAGTACCAGGAGCTGCTCTGGAGCGAACAAACTATTCCCTGCGCCGCCCAGGCCCCTGCCGTTGACTCCATTTTCAAATCTGCTATGCTGGACAAAACCCTGCTGGAACGGCTGGAACTCAAAGCCAGTCTGGTGCTGGCACGCATGGAGCAAAGCAGGCAGGACTGGGAAAGCACCGTCTACCAGACCCTGGCCGCCGGGTTCGGGTTCAAGATTAACCAGGAGGGTTTTCTGCAGCTGGCACAGGCGCTCCCGTGGCAGGTGGTGAAAAAATACCGGCCAAGGCCGAAGCAGTTGGAGGCGCTGGTCTTTGGGCAGGCGGGACTGTTGAATGCTGCTACAGATGATTATCTTGTTGAACTGGCAAAGGAACACCACTACCTGGCGCACAAGCATAGTTTGCCCGCGCCGCTGCCCATGAGTTCCTGGAACATGCTGCGGCTGCGGCCCGCCAATTTTCCGGCGGTACGGTTGGGGCAGTTTCTGGCGGTGCTGTTGGCGCAGGAACATTTGTGGGCCAATCTGGTAACCTGTGAAACCGGGGAGGATTATTTCAATTACTTTCGGCAGGCGCCGCCAAAGTACTGGCAGGAACATTACGGCCCGGCAAAACCATCGGCGCAGCCGTTCCCCGCGTTGGGTGACGACAGCGGGCAGGGGCTGCTCATCAATGTTGTGGCCCCGTTGCTGGTGGCCTACGCCCGTAGGTTCGGCAACGCCGCGTACCAGGAGAAGGCGGTGGGGCTGTTGGAAGGCCTGAAGAAAGAGCAGAATAAAATCACGCGGGTGTACGCTGGGCTGGGCTTCCCGCACGGTTCGGCCGCCGATTCGCAGGCGTTGATTCAGCTCTTCCACGCCTACTGCTCTCCCCGGAAATGCTTACATTGCACCGTTGGGCACCGCCTGCTCAAAAAGAACCTCACGTCGTCTGCATGAACCCGCTGCTGAATTGGCTCCATCCTCCGGTTTTCTGTCTGCTGGTGTACGGGCTGTGGCGTCTGGGCGACGGTAAGCAGCGGAACCTGGTGTTCTGGGCTTCGTTAGTCTTCAAGCTTTGCTGCGGCCTTTTGCTGGGCTGGCTGTACCAGCGCCACCTGCACGGCGGCGATACCTGGGAATATCACCGCCAGGCGTTGCCTTTGGTAGAGTTGGCCAAAACCCACCCCCAACAGTATCTCCGGTTTCTGTTTCTGAATGAGGTGCAGGGATTTTCCACCTCGTTTGCTCCCTATTCTAACTCTTTCTTTTTCCTGAAGCCCTTGAGTCTGCTGTACCTGCTCACGGGTAGCTCCTACTGGGCCAGCGGGTTGTATTTTTCACTTTTCAGCTTTGCCGGGTGCTGGTTTCTGGTGAGGCAGGTTCAAAAGTTTTACCCCGCCTACGGTACGGCGGCGGTGCTGGCGTTCCTGTTCTTCCCCAGCGCCTTATTCTGGACCAGCGGCGTTTTTAAGGACAGTATTTTGATGGGCAGCCTTTGCTTTGCCGTGGGCTTTTGCCTGCAACTAACATATGCCCACCGCCTCCGGGAAAGCGGCAAAATTCTGGCGGGGCTGCTGCCGGCCGTGTATCTCTTCTGGAAGATTAAGTTTTTCCTGGCGGCGGTGCTGGTAGTGCTGCTGGGTACTTTTCTCCTGGTGGTCTGGCTTCGCCGAAGGATGCGTTGGCTGCAGTCTGGCTGGCGGCAGTTTCTGCTTTGGATCACCCTTTTGGGGATGGGGGCCGCCGGGGCTACTTTCGCACACCCTACTTTCAACTTGGGTTTCTTTGCCCGGCATGTGCTTTGGAACTACAGGAATATTCTGGCCGCCTCTGACCCGTCTAAACCACATCTTTTGTTCCCAGACCTGGAACCTGCTGTGCCTTCTCTGGTGCAGCACGCCCCTGAGGCGGTGGTGCAGATGCTGGTGCGACCGTTTGTGTGGGAGGGAGGCCCCATATTTTACCGGTTGGCAGGGCTGGAGAATCTGTTGATTCTGGCGCTGCTGCTGCTCACAGTAGTTCACTTACTAAAGACGAAGAAGTTGCCCCCATTGCCTTCGTTCCTGGCCGTACTGTTGGTTTTCTTTGTGATCAGTGCGGTGCTGGTGACCTTGCCCACGCCCAACCTGGGTTCCCTGCACCGCTACCGTGCCCCGCTGCTGCCGTTTTTCCTGATGGTGGTGCTGGCCTGGGGGCCTATCCCGGGGTGGTTCGCCTGGCTGCAAAAGCGCCGGGGCTAACGTATTCATTTTCTTTTGACTATTTTTGCAAGTTGTTTCCGTTTTCGGCCTGTTTTCAGAAAAACAGCCCGGAAACAGAACTACCTGAACCGCCTGTGCGCAAGGTTCAGCCAAACAAAAAACCAAGAGAAAATGCAGAATCCGGTAATCATATTAGGGGCCCAGGAACTGGGCGTGCTGGCGCTAGACGCCTTCCAGAGCAACGACGTGGTGGTGTATTGTTTTTTAGACGACCAGGTGGCGCTGCAGCAGAAAGAGGTGAACGAAATCACCGTGATGGGTAACACTGAAGACGAGAACATTCTCAAGCTCCTGGGCAAAAAGTGCGACGTGTTTGTGGCCGCCGAAGACACCGCCGCCCGCAAAAGCCTCACCAAAATGCTCAAGGAAGACTACAAAGTAGTGCCGGTGAACGCCATTCATAAGTTCAGCTACGTGTCTGAGCATGCCTGGCTGGGGCACGGCAACTTCATTCAGGCCGGGGCCATTGTCAACTCCAACGCCAAACTGGGCGATAACTGCCTCATCGGGTCTAGGGCCGTGGTAGATGCCAACGCCGTGCTGGGAGACCACGTCACCCTGGGTGCCGGGGCCATGGTAAATCCGGGCGTCACCATCGCCGAAGGCGCTTTCATTGGCACCGGGGCCGTGGTGGTGTCTGGCGTGAAGATTGGCAAGAACGCCCGCGTGGGCGCAGGGGCCGTGGTCGTGGCTGATGTACCCGCCAAGCAAACGGTGTTCGGGAACCCCGCGAAGCCTGTGTAGGACCTCACCCCCGGCCCCTCTCCCACGGAGAGGGGAGCTCAGCTTTTACGCTAGGTTGTCTTTACTGCTGTTTTTGCCCATTTTCATTTCTCCTCAAAGGCTTTGCATTCAATATGTTTTTGGTCTGTTTCAGCCAAAACAGTCCCAAAACGCAAGTATGGAGCTCCCCTCTCCGTGGGAGAGGGGCCGGGGGTGAGGTGATAACTATCATTTTCTGTTTCCGGGCTGTTTTTTCTAAATTCGCACCAAAACAGAAAAGCTGTTGTTGCTCACTCATTAGCACATTGTCAACACTTAGTCTGAAACTAAGCCGTATGAAAAAGTACAGTATCTTACTCTATTACCACTACACCAAGATTGAAGACCCGGAGCTGTTCCGGGAGGAGCACCATCTGCTGTGTCTTAAACTCAACCTGCTGGGCCGCATCATTGTGGCCGCTGAGGGGTTGAACGGCACCGTCTCCGGCCTGGTGGAAGACTGCGAAGCCTACATGGCCGCCGTAAAAGCCGACCCGCGGTTTGAAGGCATTGATTTCAAGGTAGACTACTCTGATGAACACGCCTTCACCAAACTGCACGTTCGGCACAAGCCCGAGATTGTGCACGCGGGCCTCAGAAACATTGACCCTACTGAACGCACGGGCGTGCATTTGTCGCCGCAGGAGTTCAAGGAGATGAAAGACCAGGAAGACGTGGTCATTCTGGACGTGCGCTCAGACTACGAGCATAGCATGGGTAAATTCAAGAACGCCGTTACTCTTGATATTGAGAACTTTAGGGAGTTCCCAGAGAAGCTGGACGAGCTCAAGGAGAAGTATGACGGCAAGAAAATTCTGACGTACTGCACCGGCGGCATCAAGTGCGAGAAAGCCAGCGCGTTCCTACTGGAGAAAGGCTTTGAGAACGTGTACCAGCTGCACGGCGGCATCATTAAATACGGCATGGAAGCCGGGGGCGAAGACTTTGAGGGCAAATGCTACGTCTTTGACAACCGCGTGGCCGTTGACGTGAACAAGGTGAACCCCGTGGTGATCTCCAGGTGCCATGTTTGTAACACGCCTTCGGCGAGAATGGTGAACTGCGCCAACCCGCACTGCAACCTGCACGTGCCCATCTGCGAAAGCTGCGGCACCAAAATGGACGGCGCCTGCTCCACCACCTGCCAGGAACACCCCGACAAGCGCCCGTATGACGGCACCGGCTACTACCAGAAGAACACCAACGGCTACAACCCGTACAAAGGCTTGAACCGCCGCAAGACGGAGCAACCCAAGGCCGTATAAAGAAAAGATTTTGTGACGGGAGCGCCTGATGTTGCTTTGCATGAGCAGCACCAGGCGTTTTTGTTTTGTATTGCCCAGACGTATGAGAAAGTACCTGGCAGTAATAACCAGACACTCTATTTTTGTCATTCTGGAAGAATCTAGGCGGCGAACGGTAGTGGCAAATAGTAAATGCTTCTCTGTTCGCCCACTGTTCCCTAAGTTTCTTTCAAAATGGCAAAATGCATAAATGTTGTTGTGCTTTTACTTTCCTTCGGCCTTGGGCCGAAATAAATAGCAAGTTCCATTTTCCGCCAACGGCGGAAGTAAAATGATTCCACCACCAAAAACTATGAACTATGGCCCGTATCCCGGAGTCTGAACTGATTTTGAACCCAGACGGCAGCATCTACCACCTCAACCTGCTGCCCGAGATGATCTCTGACACCATCATCACGGTGGGCGACCAGGACCGCGTGGCCCGCGTGAGTCGGCATTTTGATTCTGTGGAGGTGCAGGTGGCCAAGCGCGAGTTTGTGACCCATACCGGCTACTATAAAGGCAAGCGCATCTCTGTGGTCTCAACCGGCATTGGCACCGACAACATTGACATTGTGCTCAACGAGTTGGACGCGCTGGTGAACATAGATTTTGTGAGCCGCGAGCCGGTAGAGGCCGAAGACCGTATCTCGTTGAAAATTGTACGCATTGGCACGTCAGGGTCGTTGCGGGAGGAAATTCCGCTGGGCAGTCACCTGGCCACCGAATATTCTATGGGGCTGGACACGCTCATGCAGTTCTACCCGCTCATGGAAACCGGCTTCGAGACCGAGATAGCCGTGCAGCTGCAGCTGGCGCTGGGCATTGGGTTTTTGCCGTACTGCGTGAAAGGGTCAGATTTGCTGCGCGAGCAGGTGGGCAAAGACATGATCATTGGCAACACGTTCACCTGCCCCGGTTTCTACGCCCCGCAGGGCCGGCTGCTGCGCCTGCAGCCCAAGCTGGAAGATGTGATTGGCAAAATGCAGGCGTTTGAATACGACGGGGTGCGGTTCACCAACTTTGAGATGGAGACGGCCGGTATCTACAGCCTGGGCCGCTTGCTGGGCCACGAGGTGCTGTCTGTGAACGCCATTGTGGCCAACCGCATCACCCACCAGTTCGCCGAGAACCCGGACCAGATCATTGATGACATGATTGTGAAGGTGCTGGACAGAGTTTAATTTTCTGTTTTCGGGCTGTTTTGGCCAAAACAGCCCGAAAACAGAAAAGTTTACCTTGCCCGCCGCTGGCGAGTGTGCGGTTCCTTCGGCCAGAGGCCGAAGGAGGGAGTTATAATAAGAAAGGACTAGAACTTCTTCTAGAATAACAGGAGAAATGTGAATCCCTGTTCTTGTCTTGAACCCATGTCCGCATCCGGAAATATTTTATTCTCCTGTCATCCTGAAAGGATCTTGTGGGCGAACGGCAGTGGCTGTTAGCCAAACGCTATTCTTGTTCGCCACCTAGATTTTTTCCAGAATGACAAAAGGGCAGTCAAGGTTCTATTGATTATTTATTCAAAGCGGCTAGATACCCGGGTTGTCTCTAGCGGTTAATGGCGTAAGCGGCTTGTGCCTCTGCCTGCTGAACTGTTACTTCTGTTTTAGGGCTATTTTTTCCAAAACAGGCCGAAAACAGAAAACAGCTTTCTCCCCACATATTTCGTCTAATTAAAAAGCGCCTCTGGTACATGAACCGGAGGCGCTTTTTGTTCAACCTTATTTCAGAAAGTTAGAAGAACTCCACTGAAAGAATAGCCGTGGTAGGAATGGTCACGCCAGATTTGATGGTGGTGAATTCCTTGTCGGCTTGCCAGATGGTGGTCTGCACGCGTAGAATATCGCCGGTGGCTACCTGGAAGGAAAGTTCTACTTTGCCCTGGTAGCCGTTGCCCAAACGGCTGGCGCGTTCCAGGTCATGCTGGCGTCTAACTTTGGCTTCTTTATCAGAGAGAACATCGTCTTGTCCAAACTGCAGCTGCGGAATAATTTCCTTCTCTATTAATTGGTGGGTGGTGGTGCTCATGGTCTTGTTGTTTGGTGGTAGTCTGTACTTCAATGAAACAAGAATTTGTTATAAATGCAAGCTTTTTAGCAGGCAATATATTTTTAACAAATGAGTTGTGCCATTGTTTAAAGGCGTTTTTAGGCTACTTTGCCAAAACCAGGCCAGAAACAGATTACAATTTCAAAAGAAATGCCAGGGTGTCTACGCCATCTGCATAATCACTTACAGAAGGGCATTGCGCCTGCCCAAACTGGAAGCTGTTTTCCCAAAGGCCTTCCTTGGAAACCACGCACTGCAGCTTCTCCTGTACCGCCGCCAGTTTCTGCCGGAGGTCTGCCGCGTCCTGGTACGTCTCGTAGAACAGCACCGAGATGGGGGAGACCAGCTGCCGGCTTTCAGTCACCATCAAAAAGCCGTTGTCCAGGTGCGGCACGCCGTTGACCAGGTAGATAGACTTGTTGTAGTCATAGTTGTTCTGGTACTTGTGGTGGTTCACCACTTCCTTCTTGTACTCAATGGCCTCAAAGAGCGGCGTGAAATCATACCCTTCGGGCACGTAGGCTTTGGACACGTTGCGGCAACCCAGCCCGTAGTAGCGCAGCATGTCATCGCCCAGGTTGGTGAGTTCCTCCCTGGTTTCGTTGCCGGTCAATACGGCCACGCTGGTACGGTTCTTCCTGATGATGTGCGGGCGCTTGGCGAAGTAGTATTCAAAGTAGCGGGCGGTATTGTCAGAGCCGGTGGCAATGATGGCGTCTGCGGTCTTGAGCATGGGCACCAGCTGGACGTACTCCTGAAAACCGGGTTCTATCTCCACCAGTTTCTCCAGCAGATGCGGCACCAGGAACGGGTCGTCTGAGCTGGGCTTGGCCTGCAGAATGTGCCCGGAAATAAGAATGCACAGCGCGTCATGAAAGCCCACCGCCGGAATGTTCCCCGCCATCACCACGCCCACTTTTTTAGGGGCGGCAATGGTTTCAGGAATGTCATATTGCGCCAGCCACGCCTCCAGTTGGTCTCTTTGCAGCATTCCCGCCAATCCGTCCAGCGCGGCTGAAACATTTGGCTCGTCAAAGAAGTTATTGTGCTGACCGGCGCGGCGGGCCAGGTATTGGCGTTCCTCCAGAGGCAAGTGGCGTAAATAATCGCCCAGTTGGGCGAAGGCAGAAATTCTATTTTCTAAAGTTAGCATAGTAGGGAAACAGCCTTGGCATGAGAAACGTTTGATACAATGCGCGCTACGTATTACTTTTGCGCCCGAATGGCGTGCCGAAGCCGGTGCAAAATTACTAAAAAGAAACAGGAGATACGATTATGGCGATAATGATTACAGACGAGTGTATCAACTGCGGCGCTTGTGAGCCGGAGTGCCCCAACACGGCCATCTACGAGGGTGGCATGCAGTGGACCTGGGGCGATGGTACCTCGCTGAAAGAAGTGGTGAGAGACGGCGGTGTGACCATTGACGGCAAAGCCCCGCAACCGCCCATTTCAGATGAATACTACTACATTGTCTCAGACAAGTGCACCGAGTGCTGCGGTTTCCATGAGGAGCCCCAGTGCGCCGCCGTCTGCCCCGTAGACTGCTGCGTAGATGACCCAGACTACCGTGAGACCGAGGAGGAACTGTTGGCCAAGAAAGAGTGGCTGCACGCCAGCTAATTTTTTTTCTGAAGATATTTCTTTGAAAGCCCGCCCCGTGCGGGCTTTTTGTTGGGGTACGTTTTGGGTCTGTTTTTTGAAAAACAGCTCCAAAACAGGAACCTGCCGCAAGTTTGAACGCAGCGGCAAGTCGCGGTTTGTTATGAGGCCTGTTGGTAACTGGCGGGGTGCATTAATTGATAAAGTGTTTCGCCAGTTGGAAACTGGCGGTCATTCCTACTCCAAGTTCCCGCTGCGCTCAAACTTGAAGTAGGAAATAAGGTATGGTAGTGAAGGCGGTTTCTGCAGGCGCCAGTCTCCAGACTACCTTCGCGGCAGCGAAATGATGTGTTGCTGGAACGCAAAACAGGTTTTCAACGCAGAATTCCAGAGGATGATATTTCTCTACCAGCGGTTCCCGGCGAGTCTGGAGACTCGCAACATCCTAAGTCACGAGACTGAAGTCTCGCGCCAGAAACTCAGCCATTAACCATCAGCAATTCTTTTCGCAGGCGTCTGGGCCAGTAGCCGCCGCCGTCCCCCTCACCCTCTCCCCGGGGGAGTGGGAATTCTGCTAACGCGTTTTGGTGCTGTTTTGGCTAAAACACGCCAAAAACGGAAATATCTGTTATTGGCGCCGCTTCTCCACAACATCTGCCGCTTGGCTGAATTCTATTTACTATTTTTGTTTTTCAAAATATGCAGCAAGTTTATCCGGTGCTTCTGTCTTGCTACCTGATACTTGCTACGTGATACCAAAGAAAGATGTCTACCATACCCAAGACCTATAACCCCAAAGAAGTAGAAGACAAGTGGTACGCCACCTGGCTGGAGCGCGGCTTCTTCAAGTCTAAACCAAATCCTAAGAAAGAGCCTTATACCGTGGTGATTCCGCCGCCCAACGTGACGGGGGTGTTGCACATGGGCCACATGCTCAACAACACCATTCAGGACGTGCTGGTGCGCCGCGCCCGTATGCAGGGCAAAGAGGCCTGCTGGGTACCGGGTACCGACCACGCTTCTATCGCCACCGAGGCGCGCGTGGTGAACATGCTCAAGGAGAAAGGCATCAACAAAGCAGATATTTCCCGCGAGGAGTTTTTGAAATACGCCTTTGAGTGGAAGGAGAAGTACGGCGGCATCATTCTGGAACAGCTCAAGAAACTGGGCGCCTCCTGCGACTGGGACCGCACCCGCTTCACCATGGAGCCGGATTTGACCCAGGCCGTGATTGACGTGTTCGTAGACCTATACCGCAAAGGCCACATCTACCGCGGCGTGCGCATGGTGAACTGGGACCCGCAGGGCCTCACCGCGTTGTCTGACGAGGAGGTGAACTTTAAGCAGGTGAACGGCAAACTCTACTACCTGCGCTACGGGATTGAAGGCTCAGATGAGGTCTTGACCGTGGCCACCAAACGCCCTGAAACTATCATGGGCGACGTGGCCATCTGCGTACACCCTGCAGATGAGCGTTACAAGCATTTGGCCGGTAAGAAAGCCATTATTCCGTTAGTGAACCGCGCCATTCCCATCATTTTTGACGAGTACGTAGACATTGAGTTCGGAACGGGCGTGCTGAAAGTGACTCCGGCGCATGACATCAATGACTATGAGCTGGGCCAGAAGCACAACCTGCCCAGCATTGACGTGCTCAATGACAACGGCACCATTCACGAGCGCGCCGGCATTTACGTAGGCGAAGACCGTTTTGTGGTGCGCAAGAAAATCACCAAAGAACTGGAAGCCAAAGGCCTGCTGGAGAAAGTAGAAGATTCAGTGACCAACGTAGGGTTCTCTGAGCGCACCGATGCCGTGATCGAGCCCAAACTCTCCATGCAGTGGTGGTGCAAAATGGACGCCATGGCCAAACCCGCCCTGGAAAACGTGATGAACGACACCATCAAGCTGCACCCGCCCAAGTTCAAGAACATGTACCGTTCCTGGATGGAAAACGTGCACGACTGGTGTATTTCGCGGCAGCTGTGGTGGGGCCAGCAGATACCGGCGTACTACCTGCCAGATGGCACCTTTGTGGTAGGCCGTAATGCCGAAGAAGCGTTGCAGGAAGCCCGTACCAAATCGGGGAACCCAGACTTACAACTTTCTGATTTGCGTCAGGACGAAGACGTGCTGGATACGTGGTTCTCTTCGTGGCTCTGGCCTATCTCGGTGTTTGACGGTTTCAAAGACCCAGACAACGAAGACATTCTGTACTATTACCCAACCAATGACCTGGTGACTGCCCCGGAGATCCTGTTCTTCTGGGTGGCGCGTATGATTATGGCGGGCTATGAATTCCGGAAGGAGTTGCCGTTCAAGAACGTGTACCTCACCGGTATTGTGCGGGACGCCCAGGGGCGGAAGATGTCCAAATCGCTGGGCAACTCACCAGACCCGCTGGATTTGATTGACCAATATGGCGCCGACGGTGTGCGCGCGGGCATGCTCTTCAGCTCCCCAGCCGGAAACGATTTGCTGTTTGACGAGAAACTCTGCGAGCAGGGCCGGAACTTCAGCAACAAAATCTGGAACGCCTTTAGGCTCATCAACGGCTGGGAAGTAGACGAGACGCTGCCCAACCCCAATGAGAAAGCAATCAAGTGGTTCGACTCTAAATTCAACGAGGCGCTCAATATTCTGGAAGACCACTTTGACAAGTTCCGCATCTCTGATGCGTTACTCACGGTTTACAAGCTGGTGTGGGATGATTTCTGTTCTAATTACCTGGAGATGATTAAACCCGCCTTCGGGTCACCCATTGACGCCGCCACGCTGCAGGCCACGTATGAGTTCCTGGAGAAACTGATGAAAGTGCTGCACCCGTTCATGCCGTTCATCACCGAGGAAATCTGGAACAACATGAAAGAACGCGCGCCCAAAGATTGTCTGGTGGTAGCTCCCTGGCCCAAGCAAGGCCGCATTGACGCTGACCTTCTTCGCCAGACCGAGTACGTGCTCAACGTGGTGGGCCAGGTACGTAATATGCGTAATAGCAAGAACATCTCACCCGCTAAAAAGCTGGCCCTTCATGTGCGCCTGTCAGAAGGCAAAAACGCCATTGCCGGGTATGAGACCTTGGTGAGCAAACTCGCCAACCTCTCTGAGATTCAGGAAACCGAGCAGCCCCTGGATAATGCCTTGTCATTTGTGGCCGAAGACAGCACCGAGTTCTTTATTCCTATGGAAGGCAACATTGACGCTGCCGCCGAGCGCGAGCGCATCCTGAAGGAACTGGACTACACCAAGGGCTTCCTGGCCAGCGTAGAGAAAAAGCTAAGCAACGAGCGTTTCGTGGCCGGTGCCCCAGAGGCCGTCATTTCCGCAGAGCGGAAGAAACAGTCAGACGCCGAAGCCAAGATTGCCGCGCTGGAGCAAAGCTTATCGGCGCTGCCGGCTGAGTAAATTTGAGCTTGATTGATATATAACAAAATCGGCTGCCCCATCTGGGGCAGCCGATTTTGTTATATATACGTTGCCTGCATGAAAAATTAACCCTTGCATAAAACGGCAGCTACTTGCAGACTCTCCCCTTGAGGGGAGATTAAGAGGGGTGTTTACACGGGAGAGCAAGTTTTTTGATTTCTTCTGCCCGTCATCCTTGCAAGGTGATGGTGCTCACGTCTGGTCACGTAATGGGAAGTTTTTACTATTGGAGAAGCCATATTCAGCAGGTGTAAACACCCCTCTTCGCTCCCCTTGTGGGGGAGAATCTGCAGTAGTAGTTAAGTGTAGAAATTTCTGTTTCTGGGCTGTTTTGGCCAAAACAGCCCAGAAACAGAATTACATGGTATATGAATCCAGCCTGGTCCAGGTGATAGTGCCGTTGTTCACAGCGTAGCGCAGGAGCAGGTGGCCGCCATTATGGCCGTCTTCAAAATAAGCCATAGCGTAACGGTCGTTCAGGATTCTGATGTCCCGGATGGCCATGGTGCCGCCCATGCTGCCCTGGGCGGTGAGCACGCTTTTCTGCTTGCGCATGAGGTCGTTCATGAGGTCTGCCTCTGGGTTTTTGAGGCCTTTCTTTTTGAGGCGGTCAATGTCACTCTGGCTCAGGCTGCCCAGTTCTCCTTCAAAGGTGGTGGACTCAGGGGGAGTGGGTTCCTCATCTTCGGGGACGGGGACCACAGACGGCTGCGACGGCGAAAGTGTGGTCATGGTATCATCTGTGCCGCGGTTGGTGAAGCGTTTCACTTGGGCTTCCAGGCTGGTGATTTTTTCATCGGCCAGGGCCAGTTGGCTTTGGGCTTTGTCCATCTGCCAGTAGAAGTAAATGGCCAGAAACAGAAACAAAGCCATCAGGATGAGGATAAGCGTGTTTTTCATAGTAGTAGGGTATTCAGGGCAACAAGATACTGCTTTTACTATATCTGGGCTGAACGGGTTCTGAATTTCTGTTTTCGGGCTGTTTTGGCCAAAACAGCCCGAAAACGTGGGTAACCCAGATACGTACGTCCATCAGCTTGCAGAACGAAACGTGAACCTCAGGGTAGAAAAACAACCTGCCTTAGATAACTGCCATTAGGAAGGCTGGAAGGCGTATTCCGTCCCCCTTTGAAGGGGGTGGGGGAATGATACTCGTGCTGATTTTCTCGTGCAGAAGTACGTATTCCCGAGAATTAATTTCTCATTTCACTAATCAGAAGTAGATGGGTCTTCAACGGCCTTGGTCATCTCCCTACCCCCTGTAAAGGGGGACGGATGTGTGGAAAAGACAAAGTCAGGTTCTTTTTAATCCATTTGCAGCGTAAAAGAAAAATATAAATACGCTCTTAGGAACGAAAATGATGAGGCAGCTTCTTCTATAGGAACCTGAATTTTATTCCCTCATCCTAACCTTCTCCCAGAGGGAGAGGGAATACCTGATTGGCGTTTTGGGGCTGTTTTCAGAAAACAGGTCCAAAACAGCAGATATGCAAAAAGCCTCTCCGTGGGGAGAGGCTTTTCTGTTGGAGGCGGTTAGCAACGCATCTCCTGCTATGCATTTCTACAAATTAGATGCTCGTGTTGGGGTCAAAGGCTTCCAGATAATCTGCCACGCGGCGCACAAACATGCCGCCCAGAGAACCGTCTACCACGCGGTGGTCATAGCTGTGAGACAGGAACATGAACTGCCTAATGCCAATCAAGTCTCCTTCTGGCGTCTCAATCACCGCCGGCTTCTTTTTAATGGCACCCACGGCCAGGATAGCCACCTGCGGCTGCATGATGATAGGCGTGCCCATCACGTTGCCAAAAGAACCTACGTTGGAAACCGTATAGGTAGGGTCTGCCAGATCTGCCGGGGTCAGTTTGTTGATGCGGGCACGGTTGGCCAGGTCATTCAGTTTTTTAGACAAGCCGTTCAGGTTCATCTGGTCAGCGTTATGGATCACGGGCACAATCAGGTTGCCACTTGGCAAGGCCACGGCTACGCCAATGTTGATGTCGCGCTTTTTGATGATTTTGTCTCCGTCTACGCTCACGTTGATCATAGGGAAATCCTTGATGGCTTTCACAATGGCCTCAATGAAGATTGGGGTGAAGGTGAGGTTCTCGCCTTCGCGCTTCTTGTAGGCGTCTTTGGTTTTGTTGCGCCAGTTCACAATGTTGGTCACATCTGCCTCCACAAAAGACGTCACGTGCGGGCTAATGCGCTTGCTGTCTACCATGCGCTGCGAAATCATCTTCCGCATGCGGTCCATCTCAATGATCTCCACGTTGCCGCTGTAAGACTGGGCCGGCGCCACAGGAGCAGCAGCCGGTTGCGGAGCCGAAGGTGCCGCCTGTGGGGCTGGGGCAGCCGGTTGTGCCGCAGCTGGTTGCGGAGCGGCGGCTGGGGTGCTGCCGGACTGGCGGTTGGCCACGTAGTCCAGGATATCTTTCTTTGACACGCGCCCGTCTTTGCCGGTACCCGGAATGTACTCCAGCTCCTGCATAGAAATGCCTTCTTCGCGGGCAATGTTCATGACCAGCGGCGAATAGAAGCGGCCGGAGGCGGGTTGTTCCAGACGTTGTGAGGTCTGGGCCGTGGCCTGCGGGGCCTCAGCGGGGTGCGCCGCCGGTTGGGTGGTTGGTGCCGCGGCAGGGGCAGACGGTGCAGCCTCCTGGGCGGGGGTTGAAGAAGCAGGTTGGTCGTCGCCACCCGTGCTGATAATGGCAATAGGGGCGCCTACGGCTACCACTTGGCCCTCTTGTACCAGAATCTCTTTCAAGACACCGCCTTGAATGGCCGGCACCTCAGTGTCCACTTTGTCAGTGGCAACCTCCAGTACAGACTCATCCTGCTCAATGGTATCACCCACCTGTTTCAACCATTTAAGCACGGTACCTTCCATGATACTCTCGCCCATTTTGGGCATCACCATTTCTACAAGGGCCATAGTGTATGTTTTCGGTTATAATGAATAGTCACAGGAACCAACAGGTTCACCCAGGGTCTCAGCCAAGGACAATGATACAGAAAAACCAGAAATGAATCCTGATAATTGCCGCCTGATTTCTGATAACCTAACTATTGTTAGGCAAAATTAGAGAATTTTGGCTATTCCTCAACCGCTGCCGGCAAACTTTGCCGAATCAGGTTGAGCACCTGTAGGGTTGTGTACTCTATGTTCAGCAGGCGGGTTTTGTTGTAGCTGATCTTGCGGGCTACGGTCTGGTGGGCGTCTGCATAGGCCAGCCAGATGGTGCCCACGGGCTTTTCTGGGGTGCCGCCGTCTGGCCCGGCAATGCCGCTGGTGGCTACCCCAATGTCTGTGTTCAGGAGGCGGCGCACGCCTTCGGCCATCAGGCGCACGGTTTCTTCGCTCACAGCCCCGTGCCGGGCCAGTGTCTCCTGTGGCACGCCCAGTTGGGCTTTTTTCACTTCATTGCTGTAGGCCACCACGCTGCCGGTAAAATAGGCTGAGCTGCCGGGTACGCTGGTGAGTTTGTGCGCCACCAGCCCGCCGGTGCAGCTCTCAGCGGTAGAGATGGTGAGGTTGCGGGCTTTGAGCAGGGCACCCACGGCGGCTTCCAGGGTAACTTCGCCAAAGGCGAAGACGTGGTCAGCGATTAACGGCGCCAGCTGGTCTATCTGGGCCTGCATCTGCTCCTCCAGATTATCTGTGCCATTGGGGAGGCCCGTTAATCTTAGCCGGACCCCCGCCAGGTGCGGGAGATAGGCTAATTTAAGGTTGGCGGGCAGGTTATTTTCCCAATCGGCAATGCGCTCTGCCAGAAAAGACTCGCCCAGCCCCACGGTCTGTACCACCTTGTGAATGATCTGCGGCAGCTGGAAGTGCTGTTGCAGGTGCGGCAAAACGGTGTCTGTCATCATGCGCTTCATCTCAAACGGCACGCCGGGCATGGAGACAATCACGGTGCCCTGCTCTTCAAACAGCATGCCTGGGGCAGTGCCCAGCACGTTTCTGACGGGGGTGCAGTTGGCGGGCAGAAACGCCTGTTGCCGGTTCACTTCCAGCATAGGGCGGTTGTAGCGCTTGAAAATGGCCTCTACGTCTTCTAAAGACGGTTGGTGCAGTTGCAGCTCTGTTTGAAAGAACTCTGCCAGCGTATGTTTGGTCAGGTCATCTTTGGTGGGGCCCAGGCCGCCGGTGACCAAAACCACATCAGCGCGTGACATGGCGGCGGCCAGCGCTTCCCGTATGGCGGTGGGGCTGTCAGAAATACTGGTGATTTGTTTGACTTTGATACCTATTTTTGCCAGTTCCTCCCCCATCCAGGCGGAGTTGGTGTCAATGACTTGGCCGTAGAGAAGTTCATCACCAATGGTGATGATTTCGGCCAGGGTCTCTTTTTTCATTTTTTGGTCTGATTTATGCGTATGCACCTGCGCAGCAATATTCATTAAAAGTAATGACATGTACGCACGTATGAAGAAACTATTCACGCCCGCTTTTGTTTTGAGCCTCTGCTCGCTTCTTTTTTTAGCAGGCTGCACCGCCAGCCAGATTCAGCAGGCCGTTGATGCCGCCAGCGGCACCATGAATACCGGCCGGCCGCTTACCCAAACCGAGGTGGCCAGCGGTCTGAGACAGGCTTTGTCCCAAGGCATAAACAAAGGTGCTACCCAGGCTGCCCAGACAGATGGCTTCTACAAGAACAGCCTCATCAGAATTCCCTTTCCGCCAGATGTGCAGCGTGTGGAGAACACCCTGCGGCAGATTGGCCTGGGCTCGCAGGTAGACAAGTTCATTCTCACGCTGAACCGCGGGGCCGAGGATGCCGCCAAAAGTGCCGCGCCTATCTTCCTGAACGCCATCAAGCAGTTGACCTTTCAAGACGTTTGGAACATTCTGCGCGGCGAAAAAGACGCGGCCACCCAGTTTCTGAAGCGCACCACCACCAGCCAGTTGACCGCCGCGTTCAGGCCGGTTATGAAGCAGTCACTGGACAAGGTAAATGCCACCAAGTACTACACAGACATTGTGACCCGCTACAACCAGATACCGCTGGTGCAGAAGGTGAACCCTGATCTGGAGGCCTACGCCACCCAGAAAGCCATTGACGGCCTGTTCACGCTGGTAGCCCAGGAAGAAGCCAACATTAGGGAGAACCCCGTGGCCCGCACCACTGAGTTGCTGCGCCGCGTGTTTGGCGCCCAATAAAGTTTGACCCCTGTAAAAAGAAACCAACGCCACTGCCTCCTGTTTCTCTCTGAAACAGGAGGCAGTGGCGTTTTTGGGCTGTTTTTCTGAAAATAGGCCGAAAACGGAATGGCACAGACGTTCGCAGGTCCTCTGTTAGCTGCCTGGTCAGAACCTGCATTTAGTAGATTGTAGGAGGGCGCAGATTTCTTTATACATGTAAATTCCGCGCTGGCGCGAGGTGATTACGCGTGACAGATTGTGATGTGCGCCTCCAGTCCGCTGGAAACCCTGAGCGTTGGGCCGTGCGTGAAACCCACGCCTTCTGGGAGAAGGAGTTTCGGCAGAAGAAAAAATCACCTGTAAGCCTTTCCCTCAGTTACAGCCACCTACCTTCCAATTCCCCATTCCTAATTATAAATGCCTAGGCCTGTGGGCTTTTGGCGGCTGTCCCGCGCGCGGGTGCGGCCTTTGAGGGGGGTACTGGGTATTTGGGGAGAGTGCTCGGCAAAAGTTTTCCGTTTTTGCCCTATTTTTTCAGAAAAGAGTTAAAATCAGGTAAACCTTCTTCTGATAGCAGGGGTAAAAGGCAGGGAGTTCATTTTCTGCCTTACCCATGACCTATTCAAATTTGCCGTACCACCGGCTGGAGAACAAAGCTGATTTAGACGTATTGTTGGAAGATATTGGAGAGGCCCGGGTGGTCATGCTGGGAGAAGCCTCACACGGCACTTCTGAATACTATGCCTGGCGTACCGCCATCTCTAAACGCCTCATTGAAGAGAAGGGCTTCACCTTTATTGCCGTTGAGGGCGACTGGCCAGACTGTTTCCAGGTGAATAAATTTGTGCGGGGCCTGTGCAAGCCGGGCACCAAGGTGTCTGATGTGCTCAAGCACTTCAACCGCTGGCCCACCTGGATGTGGGGCAACTGGGAAGTGGCCGCCCTGGTAGAGTGGCTCAAAGAAAACAATGACCGGCCCAATACCAACAAGGTGGGCTTCTACGGGTTAGACGTGTACAGCCTGTGGGACTCTCTGCAGCGCATCATGAAGTACCTGGAGAAGAAAGACGGGCAGGCGGTAAAAGCCGCTAAAGAAGCCTTTAAGTGCTTTGAACCGTACAGCAATGATCCCCAGGAATACGCCCGCGCGGTGGCGTATGTGTCTGAAGACTGTGAGGAAGAAGTGCTCACCATGCTGCAGGAGCTGGGCAAAAAAGAGCGGGAAGCCCCCAGCAACCCGGAGGCCGAATTTGATGCCGAGCAGAATGCCCTGGTGGCCGTCAATGCCGAACGCTACTACAAAGCCATGATCATGGGCGGCGGCAGCTCCTGGAACGTGCGCGACGAACACATGATGGAGACGCTGGACCGCCTCTTGAAATTTCACGGCCCAGACTCAAAAGCCATTATCTGGGAACACAACACCCACGTGGGCGATGCCCGCTTCACAGACATGGCCCGTGCCGGCATGGTCAATATTGGGCAGCTGGCCCGGGAGCAGTACGGCCGCGAAAACGTGTATCTGGCAGGCTTCGGGTCTTATGAGGGCTCTGTGATTGCCGGTGACAGTTGGGGGGCGCCCATGAAAAAGATGGAGGTTCCACCCGCCCGCCAAGGTTCCTGGGAGGATTGGCTGCACAACCTGGGAGGAGGCTCTGATAAACTGTTGCTCTCGCGGGAACTCAGGGAGATAGACGAGGTGCGTCAGCAGATTGCCCACCGGGCCATTGGCGTGGTCTATGACCCTAACCGGGAGAAGTACGGCAACTATGTGCCCACTATCATTCCTGAGCGCTATGATGCGTTCCTGTACCTGGATGAAACCGAGGCCCTGCGTCCGTTTATTCTGAAGACCAAAGAAAAAGAGCCGCCTGAGCTGTACCCTGCCAACGAGTAACGTGCTGATAGTGGTTGAGTGAAACCATAAAACAGAGCCTTTGTTAAGCGCCAGCCAGAAGAGTTATGCTCTGCAGAAAGCAGAGCCCTGCGCCACCTTACTACATATATAGAAAAGCCATCGCCTGCGGTGGCTTTTTTACGTTTTTCTGTTTTGGGGCTGTTTTCAGAAAAGTAAGCCTGAAACGCAGAAGTGGTGTTCCTTTTGCCCTTGGAAACTAAGACTGGAGGAGAAGGGCGAGGCGGTTGAACTAGCAAGGGCCGCTGGCACAGACACTCACAGGCGCTGCGCACGCTACGAGCTCTTTGGTAAATTTCTGATTATTAATTGCTCCTTGTTACTTGCTCATAGTTAAAAATATTGCGCTGGCGCGAGTCTCTGACTCGTGACTCCATGTGTTGCGAGTCTCCAGACTCGCTGGGAACCACAAGATGATAACGGAAGTCTGGAGACTCCAACCCCCATCGGCACAAGTCTGGAGACTCCCGCTAGCAAAAGTTTCTCTAAATAAGAACGTTTTTTAAGGCGAGGGAAATTATTTCAGTGCCTTTCTTCTGCTTGAGCGATTGGCGGTTTGTACTGTGAATTGTAGGGTATTTCCCTCATCCTAACCTTCTCCCAAAGGGAGAAGAGATACCGCAGTTTGCGTTTTTAGCCTGTTTTGGCCAAAACAGGCTAAAAACGGACAGAGAGAAATAGAAAGAATTACCCTTTTCGGGCGGAGCCTTTATAATGGAACTGGTTGATAGGCAGCTGCTCGTCACAGAAGCTGTACTCATGGGGCACGTTGGAGCCTATGACCACCAGGCGGTTTGCGCGGTTTTTCTCCAGATGCTCCAGATACCACGCCACACCCGCCTGGTCCAGGTTGGTGGTGGGTTCATCTAGCAGCAGCAGGGGGGTGTCTGAATAAATGGCTAACCCTAATTTGAGGCGCTGCCGCATGCCCGAAGAGAAATCCCGTACCAGCTTGTGCCGGGCGGTTGGCAGTTGCAGAAGGTCTGGAAGCTGTGCAGCAGAGATGCCGCGCAGAGGTTTAAAGCGGGTGTGAAACTGGATCATCTCCTCCAGCGTGAGCTCGTCCAGCAGGTCCTGATAGGGGGCGGCAATGGAAAGGGAGCGGTACAGTTGCTCCACCGGAATTTCCTGCCCGTTCTGGGAGTAAGCGATTGTTCCTTCTGAGGCCAGTTGAAAGCCGCTCAGGATAGAAAGCAAAGTGGATTTCCCGGACCCGTTGTGCCCCAGCACGGCATACGCCTTACCGGTGACAAACTCATAGGACAGATTCCGGAAAATCCACTCGTAGTTAAAGCGTTTGCCAACAGAAGTCAGCTTAATCTGCATCGCGCTGGTAGCCTTTGATGATGCCCCGGCCTGAGTTGCGCACAAAATTCACAATCTCATCACGCTCCGGGCTGGGGGCCAGGTCAATTTCAATCTTGTCTACGGCAGAGGCGGTGTTGAGGCCACTCATGAACAGGATACGGTAGATCTGCTGTATGTCATTGATCTGCTCGTTGGTAAACCCTCTTCGGCGTAAGCCAATGGAGTTAACCCCTGCGTAAGAAAGCGGCTCACGGGCCGCTTTGATGAACGGCGGCACGTCTTTGCGCACCAACGAACCACCAGACACCATGGCGTGGGCCCCAATGCTCACAAACTGGTGCACCGCCGAGGTGCCGCCAATGAACACGTGGTCATGCACCATGATGTGGCCCGCCAGCTGCACGCCGTTGGCCACAATCACATTGTTGCCAATGATGCAGTCATGCGCTACGTGTACATAGGCCATGATCAGGCAGTTGTTGCCAATGGCGGTGGTGTTCTTGTCTAAGGCCGTGCCGCGGTTCAGGGTCACACACTCCCTGATGATGGTGTTGTCACCAATGGTCACGGTAGAGGGCTCGCCTTTGTATTTGAGGTCCTGCGGCGGGGCAGAGATCACGGCACCCGGGTAAATCTGGCAGTTTTTGCCAATGCGGGCACCTTCCATAATGGTCACGTTGGGTCCAATCCAGGTGCCTTCGCCAATCTCCACGTTTTTAGAGATGGTGGTGAACGGCTCAACCACAACGTTTGTCGCGATCTTGGCTTCTGGGTGAATGTAGGCTAAGGGCTGGTTCATGCGTCTTTTCTTACAATGCTTGCCAACATTTCGGCCTCCATCACCAGCTGGCCACCCACGTAGGCTTGGCCCTGCATTCTGGCAATGCCCCTTTTAATGGGCGCCAACAGTTCGCATTTGAAAACAATGGTATCTCCCGGCACTACTTTTCTGCGGAACCGACATTTGTCAATCCCCATAAAGTAAGTCCAGTAATTCTCTGGGTCAGGTACAGTACTCAATACGAAGATTCCGCCGGTCTGGGCCATGGCTTCAATCTGAATCACGCCCGGCATCACCGGGTTCCCCGGAAAGTGGCCCTGGAAGAACGACTCGTTCATGGTCACATTCTTCACGCCGGTCACCGTGGTCTCATCCAAATGGATGATCTTGTCAATCAAGACAAACGGATAGCGGTGGGGCAGGGTCTGCATGATCCGGTTCACGTCCATCACGGGCGTTTTCTTGGGGTCATACACCGGCACGTTTTTCACCGCCGTCTCGGCAATATACTTTTTGATCTTCTTCGCGAAGGCAACGTTGGAGGCGTGGCCCGGGCGGGCGGCCAAAATCTGCCCTTTCAACGGACGGCCCACCAGTGCCAGGTCCCCAATCATGTCAAGGAGTTTGTGGCGGGCAGGCTCGTTTTTGTAGCGCAGGTCTACGTTGTTCAGAATCCCTTCCTTCTTCACGGCCACTTTGGGCTTCTTGAGAAGGTCAGAGAGATAATCCAGCTCGTTTTCCTCTACCACGCGGTCTACCACCACAATGGCATTGCTCAGGTCACCGCCTTTGATCAGGTTCTGCTTGTAGAGCATTTCCAGCTCATGCAGAAAGCAGAAGGTGCGGCAGGAGGCAATCTCGTCTTTGAACTGGGTGATGTCTGTGAGGGAGGCGTGCTGGCTACCCAGTACCGGCGAGTGGTAGTCTACCATCACGGTGACGCGGTAATCATCTAGCGGGAGAATGGCGATCTCGGTTTCGCGGGAACCGTCTCTGAACCTGATTTCCTCCGGCACCTCAAAGAAGTTGCGCAGGGCGTTCTGCTCCTCCAGGCCAACCTCCAGCAGCGGCTGCACAAACAGAATAGAGGAACCGTCCATGATAGGGGGTTCCGGGCCGTCAATTTGAATGAGAACGTTGTCAATTTCCAGCCCTACCAGTGCGGCCAGCACGTGCTCCACGGTGTTGACCCGCGCGCCGTTCTGCTCAATGGTGGTACCTCTGGAAAGGTCTACCACGTTGTCAACGTCAGCATCAACAATAGGCTGCTCAGGCAGGTCAATGCGTTGAAACTTGTACCCGTGGTTGATGGGGGCAGGCAAAAACGTCATGTTTGACACTACCCCGGTATGCAATCCAATACCAGATACCGTTACCGGCGCCTTGATGGTATGCTGTTTATCGTTCATGTACTGCTAAATAGATAAAGAGGGGCTAAAGTTAACGCTTTTCTCTGAGTTCGTCTAGCTGTTTCTGTAACTCAGGCAATTTACGGAACACTGAGAGCGCCCGCAGGTTTTGCTTGTAGTCAAACGCCGGCGACCCCTGTATGAACGTACCCGTCTCTTTTATGCTCTTTGAAACGCCAGACTGCGCCCCAATAATGGTTTTATCTGCTATGGTGATGTGGCCCACAATGCCTACCTGGCCCGCAATGGTGCAGTGGTTGCCAATCTTGCTGGAACCGGAGATGCCGGTTTGCGCGGCTACCACAGTGTGCTTGCCAATTTCCACGTTGTGGGCAATCTGGACCAGATTGTCAATTTTGCTGCCTTCCCTAATAATAGTGGAACCCATGGTGGCGCAGTCAACGGTGGTGTTGGCGCCAATGCTCACGTGGTCTTCCAGCACTACGTTGCCAATCTGCGGAATAGCTTTATAAGAGCCGTCTTTCTGCGGGGCAAACCCGAAGCCGTCGCTGCCAATCACGGCACCCGCGTGAAGGGTGCAGGAGTTGCCAATCACGGTGTCTGGGTACACCTTGGCGCCGGCAAATAAAATGCAGTTGTCGCCAATGGTCACGTTGTCACCAATGTACACGTGCGGGTAAATGTGCACGCCGCTGCCAATCCTGCAGTTCTTGCCAATGTAAGAGAAAGCACCGCGGTAGTGGCGGTCACCAATGGAAGAATTATGGCCCAGGTAGCAAGGCTCCTCCACGCCTTCGCGCTGGGCGGCCATGGCCTGCTGGTACACTTCTAAGAGGGTGGAAAAAGCGGTGTACGGGTCTTCCACCAGAATCAGGTTGGCCTGCACGGCCTGCTTCAATTCCAGTTTGTTAGATACAATGACCGCCGTGGCACCGGTGGTGTAGAGGTAAGGCTCATATTTGGCGTTTGACAGAAAAGAAAGGGCGCCCGGGGTGCCTTCCTCAATTTTAGCCAGCCTGTTTACCGTTGCATTGCCGTCTCCCTGAACCTGCCCCTGCAGTAAACCGGCAATCTGTTGTACCGTGAATTCCATAGGGCAAAGTTACGGAAACAAATGGTAAAGTGCCCAGCCTTTGGGCCTATGTATTCTGGCCAGGGCCCGTGATGGGCGCTGAGAAGGGTGCCAGGGGAGAAAATACTTACATGTCAGTACACAGAAACAGACGGGGGAAGGAGTAAGCAGGCAGGGCTTGGCACTGCTTTCCTGTCACGGTGCCTCAGAGCTTTTGCCGCCGGTGATGGTTGGCCAAACGAAGGCCGTGCCAGGCGCAGCAGAAACTGACGGTGAGCTCAGGAAAACGCTCCCGGGATAGCCATGGGTGTATGCAGGTGTGGTTCAGGCCCACCCAAGGCAATTCTGCAGGTTTTTTTACCTTAAAAGTAGCAGATAAGTCTGTTTTTGGGAAAACAGCCCGAAAATAGCGTTTCACCGCAAGTGTTAGTAAATTAGGGGGATTAGTTAGGAATCAAGGTGAACATGAAAAGAAAACTTACTGGCATAGTGCCACTGCTGTTCTTGCTCTTTCTTACGTTTGTGACCCAGGCACAGCATAAAATCAAAGTGGCGTGTGTAGGTAACAGCATCACTGAAGGCTACGGATTAAAGCAAACCTATCCAGAGGTTTTACAACAACTGCTGGGGGGTGAATATGAAGTGCAGAACTTTGGCCTGGGTGGGCGCACGCTGCTCAAGAAAGGTGATATGCCTTACTGGAGAGAAGAGAAATACCAGCAGGTGCTGGCTTGGGAGCCAGATATTGTAATTATCAAACTGGGGACTAATGATTCAAAACCCCAGAACTGGAGGTATAAAGAGGAGTTTGTGCCTGACTATAGTGCCTTTGTAAAGTCTTTTCAGGCTCTGCCCTCTAATCCTCAGGTCTATCTGGCCCTGCCTATGCCAGCTTTTGAAGATAAGTGGGGCATCACTGAAAACATCATCAAAAATGAGGTGATTCCGGCAGTGAAGAAAGTGGCGCGGCAGACAAAGGTGAAAACCATTGACCTTTACAAGCCCTTTGTAGGAAAAGCCAACCTGACCTATGACATGATTCACCCAAATGAAGGAGGGGCAGCGCTGCTGGCGGCGCAAGTGCATCGTGCTCTCAAGGCGAAAGGGAAGAAAAGGAGCCAGAGGAAGAAATAAAGCTGTTTTGGGCCTGTTTTTGAAAAAACAGGCCCAAAACAGAAAATGCAGCAGCGGGCGGGGCTCCAGAAAGAGGGCTAGCCCTCTTCTTCCAACCAAAGCAGGGCCTCCTGCTTGTCTGGGAAGGTCTGTAGCCGAAGTGTTAACCCAACCTCCTGTTTTGCCTCCTCCACGTTGTGCTCCCGGGCAGGGTTGGGGGTTATGATGCGGGCCAGCTTCTCCAGCCGGGTGGTCATCAGGTTCAGCCCGAACTCTTTGAGCACCTCTTTGTACTCCTGGGGCGGTATTTCAAGGGCGGCCTGGCTGGCGTCTACTAACAGCCTTTTGATGTCATAGCTTTTGAGGTGGTCTACCAGAATTTGCAGGGTCTGGTTGATTTCAGGGACTAGAAACTCATGAACATCTGGCCACTCAACAAAAAGAATATCTGTTGCGGGGTCGTAGTCTAAGGTAAGAAAACCACTCTGGTATAGAATCATAGTTGCAGAAAGGGCGGAAGGGATATACGTAGAACGCAGAAGAGCGCCATCTGGTATGTTTTCTGTTTTGGGGCTGTTTTCAGAAAAACAGCCCCAAAACAGAAAATTGCCCGCACCGCGGGAGGGGCTACAGGTCTATCTTGGTAATCTCTTTGGGGTAACACACATAGTACTTCTCCACCTTCTTGCTCAGGGCCTGAATGTTGGGCAAGTCAGAAGCCTCGGCCACGTCTACCACCGTGCTCATCTTGGTAAGCACGTTGATGTTCTCGCCGCCAGATTCATAGGCGTTGTTGCTGATTTTGCCGGTAATGACCAGGTACTCGGCCTCTTCGGCGGTCACGCCGAAGTGCTCCTGCGCCAATTCACGCACATCTGCCAGGAAAGTAAGGTCAAACGGGGTGGGGGAGAGCATGATTTTGAACAGCCTGCGCTCCAGCATGCAGGCAGACAGGTAGCTCAGGATTTTGTCTTCGTGCTCGGCCCAGGCTTTGATGCCGCTCCAGATGTCATAATCGTCCAGTGACACAAAGCGGCGCATGATGCTGGGGTCGCGCTCAAAGTCTAAGATGGAAAGGCTTTCGCGCAGGAAGAACTGTAAATTCTGGCTGGCGGGCACGTCAATACCGCGTTGGGTGAGTTCACGGGCGCGTTGCATAATTTTCATGACCATTTGCTCAGCGCTGGTCACGGTTTTGTGCATGTACACCTGCCAGTACATGAGGCGGCGGCTTACCAGGAAACTCTCAATAGAGTAAATGCCCTTCTCCTCCACCACCAGCTGGTCTTCGTACACGTTCAGCATCTTGAGCAGGCGGTCGGCACCAATCTTGCCTTCAGACACGCCGGTGTAAAAGCTGTCGCGGTTGAGGTAGTCCAGGCGGTCTACGTCCAGCTGGCTGGAAACCAGTTGGTGGAAAAACCGACGCTCATAACTGTCTGTAAAGATGTCAATGGCCAGTTGCAGGCGCCCGCCGAATTCCTCATTGAGCAGCTCCATGATGTGCAGCGAGATTTGCTCATGCGGCACCTGGTTGAAAATGGCCGTTTCCAGCGCGTGCGAGAACGGGCCGTGCCCCACGTCATGCAGCAGAATGGCGGCCATAGAGGCTTCGCACTCTTTGTCAGAAATGACGTTATCTTTGCCGCTCAGGCTCTGAATGGCAATGTTCATGAGGTGCATGGCCCCCAACGCGTGGTGGAAACGGGTGTGCAGCGCCCCAGGATACACAAATTCGGTCAGCCCCAGCTGTTTTATTCGGCGCAGCCGCTGGAAATATGGGTGCTGAATGATGTCAAAAAGCAGGTCTGACGGAACTGTGATGAAGCCGTAGACGGGGTCGTTGAAGATTTTTTTCTTATTCAAGATAACTTAGTTCTTCGAGTGTCCGTTGTCGGTTATTGTAAAGGTGTGCGGGTTATACGGGTAAAATTCTCCCGGAGCGCGGAAAAATTCTGCAACCATGCACGCTAACTGGGCCACAACACAAACTATGAAAAATAATAGCCATGCAAAGATATAACATTTTGTGGGCGGACGACGAGATTGACCTGCTCAAACCGCATATTCTCTTCCTGCAGGAAAGGGGCTACGACGTAACGCCCGTGAACAGCGGGGCAGACGCCGTGGAGCAGGTGCAGGAGCATACCTTTGACATTGTCTTCTTAGATGAAAATATGCCGGGCCTGAGCGGTCTGGAAGCCTTGAGTGAAATCAAAGCCGTGCGGCCCACGCTGCCGGTGGTCATGATTACCAAAAGCGAGGAAGAGCATATTATGGAAGAGGCCATCGGGTCTAAAATAGCCGATTACCTCATCAAACCCATTAACCCCAACCAGATTCTGCTCTCGGTGAAGAAGATTCTGGACAACCGCCGCTTGGTAGAAGAAAAAACCAACAGCAGCTACCAGCGCGATTTCCGGACGTTGGGCATGGCCTTCGGCGACCGCTTAAATTACCAAGAGTGGGCCGATGTCTACAAGAAACTGGTGTACTGGGAGCTGGAAATTGCTGAGACCGAAGGCAAAAGCATGGCCGACGTCATTAACATGCAGAAAGACGAGGCCAACACCAACTTCGCCAAGTTCATTGAAGACAACTATGAGGAATGGGTGAACGATGAGACCGATGAAATCCCGCTCATGAGCCACAAGTTGTTCAAAGATCGCGTGTTCCCCATCATGAAAGAAAGCAGCGGTCCGGTGTACTTTGTCTTGATTGACAACCTGCGCTATGACCAGTGGAAGGTCTTGGAGCCCATCATCACAGATTACTTTAACGTGGAGCAGGAAGAGATGTATTATTCCATCTTGCCCACCACCACTGCCTACGCCCGCAACGCCATCTTCTCAGGCATGCTGCCCGCAGATATTGCCAAGCGTTACCCTAATTTATGGGTGGGGGACGATGAGGAAGAAGGCAAAAACCTGCACGAAGAAGATTTTCTGGAGATTCAGTTCCAGCAGAACAAAGTCAATGAGAAGTTCAGCTACAACAAAATCACCAACAACACCGCCGGCAAAGAACTGTTGAGCAAGTTCAGCAACCTGGACAACAACAAACTTAACGTGATTGTCTACAACTTCGTGGACATGCTCTCTCACGCGCGCACCGACATGCAGATGATACGCGAACTGGCCGCCGATGAAGCCGCGTACCGCTCGCTCACCCGTTCCTGGTTTATGCACTCGCCGCTGTTTGACACCCTCAAAGCCATCTCTGACAAAGGCGGCAAGCTCATTATTACCACAGACCACGGCACCGTGCGCGTGAAGAAACCGTTCAAAATTGTAGGCGACCGTAACACCAACACCAACCTGCGCTACAAACACGGCAAAAACCTGGGCTTTACAGACAAAGGCGTGTTGGTGGCGCGCAAGCCCGAGCGGTTCCATCTGCCCAAAAGCAACGTGTCTACGGCCTACGTCTTCGCCATGAATGATGACTTTTTTGCGTACCCCAACAACTACAACTACTACGTGAACCACTACAGTGACACCTTCCAGCACGGCGGGGTGTCGCTGGAAGAATGTATTATTCCGTTCATAACGCTTTCATCTAAAAATGCCTGACCAGGAAGCGCGTACCAAAGTAATTCAGGTTTCCGCTAAAGCGGATTTGCCCCAGGCCGCCGCCGAATTTTTGTCATTTATCAAGCAAAAAAAGATAATTTTGTTTGAGGGTGGCATGGCGGCCGGTAAAACCACTTTTATCAAGGCCATCTGTGCCCAACTGGGCGTGGAAGAGCCCGTGAGCAGCCCTACGTTTTCATTGGTGAACGAGTACGAGGCCGCCCGCGGGGAACTCATTTACCACTTTGACTTTTATAGGGTTGAAAATGAGGCCGAGGCCCTGGACATGGGGGCCCTGGAATACTTTGACTCCGGGAACCTGTGCCTGGTGGAATGGCCGTCAAAAGTGGCCGGTCTGTTGCCCCCAGATGCCGTAGAAGTGTCCATTGAAACCGGGGCCACAGAAGAAGCGCGTATTATTACTTTGAGAATCTATGATGGAGGAACTGACGGAGAAGTCTAAAGAGTTTGAGGCCCTTACCAAGGCCACAGCCCGCAGTCTTATGCCCAAAGAGTCAATGTTGGCGGTAGAAACCCGCAAACGCAGCCTCTTCATTGGTATTCCCAAAGAATCTTCACTGCAGGAAAACCGCATCGGGCTCACGCCCGAATCTGTGAAACAGCTCACTGACCACGGCCATGAGGTCTGGATTGAGTCCGGGGCCGGTGCGCCTTCCAAATACTCTGACCATGAGTTTTCAGAGGCCGGCGGCGTGATTGTCTACTCCACCAAAGAAGTCTACGAGGCAGACGTGCTCCTGAAGATTGCGCCGCCCACCTATGACGAGATGGAGTTCCTGCGGCCGGGCCAAACCTTGATTTCGGCGCTCCAGCTGGGCAGCCTCACCTCAGAATACATTGGAGCCCTCTGCCGAAAGAAAATTAACGCCATCTCGTTTGAATTGCTCAAAGATAAATCGGGTTCCAAACCAGTGGTACGCGCCATGAGCGAAATTGCGGGCAGCACCGTCATGCTCATCGCCGCCGAGTACCTGAGCAGCAGCAATGAAGGCAAAGGCGTGATTCTGGGCGGGATTACGGGCGTACCACCGTCTAAAGTAGTCATCATTGGCGCCGGTACCGTAGCCGAATATGCTACCCGCGCCGCCCTCGGCCTAGGGGCCGAAGTAAAAGTCTTTGACGACCACCTCTACAAACTCCGCCGATTAAAGCAGAACGTGGGTGCGCAACTGTTCACCTCCACGCTAGACAACACCATTCTGCACAAGGAAATTCAGGACGCAGACGTGGTCATTGGTGCTGTCACCGCCGATGAAGGCCAAATCCCGTGCATGATTTCTGAGGAAGTAGTGTCCAGCATGAACCCCGGCTCGGTGATTATTGACGTGAGCATAGACGAAGGCGGTTGTTTTGAAACCTCAGAAATGACCACCCACAAGCGCCCCGTGTACCGCAAGTATGACGTGATACACTACTGCGTGCCCAACATTCCGTCACGGGTGCCCCGTACCGCCACCAAAGCCCTGAGCAACATCTTTACGCCCATGTTCCTGGAGATTTCCAAGTACGGCGGCGTGAACGAAGCCCTGTTTACCCACGAGCATTACCGCAGCGGCGTCTACATCTACAAAGGCAGCCTCACCAACGCCGCCATCGCCAAGAAATTCAACATGCGGTACAAGGAGTTGAGTTTGATGATAGCCGTGCGCAACTAGGAGCGGGATTTTCAGGATTGGAATAGTTATTTAGGGAGAACCCGTTTTCGGCCTGTTTTTACAAAAACAGGCCGGAAACGGGTTCTCTGTTTTATGGTGCCAACGCAGTTACTTAGCTCAAAAATCCTCGCAGTGTCTCCCAGACCTGCGAGTGTCTGCGCCACCTGCCATTGATATATGTCAATTCCTCCCGTTTCTATATCTTGAATGACTTGAGGTCTATATACAAAATAAGATATGAAAGTAAAATCAGCACTCATGCTATTCTTGGCATTAATCTTAATTACAGCACTAATTTTATTCAGGATTCCTGATAAAAAATCTACTATAAAGCTTATCATAGACAATCCTGAACTTAACATTAAATCAGCATTAAGAATATACCTTATAGAGAACTTGAGTATATTAAAAGCTACACCACTTCCATGGGATAAATGGGGAACAGTAGAATATACCTTACTCAAAAGTGAACCAGTGCATGGAAATTGCTTTTATGTTCCAAACATTAAACATGGAACGTATCTTCTAACAGTAGCAGTTGATGTCAAGAACGAAAGCTTCCCTTATGGAGGTATGGTTGAAAAGGTGGTAGTTGAGAAAGATACCGTAGAGGTGAAAATAGAGCTTGACCCAATAAGGCGATCCTTCTCAGATGCTTATAATAAGTAAAATTCTACTCAGCTCTGGCGCGAGTCTTCAGACTCGTGCCGATGGATGGGTGGAGTCTCCAGACTCCTTTAGTTTAATCTTGGCACCTATATTCTCCCCGTGGTTCCCGGCGAGTCTGGAGACTCGCAGCACTTTTGGTCACGAGACTGAAGTCTCGCGCCAGTACGGACAGTGCCTATAAAACTGGTACGGAAAATTGTTCACAGAAATCTACGCCATCCTTTAATTCACAGAATCCCGGTTCTGACCTCATAGCGTCCGGAGGACAGGCGAGCGTCTGAACTGAAATTCCAGCCATTGCCAGTTCAACAGCGTTCCATCTCATTCGCGCCTTCTCCCCCAGGTAGGTGAAGGAACAACGATACGGCGTTTTCGGCCTGTTTTCCCAAAAACAGGCCGAAAACAGAAAACTTACCCGGCACTTTGCTGCTGGGCGGTGTAAGCCTCCCAGAAAGCTTGCCGGCCTTTGTCAATCAGTTCTTCGGCACGGTAAAACTCAAAGATGCCGCAGGTTTCCCGCGGAATGGTAATGACCAGTTCAGGCTGGTGCAGGTGTATCATGAGGTCGGCCATTTTGTCCTGCATCATGTCCAGCGACTTGGTGAGCAAATCAAACAATCCTAAGTGCGCCACTTTTTTAGGGGGAACCTGCGCCGGACTTTGCTCCCACCACGCTGACAGCATCTTCAAGTAGGCGGCTTTCTCCTGGTTGGCGGTTTCGGCGAATACCGTGGGGGCTGGGGGGCAGGGCGGGTTTCCGTTGAGGTTCACGGCCACCACCCAGTCGCCGGGTTCTCTCGTCACCAGGTTCACCGGCAGCGGGTTCAGGACGCCGCCGTCTACCAGCTGCCTGCCCTCTTCATAGGCGGGCGTGAACAGCGTGGGAATGGCAATGGAGGCCCTGAGCGCTTTAAAGAGGCTGCCCGTTTTGTAATGCACTTCCTCCTGGTTCAGGACATCTACGGCCACGGCCGTGAACGGGACCTTGAACTGTTCAATCTGGTGCTCCCCAATAAGTTTCTCAATGGTTCTGAAGACGCGCTCCCCTTTTACAAACCCTTCACCAGATAAGGTGAAGTCCAGCAGCTGGAACACCCCCACCTTGTCCAGGGTAAGCAGCCAATCCCGAAACTGCCGCAGGTACCCGGCGCAGTAAATACCGCCTACCACGGCGCCCATAGAGCTGCCTATCACTTCTTTGATGCAGAAACCCTCTTTCTCCAGTTCTTCAATGATGCCAATATGGGCCATACCCCGGGCCCCGCCGCTGCCCAGCACCAGCCGTACGTTTTTCATCTTCGTATTCCTGTTATCTTCTTGCTAAGGAAGGTTTGGTTTACCGGTGCAGGGGAGAGCTGACCAGCAACACCTTCCAGGCTTCCGGCACGCGCCCTTCCGCCAGCAACCGCTGCGCCAGCAGGTGCACCTGTTTCTCCTTTTCAATAGGATTGTCCGCATATTTCTGTGCCAGGTAGCGGTACATAGGGTCCTGCGCAAACGCCTGCACCTCCTCCTGAGAAGGAATGGCCTCTGTATTGCCCAACCGGGCGAGGTTGTTACCCGTGAGCACGGTACTGTTTCTGATGTGCGCCGGAAGCTGGTCAATGCCAATGCCTTTGTTGCGCACGGGTTTTGGCAGCTCAAACAGGCTGTCGCCGTTGGCGCGCAGGTACCAGTCGCCGCCCAGGCGGGCCACCGCATCTAACTTGAACGGGTCAATGGTTTTCCCGTCTCCGCCGAAAACCTCGTCCTGCACGTGCAGCAGCCGCGCCTCGCAAATCACCAGATTGGCTGAGCCGCCCTGGTTCCCGATGGGTTTTACCTCCAGTACCTTGCACTCAAACGCGGCCGGGGCTTCGGCCACGCGCGGCGGGGCCACTAACGTGGAAGCCACTGGCGTGAGGCCCGCCTTCACAAATTCGTTTACGCCTTTATCATACTCAGTGCTGGCCAAAGACATTTGCTCTACCATGGCGTAGTTGCCAATGTTAATCACCACCTCACCGGTCTCCAGCACGTTCTCCAGGGTATGTTTACCGGTATTGTCCCGCACGCGGCGGGCGGGGGAGAAGATAAGCACCGGCGGGTTTGACCCAAAGCAGTTGAAAAAGCTGAACGGACTCAGATTCACATTTCCCTCCTGGTCAACCGTGCTGGCAAACGCAATAGGCCGCGGCGCAATGGTTCCCAACATAAGGCTGTGAAATTCAGCTGTGGGTATTTCTTTGGGGTTAAACGTTTTCACGGGTCTAATTTGGAGAGGTGAGGATTTGGAAATTTGAAGATGAGATAATTAAAACTGGTTTTTCCCGGCTTTTCATGGTTTTGAGATGGCGCAAGCGTCCGCTTGTGCCTATACGCATAGCTGGTCTAAAATTTATTTGGTGCGGAATAAAAGTTTAGAGTTTTCTGTTTTCGGCCTGTTTTGGCGAAAACAGGCCGAAAACAGAAAATCCCGGAATGCGGACACAAGCGGACGCTTGCGCCATAAAGTGCCGTCAAGTGGCGTTTCTTGCCTTTTTTGTCATGCTGGAAGAATCTTGCGGAACAGGTGGCGAACGGTCATCAAATATGAACAAAGCTTTTCTAGCTCGCCCGCAAGTTCCTTTCAGGATGACAACTTAAAAAGGGAATATAGGTTTACAAAGCTGGCAGAATCTCGGCGCGTACTTCGCCGAAACCAATGCGCACGCCATTTCTTTCGGCGTAGCCGCGCATGGTGACCACGTCCCCATCATGTAAAAACTTGCGTTCAGAGCCGTCTGGCAGTTGCAGCGGTTTGGTGCCGCGCCAGGTGAGTTCCAGCATAGAGCCATACGAGTCTGGCGTAGGGCCGCTGATGGTACCGGAGGCGTACATATCACCCACTTCAATGTTGCAGCCGTTCACGGTGTGGTGCGCCAGCTGCTGGTTCATGTTCCAGTACAGGTGCTTGTAATTGGAGCGGCAAATGACCTGCTCCTGCGGCAGCGTGGGCGATTGCAGTGTCACTTCCAGATTGATATCTAAGTTCTTGTTGCCTTCAAACTCCAGGTACGGCAGCACCTTGGGGTCTTGCACCGGCCCCGGCACCCTGAACGGTTCCAGCGCATCTAACGTCACCACCCACGGCGAAACAGATGAGGCGAAATTCTTGGCCAGAAACGGCCCCAGCGGCACATATTCCCAGGCTTGAATGTCACGGGCGCTCCAGTCGTTGAAGAGCACCAACCCGAAGATATATTCCTCGGCCTCTTTGGTGGTGAGGGAGGTGCCCAGCTGCGTGGGCTGCCCGGTGATAAACGCCACCTCCAGCTCAAAATCCAGCTGTTTGGTAGGGCCGAAGGTGGGGGCATCCGCATCGGCGGGTTTGGCCTGGCCTTTGGGCCTTCTCACGGGCATGCCCGAAGGAATGATAGACGAGGCACGGCCGTGGTAGCCTACTGGCAGGTGCTTCCAGTTGGGCAGCAGCGCGTTGGCCGGGTCTCTAAACATGGTGCCCACGTTGGTGGCGTGTTCTATGCTGGAGTAGAAATCTGTATAGTTGGGCACCCGCACGGGCATCAGCATCTGCACCTCCTTTTGCTTGAGCAGGCACTCGGCCATGAGCGAGCGGTTGTCCCTGATTTCGGGGTTGTCATTGCGCAGCAGCTCAGAAATACGCCCGCGCACCTGCCGCCAGATATCCCGGCCCAAGGCCATGAAGTCATTCAAATAAGGACGGTGGAACACGGTGGGATCCACAATGTCCAGCATGTCAAAGAGGCGGTGCTGCGTGAGCACGTACACGTCCAGCACATAGTCGCCAATGGCCACCCCCACCCGCGCGTCACGGTCCGGGGCCTGAAAAATCCCGAAGGGCAGGTTCTGGATAGGAAAGTGGCACTCAGGGGAAATCTGTATCCAGGAATGCAGCGAAGGGTCGTTGGTTTTCAGCATAGGTCACGCAGGTAGGTTGGTCAACAAAGATAAAAATCTATACGGGAAATGAACGGGTGATTGTTTGGGTAGGATTTTCAGGATACGGGTTGATTTTCAGCATTAGGTTGATTTGTGCTTTTTCTGCCCAGCCCCGTTTTTGACCTGTTTTGGCCAAAACAGCCCGGAAACGCAAATAGCGGTGTCCCTTCTCCCTCTGGTAGAAGGTTAGGATGAGGGAGAGGCGGTTGAAGCAGGATTTTCAGGATTAAACTCAGTTATAGGATTGAATTAGCAGTTGGCACAGACGCTCGCAGGTACTGCGCACGCTATGAGGTCTTCTTTGAATGGCTAATTGTTGATTGCAAAGAATAAGGCGCTGGCGCGAGCTTGCAGGGCCACTTGTGCTGTGTGTCTCCAGAGAGCAAAGAGGGTGCTCTCATATAGAACACTCAATAAATTGTTTAGGAATGCGCAGTTTCGCGGCGTTACCGCGAGGGTAGTCTGGAGACTACCCTGCACTTGTAGGCACGAGCTGCAAGCTCGCGCCAGCGAAGGA
Source organism: Rufibacter ruber (assembly GCF_014138425.1). NCBI lineage: Bacteria > Pseudomonadati > Bacteroidota > Cytophagia > Cytophagales > Hymenobacteraceae > Rufibacter > Rufibacter ruber. Next base: position 175,920 of record NZ_JACJIQ010000001.1, read on the forward strand.
GTATCAGCAAACCTTGTACGTCACGGAAGTAACTTCCGCGCCATAGAAAGTAGAAGCGAGAAAGTAGCTCATACCAAAAGTTGCATCCCAACCTTGCCGTTTCTGGCCTATTTTCCTGAAAACAGCTCCAAAACGCACAACCTCCTTTCCAGTGCCTGCGGGAGCGGGCAACGCAGTGCCGCCAGGCACGAAGGCGCTTAGCGGGAGCACGGGCAGACAGTTCAAACCTGTAGTGGCTACAGAAACAATGGAACAGATAGCGGTTGCCAGGTGCGAAAATAAATGAAGCCCCTCTTGTCTGAGCGGCAGCGAGTCAGGGGCTTCTTGATTCTTTTGGTTAGGTTGAGCATCAAGAAGAAAAGTGACAAACAGTGGCAGAATGAAAATGCAGTTAGAAGTTTGGCAATAAGGTAGTGGGAGCAAAAGCAGTTCCAAAAGCAGAAGGAGAACCAGTGACACAAACACACACACAAATCAGCAATGCGTAAGAGACAAGGCGGTGCCTGGTCTCTACAGAGGGGAAATCTGAAACAGAAGACTTTGAATGCGTACCCTCCTGTGTAAACATCCCCCTTCGCCCCCTTCAAAGGGGGAGTATCTCCTTTAGTAAAGGGTAAAATTGAATGGAAGCAGAACTACAGCTGCGTTTTGGGGTTGTTTTCGCCAAAATAGGCCGAAAACGCAAAGCCCACCAACAGCAGAGGCAAGCGCTTCTACCATTAGTGGGCTTTGAACAACTATTAAAAACTCGTCTATACGTCCATCGGGGTGAGGTTCACCGCCTGAATGCCTTTGATCTCGGGCACGGCGCGCATAATGGCCTGCTCAATGCCGCCTTTGAACGTCATGGCAGACATGGGGCAGGAGCCGCAGGCACCCATCAGTTCCAGCTGTACCACGCGGTCTTCGGTAATCTCCAGCACCTTTACATCGCCGCCATCGGTTTTCAGGTACGGCCGGATGGTGTCCAGGGCCTGCTCCACTTGCTGGAGTAAAATCTCATTGTATGCGCTTTCTGCCATATCCTTACGCTTTAATTTCTACTACTTGGGTTTTGGCCAGGCTGGCGTTCCGTACAGAAACCTGACGGGCCACTTCCTGTGCCACTCCTTCAAACGCCTGTGAGGCCGGGCTGCCTTCCTGCAGTATCTGCGGGGCGCCCATATCGCCGCTCTCTCTAATGCTCTGTACCAAGGGTACCTCACCAATGAACGGTACGCCGTAGCGCTCTGCCAACTCACGTCCGCCGCCCTGCCCGAAGATATAATATTTATTCTCAGGAAGCTCAGCCGGGGTGAAATACGCCATGTTTTCCACCAGCCCCAGTATGGGAACGTTGATTTGCGGCTGCCGGAACATCTGCAAACCTTTCACGGCATCGGCTATGGCCACCTTCTGTGGCGTGGTCACTATAATGGCGCCCGTGACCGGTACTGTCTGTACCAACGTCAAGTGGATGTCGCTGGTTCCCGGAGGTAAGTCAATTAATAAATAATCCAGTTCGCCCCAGTCTACCTCCGTGATAAACTGCTTCAGCGCCGAGCTGGCCATGGGGCCGCGCCATACCACCGCGCTTTCGGCAGGAGCCAGGAACCCGATGGACATGAGCTTGATGCCGTACTTCTCAATGGGCTCAATGAGGTTGCGGCCGTCTGGCATGCGGTACACGTTGGGGCGGGCATCTTCTACGCCAAACATGGTAGGTACACTTGGCCCCGAGATATCAGCGTCTACCAGGCCCACTTTCGCTCCGGACTGTGCCAAGGCCACGGCCAGATTGGCGGTGAGCGTAGACTTGCCCACGCCGCCTTTGCCGGAGGCCACGGCCAGAATGTTCTTCACGCCTTTGAGCAGCGCCTGGTTGTCCTGGCGGGCCGAGGTCACGCGGGAGGTCATGTTCACCGTCACGTGGGCGTCTTTGCTCACCATGGTGTGAATGGCCCTGATACAGGCGTTCTTGATGAGTTCTTTGAGCGGGCAGGCGGGGGTGGTCAGAATCACCGTGAAGGTGACCTCCAGACCGTTTATCTGTACATCCTCAATCATGTTGAGCGTCACCAAATCTTTGCCTAGGTCTGGTTCCTCTACATAGCTGAGGGCTTTTAATACGTCTTCCTGGGTAATAGCCATGGTAAAAAATGCGCTTTTGTCGCGTAGACAAAGGTACAAACTATCTGGGTAACAAGCTACCAAAAGCGTTTTGGGGCTGGTTTACAGAAAGTAAGCCGGAAACAGGAATGCTGCATCATGCAACCTTAGCCAGCGGAGATGAGTCTATATATGGAACTGCCAGAAAGCCCATGCTACCACCAACGTCGTCCCAAGTAGAAGTGCACGTGAAACAGGTGCTGCCCACCCATGAAAACGTAGTGGCCCTGATAGAAAAGTTGAACCAGTACCAAATAGCGCTGTACGGCCGGCAAATGTGCACCCTGGAGCCGCCGGAAATCCTTGAAAAGAACCATGCCTTTATGGTGGGCGCTTTTGTAAATGAGACGCTAGCGGGCATTGGAGCGGTAAAACTACTAGATGGCTATGCCGAGGTGAAACGGATGTATGTGGAGGAAAACTACCGCGGCTTGTCCATTGCCGGGAAAATCTTACAGGCTCTGGAAGCCTACGCCAAGCAACAGCACGTGAAAAAGATTTGCCTGGAAACCGGGAACCAACATTTCAGTGCGTTGAAGCTGTACAAAAAATCAGGTTATCAGGAAGTAGAAATCTTCGGGGATTATAAGCCTAACCAAATAAGTATCTTCTTAGGAAAAACATTGTGAAGCAATTGGCTGCCAAAATAGAAAGGTAACCTTGTGTTAAACCACCGTAAATGAGGCTTCGTCTGTAAACTAATAAACAAAAGCTGTTTCCGGCCTGTTTTTTTCAAAACAGCGTCAAAACGATTCCCTGTCAAGGCCAGCTCCCCCAGCTGGCTTTTTCTTTTTTTCCGGCCTTGGCCGAAACGGCAGCATTTGTTCCCTTTGCCCCGCCTTCTAATCTCGGGCAACTACCAACGAACCACTTTTAAAAGTATCTTTGTCTACTTACCGCTTACCCCAGAGTACCCATGGCCCTGATAAAGAAAGAAGTTGTTGACCAGATCATCCAGCACGCCGACATTGTGGAGGTGGTGGGAGATTTTGTGGATCTGAAGAAGAAGGGCCAGAACATGTGGGCGTGCTGCCCGTTCCACCATGAGAAATCGCCCTCCTTCAGCGTAGCGCCCAAGAAAGGTATTTACAAGTGCTTCGGGTGCGGCAAGGCGGGCAACTCGGTGCAGTTCATCATGGACATTGAGGGTACCAGCTACGTGGAGGCGCTGCGGTACCTGGCCAAGAAGTACGGCATTGAGATAGAGGAAGACCAGAGCCCGGCGGCCGTGCAGGCCCAGAACGAGAAAGACAGCCTCTTTATTCTCTCTGACTTTGCCAAGCAGTATTTTGTCAACGCGCTGCACAAGAATGACGAGGGGCAGAGCATTGGCATGCCGTATTTCAAGCAGCGCGGGCTGTCACAGGCCACCATCCAGAAGTTTGAGCTGGGCTACAGCCTGGACAGCTGGGATGATTTCACCAAGGCTGCGCTGGAGAAAGGCTACCAACTCAAATACCTGGAGGAAACCGGCCTCACCATTGTCAAACAAGAGGAAGGCAAGCAGTATGACCGCTTTAGGGGAAGGGTCATGTTCCCCATCCACAACGTGTCTGGCCGTACCATTGGGTTTGGCGCGCGCACGCTCAAGAGCAACGACAAGAAATCGCCTAAATACGTCAACTCGCCAGAGTCGCGCATCTACCACAAGAGTGATGTGCTGTACGGCATGTTCCAGGCCAAGCAGGCCATACGGCAGGAAGACGAGTGCTTTCTGGTAGAAGGCTACCTGGATGTGCTCTCGCTGCACCAGGGTGGGATTGAGAACGTGGTGGCGTCTTCGGGCACGTCTTTGACTGAGAACCAGATCAAGCTCATTGGCCGCTACACCAAGAACATCACGGTGCTCTATGACGGCGACCCGGCGGGTATCAAAGCCTCGCTGCGCGGAATTGACCTCATTCTGGAAGGCGGCCTGAACGTGAACGTGGTCTTGTTCCCAGACGGCGACGACCCGGACAGTTACATCCGGAAAGTGGGTGACACCGCGTTCAGAAATTACCTGAAGGAGCATAGCCAGGACTTCATATCCTTTAAATCTGAGCTCTTCGCCCAGGAGGCGAAGGACAACCCGGTTAAAAAGGCCGAGGCCATCCGGGAGATGGTGGTGTCTATCTCTAAGATCCCGGACGCCATTAAGCGGTCTGTGTTCTTGCAGCGGTGCAGTCTGCAGTTTGGCATTGATGAGCAGGTGCTTATCTCTGAGTACAACAAGATTCACCTCACTGAGCAGAAGGCGTCACGGCAGCAGTCACAGCCGTCTTCGGGGTATATGCCCAGTGATGAGGAACTGGCCGAGGCGGAAGCCGCAGCGGCGGCCGAGGCCGAAATGTACGGGGCTGAGGACCAGCAGGAGGTAGACCAGCACAACACCCTCCGCAACCGCGAGCGCGAAGTGATTAGGTGGATTCTCAATTACGCTGACAAAGAGGTAGACGAAGGGCTCACCGCCAGCCAGTTTATGCTGGGTGAGCTGGAGGATGTGGAATTCAAAACACCTATTTACGCCCGCCTTTTTGATATGTGTCGGCTTAAATTGGAGCAAGGTTTCTTTCCCACGGCCACAGAATTCATGCAGCATGAGGAGAAGGAGATCCGGAACGAGGTGATTGACCTGGTGAGTGAGAAGTACGAGATCAGCAACGGCTGGGCCACGCATGAGATCATTGTGCCGCATGAGAGTGACCTGGTCACGTATGGCTCAGAGCGGGAGGTGCTCCGGCTGAAATGGCGCAACGTGCAGCTCATGATCAAGGAGCAGATGGACGGGCTGGCCACCCTCAAAGAAGACCAGGAGGTAGACAAATGCCTGCGCACCATCAAAACCCTCAAAGAGTTTGAAAAGCAGATTGCAGACATGTTGGGTATAGTGATCAGCAGATAGGCTATGTGGCAGCAGCTCAAACTCTACCGGTTGTTTTGGGCCACGGGCCTGGTGGTGACCAGTCTCCTGACGGGGGTGGCGGCCTATATGTTGCTGGAGAGATACACCCTGCTGGAGGCTTTTTACATGACCGTGATCACCGTGTCAACGGTGGGGTTTCAGGAAGTGCACCCGCTTTCGCCCGAGGGGCGCCTGTTTACCTCTATTTATCTTTTGTTGAACCTGGCCATTATTGCCTACACGGTGTCAGTGATCACCACGTACCTTTTTGAAGGCGAACTCAGAACCATCTGGAAAACCTATATGAACGAACGGGAAATTCAGCGCTACAGCGGGCATGTGATTGTCTGCGGCTTCGGGCGGAACGGCCAGAAGGCCACCCGCGATCTACTGGCCAGCCAGGAGCAGATTGTAGTGATAGAGACCAATGTGGATCTGCTGGCAGGTAAGCATCTGATAAGTAACTCCCTGCATTACCTCACCGGTGATGCCACAGAAGATGAGCTGCTGGAACGGGCCGGGGTGCGGCAGGCCAAGGCCCTCATCACCACGCTCCCCAAAGACGCAGACAATGTGTTTGTCACATTAACGGCCCGCGGGCTAAACCCCAGCCTGCAGATCATTGCCCGCGCCTCTGAGAAAACCACTGAGCAGAAGCTGATCAGGGCAGGGGCCAACTATGTGGTCATGCCAGATGAGATTGGCGGCAGCCACATGGCCAGTTTGATCACCCAGCCAGAAGTGATTCATTTCCTGGAGCTGCTCAACGGCACCGGGCCCAACAAGATGCACCTGGAGGAAGTGCACCTCAACCGCCTGCAGCGGGATTTGGAGGGGTTGAGCATTCGGGAGTTAGATGTGCGCAACCGTACCGGTGCCACCCTCATTGGCCTGAACCGGAACGGGAGCGAGTTTCTGGTCAGCCCAGACGCTGATATCTGTCTGCAGGCAGATGATGTGTTGATCCTCTTAGGGACTTCCCCCCAAATAAGTATGTTCCAGCAGCTGTTCAAGGAAGAAGAGGGGTAGCAGCGTTCTCCTTTTAAACATAGATAACCGTTAAAGCCGTTGCGTTTTTGGCCTGTTTTCTGAAAAACAGGCCAAAAACGCAACGGCTTTAACGGTTATGCCTTATTGGGTATTTCTACACGCTGCTCCTGTTCTCCCCTGTTGCTGCTCTGCCCGGCCTGGGCAAAGCCTAACTTCTATTTTTGCTATTCCTGTTGAGGTTGGTTTCAGAACTGCGCAATGTAAGCTGGGCTAACGGCTGTGTGTTAGGGTTTTGTGCAGGCGGTCTTCTATAAGAATAGCTTCTTTTTCTGTAGTGTCTTTAAAAAATCATAATCTGTGGGGCTGGTTCAATTCTCTGCCCCGGGCATTTAAAGGAAACGGGCTACCCCTTCTCCCGCAAAGGCTCTTCAGCAGGAGGGAGGGTTGTGTACAGGCTCAGATGAAAAAAAATGCGTTGCCACTGAAAAATATTTTCAGTTTGTAGGGCAGGCAGTCCATCAGTTTAAATATCCTGAACGGAGCAGGTGGCTACTTAACAATTTCTCAAAACATCTTCCTTCGCTGCCTTTCCCCTTATCAAGTTTTCCCGGTCAACCGATTGTCCTGTATAGATTTTATAAAATATATGGATTAATAAAAATTATTATAAACTTTTCTGAGGATTTAACTGATGGTGATGCCTTTAAAATAAAGGGGTGTTTGGGCTGGGAATGATGAGTTTTGTTTGGTATAGCTATTGACTTTAGGGGGTATTTTTATAAATTAATAGTAAATACAGAGATAAGGCTCTTTAAAAACATACCATAATTTAACATCTAAGTTTATGAAGAAGATTGAAGCAATCATCAGAACATCCAAATTTGAGGATGTGTATGATGCCCTGGCAGAAATAGGGATTCCGTTTATGTCTACCTATGATGTGAAAGGGTTTGGGTTGGAGCACGGCTCCTCCCAGGTGTATAGAGGAACTGCCTACCATGTAGGGTTTATTCCCAGAACCAAGGTGGAGATCATTGTGACAGATGACCAGGTAGACACGGTGGTGTCTATTATTCTAAAGGTGGCCAACACGGGCAAGGTGGGAGATGGTAAGATCTTCATCATGGACCTGGAGGAGGTAATCCGGATCAGGACTGGTGAAATTGGTGAACTGGCCCTTTAATTCTCTTTTCTCACTGCAACCAAACTAACTCATTTCTATCAACTAAATTTTTACACTATGTCAACAGATTTGTTTGTCATCAACAACGTTTGGATGATGGTTTCCATCTTCCTGGTTTTCATCATGCACCTGGGCTTTGCCACGCTGGAGTCTGGCCTGGCCCGTTCTAAGAACACGGTCAATATTTTGTTTAAGAACAGCATGATTCCCCCCATTGGTTTATTGGCGTACGCCCTGTGGGGGTTTTCTCTGATGTACCCGGGGGCAGATTTTGCCGGGAAGCTTTTCGGCTTTGCCGGGTTTGGTATTCCGTTGCCTGAAGGCGGTGAGACTTCTGCCTACAACGCAGGCTACACCTTCTGGACCGATTTCCTCTTCCAGGGTATGTTTGCGGCCACAGCCGCCACCATTGTGTCTGGTGCCGTGGCAGAGCGCATTAAGGTGTCCAGCTTTATGATCTTCTCCCTGCTGTTTGTAGGGATCTGCTATCCTGTGGTAGGCATGTGGAAATGGGGCGGCGGCTTCCTGAACACGCTGGCCACGCCTTTCTATGATTTTGCCGGCTCTACCATTGTGCACTCAGTGGGCGGCTGGGGAGCCCTGGCCGGTATTCTGTTGCTGGGGCCAAGAATTGGCAAGTTTGTGAATGGCAAGATCAAACCTATTCCCGGGCATAGCATACCGTTGGCTACCATTGGGGTATTTATTCTGTGGTTGGGCTGGTTTGGGTTTAACGGTGGTTCAGTGCTTTCTGCAGCACCTGGGGCGGTTTCCAGGGTATTGGTCATGACCAGCCTGGCGGCGGCGGCCGGTGCGGTGGGCGGTTGCTTCATGTCTTACATCATGTTCAAAACCGGCGACCTGACCATGGTGTTGAACGGCATTCTGGCGGGCCTGGTGGGCATCACGGCGGGTGCTGATCAGATGGGCGTGGTTGATTCTGTCCTGATTGGCCTTATCTCAGGGGCTATTGTGGTGCTGGGCGTAGTGATGTTTGATAAACTGAGACTAGATGACCCCGTGGGCGCCTTATCAGTGCACCTGCTGTGTGGGGTATGGGGTACGCTGGCAGTTGGCATCTTTGGGAAACTGGCGGGGCCTGCGCAGCTTCTGAGCCAGTTGGTAGGCGTAGGGGCCGTGGGTGGTTTTAGCTTTGTGTTCGCGTTGGCGGTATGGTTTGTTTTGAAGGTAACCATGGGCATACGGGTGAGCGAGCAGGAAGAGGTAGAAGGGCTGGATATTCACGAGCACAAGATGCACGCCTACCCAGACATTAACGCGCCAGGGTATGAGATCAGCATGCCAGAAAAAGAAGAAGTGCTGGTGGCGCCGGTTCCCGGCAGAGCACCGGTTACCGCTTAAATACTGCTTACAACTCCTTGACATGGTTGGTAAAAACAGGGGATAATGTGGTCTAGACATTACCCCTGCTCTTACCTTCTGCTAAGAGGCCGCTGCTGTCTGGGCTCTTTCAACGTGTCTGTTTAATTACCGCTAGTTCTTTCCGGTGATCCCCAGTTTCTCAAACGGCAATTTGAGGGGGGCCACCGGTGGGTTCCAGCCTGAACACTTTTCCCAAAATATTCCTAACCAAACCTAACAGATGAAAAAACTTTTATCCATTTCAGCCGCTGCGCTCCTGGCAAGTGCAAATATAGCCATTGCCCAAGAATTACCAGTAGAAGAAGCCAAAGGAAAGTTTAGCCTCAGCGGCTACGCCGATACCTACTTCCAGTACAACACCAACCGGCCGGAGTCTGGCGTGAACCGCGGCCGCATCTTTGACCTCAAGCACAACAATTTCTCCCTGGGGCTGGTGCAGACGGCTATGACCTACACCAGAGGCAAGGCAACGGTGGTGGCAGACCTGATTTTTGGGCCCAATGCAGATTTGGCCAACTTCGGGAATGAGGGAACGGCGCGCATCATCAAACAGGCGTACATTGCCTATGACCTGACAGACAAGTTCAAGTTCACGGTGGGGCAGTACGGCACGCACATTGGCTATGAGCTCATTGACGCGCCGCTCAACTACAACTACAGCCTCTCTTACCTGTTTGGCAACGGGCCTTTCTACCATACCGGCGCTAAGCTGGACTACAACCCCAACGCCAAAATAGGGTTCATGCTGGGCCTGGTGAATGGCTGGGACTGTCTCAACGACCTCAATGACAAGAAATCTGTGACGGCCCAGGTGCACCTCACGCCCACAGACGGCCTGGGCATTTACGTGAACTGGATTGGCGGCGATGAGTACAAGTCCCTCTCTTACTTTGGCGAGACCAGGGGCAGCTACACCAGTTTGTTTGATGTAACAGCCTCTTACCAAATGACCAGTTCCTTGAAAGTGGGCGTAAACGCCGCGCACGGCACGTTCTCCTCAGGGGCCAGCACTGAAAGCGCAGAAGACCCGTGGTCAAAAGACGCTGTCTGGAAAGGCGGGGCGCTGTACCTGAACTATGACCTCTCAGAAAATATAGGGGTAGGCGTTAGGGGGGAGTACTTCTCTGACCCGGAAGGAGTCCGCTACTCGGGTCCCCTGGAAGTAGCCTCCTACACCCTCACCGGAAACATTAAACTGGCAGACGGCAATTTCCTGATCAAGCCAGAGGTGCGCTTTGACAAAGCCAAAGACGCCTTCTTTGAAGACTCTAACGGCGCGTTCTCCAAAAAGAGCCAGACCACCTTCGGGGCCGCCTTTGTCTACCTTTTCTCCCTTTAACCCAACCCATTTCTGATTACCTGTTCTGAAGAAAATGTAATGCTTTTTTGTGTGCCAGCGCCTGCTGCGGCCCTTTAAGGAGCCCAGCAGGCGTTTTTGTGTCTACTGTGATTGCCTGCTGAGTGTTTCTGGCCTGTTTTTCCCAAATCAGGGCAAAAACAGCAGTATTCTTTTCTAAACCTAACACATGTTAGGTTAGTCGCTTTTCACAGTTAAAATCCGCTATCTTTGTGCCGCAAGGCAATAGAAAAGCAGGCGCAGCTGTCCTGCCAAAAGTGCCTATTACTTGATGCATAAGAAAATGCTAGACAAAATAGAAGACGCAATAGCAGATATAAAGGCCGGGAAAGTGGTGATTGTGGTAGATGATGATGACCGCGAGAACGAAGGCGACTTTATCTGCGCCGCTGAGAAGATCACCCCTGAGATTGTCAACTTCATGGCCACGCACGGCCGCGGCCTGATCTGCGCCCCGCTCACCGAGGAGCGCTGTGATGAGCTAGGCTTAGAATTGATGGTAGGCCGCAACACGGCGCTGCACGCCACCCCTTTCACCGTGTCAGTAGATTTGCTGGGCCACGGCTGTACTACGGGTATCTCTGCCTCAGACCGTGCCAAAACCATTTTGGCACTGGCAGACCCCACCACAGATCCCGCCTCACTGGGCAAGCCCGGTCATATTTTCCCATTGCGCGCGCGTAAGGAGGGGGTGATCAGAAGGGCGGGTCACACAGAGGCCGCTGTAGACCTGGCCAGACTGGCTGACTTAGCCCCGGCCGGAGTGCTGGTAGAGATCATGAACGAAGACGGCACCATGGCCCGCATGCCAGACCTGGAGAAAGTTGCTGAAAGGTTCAACCTGAAACTGATCTCCATCAAAGACCTCATTCAGTACCGCCTGCAGAAGGAAAGCCTCATTGACCGTGAGATTGCCGTAGAGCTGCCCACAGACTGGGGCAACTTTGACCTCTATGCCTACACCCAGCGCAGCAATAACGCCAAACACCTGGCCTTGGTAAAAGGCACCTGGGAAGAAAACGAGCCGGTGCTGGTGCGTGTCCATTCTTCATGCGTGACGGGTGACATCTTTGGGTCTTGCCGCTGTGACTGCGGGCCGCAGTTGCACAAAGCCATGGAAATGATTGAGCAGGAGGGCAAAGGGGTTATTGTGTACATGAACCAGGAGGGCCGCGGCATTGGCCTGCTGAACAAACTCAAAGCATATAAACTCCAGGAGCAGGGCTTAGACACGGTAGAGGCCAACGTGCAGCTGGGCTTTGGCGTAGACGAGCGGGATTATGGTGTGGGCGCGCAGATCCTGCGTGATTTGGGCGTAACCAAAATGCGGCTTCTCTCCAACAACCCGCGCAAGCGTACCGGCCTGATTGGGTACGGCCTGGAGATTGTAGAGCAGCTGCCCATTGAAATTGCCCCCAACGAACACAACTCCCGCTACCTGACCACCAAGCGGGACAAACTGGGGCATGAGATTCTGAAACACTCCTAAACACAGAGGGCGGAAATTTTATTTCCGCCCTCTGTGTTTAGGCAGGGTGGTTTGGCGGTTACCCTTGCATTCCGGCTAAAACCCTTCTGGTATTGGATATGGTGGCTGGAAGGTCTTTGTGATCCATTTCCCTCCAAAGGCGGTGTTTCCTGCCCAACTGCTTTCTCCCGCTGGTGGCTTTCAATCAAACGGCATACAGGCATGGCCGCAAACAGATGCAGGTGTTTCTGTTTTTGACCTGTTTTTGGGAAAACAGCCCCAAAACAGAAATTTTCTGTGCCGCTGGGCCTAGGTGCCAGTGGGCTGCAATGTGAAACTGAAACAGGGCGCTCTGCGCCATCCCGAAGGCTACCTCAGGGGGGGGGCCGCGAGCCAGAGGCGTAAACAGAAATTCCCAGGCAGTGAAGACCGTTTCAGCGGTGGTGTCTGTGCTTTGGGGTAGCCTTTCCTCTTAAGGATAGGGGCAAGAGAACATGGTATTCAGCCAAATGAAAGTAGGACATTGCCATAATTGCATGAAATCAAGAAGGCGCAACTACAATACCAATAGCGCGTTATCGTTATTAAAAGCTGACGAAGTTTAACTTTCTCCTGCTTTTTTAAGTATAGCATATTTGATATATTTTCAGGGGACTACAAACCAGAAGACGATGGTAAGAAAAGTGTACGGACTTTTAATGGTGCTCTGCCTGGGGGCAGTTGGTGCCATGGCGCAATCTACCGGTCTGGTAGATGAATGGCCGCTCGGGAGAGTGTATCTGGCAACTGGAGATTCTGTGAACGGAAAGATCACCTATCACCGCACAGAAGACCTTGTCAAGATCACCAAACCCAACGGGGCGGTGGTGGCGTACGCGCCCGTTGCGGTGCGGGGCTTTGAAGCGGTAGACAATGACGGGCGTTACCGCCGCGTGTTTGTGACCCAGCGCTGGAACATGGGCAATGACTACAGTGATTTCCTGGCTCCCGCGTTTTTTGAGCAGATTGTGTCTGGCAAGTACAGCCTGCTGCGCCGCGAGACCATGACCCGGCGGGACATAAGCCGTGATCCGGCTTACCGTCCGTACGGGGGAGGGTACGGGGCGTATGGCGGCTATCCGGTTGGGGGGCCTATGTACGTGGACCAGCGCATGGACAATTTCTTTGTGCTGCTGCCCAGCGGCAAAGTAAAGGAACTCCGGAACGTGAAGAAAGACCTGGAAGTACTGTTTGGGAAGAAGAACAGCCAGATGAAAAGCTACATCAAGCAGAACAAGCTGAAGTATACCAGCCTGCCAGACTTGGCTAAAATCATCAGCTACTTCGGGAGCATTTCACAGGCAGACGTAAAGAATTCTTAACGGTTTCCTGCTGTTTGAAGAACATTGATTTCCTCAGGCATTCCTATTGAAGAAGCGTAAACAGAAATCCCCGCCAGGCACAGTCTGGCGGGGATTTCTGTTTTTGGCCTGTTTTTGGGAAAATAGCCCCAAAACAGAGAGCTGCTACAAGTCACGGGACTTGAGGAGCAGGTAACTTAGCAGGCAGAACAGGGTGATATACAGGACCGCCGGTAACAAAGCCTCCAGCGGTGTGAGTGCCTCTGAGGCACCGGTGACCATTTCAAACATCTCCTTGCCCGGCATGGGGGTGAGGCTGGAAAGCACCTTCATGGGGAAATACTTGTCTAAAGAGTCTGGGAGCTTGTAATGAATAATAGGCTCCACCACCTTGGCGTACAGCAGAAACGCCATAATGGCCAGACCGCTTTTCTTCACCAGAAAGCCAAAGAGCATGGCCAGTGACATGTACCCAATGGCCTGCACCAGGTAATAGAAGACAAACTGGGCATCTGTCAGGATCTTGTCAGTGGCCACCTCATCGGCGAAGCCGATGCCAAAGAGAAGGCCCAGCAGGAACACATACAACGCGCACGCCACGCCCAGCAGGAGCACCACTGAGTACTTGGCCTGCACCACATCTGCGCGGGTGTAGCCGTCAATCACCTGCTGCCTGATGGTTCTGAACGAATACTCGTCTGTGATGGTGATGATGAGCAGGATGCCCAGCAGCAGGTTGAAATAGCTGGCAATGTAGGTGAGCTTAGGCCAGATGTCTGGGAACTTGTAAAACGTGGCGCCCGCAGACTGCCCGTTGATGGTCACGTTGCTGCTGCCGTACAGAATCACGAACAGAAGAATCACAAACACCGCCAGTATGGCCCAGAACGTGCGGTAGGGCAGGAGCTTTCTCAGCTCTATTCTTAAAAGGGAGGTCATGCTTTGTCGGCTTTGATGATTTCCATGAATTGGCTTTCCAGGCTTTTCTTGCGTACCGTGAGCTGGCCCAGCGCTATGTTCTGCGTGAAAAAGGCACGGTTCAGCTCAGAGCTGTCTACCCCGGTCTGCAGCACCAGCTGCACCTGGTGGTTCAGGATTCTGGCCTCAGACACAAACGGAAGGCTCTGGGCCACGGCCAGCAGTTGCTCTGCCGGTGCCCCGCCGCTGATGAATACTAGGTCATTGGTGGCCATGATAGACGCCACCGGGCCTTCTGCCTTGAGTTTGCCGTTGCGCAGAACCGCCATGTGGGTGCAGACTTTCTCTACTTCGTCCAGGAGGTGGCTGGCCAGCAGAATGGTTTTCCCCTGCGCGGCAATGTTCAGGATGAGCTGCCGCACCTCGGCAATGCCTTCCGGGTCTAACCCGTTGGTGGGCTCGTCTAAGACCAGTACCTCAGGGTCGCCCAGCAACGCCGCGCCAATGGCCAGACGCTGTTTCATGCCCAGTGAATAGCCTTTGAACTTGTTCTGTTTCCGGGTGGCCAGCCCCACCATTTCCAGCGCCCGCTGAATCTGGCTGTGGTCTACCCGCTTGACATCTGCGGTAATGCGCAGGTTCTCCTCGCCGCTGAGGTAGGGGTAGAAGTTGGGGGTTTCCAGCAGTGCCCCAATACGGCGCTTGGTCGCCTTGGAGAGAGGTTCGCCAAACCACCTGAAACTTCCGCCGGAGGCGTTGATCACATCCAGGACAATGCCCAGGGTGGTGGTTTTGCCGCTTCCGTTTGGCCCCAGCAGCCCGTAGATGCTGCCCTGCGGCACGCCAATAGTCAGTTGATCCAGGGCCTGCACGCTGCCGTAGCGCTTGCTCAGCCCCTGAATGTCTAATACGTTTGCCAAAATGGTCTTTGGTTAGAGAATAGTTGCAAGACTACACAAAGCTAGAAGGATTTGGCAGAATTGCGAGGAGGGAGGCCGAAAGGCACAAACTAATTCCTGTTTTGGGGCTGTTTTCTGAAAAACAGGCCCAAAACAGGATAAGCACCAAGGGAATAGAAGCCGGAGAGGCTGTTGTTGCTACTGGCCAGGCTTATTGCACGGGTAATGCGCCGCCTTGCCACCGGGTCACCGGGTAGCGCAGGTGCGTATTCTCATAATGCGGCGTATTCCGGTAGATGAAGTTCAGTTGGGCTGCTCCGCTTTTGGCCAGGGCGGGATCTTTGGCTTTGGCCTCCTCCAGTGCCGCTTTCAGCTTAGGGTCTTGCTTGAGGTACTGGGCGGCCAGGTCTTCAAACACGTAGGCTGAGAAATATTCTTTCTGGCCCAGAATGGAGTCAAAGAAGTTCCAGGCGAAGTAGGAGTCTACCCCCTGCGGCTCCAGGGTCTCTACCAGAAACCGGTTGCTCACCTGGTTCAGGTACACCACGTAATCACCGGCGTAGTACCGGATGGGCATCTGCGTTTTGCGTACCTGCACGTCTGTGTGCAGGTAATGGCCTTCATACGGGCGCTGGCCAGTTTTGTAGTCAGTGATGTAGTAGACTTCTGGCGTAAGCACGGTGTCTCTGGTGAGGCGCTTCAGCTCTACCTGGTTCTGCTGCAGCCGCTCCACCACCTCGCCCCACGCCTGCGGAATAAGATAAGCTACAGGTTTGGTCACGGTCACGGTAGGGCGGAAGGTGTCAAAGAATTTTACCGGTCTGGTGAAGGGGGCTTTGCGGTCATAGTACAACCGCTCCTGCCCGCTCACGGCACTGGGTTTGTACCTGGCCTCATAGCCCCTGAACTGGATGGTTTCTGCCTGGGTGGTGTCTGGCGCCCAGTTCAGCGGGAACTGCTGCTGGGTAAGCACCTGCGCGCGGTCCTGGGCACGGGCGGCCTGAATGGCTTTTCCGTTCCTGGCCACAAAGTCCAGGAATTCCAGCATGAGGTCATACGTAGACTGCACCCGTTTGTCAAACGGCTTCAGCATGTGCGTCTCGGGCACGAAGCCCAGGGTCTGGAAGAGGGCGGTGTAGCCGGTGGCGTATCTGGGGGACTCCATAAACCCGAAGATGCCCGACTCCGGGGTTTCACCGCGGGAATTCACGTACGGTACCAGCGGCCATTGGCGCTTCTCCATGTTCTGGTACAGCGTGGGCACCATCTGCTGTTTCAGAAGTTGCCCCAATGCCCCGCCCAGTTTGTTGTGCTGCGTAGGGATGAGCGTCATGGTGTACTGGTAGTCGGCGCCGTTGCTGGTGTGGTTGTCTACAAACACCTCGGGGTCCCAGGTCCTGAAGATGGTGGCAAAGGTTCTGGCGTTTCTGGAGTCTTCCTTGATGAAGTCGCGGTTGAGGTCCAGGTTTCGGGCGTTGCCCCTGAAGCCGTAGCTCTCCGGCCCGTTCTGGTTGGTGCGGGTATGGCTGTTTCTATTGAGGGCGCCGCCCACGTTGTAGATGGGAATGATCACCACCACCACGTTGTCCAGCTGCTTTCTGAGTTTCTTGTCCTGTAGCAGGTCGCGGGCCAGCATCATGGAGGCGTCAATGCCTTCGGGCTCGCCGGGGTGAATGCCGTTCTGCACCAGCAGCACCGTTTTGCCCTTGCGGTGCACACGCTGCGGGTCAAAATCCTGGTCTGTGGAGATCACCACCGTGTGCAGGGGCTTGCCTACATCAGTCATGCCCACGGGGGTCATCTTTACCTCCGGATACGCGTCATCCAGCCGTTGGTAATAGCTGATGCACTCCTGGTAAGTGGCGGTGGTGTTGCGGTTGCTTTTCTCGTAGGGCGTCTTCCAGTCTTCGGCTGGGGTGGTGGGGAAGAGGGTGCCGAGAACGGTTAAAAAAGTAAGCAGCATGGGTGTGTGGTTGATTGAAGCGGTAATGTTAGGGATTCTGCGGGGAAATGTAAAGGGAGGAGGGGCTTCTGCCGGGGCAATGTGTCCTAAGCGGTTGTAATGGCAGATTGGTTTGCTTGCTGCTGCGGGAATGGGTGGTTTGCTGTTCCCCTGGCTGTGGCGTTTGCTCCGGTGCGAAATACCTTTATTGTTTCATGGTTTCCGCTATGCGCTCACGGCCGCGAGGCCCCGTCCTGCCGGTTCGCACTGCTGTTAAAACTACGCCTTTGGCGTTGCCTTCGGCACCGTATTAACAGAGGCGCTCACCGGCAGGACTGGTTTCTGTTCCTTTCCTGATCAGCTTTACTGTTTACTGCTGCTTTAGTAGGTTATAGTTGCTGTTCCGCTAGCCTGAGGCGAGCCCGTGCTGCGCACATCAGTCGGGGGCATGAGTGGTGGAAGTCTGTGGCAGACTGTTAGTGGCTGCATCAGCTGCTGCTGCTGCAGGTCCTGCTGGCGCGAGTCTGCAGACTCGTGCCAGGTGATGACGGGTAGTCTCTGACTACCCTCGCTGCCTAGCAGCGACCATGCGCAGTGCTGGTTTATTCGTGCTGGAATTCCAGAGCGGAATAAATAACTCAGAACTCTTGACTCAGGACTCCTTCCGTTACTCCCCCTTTGAAGGGGGCGAAGGGGGATGTTTACACAGGAGGGCACGCATTCCCGCTTTGGTACGGTACGGACAGGTCTTGGCCTTTCCCTACGCATTTCTGATACTCCCCTCCTGGGAGGGGCAGGGGTGGGTTCTACCCATTGCTCACCTGCTCACATTTCCATAAAAGTATAGAGACTCGCCCTATCCTAGGCCACTGGACCAGGCCTCGACCCGGTTCTATCATTCAGCAGTCAGCAATAGCTGAAACCATCTGGAGAGCCTGCGGGTCTCTGCGCCGGCATGGGTAACTTAAAGAGACCAAGGGAAGTGCACTATTCGTACTCCTGAGCTTCCCCGCCAAACCAGGCTTGGTCCAGGCTGTAGCGGCCAGGGCCGATGAAGAAGAGGCTGAGGAAGAGGATGGCGGCTTCCAGGGCGTGGGAATAGCCGCCAAAGCCGTCGTCGGCGGTGATGTGGTGAATGGTGGCCACCTCCATGGTGATAAACAGCAGCAGCGTCATGGGGCGGAAGAACAGGCCCAGCAGCAGGCACAGGCCTCCCACGGCTTCGGCGAACGCCGCCATAAACCCAAAAAACGTAGGGGCGTAACTAATGCCCAGATTTCCCATAGAACCGCCAATCTGCGCCCACGTCTCAGGTCCGCCCGTGATCTTGGGCCAGCCGTGCAGGATGAACATAAGGCCAATGCCTATTCTGAGAAGCAGCAGGCCTTCCTGCTGGTAGCGGTACAGATTCTTGAAGAAAACCATGTAGATTGGGGTGTGTAATTCTGTTTTGGGGCTTCTTTTCTGAAAACAGCAGAAAACTAGCATAATTTTTCTGATGTCGTGCAACCAGACCGCCTTCTTGCTGTCTTTCTCAGGTGGGCCTTCAGAAAACTACTGGAAAGAAGCGATCTTGCCGTGGTTGTTTTAACGGAAGGCAGACGCCGCCAGTTTCTAAATGTTTCACCTGTTTCACCAGATGCTCTACTCAACAATATGAAAAAACACCTCCTTTTATTGTTTGCCGTACTTGTGCTCCCGGCGTGGGCGTGGGCGCAGAAAACCGTTCCGGCATCTGAGGTTCTTGCCAGGATCAACCGCGGCGAGGCCGTAAGTTACAGCGGGGTCACCATCTCCGGAAAGCTGGATCTGACCCAGCTGCAGAACAAGACCCTCAAACCCAGAAGGGACGTAGCGGCGGATCAGGACAGCAAGGAGTACGTGAGCACCGTCACCGCCCCATTGTCTTTTTCTAACTGCACATTTACGGGCGATGTACTGGCGTATTTCAACCCAGATAATGTAGACGGCGTTGATGACCTGAAAAAGCTGGTGAACCGAAACAGCAAAAACGAAGTCTACAACACCCACTTTGCCCAAGACGTCAAGTTTGAGAACTGCACGTTTGAGCAGCAAAGCGCCTTCAAGTATTCAGAGTTCAGGGGGGCGGCCTCTTTTGCCGGCAGCTCGTTTAAAGAAGAGGCAGTCTTCAAGTACAGCAAGTTCAGGGGCGGGGTCAGCTTCAGCCAGGCAAGGTTCAAAGAAGACGCCAATTTCAAATATGTGAAGTTCCCGGAAGGGGTAAACTTTAACGGGGCCACTTTTGAAGAAGAGGCCAACTTCAAATACGCCCACTTTACAGAAGGGGCAGATTTCAGAAAAGCAACGTTTGCAGGGCTGGCAAATTTCAAGTACGCCCACCTCTCAGACCCTATGAAGGTAAGTGGCGCCCAGTTCACCGGAAGCCAGGACCTGAAGTACGCCAAGCTGAACCAGAAGTCGTTCAGTGCCGCCGCGCTGAAAGAAATGGCTAAGTAAGAACCTGCCTCCACAAAAAAGGAGACGGCCAGTGCCGTCTCCTTTTTTGTGGTTTTTATAAGCGTCTGTTTTGGAGCTGTTTTTCAGAAATCAGCTCAAAAACAGACGTGCGTGGTCACAGAAGTGCCGCGGTTAGTACAGCAGAATACTGGTGACTGGGGTTGACTCTGGCACATCATTGACTTTGAGGTTGGCCCATTTAGAAGAAGGAATAGTGGCGGTCTCTAAGACAAAGCTCATGCGGGCATTCTCAGAGATGGCCACCAGTTTGCCTTCGCCCACCCCAATGCTGGAAATGGAGAGGTTTTTCTTCAGGTCTGCCATGGTGCTGCCTATGCCCAGGCCGCTCTCGGTTTTAAAGGCGGGGTTCATGACGGTGATGCGGTAGACTTTGCAGGTGGTGCCCTTGCACTGCTGCTCTACCACCAGGTCTGTGCGGCGGCGCTCACCTAAAACCTCATATGCCTTGGTGTCAGTGCCTTCCTGTTGAAGGGTGGTTTCCCGCAGTTTGGTCTCGCCGTACTGGCGCTTCACCTCAGCTATGTTCATGCCCACCTGTACGGCGCCCGCCTGGCCGGGCCGAAGGGTGAAGTTGAACAGCGGGTTGGCCGCAGAAGGGGCGGCAGAGGCCGTAGAGGTGGCGCCGGGCATGGGCTCGTCTGGCAGCTCCACCGGGGCTGGGGCCGGGGTCTCAGCCCCGGCAGGTGACTGCGCGGTGTCTTCTGCGGCGGCCTCCTCTACGTTAGTGGCGGCCTCCTCTAACTGGGCTTCCTGCTCATTCTGGCCAGAGGTTTCGCCTTTGTTGCAGGCGGCCAGCGTGAGCAGGGAAAAGAGAAGTAGGGTGGTCTTTTTCATAACTCTGAAGTTGAACGGCATAGGTACACGTTCTTGCGGCATAACGCAAGGCCGCCGCGCAAGTTGCACCCCACATTTTTGGCGTTGGTGCGTATTCAAGGTAACTTGACCCCGTAAATCTGACAACTATGGAGAAGAAGCCTTTGATTTTAGTCTCAAATGATGACGGCATCACCGCCCCCGGTATTCACACGCTGGTGAAAGTGATGAAACGGATTGGCGAGGTGGTGGTAGTGGCACCAGACGGCCCACAGTCAGGCATGGGGCACGCCATCACCATTGGCAACACCCTGCGGCTGGACCGCTCGCTCGCCTTCAGCGATGTGGAATCTTATGAATGCTCTGGCACGCCCGCAGACTGTGTAAAGCTGGCCAAGCACCACGTGCTCAGAGACCGTAAGCCTGACCTGGTGGTCAGTGGCATCAACCACGGCTCCAACTCCAGCATTAGCGTGCTGTACTCCGGCACCATGTCGGCGGCCATTGAGGCGGCCATTGAGGGGCTGCCCGCCATTGGGTTCTCACTCTGTGACTATGGGCATGACATTGACTTTTCGCACACAGAAGAATACGTGGAACTGATTACGCGGCAGGCGCTGGAGTTTGGCATACCCGCGGGGGTGGCGTTGAACGTGAACTTCCCCAAGAAATCTGAGCAGGAGATAGCGGGCATCAAGGTGTGCCGCCAGGCCCGGGCCAAATGGGAGGAGGAGTTTGACGAGCGCCTGGACCCCCGCGGCCGAAGCTATTTCTGGCTCACCGGCAACTTCGTGAACTTTGACAAAGGCGATGATACAGATGAGGCCGCCCTGGCCCAGAATTACGTCTCAGTGGTGCCGTGCCAGTTTGACATGACCGCCAACCACGTCATCTCAGTCCTGAACAATGACTGGAACCTGAACCCAAACGCCAAGCCTACCATTGGCAGCAAAAGCAAAGAGGGGGCAGAGGCCGAAGGCTAAGCGTTTTGTATTAATTGCTTTTGCAGGCGTAGATGGGGAGCAAAAGTTTCTGGCGGAGCCTTTTATGAGCAGCAAAGCAATGGTGCGGGAAAAAGAAGTCAGGTTCTTTTGATGCCGTTTGCCGCGCAAAAGGCAGATTTAACTGCCAACAAGCCGTTTTAACCCTTTTTTTCAAAAAACAGCCCGAAAACAGAAATGTCTTCGGGCTGTTTTCATTACCGGCACTAACAGCCAGAAGCCAGGGGGAGTGCTACGGGCACCTGCCGCTGTAGGGCCGCCTCCATCCTTGCCAAACAGCCCGTTCTTCCATCTATCTGGCTGCGCTGGATCTTTGAAAGATTTCTCTACACAAATATCATTAAACTATTTCCTCTCCAGCCAGCCCCTTCCTGACAGGGAAAAATTGAGGATTGGGCAGTAGAATAAAAAACACCCGCCTCTTGCTGCTGAGAGAAAGAGGCGGGTGCGGAAGGCTGTTTTCAGCCTGTTTTCAAAAAAGCAGGTCGAAAACAGAAAGCCCAATGCGGGTGGGGGTAGGGAGGGGTGTTTTCCTGTAATTCCTCCCTGCGGGAACCACTCCCGGCTTCTGATACCAACAAGGCGCTTAGGCCAGGTGGGCAATCTTCTTCTTGTTCAGGTTCTCCACCGGGCCAAACTGGGCTTTTTGAATAGTGAACCCGGCTACTTTCAGGTGCACCTCAACCGGGGCCAGCTTCTTAGTGAACTCTGAAGAAATTACTTTCCCATAGAACTCTTTGGCTTCTTTACCGGCGCCGCGCTCAAACGGGTGTCTGGAGAATTTCTTAGTCACCGGCAGGCCCGGAATGATCTGGTAGGTAGTAGTAGTTACCTCATACTTAGGCAGGAAAGGCGTTACCACCTTTTTTAGTAAACGTTTCATGGAATAGTGCTATAAAAGTCTAGGGTTTAGCTTCTTATCTCAAAGATAGGCTTAAATTCGTTATTTTCTCCTAAGCAATAAAATATTTGATTTAGTTCAAAATTCAGGGTGTAAAAATTGTATTAATTAAACTGTAGGCACATGTAATGCGTTGATTTACAGGTGTGAAAATTGAGCCGGTAACGGCCATCTTTTTTACACAGCCCCCAGGGCGGGGGAGGTTAGATGCCCCTTCTTTGTCCGTGGTCACTGGGGCAGAAATCTTTTTCTTCTGTTTTCAGGCTGTTTCCCCAAAAACAGGCCGAAAACAGAAGTTGAAAATTGGGCAGCGGTCAAAAGAGAATTAGGCTATCTTAGCGGCCTCACGCTGATCTTTTACCCAAACCTTTCATGATCAAAACTATCAAACACATGGCCCTGTCGGCGGCGCTCTCCTTTCCCCTGACGGCCTCTGCCCAGCACCAGGATTCGCTCTTCATCCGGAAAATGTATGACCAAGCCCTCACCAACGGGAAAAGCTATGAGCAGCTGCGCTACCTCACTGGCCGCATTGGCGCGCGGCTGAGCGGCTCACCGCAGGCGGCGGCGGCAGTAGAGTGGGCCCGGCAGGAGATGGAGCAGATGGGCCTTGACCGCGTCTACCTGCAGGAGGTGATGGTGCCCCACTGGGTGCGCGGCGACAAAGAGCATGCGGCCATTGTCAACTCCAGCATCTCCCCCTCCCGTGAAGTGAACGTACTGGCGCTGGGCGGCTCAGTGGCCACGCCCGCCAACGGCCTCACCGCCGAGGTGGTGGAGGTGAAAAGTCTGGACGAACTCAAGAAACTGGGCAAAAGAAAGGTGCAGGGGAAAATTGTCTTCTTCAACCGCGGCTTTGACCAAACCCATATCCATACAAACCGGGCCTACGGCGGCGCGGTAGACCAACGCGCCAGCGGCCCTTCTGAGGCGGCGCGGTTGGGTGCCGTGGGCGTGGTGGTGCGCTCCATGGCCTCCAACACAGATGATTTCCCCCACACCGGCGGCCTCCGCTACGCAGAAGATGCCCCTAAAATTCCTGCCGTGGCCATCAGTACCAAAGGCGCTGACCTGCTCAGCAACCTGCTCAGAGAAGATGCTAAACTGCAGTTCCATATGCGCCTGAACCCGCAGTGGCTGCCAGACGTGCTCAGCTACAACGTGATTGGCGAACTCAAAGGCTCTGAGAAACCAGAGGAGATCATTGTGGTGGGCGGCCACCTGGACAGCTGGGACATTGGCGAAGGGGCCCATGATGACGGCACCGGCTGTGTGCAGTCTATGGAGGTGCTGCGCCTGCTCAAGGCTATGGGCTACAAACCCAAGCGCACCATTAGGGCGGTCATGTTCATGAACGAAGAAAACGGCCTGCGCGGCGGCACCAAGTATGCCCAGGTGGCCAAACAGCAGGGCGAGAGGCACATAGCGGCCATTGAGTCAGACAACGGCGGGTTCACGCCCCGCGGTTTCGGGATTACCGCTCCCAACGAACCGGTGTTCCAGAAACTGTTCAGCTGGAAACAACTGCTGGCGCCCTACGGCCTACATGACATAGAGCGCGGCGGCGGCGGGGCCGATATCGGGCCGTTGAAAGACGACCGCGTGGCGCTCATCGGCTTCCGGCCAGACACGCAGCGCTACTTTGACATTCACCACACCGCCAATGACACCTTTGACAAAGTAAACAAGCGGGAGCTGGAGCTAGGCGGCGCCTCTATGGCCGCGCTGGTGTACCTGCTGGATAAGTATGGGTTGTAAGCGTTCCAGTTTGAATTAACCTCCATACAGGAGCTAGAATTATCTGCTCAACGGCTAATTGCTTTCTCCCATTTTTGTCATCCTGAAAGGAGCTTGTGGGCGAACTAGAAGAGCGTTATAGTAATGCTATTACCGTTCGTCCACTGTTCCCTAAGATCCTTTCAGGATGACAGGAGAGAGGAGTTGCTAGTAATGTGAAAGAGAAAGCCTGCGGCGAAAGTTGCAGGCTTCTTTGTGTTGCATATCCTATAAGCCTGCTCAAAAGACCTCGTAGCGTCTCCCAGACCTGCGAGCGTCTGTGCCTAAGACGGCTCTTTATGGAAAAAGAGCAGAGAGTGCATCTGGAAAGGGAGCAGAAGGTCACATTAAAAATCTTATGAAGAAAGCGATACAACTACACTTGATCCTGGTCTTACTATTGGTGACTGAGGAACGCGCCAATGCCTGTGAGTGCCGTGTACAAAATTTAAACAATTGGATGCCCGTGGTTGAAAAATATATGGACAAATCGTCCTTAATTTTTATAGGGAAAATTTCGCCTGCTGAGCAGGATGATGTTGTCTCAGTAAAGGTTATAGACGTTTTTAAAGGAAACATAAGAACTGACTCAGTATTCAAATATGAGGTAAATACCAGCTGCCCTAGCTTACCCAAAGAAGGTTTATCAATTATCTATGCTATTTATGAGGATGACGGTACAATTGAAATTCCTTCTTGTGGCATAACAAGAAGCATAGATAAATTCCCTACTTCCCAAATTCCACCTTTTTTGTTTTCAGATGAAACACCAGAAACTGAGATTAGGGCATCACCTGATAGGGGAATAGCAACGTCTGCGCCCCTCCTCCTCAAAAACTGGATGCTAGAATACGCTCTCCTCAACGCCTACCGGAACAGCCACCCAAAGCAACCGCAGCCGCAAACACCAAACAAAGACTACCTCTCTTACCTCGCGGTAGCGCTTTCCATCATAGCTGTTTTGGCGGTGTTTTTCAGAAAACAGCGCTAAAACGCAAGTGCTACAACGCTGGGAAACTCCCGCCAAGACCCGTACCTTTGCCGAAGGTCAACCGCAGTCAGTTTGAAAAAAATCCTCATTATCCGGTTCTCGTCCATTGGCGACATTGTGCTGACCACCCCGGTCATCAGGTGTGTGAAGCAGCAGGTGCCCGGCGCCGAGGTGCATTTCTGTACCAAAGCCGCCTTCCGCAGTCTTGTGGCCAGCAACCCGTACGTAGACAAAGTGTTCTGCCTGGAGAAATCGCTCTCTGACCTGCTGCAGCAACTCAAGGCCGAAAACTATGACCTGGTGCTGGACCTGCACAATAACCTGAGAACCCGTATTTTGAAAGCCCGCTTGGGGCGTCCCGCCCGAAGTTTCAACAAACTCAACTACCGCAAATGGCTGCTGGTCAAGTTCAAGGTCAACCGCATGCCCAAGGTGCACATTGTAGACCGCTATCTGGAGACGGCGGCCCCGCTGGGCGTGCAGAACGATGGGCAGGGGCTGGATTATTTCATTCCGTCTAAAGACGAAGTAGAAATTTCTTCCCTGCCAGAGACCCACCAGAACGGCTACTACGCCCTGGCCATTGGCGCGCAGCACTACACCAAACGCCTGCCCATTGACCGGCTTATTGAACTCTGCGAGAAAATCAACGCCCCCGTGGTGCTCCTGGGCGGAAAAGAAGACACAGACGTGGCCAACATGATGGAGATGTACTTCCAGACCGAGCCGTTCCTGAGCAAGAAAGCCGATCACCCGCGCCTGGCCATTTACAACGCCTGCGGTAAATACAACCTCAACGGCTCAGCCTCACTGGTGCGGCAGGCCACTGCTGTTTTCAGCCATGACACCGGTTTGATGCACATAGCCGCCGCGTTCCAGAAGAAAATCTACAGCATCTGGGGAAACACGGTGCCCGAATTTGGGATGTACCCCTTCACCTCAGATTTTGAAGTGCTGGAAGTAAAGAACCTCTATTGCCGCCCGTGCTCCAAGATTGGCTACTCCAAATGCCCGCAGACACACTTCCGGTGCATGCGCGAAATCAAATTTGACTTCACCTTGCCGGTGGCGGGGCAGAAAGCGTAGCCAGCAGTACGTGCGTTTTTGGCCTGTTTTTCTGAAAACACGTAAAAAAACGCCAAACCAACTTTCAACTGCTATGGCGGCTATTCCCCTTCTTTACGGCGCTGACTGGTGCAAAAAGACTATTGCCATTCAAAGCTACTTCCAGGAACACGGCGTGGCCTATGACTACCTCAATGTAGAGCAGAGTGATGCCGCCCTGCAGGCCATCAAAGACATGAACCGCGGCAAAGTCCGGTTTCCTATGGTGGTGGTAGGGGAGCTGCCGCCCATGAAAAACCCGTCGCCAGACGAACTGACTGCCGCCTTGGCACAGAATCCCTAATCTCTGTTTTATCGCTGATTTCAGAAAAACAGGCCGGAAACGCAAACGGCGGAGTTCCTTCTCCCCCGGGGAGAAGGCCAGGATGAGGGTGGTGCAATTGGTAAGAAGCAGGATTTACAGGATTAGGTAAATTATCAGGATTGGGATAGCTGTTGGCAAAGACGCACACAGGTCCTCCGGACGCTACGAGGTCTTTGAAGAACGGCTGATTGCTTAGTGATTAATGTCTAAATAAGCGCTGGCGCGGGCTTGCAGCTCGTGCCCTCGTGTGTCTCCAGATTCACTGGGAACTGTGATAAGATAGCAATGTGCAGAACCCATCCCAACCTCTCTGAGGAGGGTAGGGCCGTTACCTTCTAAAAATAGAGCTGGTTCAAGTTTCCAACTTGGACCTAGGATGCGGAAGTTTGCAACTCCAGTGAGCCGAGAGGCTCAAAACCCACAGTAATGGCAATGCCTTCCAGAAGAAAACAAACTACTGGAATAGAACTTAACAGCCATGCTCCGAGGAGGGGAGTATCTGCAATGCGTGTCCTCCTGTGTCAACATCCCCCTTCGCCCCCTTCAAAGGGGGAGTATTGGAGTGAGTCCTGAGTTCTGAGTCTTGAGTTCTGAGTCCTTTCTTTTCATCTTAGGCAATTCAGCACGAATGAAGCAGCTATGCCTGCTCTCGCTGCCGTGCCGCGGGGGCAGCCAGAGGCCGCCCGTCATCTGTAGGCACGCGTCTGGGGGCCCGTGCCAGCGCGTGAGTATCAGCTGGCGTTAGAAGGCACGGAAGTAACTTCCGAGCCATAGAGGGCAGAAGAAGCAAAAGTCATGTGAGGCTGCCGCCCCATGGAAGCTGAAAGCTTCCGCCACCACAGGTCCAGGTTGGAAACCTGAACCAGAGATTGTGACAAACAAGCAGCAATAAGTAAACAAACAACAATAAACAATCAACACTTCTGCCAGTGGCACCTGGGTTAATCAACACTTCTGCCCCTGGCTGATGTGCGCAGCACGGGCTCGCCACAGGCTAGCGGATCAGCAACGGTTACCTGCAGAGGCAGAGAGAGCAGCACAAGCAGCTACAGGTGGGGAACCAAACCAGTCCTGGGGGGGAGCGCCTCTGTTAATACGGTGCCGCTCCGGCGGCAAGGCCGGAGGGCCTAGTTTTAACAGCAGTGCTCACCGCCAGGACGGGGCCCCGCGGCCGTGAGCGCTTATCGGAAAACATGAAACAATGCAGCTACTAAACCACCGCGACAAGCGCTAAAGCCAAGGGAACAGCAGACTACGCATACCTGCCGCAGCCAGGGGAACAGCAGACTCCGCACTCCAACAGTAAGGGCAGCCTCAACCCACCCAGCCTCAAGACGAAACAAGACGATGTATGCCAACAGCAGCAAAGAGAAGATTAAATTAGTGAGGCACGGCGTTTAGTAGCCCCGTCAAGGGAAACAGCAGACTACCATTGCCACTGCTGCTGACAGATGATACAGCCTCCTGCGTTCAACACAGCAGCAGCAGCAGCAGCAGCAGCAGCAGCAGCAGCAGTTTTCAAAGGAATAGCAGAGCAGGCAGGCGTTTCAGAAGCGGTAACGTGCAGCCATGAAAAAGAACAGGTGCCAACAACGAAAAGGAAGAGGAGAAGGGCAGCCAGTAGTTTCCTTCTCCTTTCAGGGTGAATAGAAAAGCCCGGGCGTTTTGGCGCTGTTTTCTGAAAAACAGCGCCAAAACGCCCGGGCTTCTTTTTAATGGAGTGAATTTAAAGACGAGCCACTACCTGGTGATCATCTCAAAGCCAGTATAGCGGTGCAGTGCCTTCGGCAACTTGATACCCTCTGGGGTCTGGTTGTTCTCTAGCAGGGCCGCCACAATACGGGGCAACGCCAGGGCGCTGCCGTTCAAGGTGTGCAGCAACTGCGGTTTGCCGCCTTCGGTGCGCTGGCGCAGCTTCAGTCTATTGGCCTGGTAGGTTTCAAAGTTAGAGACAGAGCTCACTTCCAGCCATCGGCCCTGGGCCGCAGAGTACACCTCCATGTCATAGGTGAGGGCAGAGGTGAAGCCCATGTCGCCGCCGCAGAGGCGCAGCACGCGGTACGGTAGCTCCAGTTTCTGCAACAGGCCCTGTATGTGCTGGCTCATCTCCTCCAGCGCTGCATATGACTTCTCTGGGCTCTGGATCTGCACAATCTCCACCTTGTCAAACTGGTGCAGGCGGTTCAGGCCGCGCACATCGGCTCCCCAGGAACCGGCCTCTCTCCGGAAGCAGGGCGTGTAGCCTACGTTCTTGATGGGCAGCGCGCCCTCAGGAATGATCTCATCACGGTAGAGGTTGGTGATGGGCACCTCGGCGGTAGGAATTAAATACAGGTTGTCGGCGGTGGCGTGGTACATCTGGCCTTCCTTGTCAGGGAGCTGGCCGGTGCCGTAGCCAGAGGCCTCGTTGACCACAATAGGGGGCTGCACTTCGGCGTAGCCGGCTTGGAGGGCCTCATCTAAGAAGAAGTTGATGAGCGCGCGCTGCAGACGGGCACCCTGCCCTTTGTACACCGGGAAACCGGCGCCGGTGATTTTTACCCCCAGGTCAAAGTCAATGATGTCATACTGCTTGATCAGGTCCCAATGCGGCTGGGCATTTTCAGGCAACGCCGGAATGGTGCCGTGCTCCAGCACCACCTCGTTGTCTTCGGCAGACTTGCCGGCGGGTACGCTCTCATGCGGGATATTAGGGATTTTATAGAGCGCCTGCTGCAGGTCATGCTCCAGTTGCTGCACCTCCTCGTCCAGGGACTTGGTGCGCTGTTTCAGGTCTGCGGTTTCAGATTTCAGTTGTTCAGCCTGCTCTTTCTGGCCGCTCTTCATGAGGCCGCCAATCTCTTTGGCCAGGGCGTTGGCGCGGCCCAGCAGCTCATCCCGTTCAGTCTGCAGGGAGCGGCGCTTCTGGTCCAGGTCTAAGATGGCCTGTATCTCCTGGGCGGCGTTCTTGAAATTCCTTTTCTCCAGACCTTTGAGCACAAGGTCAGTCTGCTCACGTAAAACGGGTACCTGTAACATGGTGTGTGGGTTTATTCTGTCGCAAAAATAGAATATTTTAAATAGGCTACGGCAATAGGCACTTTTTTCTGGAATTTTGTGTAACTATTTATATAAAAAGATTCGTATTGCTTGTAAATTAGAACAAGGCTGTCTAACATTGCATTACATTTTCAGAACGACCGCCACTCTGGTTCTTCAAAAACTCTTACTCAAACCATTTTCCTGTTTTATCTGTCTGCCTGTTGCGTTCTGCAACCGCTATGCTTATAAACTGAATAGCTAATTATTGTCTCTATTTATGTACAACATTGACGAGTTGAAAGATTCTCTTCTTTCAGAGCTCAAAGAAATTGCTGAGAACCTCGGCGTGACCAACTTCAAGAAGCTCAGCAAGCAGGACCTGATCTACAAGATATTGGATCAGCAAGCCGTCACCCCTGAAGACAAACTCCCCAAAAAATATAAGAAAGCTCCAGCAGCGGCAGAAGCCCAACCAGACGCAGAGGCTGCTCCCGCGCCCGCGCCTGTGGCAGAGGCACCCGCGGCCGAAGCCCCCCTTTCCTTGTTTGAGGCCAAAGCCGAAGCCGCTGCGGCACCGGAGCGCCCGGCCCGTACCGCCCGCCCGGCCCGTGCAGAGCGCACCCCGGCCGCTGCCCTTCCTGAAGCTCGGGAGAGCGCCCGCCCTGAGACCCGGGAGCCGCGTGAAAGCCGTATGCAGCCGCGTGAGTTCCAGCCCCGGGAGAGCCGTGTGCCAAGGGAGCCACAGCAACGCGAGACGCCAACCCGTGAACCGCGGGAGCAGCGGGAGCCAAACCAGCCGCGTGAGAATGCCAACGCAGCCCGCGAGCCCCGGGAGAACACCCCGCGCGAACCACGCGAGAATACGCCGCGTGAGCCCCGGGAAAACAATAGCAACAACCGCGAGAACAACCCCAACTGGCAGAACCGCCGTGACCAGAACCAAAATCCCAGCCAGAACCGGGCACAGCAGACAAACGCCAACAACAACAATAACTACCGTGAGTTTGACGGCGTGATTGCCAATGAGGGGGTGCTGGAGCTGATGCAAGACGGTTACGGCTTCCTGCGTTCTGCGCACTACCACTACCTGGCCAGCCCAGATGATATTTATGTGTCTCCGTCACAGATCAAATTGTTCGGGTTAAAAACCGGTGATACCGTAAAAGGCACGGTGCGGGCACCCAAAGAAGGGGAGAAGTACTTCGCGCTGTTGAAAGTAGACTCAGTAAACGGCCGTACCACTGAGGAAATCAGAGACCGTATCCCGTTCCAGCACCTGACCCCGCTGTTCCCCGAAGAGCGTTTGAAACTCACCACCCGCTCCAGCCAGTACTCTACCCGTATCATGGACCTGTTCGCCCCTATTGGGAAAGGACAGCGTGGTTTGATTGTGGCCCAGCCGAAAACCGGTAAAACAGTGTTGCTGAAAGAGATTGCCAACGCCATCACAGAGAACCACCCCGAGGTGTACCTCATGATTCTCTTGATTGATGAGCGCCCCGAGGAGGTAACCGACATGGCCCGCAGTGTGAAAGCCGAGGTCATTGCCTCTACCTTTGACGAGCAGGCTGAGCGCCACGTGAAAATCTCCAGCATTGTGTTAGACAAAGCCAAGCGCATGGTAGAGTGTGGGCATGATGTGGTGATTCTGCTGGACTCTATTACCCGTTTGGCCCGTGCTTACAACACGGTGGTGCCGTCATCCGGTAAAATCCTATCTGGTGGGGTTGACGCCAATGCCCTGCACAAGCCTAAGCGCTTCTTTGGGGCGGCCCGAAACGTGGAGAACGGCGGTTCTTTGACCATCATTGCCACGGCCTTGATTGAAACCGGCTCTAAAATGGATGAGGTCATCTTTGAAGAGTTCAAAGGAACCGGTAACATGGAGCTTCAGCTGGATAGAAAACTTGCCAACAAGCGCGTGTACCCAGCCATTGACGTACCGGCCTCAGGTACCCGCCGTGAAGACCTGCTCATGGACCGCGACGAGCTCAGCCGTGTCTGGATCCTGCGCAAGTTCATGTCTGACATGAATTCTGTAGAAGCCATGGAGTTCCTGAAAGATCGCATGAAAGGCACCAAAGACAATGACGAGTTCCTGATCTCCATGAACAGCTAGTTTATAGGGAGTTCATAAAACAGAAAGCCCCGCCAGTCCTGCTGGCGGGGCTTTCTGTTTTATATGCTTTCCGATTATGGGCTACTTTTTAGAAAACAGCCCTAAAACAGGTATAGCCTTACGGAGGGGAAGCACTACCCGCCAAAGCTACCGTACCTGATGGCTTTCTGCTGCTTAGGGTCATAGACCAGTAGCCTGCCGTCTTCTTTGCCCAACAGGTACTTGAACCCAATTGTGCCTTTGTTTGCCTGCAGTTCCCGCCACGTAGACAGCTTCACCAGGGACGTGTCTGGGGTAGCGCCCTGGGAGATGGCCGGGGTCAGAAAGTTGGCATCCTGCACAAACTCATTCATCCGGTTCAGAATATAGGTTTCCCGTTCTGCCGCGGTTGGTGGTGTGTTCTGTTTCAAGGTATACACCATGTTGGCCTCCAGGTCTGCCGCTGAGAATAACTCCTGGTATATCTGCTGGCCGGTTCTGGTGGTAATCACAAACTCTACCTGCCCGGCGGTCACTGACTCTCCGCGTAGCGTGAGCCTGAAATAATCTGGTTCCCCCTTGATGGAGAACTGATGCGTTCTCTGCACCACGTGCAGCAAAGGCATTTTCTGGAACTCTTTGCTCTCTTTAGAGGACGGCGGAAGCGTGGCGGTAGTAGGCGGCTGGTTTTCCTCCGGCGGGTTCTTCTCATGGGCTGGCTGGCAGCCGCAGACCCATGCCAGCAGCAGGAAATACAAATAACGGGAAGTGTTCATACGAGGGGATTTCCCCCTACTACGCGGTAACGAAGGGTTGGTTCTTAAATTATTTTAAGAATATGCTACCACACCAGCATCAGGATGAAGGCCAGGCTCATGCTCAGCGATGAAATCTTGTTCATGCGCATGGTATGGTCAAAGTCAGCGGCAGCCGTGTCTTTTTTTACTTTCCAGAGCCACCTGGTGAAGAATACCACCACCGGGAACGTGCAGAGCAGGAAAAAGAGCCCGTGGTACAGCTCATTCCTCAGCCAGTAGGTGTAGAGCAGCAGCCCGGCAGCTACCGCCAGGCTAACGCCTGCAAACAGGAAGGTGCCCCAGAGGCCTAACTGCAGGCTGAGAGTTCTGTCACCGCGCCTGGCGTCCTCATCATGCTGGTAGACCTGCGTGAGCGGGTAGGAGCCGCACAGAAACAGGGTGCTCACCAGTGCCAGCAGCAGATTGGGGCCAGATAAGATAGTGCCAGGCTCTACACCGCTGCCTACCTGTACCATGGCAAAGGTAAACCCTCCCTGGAAAAGCACCACCACCAGAGTACTCAGCAACGGGTACTTCTTCAATCGTATGCCTTTGTAACTGTAGGCCTTGGAGATGAGCAGGTACAGCGCCACCATGCCGGCAAACGGCAGTGACAGCAGCGCAGACAGCACCACCGCCAGCCCATCAAACGCCAGCACCAGCCAGTACAGCGCCTCTGTTACCTGCGGCGGATGTTTAAGCCCGCCAATGCTGCCTTCGTCCCGGTCATAATACGAGTTGTACCCGTTGCTGGCCGGGTAGACCAGCAGGTGCAGGATCAGGAACACCGCGGCGGCGCGCCAAGGCTCCACCTGCGGGGCCGCGCTCAACGCGAACCAGTAGATGGGCATCAGGAACAGTGAAAACGGGATTCTGAGCAACCGCAGCGCGTTGGTGAGAGAAGACGTCATACCGGCAGTTTACGAAGGAAAACCTATTAAGTACAACACCCCCGTTCCGCTCCAGTGCCGGGCGCGCCCAATCTGCCAGGTGTAATGGGGGGCGTTCAACTGGTTTACCATCTGCTGCAGGTGCTGGGGCGTGTACATTCTGAACAAGGACACCGTACCGTCCCAGACCGTACCCAGCGGAATCAGGGGGAGCAGGTACGTGAAAAACAGCCTGCTCCATTTGAACGGCCTGATAAACGGCGTGATGAGCAGGATAAGCCACGGGAACACCAGCCACACCAGCAGCAGTTCATACCACTTTTTCCCGGCGCCTTCAAAAATGCCTATGCCCTGGTTCTGCCGCACGGCATCTGCTAAGATGGCCTGGGCCGTGGCCGGTGAGAAATGATGAAACGCTGAGAAGACCGTTCTAAACCCCTCCAGGTGCTCGGGCACCGCTGTGGCGTCTACAGCGTCTGGGGTGTAGGTGAGTGCCTGGCCTGACTGGGCGGCCAAATACCGGTATGCTTCTACGTTGGGGAACTTGTCTGTGAGGGTGATGGTGTGCCGCTGGCCTGAAGTACGTTCCAACTCCTGCCACACCTGCAGAATGCCGCCGCCCGCCCCAGAGCAGAGGTCTACCAGATGGTTCTGGTTTTGGTGCCGTAACGCTTTCCGCAGGAGCGGAACAACGGGTTTGTAAATCCCCAGGCCGGTAATCAGGAACCGCAGCACATCCATCATGCCCTGCCGCACCACGTGCGGAAACCACGTCTGGTCTTCCAGTTCAAAAAGCTGCCACCGGTGCCGCATGCTGGTTGTTTAAGGTAAGGTGAAAGTAGCCTGAGAGTAGGTTGATAGTTGTCTTTCGCGCTGCAAACGGGCCTCAAAAAGAACCGGGCAAAGCGGTTGCCTGGCACTGTTGAGCTGCTATGCTGGTCAAAAAGCTGTAGAAGAAGCTTTCGCTCCCCGTTTTCGCTTGCAAAACCCAAAGGGAAGCAAGCTTTGAGAGGCCTTGGCTATTAGCAGAAAGAAAAGCAATTGTTTCCTGTTTTGGGGCTGTTTTTCTGAAAACAGCCCCAAAACAGAAGGAGGTCTGGCTGTTCGGTTCTTTGCTGTCTAAAAAAATACCCGCTCTGCCAGGGCAAAGCGGGCTCAGGTATATCTGAAAGCAGCTTATTCAGCTTCTAATTCCAGGGTTGAGCCGTCTGGGCCCTGCAGGGTCATTTCATCTTCTGTCAGTTCAGTCACGTTGAAGTTCTGGCTCACGTTGTTGTTGGCGTAGGTGAGGCTCAGGGTCTTGGTAGAGGCGTCATACGTCCAGGTGCCGCTGGCCGTCTCAGTGCTGGACGTCTGGTTAAAACTCCCGTTGGCGAAGAACTGTACCTGCTCCTTTTTCTCCTGGCTGGAAAGCTTCTCCTTGTCGCCGGCCGAGTTGGTCTCTTTATTGGCTTTCCAGGTTTTGCTGTTGTCACCGGAGATCATTTTGGTGTTGCCGCCCTCCTTGTCTTTGCCGCCGCAGCTGATGGTGGCCACGCTGAGGCAGAGCACCACCAGCCAGGTGAACAATCCCTGAAAAGGCAAAACATTTCTCTTTTTCATAGTTGTATGGTTAAGTTCAGTAGAAATACGGTCTTCTTTTGCTGAAAACCTGCCTTTAATACGTGGGTTTCTGGCGGCAGTTATCTCTGAATAAAAATAAACCTAACCCAAAAGTGTGCGTAAGAACTATCTTGTATACCAGCTCACTACACACCGTGTGAACGGTTTTAATCCAAAATACGACTATGGGACTATTTGATTTTCTGAAAAACAAGGGCGAAGAGAAGCCGGTACAGAAGCCTGCCTCAACGCCCGCTGCCAATAACGACTTTTTTAAGAGCAATCCCGCCCAGCCGGCAGCCGCAGCGCAACCCGCCGCCGCCGCCCAAGACACGTACACCGTTAAAAGCGGCGACTCTCTTTCTAAGATTGCGAAGAGTTTTTACGGAGATGCCCAGCAGTGGCACAAGATACACCAGGCCAACCTGGACCAGATCAAAGACCCTAACCTGATTCAACCAGGGCAGAAGCTGATCATTCCCAGAGGCTAAGAATTTTATTAGGTTTGTTTGTAGAGAAAAGAGTCTTGGCCAGAAGAAGCCAAGGCTTTTTTTCGTTTTAGGGCTCTCCCAAACCTATACGCTGGCGTGATGGAATGGAGTGGCAGAGAAGTAGCAGAGCCGGTTGAAGCGTGGCTTTTTGCCTGCCCATATTCATGGCAGGTACCGTTTTTCGTGCTTCCGTGGCTTTGGGAGCGCCACATGAGGCTCACCTTTGCCCTGGTTAAATCACTGCTCTGGCTAATTAAGCGTACAAATTGAATACGTAAGCGTGCCTAAGTGCCACACGTTTCCGTTTTTGGGCTGTTTTGGCCAAAACAGCCCAAAAACGGAAAATATATTAGGCCTGAGGGTGCCGCTCCAAGTAGCTGGCGACGGCCTGGCAGGTGGCAATTACGTTAAGCCCTTTTTCTTGGGCATACTCCAGCCCATGTTTGATGAGTTGATCGGCGTAGCCTTTGCCGCGGTACTCCTGCTCAATGAAGGTGTGCTGAAAATCAATAGCTGCTTCTTCTGGAAGCGCGTACGCCAACTCTCCAATTTCCTCTTTCCCCAGGTAGGCGGTAAACTGTTGGGCGCTGGTATCGTGCTGAATTTCTAAAGACATAGTGCTGGTTTTTAAGAACAGCTGCCCGTGTAGCAGCCGCTTACAATACCCTGTTTGGGTTTAAAAGGTTGACTCCATGAATTGGGAAATGGCAACGGCCGGACTCTCTGCGCTTTGCTTCAGGTGTTCTGCAATGCGCTGTCGTTCTTCCAGTGATTTGTTCTGGCTTAGTTTCTCCTTGCCCTGGACCTGAGTGGCCCTCACCTCAAACGCCACTATGCCCCGCGCCATGGCTTCTTTGTAGTGCTGCGGCAGCTGTGCCCACTGTTGCTGGTAAGCTGGTTCATACGCCTGGATCATTTTCTCCAGGAGCGGGAATACTGTTGCAGGGTCTTCAATTAATTGGACATTGCCATATACATGCACCGCCACGTAGTTCCAGGTGGGCACGTTCATGGTCTTGTTATATAGGGAAGGTGAAATATAAGCGTGCGGCTCCTGGAAAATAACCAGCACCTCCTGGCCTATCATTTGGGTCCATTGCAGATTGGCCCGGGCCAGATGGGAGTGCAGGAGCACCTGACCTTCCCTTTCGTCTACGGTAAACGGAAGATGGGTGGCTACTGGCCGGTTGTCTTGCTGGCTGATGAGCGTGGCAAACGGATAGGCCTCCATGAATGCCAACTGCTTTGCCTGGTCTTTTAATTGGTAGTGCGGCGGAAGGTACATAGATACAAAAATGAAGGTTCTGGTGGGAACAAGGTGTTGGAAAGGGACGGCACAGAAGATCAGTTTCTGAAACTTGTGCCGCTTCTGAAGGAAGAGGGCCGGCTGTAGAAAAAGCGCTGCTTTGCACTTTTCTTTGTGCTGCAAAAGCCCATACCCAAAGCCTGCCTTCTGATTCTTGCCGCCATTGTGGCACTGCGAAGCGGTACAAGAAAATACTCACTCTCACAGAGAAGCTGTTTCACGTTTTTTTCAGACAATGGCGCAAACGTGCGCTTATGCCTATAGGGTAAGTGAGCTTCTTTTTGGGAAAGTAGCCCTAAAACAGACGCTCAAGCGCACGCTGGCGCCATGCCCGGGTCAGGCACGATTCCTAGCCATAGAAAAGGGAAAAACGCGAATGAGCTTCAGAACTTTACCTTGCTGGTCTTGCCAATTCAAAAGTTTAGCATGCCCTCAAAATGAAAATTTCTGTTTTCGGCCTGTTTTGAGAAAAACAGGCCGAAAACGGAAATTTAAAAGCTACTGCTTAGGCGGGGAAAGAAGTGGCCTACAGGGCTCCTTGAATGATTTCATCTACCACCGGCGGGTCCAGCAGGGTGCTGGTGTCTCCCAGGTTAGACGTGTCCCCTTCGGCTACTTTGCGCAGAATGCGGCGCATGATTTTGCCTGAACGGGTCTTAGGCAGGCCGCTCACAATCTGGATTTTGTCTGGCTTGGCAATCTTGCCTATCTGGTCTACCACGGTCTCAATGACCTCGGCCCTCAGGTTCTCAGGGTTGGCGGGGGCCTCGTCACCGCAGACCACAAACGCGTAAATGCCCTGGCCTTTCACGTCATGCGGGTAACCTACCACGGCGCTTTCTACAATGTGGCGGTTCTGGTTAATGGCATTCTCAATTTCGGCGGTGCCGAAGCGGTGGCCAGAAACGTTGATCACATCATCTACGCGGCCAATGATGCGCCAGAGGCCGTCTTTGTCGCGCTTGGCCCCGTCGCCGGTGAAATAGAGGCCTTTGTAGTTGCTGAAGTAGCTTTGGCGGCAGCGCTCATGGTCGCCGTAGGTGGTCCTGATGATGCCGGGCCACGGGAATTTCATGCACAGGTAGCCCTCTACTTCGTTTTCTGTGATTTCCTTGC
Source organism: Rufibacter ruber (assembly GCF_014138425.1). Lineage (NCBI taxonomy): Bacteria > Pseudomonadati > Bacteroidota > Cytophagia > Cytophagales > Hymenobacteraceae > Rufibacter > Rufibacter ruber. The sequence continues at coordinate 213,163 of NZ_JACJIQ010000001.1, forward strand.
CTTCCTGGTCTACCAAAAGGGGCTGTATGCCGGGCAGCGCGAAGCCGGCGTGGCTGGGTTTCATAGGCGTGATGCCCGCCAGGGAGCTTAGCATGATGCCGCCGGTTTCGGTTTGCCACCAGGTGTCTACCACCGGGCAGCGCTCTTTGCCCACGTGAATGTGGTACCAGTGCCAGGCTTCCTCGTTGATGGGTTCCCCCACTGACCCCAGCACCTTTAAAGAGTCCAGGCTATAGGAAAGCACGTGGTCCAGCCCCGCGCCCATCAGTGACCGGATGGCGGTGGGAGCGGTGTAGAAGATATTCACGCCAAACTTGTCAATCACCTGCCAGAAACGGCCCGGGTCTGGGAACGTGGGCACGCCTTCAAACATTAACGTGGTGGCTCCGGAGAGCAGTGGCCCGTACAGCAGGTAGGAGTGGCCGGTGATCCAGCCCACGTCTGCGGTGCACCAGTAGACGTCGCTCTCATTGTACTGGAATACGTTTCTAAAGGTATAGTCTGTGTAAACCATGTAGCCGCCGCAGGTGTGCACCACGCCTTTGGGTTTGCCGGTGGAGCCGGAGGTATAGAGAATGAAGAGCAGGTCTTCAGCGTCCATTTCCTCGGCGGGGCAGTTTTTGTCAACGTGCTCCAGTTCCTCATGGTACCAGACATCACGGCCTTCTACCATGTTCACGGCCCAGCCCAGACGCTCCACCACAATCACCCTCTCTACGCTGGGGCAATCGGCTACGGCTTCGTCTACCACCCGTTTTACCGGAATCTGCTTGGAGCCGCGGTTGAGCCCGTCTGAGGTCAATACCACTTTGGCCTGGGCGTCGTTGATTCTGTCGGCCATGGCCGTGTGCGAGAAACCGGCAAATATAACAGAGTGTACCGCACCAATGCGGGCGCAGGCCAGCACGGCAAACGCCAGCTCTGGAATCATGGGCATGTAAATGCACACGCGGTCGCCTTTCTGCACGCCGTTACGCTTGAGAATGTTGGCCATCAGGCACACTTTCTCATGCAGCTCACGGTAGGTGAAGCGTATGTAGCGTTCTTTGGGGTCGTTGGGTTCCCAGATGAGGGCCAGCTTGTTGCCGCGTTTCTCCAGGTGGCGGTCCAGGCAGTTCTCGGTGATGTTGAGTTTGCCGTTCACAAACCATTTCACGTTGGGTTCTTCAAAGTTCCAGTCCAGCACCTTGTCCCATTTCTTACGCCAGATAAAGTTATCAGCGATACCGGCCCAGAATTCTTCTGGGTGCTCTACACTTTGTTTATAAGCTTCTTGGTATTCTTCAAGAGAGTTTAAGCGGTACTCCATGTTTGTTAGATTGGTGGTTTGAGGGCTTAAAGATAGGGTTTCTTGCAAAAGTGGCAATAAAAGAAAGCCACAGCCTGCTGCCTGTTTCTGTTTTTAGGCTGTTTTTTAGAAAATAAGCAGAAACTAGTGGTTTGGTTTTTAGGAATGCAGGTGCTTCTGGTGCTTTCTGTAAGGAATACGTTTGTGGCCGTTCTTTTGGTTTGGCTTGCCTGTTTGTATAAAGGGGGGCTGTTCCCCTGGCGGTGACGGTTGACGACGGAATGCGTAGTCTGTAGTGCCCTTGGCTGTGGCGCTGCTGCTGCTGCTGCAGTGGCAATGCGGAGTCTGCTGTTCCCTTAGCTGCGGCAGGAAGGTGTAGTCCGTTTTTCCCTTGGCTGGTCTGCTTGACGCGGTGGTTTATTTACTGTGTTGTTTCATCTTTTCCGCTAAGCGCTCACGGCCGCGGGGCCCCGTCCTGGGGGTGAGCACTGCTGTTAAAACTAGGCCCTCCGGCCTTGCCGCTCACGCGGCACCGTATTAACAGAGGCGCTCACCCCCAGGACTGGTTTAGGTTCCTTCACTGATCAGCTTGTCTGGTTATGTCTGCCTCTGCAGGTAACCGTTGCTGATCCGCTAGCCTAAGACGAGCCCGTGCTGCGCACATCAGCCAGGGGCATGGGTGGTGGAATGTCTGTGGCAGACTGTTAGTGACATATTGATAGGGGCTGCTGTAGCTGCTGGCGCGAGTCTCCAGACTCGTGCCTGGTGATGATGGGTAGTCTCTGACTGCCCTCGCTGCCGGGCAGCGACAATGCGCAGTGTTGGTTTACCCGTGCTGAAATTCTTGAACTCCCGCTGGCGCAGGCTTGCAGCTCTTATTTTCTTTTGCTGGTCTGATTTAGTAGATAACTGTTTGGGAGTTGCTGGTGACCTGGTTCAGGTCTGCGATCTGGGTCAGCCTCACACTTCTTCGCCCCCTATGGCGCGGAAGTTACTTTCGTGCCTTCTAACGCCAGCTGATACTCCCGCGCTGGCGCGGGTCCCCAGAATCGTGCCTACAGAGGACGGGCGGTCTCTGACTGCCCCCGCGGCGCGGCTGCGAGACCAGGCATTGCTACTTCATTCCTGCTGAATTGCCTAAGATGAAAAGAAAGGACTCAAGACTCAAGACTCAGAACTCAATACTCAGGACTCAGAACTCAGGACTCAAGACTCCCTTTATTACTCCCTCCCGGGAAGGGTTCTAGAGCGCCTGCCCGCAGTACCGTTGGCTGTGAACCAGGAGAACTTTCTGTTTTGGGGCTGTTTTTTGAAAAACAGCCCCAAAACAGAAAGAGGCCGCTACTCGGCGCCTACTCCTAAATACGTTCTGAGTTTCTCTGACTCAAATTTGGCGGCGGCAGTGGGCTCGGGCTTTAGGAGGGAAACCAGAATGCCCATCAGAAAGGCCCCCGACATGGACACCAGGGCTGGGTTTTTAAGTGGGAAAATGGCTTCATCGTAGCCCATGATGTCAACCATGATGGTGGGGCTGAGCACAATCAGGACCAGTGACAACACCGCGCCGGTGGCAATGCTCCAGACGGCGCCCTTGGTGGTGAAACGTTTCCAGATGATAGACATGAGCAACGCTGGGAAATTGGCACTGGCCGCAATAGAAAAAGCCAGACCCACCATAAAGGCTACGTTCTGCCCTTTAAAGACAAGGCCCAGGACAATAGAAAGAATGCCCAGGGCAATGGTGGCGCGCTTGGCTACTTTCATTTCGCCTTGCTCGTTAGAAACGCCGTTCTTGAACACGTGCACGTACAGGTCATGCGAAATGCTGGAGGCCCCTGAAAGCGTCAACCCCGCCACCACGGCCAGAATAGTGGCGAAGGCCACGGCGGCAATAAATCCTAAGAAAGCGGTTCCGCCGGTCTGCTCTGCCAACAGGAGGGCGGCCATGTTGCCGCCTTTGTCAATGCCCTCAATGGCGGGTTTGCCCACCAGCGCCATGGCAGAGAACCCTATCAGGAAGGTGAGCAGATAGAAATACCCAATGAACCCGGTGGCTACAAACACTGATTTGCGGGCGGCTTTGGCGTCTGGCACGGTATAGAAGCGCATGAGAATATGGGGCAGGCCGGCGGTGCCCAGCATCAGTGCCAGCCCCAGAGAAAGCGCGTCAAACGGATTAGTGATATAGCCGCCCGGGGCCAACATCTCCTGTCCGTAATTGGTGCTCACAGACTCCAGCAGATTGCCCGGGCTAAAGCCGAATTTGGAAAGCGACAGCAGCACCAAAACCGTAGCCCCGCTCAACAGCAGCACCGCTTTGATAATCTGCACCCAGGTGGTGGCAATCATACCGCCAAACAGCACATACAGGGTCATCACGCAGCCTACCACCAACACCGCAATCTCATATTCCAGCCCGAACAAGGTCTTGATCAGGCCGCCGGCGCCCACCATCTGGGCAATCAGGTAAAACGCAATGGTGAGGAGAGAACCTACGGAAGAAACAATCCGGATGGGCCGCTGCCGCAGCCGGTAGGCCACCACATCAGCAAAGGTGTATTTGCCCAGGTTTCTGAGTGGTTCGGCAATCAGGAACATGATGAGCGGCCAGCCCACCAGAAACCCGATGGAGTAGATCAAACCGTCATACCCTTTGGTGGCCACCATGCCGGCAATCCCCAGAAAGGAAGCCGCACTCATATAGTCGCCCGCCAGGGCCAGGCCGTTCTGGAAGCCAGAGATGTTTCTGCCGGCGGCGTAGAACTCTGAGCCGGTTTTGGTTTTCTTGGCCGCCCAGTATGTGATGTACAAGGTGACCGCTACAAAAAGAAAGAACATGCCAATAGACACCGGGTTGGCGGTGCCTAGCGTAGAGGCGGCAGGGGCGGGTAACGCCTGCAGAAGGAGAGAAGGTTGCATTTGTTAGTAGGTAGGTGATGGGTAGGTGAGAGGTGCTTAGGAGATCTTCTTCTTTAATTCCTCAACAGAGGAGTCATATTTGCTGTTGGCCCAGAAGACATAGATGCCCGTCAGAACCCAGGCGAACAGAATGATGCCCAGCCCTACGGGAATGGCCAGGGTGGCATACGCCCCAATTTTTTTTGCCAGCAGCTCTTTGTTGAAAGCCACCACCAGCAGAAACCCGAAATACACCAGCAGCATGGCAAAGGTGAGTACCAGGGAAACCGACCAGCGCTGCTTCACTAACTTTTTGAAAGCGCTGCTTTCCAGAATTTCATGCGGGGGGGTAGAAAGGTCACTCATTTTTTTGATGATAGGGTGGAACAAAGTACTGCTAACCGGGAATTTGCCCACACGGCAGGCTTTCCCATATTAATTAATTTGAATATAAGATTTTATATCAGGGAAAGCACACTTAAAGAGAATTTTTTACCTTAGAAGCCTGTTTTGAAGATAAATTGATAAAATTCTACCATGTTGCTCTCTAACCACAGTGGGAAAACCTTAGAAGCCGGGCTGGATGAGGCGGGCCGCGGCTGCCTGGCGGGGCCGGTGGTGGCGTCGGCGGTGATTCTGCCGCCAGATTACTTTCACCCGCTGCTCAATGACTCTAAACAACTTACCGCCAAACAGCGGGACCTGCTGCGCGAAGAGGTGTGCCGGGAAGCCGTACACTGGGCCGTGGCTGAGGTGAGCCCCGAAGAGATAGACCAGATCAATATCTTAAACGCCTCTTTTCTGGCTATGCACCGGGCGCTGGACCAGCTGCAGGCAGAGCCCGAGTATCTATTGGTAGACGGCAACCGTTTCAAAGCCTACAAGGCCGTACCGCACGCGTGCATGGTTAAAGGGGATGGCCGGTTTTACAGCATTGCGGCCGCGTCTGTACTGGCCAAAACCCATAGGGATGAGCTGATGTGCCGGCTGGCGCAGGAGTTTCCGCAGTACGGTTGGGAAAGAAACGCCGGGTACCCCACCAAACACCACCGAAGCGCCATTGCCGGTTACGGTACCTGCGTGCACCACCGGCTCACGTTCAGGCTGCTGCCAGAGCAGCTGGAGCTGGCGTGGGGCTAAGAGAATGATGGCGTTCCGCCGGCGGCGGAACAGGGGCAACCGTGTCAAATACCGGCAATTTCCTGTTTTTAAGCTGTTTTTGGGAAAACAAGCCAAAAACACGGGTGCACCGCCGCCTAAAACCAGAAGGGCCAGCTTGCGAACAAGCTGGCCCTTCTGGTGTAGCAGGTAGTTGGTCTGCTATTGGGGTTTCAGTTTCAAAAGGTCTAAGAACAGGCTAAAGCTGTCCAGGCTGGAGGCGCCGTCATTAAAGGTGTCAAACGTTAACGGCTTTACAATATACCCGCTCACTCTCAGGCTCTGGGCCGCATGGCGGTCTGAGTCTTCACTGGAAGTGGTCATGATAAACACGTTCAGGTGCGCCAGGAAAGGGTCTCTGCGAATCTCTTCCAGAAACTCTATCCCGTTCATTTTGGGCATGTTAATGTCCAGCAGAATAATAGTGGGCAGCGGGTTCAGCTTAGGTATGCCGGGCTCACCCCGCAGCATGGCCAAGGCCTCGCGACCGTTCTTAGCTTTGTGCAGCGGGACCATTACTTTGATTTTTCTTAACTCCCTTTCAACACTGATGGCGTCAAGGTAATCGTCTTCCACTAACAAAATACTAGGTTGAGAATCACTCATCATCTATTATTTAATGATACTAAATAAGGTTCAAAAATAGGGACTTCTTAGCTGTCGGTCAATTTAAATTTGGGCCAGGTGAAGGTAAAGACTGAGCCTTCGCCCAGTTTAGACTCTACCCGTATCTGGCCGCCGCGTCGTTCAATGATCTTTTTGACAATAGCCAGGCCCACCCCCGTACTTTCTACGGCATCCCGCTCCTGCAGGGTTTGGAAAAGCACAAATATTCTGTCATGGTACTCTGGCTCAATGCCCGGGCCGTCATCCATCACTGAGAATTCATGCACCTCGTCCAGCTCCCGGTGCAGAATGGTAATGTTGCCTTCAGGGCCGTGGTGGTACTTGATGGCGTTGCTCATGAGGTTGGAGAACACCTGCTGCAGCTCTACCTTGGCCGCCCTGAGCGTGGGGAGCCGGCTGGGAATATGGAACTGGAAACCGGCCGGCGGGTTGAGCATGTCTACCAGTTCATATAATAGCGCCTGCACGTCAACATTCTCTTCCTGCAGGTTAGACTTGCCCACACGGGCCAGCGCCAGAATGCCGTTGATGAGGTTCTCCATGCGGTGCACCCGTATGCGCATCATCATGAGGTATTCCTGGATGTGGCCCGGCAGTTCTTTGCCCATGTCTTCCTCTACCCACCGGGAGGCGTTCTCAATTCCGCGCAGCGGGGCCTTCAGGTCATGTGACACCACGTAGGCAAACTGGTCCAGTTCCTTGTTCTTGCTGTCCAGCTCGGTGAAGGTTTTGTCAATAGTGGCCGCCATGCGGTTCAGGGAGTCAGACAGGCGGGTCAGTTCATCGTGCTCGTTGTCTTCAATCTGGGTTTTGTATTCGCCATGCGAAATCTTGTCTGCCAGGTTCACCATTTTCATGATTCGGCGGGTGATGAGGCGGGTGATGTAGTAGGCCCAGCCCATGCCCAGCAGCACTGAGAGAATGGTGAGGGAGGTGGAGACGTAGCGGGTGTCGGCTATACTTTCATCCAGACGGTTCTTGCGCACGGCCCGGCGCTCAAACTCAATGGTGTTAAAGGCTTTGAAGTAGATACGCATGCGGTCTGTGAGGCGCTTGCCTTCTTCATTGACCACCAGGTAGCCGTGCTTCAGGTTGCTGATGCCCTCAATGCTGGCGAGCGTGTCTGCCATGGCTCTCTCTTTTTCCTCAATGAGGGGTTCGGCAAAATCATACCGCCACTGCTTGTGCAGTTCCTCTATCTCCTCTACCCGCCTGAGCTGCTCTGGGTGGTCTTTCTCATATTCTTTGAGGAGCGAAAACTGGCTGGGCAGAAGTTCAGCGGCCACGTTGTAGGGCTCCAGAAATGATTTCTTACCGGTGAGCAGATACCCCCGCAGACCGGTCTCCATGTCAATGAGGCTCCGTTGCAGGGAGGCCGAGGTGCGGGTAATGTTCTGGGAGTCAGATACAAAGTCTGAGTTGGCAATCACATCTTCAGAGAGCCGGTAGTTGACAATGGCCACCGCTGTGAAAATGAAGGAGATGAGAACAAAGCCTGCAAAGAGCTTGGTTGAAAGATTCATGTATAAGGGGCTATGGAGGTGGGGTGAGCCACCGCTTTGGTATACACAGAAACAGCCGCGTTCACCTTCTGGTCAACCGGCTGTACAAAAGTATCAATTTTAAGCAAACCTACACGGCCATTGCTTTGAGCGGAAATACGTCAATATGTGCCTGCCCCTGAGGGGTGGCGCACCCTTTTATATAGTTTAAAATCATGGTTTTGAATAGCTCCTGGTAGTCAAAGGCGAAGGCCGGGAAAAGCCTGGGGTTCAACAACCCGTACATGTGGTTCAGGAACATGCGGGCCGCCAGCTCTGCGTCTACGTCTTGCTGCAGGTACCCCTGGTCTTTGCTCTGCTGAATGAGCGGCCGTAAGTAGTTGCGGGTAAGCAGGCGCATGAGCAGCTGCAGCCGGGCCCATGACTGGGGGTAATACACCTGCAGGTCATAGACAAACGCGTGGTTGAAAGAATACACCTCTTCAAGGCACAGCTGCAGCACCTGCAGCAAGGCCTCTAGCGAGTGGTCTGCCTCAGAGATAATCTGCTCTGCCACCTTCTGCCTGACTCTGATGGAGTGGCTTATGCATTCCTGCACCAGTTCTTTTTTAGAGCCGGCAATCTCGTTCAAAGTGCCCCGGGAGATATCCAGTAATTCCAGAAGAGTTTCAGTAGAGATATCCTCAATACCTTTCTGCTCAAAAATCACCAAAGCCTCGTGTAAAATGGTATCCCTAAAACTCATATCCAACCAAGTACTAACGCAACAACTCTGTTCCAGAAGACTTCAATCTCCTCTCCAACCGGCCATTCTGGAGCCTAGGCTGGCAGAATTGTACCAATAAAATGTGATACGAAGCCTAGGAATGGAGGGTTTTAGATTTTTAGAACAAACCTTTGCACCGTCAGAAGAAAGAAGGGGCTGAGCGTTTTTTTTAAAGGACACAGAAACTGCTGCTGCCAAAAAAGTGAGTAAAACCGCCAAAAAGAAGCTTCCGGACAACAAGGCGGCGCGCCTGCAGATTTGCATTTAAAGCAGGAGTTTATTGGAGGAATAAAGAATAAGTGCAATAATAAGGTTCAGCCGTTGTTCTCTGGTAAACGGTTTCTAAAGCCAGGGTAATTGCCTACTTTTGCCTTTCTGTTAGAAGGTGCTCCTAAACAACCCATACATGGAATTAAAGAAAATAGCTCTAAATGATGTGCACGAGGCGCTGGGCGCTAAAATGGTGCCATTTGCCGGTTACAACATGCCTGTTCGCTACAGCTCTGATCTGGAGGAGCACCACACGGTAAGAAAAGCCGTGGGCGTTTTTGACGTGTCACACATGGGGGAGTTTCTGGTGTCTGGGCCGCAGGCCCTGGACCTGATTCAGCGCGTGACGTCTAATGATGCCTCTAAGCTGACCCCGGGCAAGATTCAGTACTCCACGTTTCCCAACCAGCAGGGCGGGATTGTAGATGACCTGCTGGTGTATTGTCTGGCAGAGGAAGAATACATGCTGGTGGTCAACGCCTCTAATATTGAGAAAGACTGGAACTGGGTTAACCAGTTCAACACCAACGGTGCCCAGCTCAGAGATATCTCAGACGAGCTTTCCCTCTTTGCGGTACAGGGGCCTAAGGCGGCACAGGCGCTCCAGTCACTGACCTCGGTTGACCTGGCCAACATGGTCTATTACACCTTTGACAAAGGCGAATTTGCGGGGGTGCCCAATGTGATCATCTCAGCTACGGGGTACACCGGCGCGGGTGGGTTTGAAATCTACGTGCCCAATGAGAACGCCAGAGAGGTCTTTGACAAAATCATGGCGGCCGGGGCCGAGTTCGGGATTAAACCCATTGGCCTGGGAGCCCGTGACACCCTTCGGCTGGAGATGGGGTACTGCCTCTACGGCAATGACATCACAGACACCACCTCACCGCTGGAAGCCGGGTTGGGCTGGGTGACCAAGTTCACCAAAGACTTCACCAATGCCCAGAACCTCAAAGCCCAGAAGGAACAGGGCGTCTTCAGAAAACTGGTGGGGTTTGAGATGATGGAGCAGGGCATTCCGCGCAGCCACTATGAGATTGTTGACGCAGAGGGCACCACCATTGGCGAAGTAACCTCTGGCACCATGTCGCCCTCTCTGGGCAAGGGCGTGGGCTTAGGCTACGTGAAAACCGAGTTCTCGGCCCCCGGAACAGAACTCTTTATCAAAGTGCGCAACAAGCAGCTCAAGGCGCAGGTGGTGAAACTGCCGTTCTACAAACCAACAGTATAAAGAGTTCTGAGTCTTGAGTCATGGGTCCTGAGTCATATAATTTTAATTTTTCAGGCTTTAGACTCAGAACAACCGCAGGCGTTTTAGGGCTGTTTTTCAGAAAACAGCCCTAAAACGCCAATTTTTTATATGACTCAAGGCTCAGAACTCAGAACTTTTTCAAAATGCCTTCTATAGATGTTTGTTTCAGCCCAGAGCTGTTGCCGCTGTATGATTTAAAGGGAAAGATTGCCGTGGCGGTAGATGTGCTGCGGGCTACGTCCAGCATGGTGACCGCCCTGGCGCACGGGGTTTCCCACATTGCCCCGGTAAGTGACCTGCAGGAATGCCTGGCGTTCCGGGAGAAGGGCTACCTGGTGGCCGCTGAGCGGGATGGCATCAAGGCAGACGGGTTTGACTTTGGCAATTCGCCGTTTCATTACCGGGAGGGCGTAGAAGGCAAGCGGCTGGCCATCACCACCACCAACGGCACGCAGGCCATCAGGCTGTCACGCGCGGCAGATGAGGTGCTGGTGGGGGCGTTTGTGAACGTGGGCGCCGTGGCCCGCTACGTGCGGGCCAAAGGCAAAGACGTGGTAGTGGTCTGTGCCGGCTGGAAAGGCCTGTTCAACCTGGAAGACACGCTCTTTGCCGGGGCGCTGGCTGAACGCCTGCAAGCTGACTTCCACCTGAACCATGACGCCACCCTGGCGGCGTACCACCTCTACCAGACCGCCAAAACTGATTTGCTTGGTTTCTTGTCCAAGTCCTCACACGTGCAACGGCTGGAGCGGCTGCACATTCTGCCAGACATTGAGTTCTGCCTGCAGGAAGACGTGTACCAGCTGGTGCCCGTGCTGCAAGGTGACGTGCTGGTGCCGGCAGAGTTGGGGTAAGCGCTTTTTTCCATAAACGGCAGGAGCGGCCCACAGATACCAATTAGTAGCAATTTCGTTTCTGGCTTATTTTCTAGAAATCAGCGCTAAAACAGCCCTAATAAGCAAGCGTAAATTCTTTCTCTGCTTTTTTAAATCTGTCATCCTGAAAGGATCCCGGTGGCGAACGGTAATAGCTACCGCTTTCTAGTTCGCCCACTGTTCCCTAAGATTCTTCCAGATTGACAAAGAGGGGAGGCGTGATGTTGGCTAAATTCTCGTTTTTGGCCTGTTTTCAGAAAAACAGCCCGAAAACGGTTTTTCTCTTTTGTTGAATTATCCCTTTAGCTTGGGGTTGTTCTGGTGACGGTCTTTGTCCCGGGCGGTGCGTTTCTCCAGGCCTTTCTGGAACGCTTCGGTCAGGTTTACGCCGGTTTGGTTCGCCAGCGCAATCAATACGAACAGCACATCAGCCATCTCAGTGGCCAGGTCTACTTCCTCGTCGCTCTTCTTGAAAGACTGGTCCCCGTACCGGCGGGCAATGATGCGGGCCACTTCGCCCACCTCCTCTGTGAGAATGGCCAGGTTGGTCAGTTCAGAGAAGTACCGAACGCCCACGTCTTTAATCCAGGTGTCTACGGCTTGTTGGGCTTGCTCTAGGGTCATTTTTTAATGAGTGAAGAAGTGAATGCGAGATTGAGTGAATTTTGTAATGTGCTAATTCTTAATGAACTGATGTGCAAATGAGAATTGTGTTTTAGGGCTGTTTTCGGGGAAATAAGCCAAAAACACGTTTTCTAGTTTCGGCCTGTGGCCGATGCCCAAACACAATCAACAATGAACAATTATTCGCGGTTTTGCGAGTCAATGGTGATGGTGACGGGGCCGTCATTGAGCAGGCTCACCTTCATGTCTGCGCCAAAAATACCCGTGGGAACCGGTTTGCCCAGCTCCTTTTCCAGGGTCTGGTGAAACTGCCCGTACAGCGGAATGGCCACGGCCGGCGGCGCGGCGTTGATGTAAGAAGGGCGGTTGCCTTTCTTGGTGTTGGCGTACAGGGTGAACTGGCTAATGAGCAGAAGGCCGCCCTGCACGTCTTGCACGCTCAGGTTCATCTTGTCTTCCGCGTCATTGAAAATACGGAGCTGGACAATTTTCCGGGCTGTCCAGGCCAGGTCTTCGGGGGTGTCTGTGGGGGTGAAGCCGGCTAACACCAGCAGCCCCTGGCCAATTTGGCCGTTCACGTTTCCTTCAATGGTCACAGATGCCTGCGTGACCCGCTGTAGCACTACGCGCATAATTTTAACTGTGTGAATGTCATCGGTTCAGAAAAACCTGCCTCTACAGGAGGGGGCGTATTCTGTTTTCGGCCTGTTTTTGGGAAAACAGGCCGAAAACAGACCCGGGCGGCCGCCAATACAGACACCGCCCATGAGGGGTGTTTCCCCCGGGCGCTCTGAACTTTGCGCAAGTTACTAAGAAAACGCGGGGTGGCTTTGCACCCTGATCATATCAATTTGTAGAGAAAGGACGCTGAAGCGGAGGTTTTTCCGTTATTTTTGTGTTTCCTAACCCTTACAGGATGCCGAAAAAGACGATTTACTGGCTTTGTGGTGTGGTGGTGCTGTTGGCGCTGGGCTTTTACGGGTTTACCAAATGGACAGAGGCTCGCGAAAAAGTAGACCTCTGGACGCTGGTACCTGATGATGCCGTCTTTATTGCCGAAACCAACAGCGTGCCCCGGTTCATTGACCACCTGCAGGAGTCAGACCTGTGGTCTACCGTCTCGCAGATGCCCTTTGTGCTGCGGCTGGAAGACCAGCTGACCACCCTGGACAGCCTTTCTGGCGGCCGCTCCCAGTTCAGAAACTTCCTGGTCAATAAGAACATGCTGGTGTCTTTGCACGTGATGGGGCGCACTGACCAGGAGCTGCTCTATTACATACCGGTAAACACCGTGGCAGAGCACCGCTACATCAGGACCCTGGTGGAGAATGTGGTGAAGGCAGACGAGTACCGGCAGGAGGTACGGGATTACCAGGGGTTTCAGATCACAGACATCGTTCACCAGAACAACACCAACAACTTTTCTTTTTTCAGCTACCACAACAACCTGGTGATCAGCGCCAGCCCGGTGCTGGTTGAGGAGGTGGTGCGGCGCATAAACCGGGGGCAGCTGGAATCACCGGCCAAAGATTACAAGAACACCAACTACCTGAGCCAGCCAGAGGTGTACGCCAACGTGTTCATCAACTACCAGCACGTGCCAGACCTGTTCAGTACCTTTCTGAAGGAAGACCTGCTGGATGACGTGAACCTGTTGAGCAGCCTCTGCCGCAACAGCATGCTGGAGCTGAAACTGAACAACAACCGGCTTTTCCTGAACGGCTTCTCTAACCCGGAGACGGTGGAGGGGTCCCTGTTCAGCCGGTTGAAAGGGCATGCCGCCAAATCTTTCAAGCTCAGGGAGGTGATTCCCAACCGGGCGGCGGTGCTGCTGCACCTGGGCATGAACCAGATGGGGGTGCTCAGGGCGGTGTCAGGCAAGCCCAATGCCTCGTTTCTGGACACTCTGGCCAATTCGTTTGCCGGGGAGCTGGGGCTCTGCTACTTAGAGGCCTATGACACCAGAACCTCGCCAGAGAAGGTCCTGTTTGCGCAGGCGTCTAACCCGGCGTACACCCAGTCCCTGCTGAACCGCCTGCAGCCGGGGCAGACCGCCGGTACCCAGGAAAAGTATGCCGACCACACCATTCGGTTGCTGACGGCCAAAGATCTTCCGCAGCAGCTGTTTGGAGACATGTTCAAGGGGTTTGACCAGACCTATTATACCACGCTGCAAAACTATATCCTGTTCACAGATGATGTCGCCACCATGCGTTCGCTCCTGGCAGAGGTGAAGGCGGGCAAGGTCTGGGGCAAGTCTGAGGCCATGGAGCCGCTGCTGGCAGAAACGCAGCAGGAAGACAACGTGGGGCTGTACATCCACACCGCCAACGCCTGGAACCTGCTGGTGCGGTCTATGAACAACCAGAACCAGGCGGCCCTGTTGCGCAACAGCAGCATTGTAAAGAAGTTCAATTACCTGAGTTTCCAGTTCAGCGCCGCCGAGCAGCAGTACTACACCAGCCTGATCTTGCGGCACCAGGAGGAGTCTTCTGTGAAGAAGGTGCTGGCCTCCCAGGGAATCACCCAGGAAGAGACGTATGACCTGAAGAGCCGGTTGCTCACCATGCCGTTCCTGCTGCAGTACCCCGTTGACAACACCGCTGAGCTGGTGGTGCAGGACTCGGCACTGGTGCTGCACGGGGTGTCAGCCCAGCTGGACAGGCAGAACTGGACAGACACGCTGGATGCCCGGGTCATGGGGCCGGTGCACCAGTTGGTGTATGGGGCAGACAAACGGCTCAAATATTTTTTCGCCACGCCTAACCGTATCTTTGGGGTAGACAAGAACGGGAATGACCTGGAGAACTTCCCGTTTACGTTGGGAGACTCCCTGCGTCTGCAGCAGTTGACCGTGTTTGACTATGACAAGAACGGGAACTACCGGCTGGCGGTAGATGACCAGCTGGGCAATATCTTCCTGCTGGACATGCAGGGCAACCTGCAGGGCGGGTGGACGCCTATGCGCTTAGACAGCCGGCTGGCCGCGCCGCCGCAGCACCTCAAGGTCAACGGCAGAAACGTGATCATGGTGGTGCTGGAGAATGGGTTTGTCTATGCCTTTGGCGAACAGGGGGAGACATACCCCGGTTTCCCCATCAACCTGGGGGCCAACCTGCGGTCAGGGCTTTTTGTCAAGCCGGGCATTTCCTTCCGCCGCTCTACCTGCGCCACCGTTACCCAGAGTGGCGAAGTGGTCACATTTGACCTGACGGGCGAAATCATTAGCCGGAAACAGCTGCTGCGCCCAGACCGGAGAAGCACCTTTGAGCTGGTGCCGGAGCCAACCGGGAAATCTTACATCATAGCCCGGACAGACCCTGGGCGGGTGGCGCTGTACAGCCAGGAGCTCAAACTGCTGCTAGACCGGCGGTTTGTCACGTCGTCAGCTAAGGAGGTGCAGTACTTCCACTTTGGGGGAGACAAGAAGCTGTACGTGATCAGGGAGACCGGTACGCGCAAAGCCTATCTGTTTGACGTGCAGGCCCAGCCGCTGGGCAAAGACCCCATCAACGCCTCATTCCCGGTGAGTGTGCAGTTCAACGAGGTGCAGAACCAGTACATTCTCTTTGCCTCCTTTAACCGGGTGCTGCAGAAGATAACGGTGCAGGGTAGAAACTGATTAGCGCTGCAGCTCCACCTCTGCCCACCGGGGCTTCTACTTCTTTTGGCTTCTCTGCTGCTGTTTTAGGGCTGTTTTCTGGAAAACAGCCCTAAAACAGCGGGGGCTTTCCTGGTGGCAGACAGGCAGAGGGGCTTTCTTGCTGACAGACTTGGGATTATTTGACGGGGTTGACAAATTTTTTTTCTGCACAACATTTGTATGTACATTAATTGTTTATACATTTGCAGCACTTAAACAGTAAGTCAAAAAGAAATGAAACTAAGAAACACCGTTTTAGCAGCGCTGGTAGCGTTGGTAACATTCGCATTTGCAGGCAAAGGCGCAGACTACAAAGTAGTAGCCAATCAGTCTAAAGTGGCCTGGGTAGGCACCAAGGTGACTGGTGAGCACTCAGGCACCATCAGTATTGCAGATGGTAAACTGGTTAGCGACGGCAAGAACATTCTAGGGGGTACCTTTACCATTGACATGGGTTCTATTGCCTGCACAGACATCTCTGATGCTAAAATGAACCAGAACCTGGTGGGTCACCTGAAGTCAGAAGATTTCTTTGGGACCGCCAAATACCCAACGTCTACCCTGGTGATCAAAAACGCGAAAGCCACCGGCAAAGGCCAGTACCTGGTGTCTGGTGACCTGACCATCAAAGGCATCACCAAGCCCATCCAGTTCCCGGCTACTATACAGCACGCCGGTAACCAGATCAAAGCCAACGCCAAGGTAACCGTTGACAGAACCAAATATGACATCAAATACGGGTCAGGCAGCTTCTTTGACAACCTGGGTGATAAAGCCATCAGCAATGACTTTGTGCTAGACATCAATCTGGTAGCTAAGAAATAAGCAGCACACAGAATTACAAAAACAAAAAAGGCGCTCCCAAAAGGGGCGCCTTTTTTAGTGGGTAGCTTGAAGGCCTGTTTTGAGCCTGTTTTCTGAAAAAAAGGCCCAAAACTGGCGCTACTTATTACTGAGCCAGCCTTTGCGGTAGAAGAAATACACCATACCGGTGACCACCAACCCCATAAAAGTGAGCAGGTACACATACCCGTACGGGTGGTACAGCTCCGGCATGTTCCACTCATTGATACCGCCGCGGGGGTTCTCCCGCGAAAAGTTCATGCCGTACAACCCCACAATAAAACTCAACGGAATAAAGATGGTGGAGATGATGGTCAATACTTTCATGACCTCATTCATGCGGTTGCTCACGTTTGAGAGGTACAGGTCTGAGAGGTTGCTGGTGGTCTCCTTGTAGTTGTCTACCAGGTCCATGAGCTGCACGGCGTGGTCATACACATCCCGGAAGTAGATTTTCAGCTCCGCCGGAATCACCTCCTCATCCATGCGCAGCAGCTCGTTGATCTTGTCCCGCTCCTGCCACACCGTGCGGCGCAGCTTCACCACCTCGCGCTTCAGGTCCAGGATCTGGGTGAGCAGTTGGCGGCCGGGGTTCTCAAACAGGCAGTCTTCCAGCTCCTCTGCGTAGTCGCCAATCTTGGCCATGGCCGGAAAATAGTAGTCAGTGATCACGTCTAAAATGCCATGGGTGAGCGACATGACGGGGCGTTTCCGGATAGTACCCTTGCCCGACCTGATGCGGTCCCGCAGCACGTCCAGGCAGTCATGGTAGTCACTCTGGAAGGTCAGCACATAGTTGGGGCCGGTGAGCAGGGTGAGTTGCCGGTCTTCCAGCTTGTGCTCCTCATTGAACTCAATCATGCGGGACACAATGAACAGGCGGTCGGTTTCGTCTTCCACCTTGGGGCGCTGGTAATCATTGACTATGTCTTCCATCTGCAGCGGGTGGATCTGGAAATCAGCCATCATGCGTTCCAGCACCGGCACATCGGCGTAGCCCCGTACATCAAGCCAGTGCTTGGCCTGCGGGTGTTCCCTGAACGTGTGCATGAGGCTGTCATAGCCCTGGTGCTCCTGCTCCAGAAAAAAATCAGGCCCGTAAGAAATCAGGAAAAACCGGGGCGCAAGGGCGTTCTCCGGCAGGGCCAGCGACCCCGGCCGCTGCCCGGCCTTCCGGGAGATAGTGTCCGGCCGAAGCCGCTTAGGGATATGGTAATCTGTCATGCACAATCAGGTTCAAAAACGGCGCAGCCTTCCCCGCACCAGCAAGGGGGCCGGGTGCCCAGCAGGGCCAACGGCTCAAAAGGTACGAAAATCTGGCTTGCAAGGCTGACCTGTTTCCGGCCTGTTTTCTGAAAAACAGGCCGGAAACAGAAAGGGGCCGCTTTAGGCCTCGGCGTTGCCGAAGCCAGGTTCTTTAAAAGGGGCCAGAAAGGCCGCTGGCAAAATGCGTTCTTCTGAAGCGACGCCAGGGGCTGTTACAGGATTATGTGTGTGACCGCCGCCGCTGTTGACGTTTATGAACCAAAGCCTCCCGGGGCATTTTCGGCCTTTGGCCGAAGGAGGATGTGCTCCCTAAGGTTGTGGTAAGCTGGTCTAAAGTTGCCTTTAGAGATCAAAGAAGGCTCCCGGGGTGTCTGGAGAATTGCACCATCTGCGTCACAAGACTGAAGTCCCGCGCCAGGGTAGCTGCCTTACGGCTAGTTTTAAGAAGGTAACGTGAACCGGGGAGTTAAAAGATGTTGTGCTCCAAAAAGAGAGGCAGACAAAGAGAGCCACCACCTGAGGGACGGGGTGGAATTAGAGCATGTTTAAATTTGCCTTTTGCACTGCAAACGGGTATCAAAAGAACCTGACTTCGCGGTTGACTCGCACCATAGCGGGGCGTATGCTGCTCAAAAAACGCTATAGAAGAACCTTTCGCTCCCCGTTTTCGCTTGCAAAATCAAAATTTAAACAAGCTCTTAAGGTTGGGAAGGCGGTGAGAATTCTAACGCAGGCGGCCCAGTTTGGAGAACTGCTCTTCTAGTTGCGGGGCCAGGCTGGTGCGCACCTCTACGGTGAGTTGGCAATCCAGCTGAAAGTCCTGCTGCCGAACCAGAAGGTCATAGTCTTTCACCACCCGCATCACGTCATTCATCTGCTCATAACTGAATTGGACCGTGAGGAACGTGGTTTCATGGCGTTCTACTACGTAGGCCTGGGCCAATGCCTCAGCGGTGGCGGTTTTGTAGGCGTGAATGAGGCCGCCCACGCCCAGCTTGATGCCGCCAAAATACCGGATCACCACCACCAGCACATTGCTCAGATCTGCAGATTTGATCTGCCCCAGGATGGGGTCTCCCGCTGAGTGGTTGGGCTCACCGTCATCATTGGCGCGGTAGGTGGCCCGGTCAGCCCCCAGCAGGTACGCGTAGCAGTGGTGGCGGGCGTCAAAGAATTCTTTGCGCAGGGCTTGCAGGATCTCTTTCACCTCCTCTTCAGAGCGCACCGGGTACGCCTTGGCAATAAACTTGCTGCCTTTCTCTTTGTACAACCCCTCAACGGGTGCGGCTATGGTGCGGTAGGTATCCTGCATGGAACGCAAAATTACGAAGTATTTAGGAAAGGGCAGAAGTGCGTTTTGGGGCTGTTTTCCAGAAAACAGCCCTAAAACAGGTTGAAGCAGACAGGCCCCCGTGCCTGATAAAATAGGAGGAACCGCACCGGCACGGCCACCAGATGTCATCTCTGGTTCAAAGGCCGTGGTGCGGTATAGGGAATACCGGTTGCCGCTCTGTGGGCTTGGCAGAATAGGGGCCTGGAATTCACCCGGGATAGAAACATGCCTTATGCTCAGGCACGGGGGGCGGTTTCACCAGAAACTACTGGTTTAGCTTAAAAGGAGAGCCAGCAGCGTCTAGAACCGGACGCGGCGCAGCCGGTTGAATTAGGAAGCTATTCTGTAGGGGAGGGGTCAAAGGATGGGCGAAGGGGGTAGGCGGGTCTTGGTTCTTGCTCTTGGCGCTACTATTGTCACCATTCTGGCGGGTTTGCGTAACTTGGGGGCAAATGATGCCATCAGAACCTTACCTACTGCCGTTTTCAACCTTTTCAGATGCCGGGGGCACGTTAGTTTCCACCCAAGACGCCGCTGGTCTGCCCTTTGCCGTGCAGCGGGTTTTCTGGGTGTACCCTAACGGCGCTGACACCGTGCGCGGGGGGCACGCCCACCGCACCACCAAAGAGGTGCTGACGGTAGTGCAAGGGAGCGTGGTGGTGCATACGCAGACTGCCCGGGGCAAAAAGGCTTTTGAGCTGTCAGATATCTCCCAGGGGCTGTACATACCGCCGCTGTGCTGGATTGCGGTACATCCTGCAGCAGATGCTATTCTCTGTTGCATGACCTCCACATGTTTTGAAGAGTCAGACTATATCAGGGAGTACCAGGAGTTTTTGAAGCTTCTGGCAAAGTAACCAAGCCCGCCGGAGAAGAACCCATGGACGTCATCAAATACACAAGCGCGTATGAGAATGAGTGGGATGCTTTTGTGCAACGCGCAAAGAACGGGCATTTCATGTTTCAGCGGCGCTACATGGAGTACCATTCCTCCCGGTTTCAGGACGAGTCTTTGCTGTTCTTCCAAAAGAACAGGCTGGTAGCCGTCTTGCCGGCGCATGTGCAGGGAGAGACGCTGTATTCACACAATGGCCTCACATTTGGCGGCGTTCTCTGTGACGCTGCTATGACTTTTTTGGGAATGCGGGAGGTGTTTTCGGCCTTGAAAGTCTATTTGAAGGCGCAAAATATTCATGCCCTGGTGTACAAAGCGATTCCGGCGTGTTACCACCAGTTGCCGTCTAATGAAGATGTGGCGGTGCTGACCCAGTTGGGGGCAGAAATGACGGCCCGGGATTTGGTGAGCGTACTAGATCTTTCGGCACCCAGAAAGTATTCAAAAGGGGTGAAATGGGCGGTGCAGAAAGCAAAGAAAGCTGCCTTGGAAGTGAGAAGGAGTGAGAATCTCTCTGCGTTTATGCAAATCATGCAGGAACTGCTCCAAACCAAGTACAGGGTGTATCCCACGCATTCAGTAGAAGAACTCCGGCAGTTGGCAAGGAGTTTTCCGGAGAATATTGTATTGTACGGGGTGTTCCAGGGGCAGGAGCTTTTAGGCGGGACGGTGGTATTTGTAACAGAGCAGGTAGTGCACGCCCAATACATTGGCATGGGGGAAGAAGGGAAGGCACTGGGGGCCACCCCGTATCTGCTGGACAAGATTTTCTCTGCGTTTCAGGGCCAGAAACGGTATTTTAGCTTTGGGACTTCCCCTGGCCCGCCATATATCAATGAGCAGCTGTATTACTTCAAAGAGAGCATGGGGGCCAGGGCCATGCTGCAGGAGCGGTATCTGCTCACCTGGAAGTAAGGAGCAGGCCATGACACAGGAGAACAACATGCAAGTACCCTTCTTCACGTTCAGAGACTTCCCTGACGGAATACATGCACGAATTGAGCAGACGCTGGTAGAGGAGTACCGGAGGCAGCAGTTCATTTTGGGTGCTTCCGTTCAGGAGTTTGAGCGAAGTTTTAGTGATTATATTGGGGTAAAAGAGGCAGTAGGTGTCGGTAACGGGTTTGACGCCCTGGTACTGAGTCTGCGGGCGTTAGGGGTTGGCCCCGGAGATGACGTATTGCTGCCGGGGAACAGTTTCATTGCCACCATCAATGCGGTGCAGCAGGTGGGGGCTACTCCTGTGCTGCTGGACCCAGATGAGAAAACCTACAACCTCACCGCCCAGGCCGTTAACCAAGCCATTACCCAGCACACAAAGGCAGTGATACCGGTTCATTTATTTGGGTTGCCGTGCCCCATGCCCCAGATCATGCAGGTGGCGCAGGAGAAGGGCATTCTGGTGGTAGAAGACTGTGCGCAGGCGCACGGGGCGGTGGTGGCCGGCCGGCAAGTAGGTTCGTTTGGGCATGTGAACGCCTTCAGTTTTTACCCAACCAAAAACCTGGGGGCGGTGGGAGACGCGGGTGCCGTGGTGAGCCAGGATCTGGAGCGGCTGAACTTTATCCGGAAATACCAGAACTACGGGCAGTCCCAGCGGTACGCGTATGAGCTGCCCGGCGTGAACTCCCGCCTGGATTCTCTGCAGGCCGCCGTGCTTTCTGTGAAACTCCCGTATCTGGGGCAGCTCAATGAGGAGAGGAGGAGATTGGCCAGAAGTTACAGCCAGCAGTTGGCGGGGGTGGGGGATCTGGAGTGCCCGGCAGAAGTCCCCCCCGGGACTGAGCCGGTGTTTCATCTGTACGTGGTCAGAACGCGGCAGCGTGATGCATTGCAGCAATACCTGCAGAAAAAAGGTATCAGCACCCTGGTGCATTATCCGGTGCCGGCCCACTTGCAGAAAGCTTACGGCCATCTGGGGTTGAGAAAAGGGGGCTTGCCCGTAACAGAGGCGTTGGCGGCTACCAGTCTCAGCCTTCCGCTTTACCCGGGTATGACCGAAGGGGAGCAACACTATGTGGTGGAGCAGGTGCAACATTTCTTTGCCTGACGTGCAGGCCAAACCAACCAGTTTTCTCCCCTAAGCCCATATTCCCATTTTGGTTTTGCAGGCGAAGGCTGAGCGTGAAAGATCCTGGCGAAGTGATTTTTGATCAGCATAGCAGCGTTCCGGAGAGTGAGAAGGACGAAAGCAGGTTCAACCGGTGCCAGTTGGCAGTGCAGAAGACCAATGTGAATAAAGCAGAGTAAAAGCTGTTTTCGGGCTGTTTTTCAGAAAATAGCCCGAAAACGCCGCACCAAGAAAAGACTGTTCTTCTAAATTACTTAGTTTGCAGAATGGCTAGAAAGCAGCACATCCAGCAGTTTTTGAAAGGCTCTCTCTGGTCAGGACTCTCTACGGTGGCCCGGGCGGGGAGTTCATTGGTGGTCAATAAGCTGTTTGCCATCTATTACGGCCCCAGCGGGATCACCTTGCTGTCGCACTTTCAGGGGCTGATCGCTATTCTGACCACCCTTCCCAACAGCGGGGTGAACGTGGGTCTGATCAGGCACCTGGCCCAGGAAGATGTGGGGCGGCCGCGCTACCAGTCCTTTTTCTGGACCGGGCTGTGGCTCAGCCTTCTTTCCTTTGTGGCGGTGCTGGCCACCGTGCTGGGGTTCCCTGACTTCTTCCTGAACCGGTTTAACTTAGATGCCCTGCTCCAGGGGAGCGGCTGGTACCCCTTGCTTCTGGTGGGGTTGTTCCTGTTGTTGCTGCTGTACCTCTTCGGGTTGTCAGTGCTGCTGGCCCGCCAGTTCCTAAGGCTGTACGTGGGGTTGGTGCTGTTGGTGAGTACTGCTACGGTGGCTATAATCTGGATGGCGGTGGGGGAGTTGCCTTTGCCAGCGGTGCTGTGCCTTTTTTTAGCAGGCCAGGCGGTGGGCGGTTTGGCGGCGGCGGCAATGGTCTTTCAGAAACGCCTGGTCCCTGCCTGGCAAGTCAAACCCGAAAAGGAGACCTTGCGGGAACTGGGGAAATTTATTTTGATGGGGGTTTCCACCCTGGTTGGCGCTAAGTTTTCAGATTTTCTGGTGCGGGAAATTGCCATGCACCGCTTCTCGCTGCATGATACGGGGCTGTGGCAGACGGTGGTAAAAGTGTCTGATAATTATACGCTCGCCTATACCTCTATCTTGGGTATGGTGTATTACCCAAAGATTGCGGCCCTTCTCCCCCGGGAAGAGGAATTGAAAAAGTACGTGCGCACCATCTTCTTTACGCTGGCCCCGTTGCTGGCGGCAGGCCTGCTGTTGGTGTATCTATTAAGGCGGTTTTTGTTGGTCTTACTGTTCAATGAAGACTTTCTGCCCGCCCAGGACCTGTTCAATTACCAGTTGCTGGGTGATTTATTCAAAATGGTGGCGTGGATGCTGTCTTATGTGGTGGCGGTAAGGGCGCAGGTGCGGTTGTACATTGGGGTGCAGCTGGTTTCGCCATTGGTGTATTTCCTGCTGGTGCTCACGTTAATCCCTCTCTTGGGCATTGAGGGCCTTACCGTGGCCTATGCCATTGACTGGGCGCTGTTCCTGCTGTTCCACCTGTATCTGTTCCGGTCTTACTTTTTCTCAAAATGAACGCTCCCCTGGTATCTGTGATTTGCCTGTGCTACAACCATGGCCGCTTTCTCAGGCAGGCCCTGGATTCTGTGCTGGGGCAGACGTACCCCAACCTGGAGATCCTGGTGGTAGATGACCTGAGCTCTGATGACAGTGTGGCTATTATTGAGGAGTACGTGCAGCGGTATCCTTTTATCCAATTCCTTCGGCACCGGCAGAACAAAGGCAACTGCTATTCATTCAATGAAGCGTTCAGGTGGAGCAAAGGAGACTACGTGATAGACTTCGCCACTGATGATGTGCTGCACCCGGAGCGGGTGGCCCGGCAGGTGGCCGCCTTTGCCGCCCTGCCCCCTGACTACGGGGTTCTATACACAGACGCTGACCTGATAGATGAGGCCTCTCATCTGTTGGGCCGGTTTTACCAGCGGAGCAAAGACGGTGCTCTTTCCCCGGCTCCCGCCCAGGGGGACGTGTTTGCGCAGGTGCTGAGCAGGTACTTTATTTGCCCCCCCACCGTCATGGTAAAGCGCAGGGTGCTGGAAGAGCTGAACGGATATGACGCTTCATTGGCGTATGAGGACTTTGATTTCTGGGTGCGGTCATCCAGGAACTGGAAATACCATTTCCTGGACCAGGTGCTCTGCCAGCGCCGCATGCACCCCCATTCGCTCTCCCGGCAGCTGTATAAAAAAGGCGACCAACAGCTGGCCTCCACCATTCAGGTAATCAGAAAGGCGCAGCAACTGGTGCAGAACCCCGCAGAGCGGAAAGCCTTGCAACGCCGCATCAGGTATGAAGCCAGACACGCTTATCTCACCGCCAATTACAGGCAGGCCGCAGAACTACTCAGTATTTTGCAGGAGGAAGGCGGCGTGGGGGGCTCTGACAGGGTTTTGCAGCAACTGGTGCGTTACCGGGTTCCGTTGCAGTTTGTCAGGAAGTGGTACCACCGCTGGAGGTACGGGCGTAGCGGTGCATGAAGTTGGTGATGACCTGCGTGAACACTGCATCTACCCCCACACCGGCACCACTCTGGATAGAGCCGGAGTTCAGCACCGCGTGTTGCGGGGAAAGTTCTGTAACCGTGATTTCGCCCCCGCCTTCTCCGTTCCATTCTTTGTTACCGGGCTGATAGACTGCCCTTTCTTGGGAGGTGGCGGCTTTGTTCAGCCCTTTGGCTAACACCACCGTGTTAGCGGGACTGCACCAGGTGGTTTTGTCTGTCTCATCGCCGCAGATAGGGAGCCCGTCTAGGCCCTTTTCTCCAAAAAGCTGCCCCCGGGTGACGTGAGACCCGGAGAAAAGCCAATGTTCTGGGGTGAGCACCTGGTACGGGGCATAGGAGTTCATGCCGGCCTCAGAAAACTGTGCGCCTAAAAGTGTGGCTTCAGGGGCAGAGGTGTGGCGCCAGAGACAGCCCCGTTCAGGTTCATGTTCAAAGAATGCGCCGTCTTTCCTGCATTCCAGCTGGGTGAAGCTGTTGTGCCAGCGCACCTGCCAGTAAAGCTGATTTCCGCCCAGGGCGATCAAACTGATTTTTTTCCGCTGCACCAGGTCTTTGAGCGTGTGGTACATCTTTTGGGTAAAATATTCAGCGTGGTACGCCAGCACAATCACTTTGTAAGACTGGAAACGCTGAGGGTGCGCCTCCAGAAAATAATCTGGCAACAGATCTGCCTGGTACTTCTCTGCAAACCAATGGTAGAGGTGGCTCTCTATCTGGAGGTCATGCTGGTGGCTGGTGGTGCGGTGGTAGGTGAGGGCGGTATTGGGTCTAAGCGTAGAGACATAGGGCACCGCCTCTGCGGCAACGGCATTGCGGTAGAGCGACTGGCCGGCGTAGGCGTTGTAGGCTTGCCACGTAGAAACCGGAGCTAATACGGCCACCTCAGATGAGGGGGAGGGAGAACTCACCAGAAAATGGATTTCTGAAGCCAACCCGCCCAAACGGTTGTTAAGGAATGCCCGATAATACCCTTGTGGGGTCTGGGCCGGGAGGGTAAAGGTCCAGCTTGGCGTCCAGTTGCAGCCGTGTTGGGCCTCCTCCAGGGTCTCCTGCTGTAGAAGGAGGTCAAAAGAATGTTCGTGCAGGGTTTGCCAGTTGGCCTGGGGGGTGCGGTATTGCAGAAGCAGCAGGTTGTTTTCCTGCAGTGCTTTGAGGTGAAATGTCACCGTTTGCCCAGGTGCATAGCAGAGGCGGTCTGTATAGCCTTCTAACGGTTGGGGCACCATGTCTGGAGTGACGGTGTCTTGCACGGGAGCAGGCTTAAAGAAAAGTCGCCACCGCAAGAGCCGTAGTTTTCCCACTACCCCCAGCAGACGGCTTGAGCGCAGAAATACCTTAAACATCAGATACCTGTTTCTTTATAGCCTGCTGTGTAGCCACAAAAATAATTTCCTGCTGCCCCAGACGTAGGCGGTACTGTTCTTCCGGGGTACGGGTGAGGGCGTATTCTACCGCTTCTACAGCAAACCCCTGGGCAGCCACCCGTTGGGCAAAATCAGGGCCGTAGTTCCGGAAACGGTCGGCCTGGCCGTAGGCGTGTAACCGCTGCGTGGGCGTATGGGCATCAGGCTGTTCTAAGGTTTTGGCAAGAGCGGCATGCATGCGGTCCTGGAGCAAGAGCCTGCCGCCTGGCCGCAGCACCCGTCTCAGCTCCTGTAGCGCCTGCAGGTCATTGGGCACATGGGCCAGAACATGGGAACAGAGGATCAGGTCAAAAGAGGCGTCTGCGTAGGGAAGCGCCTGTATGTCTACCTTGTCCATGGCCACCGGCGACTCCAGATCAGCGCTGCGGTAGTTCAGGTTTTTGAACTGTTTGAGTTTTTTCTGCAGGATAGGCTCAGGGGCCATGTGGAGAACGGTAAAAGATTGCCGGTCAATGTGCAGTTCTTCCAGCAGGTACAGCCACAGCAACCGGTGGCGCTCAACGGTGTGGCACCGGGGGCAAAGCGCCTGCGGCCTTCTCTCCCCTTTGTTCCCGAAGGGCAGGAACGTTCTATAGGAGTGCTCGCAAAGCGGACAATACACCTTGCGCCCTGTGTACAGCCAGCTCCTGGTTTGCCAGAACAGTTGCCTGAGGGCAAGCCGGGCAGCGGGGGGAAGTAGTTTCTTGAACAGGAACATGGGCAAAAGCGTATTCCCAAAGATAAAGACCCGAAACCATTTCTTCTGCATAGGGTGGCTTATGTCAACCCAGATGTTGTTTTTACGTAGGCATAAGTTCAGTTCTGGTCATAACCGGGGCTGTGTGCTGGTTTCAGGGAGGCAAGTCAGGGCGTTCTACTTGAAAGTTAGTATATTTGTCTTTCTATATCTTGTTTCTTATGATTTCTAATATTGCCGCCACCCGTTCTGAGGTGATGAAATACCTGGAGAACTTCCTGGAAGAAAAGCTTCCGGAGTTTCTGAAATCTGTGGAAGACAGCTGGCAGCCCGCTGATTTTCTGCCTGATGCCCGTTTTGATAATTTCTTTGACGAGTTACGTGACCTGAAGGAACGTGCCCGTGAACTGTCTTATGACCTGCTGGCCGTCTTGATTGGCGATACCATCACTGAAGAGGCGCTGCCCACCTATGAAAGCTGGATCATGAGCATCAAAGACGTGAGCCGTGACCCAGACGGCCCCTGGATGCGCTGGAACCGTGGCTGGACTTCAGAGGAGAACCGCCACGGGGATCTTTTGAACCGCTACCTCTACCTGACCGGCCGCATAGACATGCGCCAGATGGAAGCCTCTACCCAATACCTCATTGCCGACGGCATGGACATCAAAACCGATGATGACCCGTACCGCAGCTTTGTGTACACCTCCTTTCAGGAAACGGCCACCAACGTGTCGCACCGCCGTGTAGGCGCCCTGGCCAAGCAGGCCGGGGAGACCGTGCTGGCCCGTATCTGTAACCACATTGCCGCTGACGAGGGGCGTCACGCCAAAGCCTACAAGTCTTTTGTGAAGAAGATCTTTGAGGTGGACCCTTCTGAGATGATGCTCGCCTTTGAAGACATGATGCGCAAAAAGATTGTCATGCCCGCGCACTACCTGCGTGAACTGGGCATTGACCAGGGGCAGACCTTCGGGCATTTCACAGACGCCGCGCAGCGCATTGGTGTGTACACCTCTAATGACTACGTGGAGATCATGGAAACCCTCATCAGAGAGTGGAAAATCACCAGCGTCACAGGCCTTAACTCAGCCGGGGAGCGCGCCCGCGACTACATCATGGCCCTGCCTAACCGCCTCCGGCGCGTGGCTGACCGCGTGAAAGTACCAGAGCTGCAATACAAGTTCAAGTGGATTGACAGTTAGAAACAGGCTGTTTTTGACCTGCTTTTCTGAAAATAGACCAAAAACGCCCCACAAGAAATTGTGGGGCGTTTTTGTTTTCATGTAGGTTAGTAGGAGATAATGACATTGATTATAGTTTTCCACTTATCCCTATTAATTGCATTTGGTTGTACTCGCTTATCTTAGGCAACATGTAATGCGAGGATGATACAGCGTGATGCTCTTCTAAACAAGGGTGAGGAAATTATTGGAATGAAGATCCTTGCTTCGCGATTTTGTTTTCAACTAACAGATTGGGTAACAGAAATTAGGAATACGCAAGGAAGTGTATCAACTTCCGGATTAGGACCCACAAGTTACGCTAGCGCTAAACTTGCGTGAGAGGTAGATGAAGTAAGTCTTACTTTCCGTTTTCGGCCTCGTTTCCTAAAACGAGCACAAAAACGTACTTCCCTTTTCACCAAACTTACTCATCTTTACCTTTATAAATCTTCAAATCAGCTCCCCACCACCTGCACGCCCTTCCAGAATGCCACGAAACCTTCAATTTCTTTGGCGGCTTCTTCGGTTTGGGGGTAAGTCCAGGCGGCGTCTTTGTTCTCAAAGGTGCCTACTTGTATATTAAAATAGCTGGCTTCTCCTTTCCAGGGGCAGGTAGAGTGGCGGTCGCTTTGGTGGAAGTAGTCCCATTGCAGGGAACTGGGCGGAAAATAATGGTTCCCTTCCACTTCAATCGTCTCTTCACTTTCGGCTAAAACCGTATTTTTCCAGATGGCACGCATAGATAGGTAAGTTGGTATTCTCTAAGAAACTGATTAGAATCTTCTAAGATTGTGTACTAAGTTGCCACCAGAAGGTTGCTTTGCGTAAGAACCAAATGCTTTCCTCGTTGTTGTATAGGAGACACGGGAGGGAAGCACAAGCTACGCAAGGTTGGCAGCAAGAACATGAGGAACTTCCCGCATTGCTCTTTCTCCCCAATGCAGGCGGAACGCCAAATACAGAATTAACAGTTAAAAGAAATGGCAGCCGGATATAGATTCACCCAATTCGTACCTGAGGAAACCACTGAGAAGGGCTTTGAGCCGCTGCTCAAGATTTTCCTCCAGTTAATTACGCTCACCGCCGGTGACGTGGCTGAAGCCATGTCCTGGATGAGTGAGCTGGACAAGCAATACAAACTCACCGATGACCGCTACGGTTTGGGCGACTTCTTTGAAGACCTCAAGAAGAACGGCTACATTGATGACAAAGGCCCAGACGGCCAATTTAACCTGCAGGCCAAAGGTGAGCAGCGCATCCGTAAAAGTGCGCTGGAAGAAATCTTCGGGAAGCTGAAGAAAGGCGGCCGCGGCAACCATGCCACGCCCAAAACCGGCATTGGCGATGAGCCTTCCGCCGACAGGCGCGAGTTCCGGTTTGGCGACGCCCCTGAGCAGATTGAACTGACGGAGTCCATCCGGAACGCGCAGATCGCCCACGGCCTCTCAGAGGATTTCTTCCTCACCGAGAATGACCTGGAGGTAACCGAGCGGGAGCACAAGACCCAGACCAGCACCGTGCTTATGATTGACATCTCGCACAGCATGATTCTGTACGGCGAAGACCGCATTACGCCCGCCAAAAAGGTAGCCATGGCCCTTGCCGAACTGGTGAAAATCAAGTACCCCAAAGACAACCTGGACATCATTGTGTTTGGCAATGACGCCTGGCAGATCAGCGTGAAAGACTTGCCGTACCTCATGGTGGGCCCGTACCACACCAACACGGTGGCGGGACTGGAGCTGGCCATGGATTTACTCCGGAGAAGGAAGACCAGTAACAAGCAGATCTTCATGATCACCGACGGCAAACCCACCTGTCTGAAAGAAGGTCTGAAGTACTATAAAAACAGTTTCGGGCTGGATAGAAAGGTGGTGAACAAGACCTTGAACCTGGCGGCCCAGTGCCGAAGACTGCACATCCCTATCACCACCTTTATGATCGCCTCAGACCCGTACCTGCAGGAGTTTGTGGAGGAATTCACCCAGGTCAACAACGGCCAAGCCTACTACAGCAGCCTAAAAGGCCTGGGGAACCTAGTGTTCAGAGACTATGGAAGGAACAAAAAGAAGCGGATGTAAGGTGTATTTGGCATGAAAAGGGAAGTTCTCACAAGATCTGGCTACTGTGAAGCGCAGATACTTGGATTACAAATCCCGAACAGCGGAGAGGTCTCGGCTTTGTTACGAATGATTCCCCCTTTGAAGGGGGCAGGGGGATGTTTACACAAGAAGATTCACGCATTCCAGACTCCCCTCCTCGGAGGGGTAGGGGAGGGTAATTACGTTTCCCACCACATAACCGCCTGCTCCAAAGACCTCGCAGCGTCTTTAAGACCTGCGAGTGTCTGCGCCAACTTCCGTTTTTGGCCTATTTTCCTAAAACTAGGCCGAAAACAGAAAACTATTCCGCAAAAGTTTTACGCTTAACAAAATACGAAACAATGCTCAGCAGACCACCCACCACTATAAAACCAATGGCCAGTTCAGGAAACGCTGTTTTGGTGAGGCACATGCCTATGCCCGCCAGCACCAGAAGACGGGCCAGCACCATGAAGATAGAAGGGGGTGAAAAATGACGCATAGCTGTAACCGTTAGTGATCTACCTAAGATACGGGTTTTCCAGAAAGGGTGAAATAAAGCATTTAAAGTTTCATCAGAGAAAACCAGTATGCTTCTGTTTTAGCCCTACTTTTCAAAAAGTAGCTCAAAAACGGAAGTAGGGTTACTCCTTGTTTTGATTCACGGCACGTCTACGCAGATAGCCGCCAATGAGGCCTAAGACCACGCCAACACCCAGCAAGATATACCCTAAGGGTCGGTCTATGACGTGAAAAATACGTAATAGGGCACTAATGATCACGAGGGCGGCGCCAATGGCGGTGAAAACTAAAGCGGTGGCAACTGGTTTCATACATTAAAGGTACGCGTTCACCTCAAAAGAGCGTTCTGTTTTTGGCTTGTTTTTCTGAAAACAGCCCGAAAACTCTAATAACTAAAACTGTCAACCAATAACTACGAATGCTTTATTCAGATATACCTGCAGAACAACTGCACAAGATCAAGACCCTGGGCCAGCTAAAGGCCGCCGGCTATGCCCCGAAGAGCGTGAAAGAGGAACTCCGCGCCAACCTCATCAAGAAGCTGAGCAGCGGCGAAGAAGTGTTCCCCGGCATTTACGGCTACGAGGAAACGGTGATCCCAGACCTGCAGCGCGCCATCCTGAGCCGCCACCACATCAACCTGCTGGGCTTGCGCGGGCAGGCCAAAACCAGAATTGCGCGCCTGCTGGTGCAGCTCCTGGATGAGTACGTGCCCGTGGTGGCCGGTTCTGAGCTGAATGATGACCCGCTGCAGCCCCTTTCCCGCTTCGCGAAAGACCAAATTAACCAGCACGGCGATGACACCGCCGTTACGTGGCTGCATCGTGACGAGCGCTACACCGAAAAACTTGCCACCCCAGACGTGTCTGTGGCTGACCTCATCGGCGACGCCGACCCGATCAAAGCGGCCACGCTCAAGCTGCCGTACTCAGATGAGCGGGTGATCCATTTCGGGCTGATCCCGAGGGCGCACCGCGGCATTTTCGTGATCAACGAGTTGCCAGATTTGCAGGCGCGCATTCAGGTGTCTTTGTTCAACATCTTGCAGGAAGGTGACATTCAAATACGCGGTTTCAAAATCAGGCTTCCGCTGGACATCCAGTTTGTGTTCACCGCCAACCCCGAGGACTACACCAACCGCGGTTCTATTGTGACACCGCTCAAAGACCGTATTGACAGCCAGATCATCACGCACTACCCCAAAGACATTGCCATTGGCAAGCGCATTACCAAGCAGGAGGCGCGTATCACGCCCGCGCAGAATGACTGCGTCAAAAGCCATGAACTGATTCATGACCTGGTGGAGCAGATTGCCTTTGAGGCCCGCGAAAGTGAGTTTGTAGACGCCAAAAGCGGTGTCTCGGCCCGCCTCACCATCTCTGCGTATGAAAGCGTGGTGAGCGCCGCAGAACGGCGGGTGCTGCTCAACGCCGAGCCGCAGACCCACGTGCGCATCGCTGATTTTCTGGCCGCGGTTCCTGCCGTTACGGGTAAAGTAGAACTGGTGTACGAGGGCGAGCAGGAAGGCGCTGGTGGGGTTGCTTACCGGTTAATGGGAAAGGCCATCAGAACACAGTTTCTGAACTACTTCCCAGACCCAGACACCTTTAAGAAGAAGAAAGACAAAGATCCGTACAAGAAAATCTCTGGCTGGTTTTCAGACGGCCATACCCTGGATCTGCTGAATGACGCCTCAGATGCCGAGTACAAGCGCGTGCTTAACCAGGTGCCCAGCCTTTCTGAGGTGGTAGACAAGTTCCTACCCAACGTCAAAGATGAAGCCGAGCACCTCTTCTTCATGGAGTTCTGCCTGCACGGCCTCTCCGAATACAGCCTCATCTCCCGCAACCGCCTCACCGCGGGCCTGCAGTTCAAGGACCTGCTCAGCAGCATGTTCTCAGGCGGCGGCTTCAGCTTAGAAGAAGACGAGGAGGACGAAGACAATGACCGTTTTTAAGCTGTTTTTCAAAAACTAGCCCCAAAACAGAAGGCCGAGGTATTTTACCTCGGCCTTCTGTTTTTATTGGAGATTCTGTACCTTAAGTAGTCTAAGTTCTGGGATAGAAATAATCTTACATTTTTCTTCTCTCTGTCATTCAAAAAGGACCTAGGCTGCGAACGGCAGTTGCTGTCAACAAGAGCTTACCTAGTTTGCTCACTAGATCTTTTCAGGATGACAAAATGAGGTATGTTTTAATTTTTCTTTTAACATATATATGGTAGTATTCGGCCAAACTATTCATTTGCTAAACATCAATCTAGCTTTTAATTACTATGAAAAAAGAGCTCGTCACCCAGTACATTCAGGCCTATAACAACTTTGATGTGGAAGGAATGCTGGCAAATCTGCATGATGAAATTGTCTTTAAGAACGTGTCTTCGGGCGAGGTGAACCTGCAACTTCTGGGGCTGTCTGCCTTCAAAGCGCAGGCTGAGCAGGCAAAAAGTTTTTTCAGCCAACGGGAACAAAAAATTACGTCCCTTGAAGAATCAGCCGACAAGGTGGAGGTCAACATCGCCTACAGCGGCGTCTTAGCGGTTGACCTTCCTGATGGCCCCCAGGCTGGTGAACGTTTGGAAATGGAAGGCAAATCAATTTTTGGTTTCAGAGACGGCAAGATTATCTCCATAGAAGACATCTCTTAGAGGTAAAAGCTTCTTGGTGTGTAAAGGCGAGCGGCATCTCAAAAAAACATTCTTCCAGAGGAGCGAGTAAAAAAGCAGGAACCAACCTGCACCTCATGGATAGCTTCTTCCTTACCGTACTTCCGCTTTTGGGGCTGATGCTCATTCATGTGTTTGCTGATAGGCTGAAGTTTCTGGAGGGCGTGCCCAGAAGCGTCTGGCTGTCGGGGGCGGGCGGGGTGTCGGTGGCGTATGTGTTTCTGCACCTGTTCCCAGAGTTGCAGGAAGGGCAGGAGCACGTGCAGGAAGCCGCCCAAAACCAAAATATTTCCTTCTTGAAACACCATATGTACCTCATGGCGCTGCTGGGGCTGGTCATCTTCTACGGGCTGGAACGCATGGCCATCAAGTCGAGGAACGGGGGCAAGGGTGCGGCAGACGCCTCGCCGCCCGCCGTTTTCTGGGTGCATATCCTTTCATTTTCGCTCTACAACGCCTTGATTGGGTACCTGCTGCACGAGCAGGAGGAGCGGTCAACGCAGGAGGCGGCCTTTTATTTTGTGGCCATGGCGCTCCATTTTCTGGTGAATGACTTCGGACTGCGGGAGCACCACAAACAGAAGTACCGGCACGTGGGGCGCTGGTGTCTGGTAATTGCCCTGGCCGCTGGCTGGGCTACCGGGCTGGTGGTGCAGGTCTCAGAGGCGGCTACGGCGTTGCTCTTGGCGTTTCTGGCAGGGGGCGTGGTGCTCAACGTGCTCAAAGAAGAGCTGCCCGAAGAACGGAAAAGCAGGTTCTCGGCTTTTCTGCTGGGGGTGGTGGCGTACTCTGCGCTTCTGTTACTTCTGTAGCCTTCGGCTCAAAACTTATGCTTAATTTGTGCCCTCGTCTTGGTCACGGTAGATGAAGGCGCCACCTGTAACCTACCCCATGCTTCGCTACCTTTCCCATGCGGCCATCGATTTCCAGAAATGGGACGCCTGCCTGAACCGCTCGGTCAACGGCATGATCTACGGTTTTTCCTGGTACCTGAACATTATATCACCCAAATGGGAAGCCATTGTGAAGGAGGAAGCAGGCGAATATGTAACCATCATGCCCATTCCCGCGGCGCGGAAGTTTGGGATGCGGTACGTGCGGCAGCCGTTGTTTGCCCATCAGTTGGGGGTGTTCTACCAGCAGCCATTCACCACAGAAGAATGGCAACAAGCGGCTCAGCTGCTGGGTAATCGGTTCAACCTGGTGTCCAGCTATGCCTTCAACACGGGCAATGGGACCGTTCCTACAGAAGCTTTTACTGATTTTAACTGCAGCACCTTCACCACCTACCATCTTGATCTGGCGCAAGGCTACGAGCGCATTGTTTCGGGGTACCGCAAAGACAGGCGGTGGCGCATCAACAAGGCCAAACGCAGCGGCCTCACCGTGCAGTCCAGCACCAATATAGACCGCATCATCTCCATCTTCCATGAGTACATTGCCCCCAAAATTGCGGGGGTGATGGGGGAAACCTATGAATACAGGCTGTTGCGGCAACTGTACCAAGAGGCAAACCAGCGCGGCTTGGCGCAAATGTATGCGGCGGTTGACGCGCTGGGGCAGGAGCAGGCCATGGGGCTTTTCTTTTTCTTCAACCGCCAGATCATCTACATCTTCAACAGCTCCACCCCGCAGGGCAAGCGCCTGGGGGGCATTCCCCTGCTGGTGGATTTCGTGCTGCAGAAATTTGCGGGGCAGGAGTACGTCTTTGACTTTGAGGCGCCCGAAGTTGATCCCATCTCAGATTTCTACAGCAGTTTTGGGTCAGAGAAAGCGCATTTTCTGTCTATTTCCCGCAATCACCTGCCCGCCCCGGTGCAGTGGGTTAAACATCTGCGCATGCAGTTCTACCGCTGGAAGAACGGTTCAGTCTAAAGGTAGCGTGCTGCTGATTTGGGGTTTCTGTTTTCGGCCTGTTTTTTAAAAAGTAGCCCAGAAACAGCAGTGCTTTTACCTATGGAGTACGTGGGCAAATCAATGGCTATCTTTTGTCAACCTGGAAAGATTTCGGTAGCGAACGGTACTACCGCTTATTAAGTACAAAGACAGAAATATTTATATTGTTTTTCCTGTCATTCTGGAAGGATCTTGTTGGCGAACGGCAATAGCTTTCTAGCAAACGCTTCTCTGGTTCGCTCACAAGATCCTTTCAGGATGACAAAATGCATAATTAAAACTGTCCAGTTACTTATTTGCTTTTACCGTTCGCTACCAAGATCCTTTCAAAATGGCAAAGAGAAAGAGGGTGTCCTTATTTCTGTTTCCTTGCTTCTAGCCGTCATGGCAGCGTGCAGAGAACGAGATTTTACCCGTTCCGTAAGCCTTCTGAGACTATTTCTACTTTTATGGTTCCACTTTGGGCGCAGGCTACACTTTGGGGGCTTTTGGGCGGCGGCGCCTTGTTGATAGGCGCGGCCATTGGCTATTACGTAAAGGTTCGTGCCAAAATAGCCTCCAGCATCATGGCCTTCGGGGCGGGGGTTCTGATTTCGGCCCTGGCTTTTGACCTGATGAGCGAAGCGTACGGGCAGGGCGGCTTTGATTCTACCGCCCTCGGGTTTCTGGCGGGCGCCGTGGTGTACACTGCCGCCAACTGGTTCCTGAAGAAGAAAGGCGCCCATCACAGAAAACATTCTGGCAACCAGCAGGCCTCAGAGGCCGAGGATTCTGGGAGTGGCCTGGCGCTGGCCATTGGGGCGCTCATTGACGGCGTGCCAGAGTCTATTGCCATTGGCATCAGTATGATCTCTGGCAGCAGCGTGAGCGTGGCCATGGTAGCGGCGGTGTTTCTGTCTAACGTGCCTGAAGGGCTTTCCAGCGCGGTGGGCATGAAGAAAGCCAACCGTTCCAAAGGCTATATCTTTGGCGTGTGGGGAGGGATTGCGGTCATTTCGGGTTTGGCGGCCTGGCTGGGCTACAGTGTGTTCAGTGAATTTTCACCGGAGGTGATTGCGGGCACCACGGCGCTGGCGGCGGGTGCCATTCTGGCCATGGTCTCAGACACCATGATCCCGGAGGCGGTAGAAGTCACCCACCACCTCACCGGGCTGATCACCGTGTTGGGTTTTCTCACCGCGTTCGTCCTGAGCCACGTTTAAAATTACTGATTGTCTGTTGTTGATTGTTTCTTAAATAGAGCAATCATCAACAGACAATCAGTAATTAACCATTTATTCAGAAACTACAATCTTCTCAATGCGGTCACCGGCTTTGATGTCATCAATCACATCCAGGCCTTCTACCACTTTGCCAAAGCAGGTGTGGTTGCGGTCCAGGTGAGCGGTGTTGTTGCGGCTGTGGCAGATGAAGAACTGGGAGCCGCCGGTGTTGCGGCCGGCATGGGCCATAGACAGCACGCCGCGGTCATGGTACTGGTTTCCGCCGGTCAGCTCGCAGTCAATTTTGTAGCCGGGTCCGCCGGTGCCGGGCATGCCTTTAGAACCTTCGCGGCTGTTAGGGCACCCCCCCTGAATCACAAAGTCAGGAATCACGCGGTGAAACGTGAGGCCGTCATAAAAGCCTTCTTTGGCCAGTTTGGTAAAGTTTTCAACCGTTTTAGGGGCATCCTGCTCGTAGAACTCTACTTTCATCACGCCCTTCTGGGTATGGATTTCTGCGGTTTTCATGATAAATATGTGCTTTTGGTTTGATACGCTCCCGGCTTAAAGAGGAAACCCCTCCCTGCAACGGAAGCTAGTTCCTGCAAAGGTACGTATTTTTATGGCGTTCCGCCGAAGGAGGGGACCGCGGTAGAGCCTTCCCGTAAATGGTAAGGGGGCTGCGGGCGGCACGGGCTGAGCCCAGGGCGGTTTTCTGTTTTCGGCCTGTTTTTTCAAAAACAGGCCAGAAACGCCACCTAAGCCTAAGGGCTTTCTGGGAAAAGAAAAGGGAGAGCGCGGTCCCAACCCAGAAACAGATTTCGTACTTTGGCCCCATGGAGTATCTTGCCATCTACAATGCCCAGAATGAGCCTTTGCAACAGACGCTGCCGCGGCGGCAGGTGCATGAGTTGGGGCACTGGCACCGCACGGCGCAGATTTTTGTACACCACCCGGAACAAGGCTATCTCTGCCATCGGCGCAGCCGGCACAAAGATTTGTTCCCCTCGCTCTGGGATATCAGCATTGGCGGCCACCTGAGCCCCGGCGAGTCGTATGAAACCTGTGCCGCCCGGGAGTTGAGTGAGGAACTGGGATTGGCTGTTACCCCGGCTGACGTACGCTTTGTGGCCGTCATGTCTATTGATGGCCAGGACGAGCAGGCGCAACTGCTGGACAGGGAGCACGCCGGTATTTTCCTGTACCAGACCCAACGGGAGGCGCAGTCCTTTGAATTTCAGCGGGAGGAGATAGAGGTGGTGCAGTATGTGCCTGTGCGCCAACTGGTGGGAGAACTGCAGGCCCCTGAACCTGTGAGGGCCTTTATCCCGCTGCAGACCCAGTTTCTGGAGATGTTGCAGCTGGTTCAGGAGCTGGTGCTCAAGCCATAAGGGAAGTGTGCTATTGGGCCGGGTACGGGGGGAGTTTCCAGCGTTTACCTACTAGTTTGTAGAGGCGCCTGGTGAGGCCTGGTAGCTGGTCAAATCTGCGCTTGTCTACAATCAGCTCGCGGGGGTCTATCACCCCCATTTGGGGAATAATCTGTTGGTACGGCTGCCCCTGGTGAGACCGGAAGAACGCGTTCAGCAGCTCCCTGAACTCTTTGAAGTCCCAGTAATGGAAGATTTCCTGGGTTGCGCAGTAAAGGGGGGCTTGAGCCCCCTGGGCTAAATGGAAGGAGAAAGCCATTTGCTCAATAATGTGCTTGGGAAACAACCGGTAGAGGCGGTCTGTGGTAGAAAGAACCTGCTCTACTACAGAGGCATCTTCTGTGCGCAACCCCAGCACCCCGGCATTGTACATGGTCATGTGCGGAGAAATCCCTGTCTGCCGCGCGCTCAGGAACTTGTACACCTTCTTAAAGATCAGGTTCTTCTGTGTAGAGACCACCCCTTCGTTCTCGTGCATGACAAACGTGTGCCCCTTCTCAATCAGCTCAAACAGGGGCTCAATCTTTTGATTGAACACCGTGTCTGTGTCCAGGTAAAGCAGGCTGCCGGTATGGGTGGAAATAAAATCTCTCAGCACCATGATTTTTACGCGGTGCACAAAGTCCTGCGGTCCCCGCCATTCCTGTATCTGGGCGGCAGAGAGCTGGCGGTAGGCAATTGTCTCTGGCAGGAACTGCCGCAGGTAAGATTCGTTGTCTGTGTAGACAACCACCTGGCAGGGGAGACCCGCCGGGTAAAGCTTTAACAGGGAGTACAGGGAATACAGAAGTTCATGAAGAATATCTTCTTTGCCATACGCCTGGTAAATGAGGTGCCTCTGCATGTTGAGCTGTTGTTCCGGTGAAAAATTGGGTTGCGAAGGAAGGAGTGAACGGGTTACCGGTGAGAATCTTCTTCGTGCAGCAGGCTCAGATAGCTTTCATAGCGCGGCAACGCAATCTTGCCCTGCTTCACGGCCGCCTGCACCGCGCAGCCGGGTTCGTTCACGTGCAGGCAGTTGTGAAAGCGGCATTGGTTCAGGCGTTCCCGCATCTCAGGGAAAAAATGCCCTATCTCTTCCCGTTTCATCTCCACCACGCCTAATTCTTTAATGCCGGGGGTATCAATCAGGTAGGTGTCTGGGCCAACTTCAAACATCTCGGCAAACGTGGTGGTGTGCACGCCTTTGTCTGAGAAGGCGGAGATCTCTGAGGTTTTCAGCTCCAGGTCTGGCACCAGCGTGTTGACCAGCGTGCTTTTGCCTACGCCTGAGTGGCCGGAGAACAAGGTGACGTTGCCGGTAAGCAGCTCCCTGACCTGCGGCAGCCCCTCTCCCGTGTGGGCTGAGCAGGTAAAGCAAGCGTAACCAATCTGGCCATAGAGCTGTACTACCTGGCTCAGGTAATTCAGGGCCTCCTGGTCATAAAGGTCAATCTTGTTGAAGATGAGGGTAGCCGGAATGTCATAGGCTTCTGCCGTTACCAGAAAACGGTCAATAAACCCAAACGACGTGCGCGGCGACACCAGGGTCACTACCAGAAACGCCTGGTCCAGGTTAGAGGCTACAATGTGCGCATGGTGGGCTTTGTGGGTAGATCTCCTGATGATGTAGTTGCGGCGGGGGGCAATCTGGGTGATCACCCCCTGGTGCATTTCGCCCTCATCTTCCATGGTGACCTCATCGCCCACGGCAATGGGGTTGCTCACCTTGAGCCCTTTGTTTTTGAATTTTCCGCGCAGGCGGCATTTGTACAGCTGCCCGTTGGTGTGGGAGCGTACCAGGTACCAAGAGCCGGTAGATTTTACAACTGTGCCTGTCATGCCTTGGGCAAAGGTAGCCAATATTCCAATGCCGTTAAGATACGTTGGGAGGCTCCGGCCTGTTTTTGCAGATATTCCTGCGCTTTGGATTGGATGCGGTTCTTTTCTGCCGGGTTTTTCTGCAGCCTTTCAAAGATTGCGCTGAGTTCACCGGTGCTTTTCACCGGAAAGGCCACCCCAGCCTCCACCAGATCTATGGCCTCCTGGAACTTCGCATATTTGGGGCCGAAGAAAATGGGCGGGCCAAAGACGGCCGGTTCCAGAGTGTTGTGCAACCCGGTTTTAAACGCCCCGCCCACATACGCATAGTCAGCGTACTGGTACAGGGAGGAAAGCATGCCTATGTTATCTATGAGCAGGATCTGGTGTCGCGCCACGGTCTGCGCGTCTGCCTGGGAAAACCTGACCGCCTGCTGAGGGAACCGGGTTTCAATTTCACGCAGCTCCCGCTCCCTGATTTCATGGGGAGCCAGGATGAACTTGAGGTGCGGCAGGTGCTGCTGCAGGAACGGGAGCAGTACTTTCAGGTCTTCTGGCCAGCTGCTACCCACCACCATCACCGGCGAACTGCCCTTGAAGGCGGCTGCCACTGGAATGGGGGCGGCGCTGGCGGCCGTCTGCAACACGCGGTCAACGCGTGTATCACCGGCAGTACTCACTTTGCTGAAGTTCAGGGAGGAAAGCAGCGTGGCAGACTCCTGGTTCTGGGTGTAGATGTGGGAAAAACGTTCCAGGATTCTGCGGTAGAATGCCCCACGCTTCCTGAAGTAGATCTGGTTGGGCCTGAAGATGGCTGAAACTGAGAACAGCGGGATGTGGCGCTTCTTTAAAGCCTTGGTAAAGTGGTGCCAGAACTCATACTTGACAAAAACGGCCATCTTAGGCTTAACCAGCTGCACAAACCGGCGGGCATTCTCTTTGGTGTCTAAAGGCAGGTAGCAGATGTAGTCTGCCCCCGGGTAATTTTTTCGCACCTCATAACCAGACGGGGAAAAGAAAGTAAGCAGAATCTTGTACTCCGGGTGCCGTTCCCTGAAGCCTTCAATCAAGGGTCTGCCCTGCTCAAACTCGCCCAAGCTGGCACAGTGAAACCAGATGACGGGGGCTTTGTTGTCTTTGAAGGCCTTCTCCAGGTTTTCAAAGAGCTGGCTCCGGCCTTGCTGCCACTTGGCAGCCTTGGCATGAAAGGGAGACGCCAGACTTACCCCTAACCTATACGCTCTGATTCCTACGTTGTAAAGAAATTTTGACATACTATTTAGTGTTTGCCCTTTCCCGTGGCCGGTAAAGCCAAAGGGCAGGGAACGTATGGTTTGTACAAAGATACGCGTCACCCAAGCCTCTAACCATTATTTTTCCTTTTATTAAAAAGTGAAATTTTAAGAAGGTGCGTCAAGGTGAATCTGGAGAAGGGGGAGGAGGTAGCAGTAGTAGCACCATGCCGCTCTTGTTTGAACAGAGCCTGCATAAAAAAGCCCCTGTACGGGACAGGGGCTTTTCTTAGATAAATGCCAGGTGTAATTAGTGGCTGGCCAGGTAGTTGGAGACACCTTCACGGGTGGCTTCCATGCCTTCTTTGCCTTCTTCCCAGTTGGCAGGGCACACTTCACCTTTCACCTCAAAATACTGCAAGGCGTCAACCATGCGCAGCGCCTCATCAATGCTACGGCCCAAAGGCAGGTCATTCACTACCTGGTGGCGCACAATGCCTTGCTTGTCAATCAGGAACAGACCACGGTAGGCAACGGGCTCACCGTTGAACACCATTTCGCCTTCTTCATTGTAGTCATAGTGGCCGGCCAGAACGTCAAAGTTAGACGCAATGGTTTTAGCCGTGTCAGCTACCAGCGGGTAGGTAACACCTTCAATACCACCACGGTCACGCGGCGTGTTCAACCACGCCCAGTGCGAGAAGTGGGAGTCAATGGAGCAACCTACCACGGCTACATTCTTACGTTTGAAATCTTCCAGACGGTCTTGGAATGCAATGATCTCCGTTGGGCACACAAATGTGAAATCTAACGGGTAAAAGAAGAAAACAACGTGTTGCTTTCCAAGGTATTGGTCTAATGAGAAATCTTCTACAAACTCACCGTCTGCAACGGCGGTTGCCTTGAACGAAGGAGCTTTTTTACCTACTAAAACTGCCATGGTTAATTGTTAAATAAAAATTTCTATGGGTTTAAGCCGGTTTGCTACCAAATGTTTGGCAGCAAACGCAAATCTGGTGCAAAGGTACAACCCACAACGGTATGCCGCAATAAAGAGAGGTATGGTTAAGGCAACTAACCGCCTGGTGCAAAGGGGGGCTTTATGGGAAAAACGCTATTGCCTGCCGCTGCTTTTCCTTTTTTTCATTGCCTCTTTGGCAATAACGGGACCGGGTACTAAACCCGCTTTGGCTGACCTGGCCGGTGGCCTTCTTGGGTAGGTTTCTTAGAGGGAGGCCAGCTCCAAGCCGTGGAGGGTTCCTGTTTTGGGGCTGTTTTTTCAAAAACAGCCCCAAAACAGGAAAAGTTTACCTCCCTTTGAAAACCGGCTGGCGTTTCTCCACAAAGGCAGCCATGCCTTCGGTCTGGTCTTCTGAGGCGAACGTGAGGTAGAAGTTCTTGCGTTCAAAATGAAGGCCTTCCTCCAGGTGGGCCTCAAACGCCCGGTTCACAGATTCTTTGGCCAGCTTTACGGCCACCGGAGACAGCTGCGCAATTTCGCCGGCCAGCTTGAACGCCTCTTCCAGGTGCAGCTCTACCGGCACCACGCGGTTGACCAGACCGTGTTTTTCGGCCTCCCGAGCCGAGATGGATTTGCCGGTGAGCACCATTTCCATGGCTCTGGCTTTGCCAAGGGCGCGGGTGAGGCGCTGGGTGCCCCCGGCGCCGGGCATGACGCCAATCTTGATTTCGGGCTGGCCAAACTGGGCGGTCTCTGAGGCAATGATCATGTCACAGGTCATGGCCAGTTCACAGCCGCCCCCCAGGGCGAATCCGCTGACCGCGGCAATGAGGGGTTTCTTGGTTTTCTTGATCTGGTCCCAGGTAGAGAACTGGTCAATGTGGAGCATGTCAATGGCGGTTTTGCCGGCCATCTGCTTGATGTCTGCCCCAGCGGCGAAGGCCCGTTCATTGCCCGTGAGCACTATGGCCCGCACCTCCTCGTTCTGGTCCAGTTCTTTGAGGGCATCACGCAGTTCGGCCATGAGCTGGAGGTTGAGGGCGTTGAGTTCTTTGGGGCGGTTCAGTTGGATGAGGGCTACGTGCGGGCGCGCCTGCTGGGTGACTAAGATAAATTCCATGGTCTTTATGTAAATCAGTGGTGGTGTGTTTTAGGCTTGTTTTCTGAAAAATAGGCAAAAAACAGACATTAACGGGCGGCGTGGGCCGGGCGGCAGACCAGCTGGTAGGTCTGGCGGCTGCGCTGCTCCAGCAGCACCTCTTTGCCCGT
Source organism: Rufibacter ruber (assembly GCF_014138425.1). Lineage (NCBI taxonomy): Bacteria > Pseudomonadati > Bacteroidota > Cytophagia > Cytophagales > Hymenobacteraceae > Rufibacter > Rufibacter ruber. The sequence continues at coordinate 255,392 of NZ_JACJIQ010000001.1, forward strand.
GGCTATTTTCTCCAGGCTCTCCTGGTCATAGTTCTTGATGGTGTACAGGTGCAGCGGCGAGTTGTAGAGCACGACAAACTCAGGGGTGAGTGCTTCAATAAGCCGGGGAACCCGCTGGGCATCATAATCAGTGCAGACTGAAAAGGAGATGGCCGAGTTCTGCATCATGTTGATCTTGAGCCGGTACTGGCTCAACGCCTGAAAAATGGCGCTCAGGTTCTCCTCAGAGATAAACCCGAAGTCTTTGGTGTGGAACGAGAGCAGGCACTGGTTCTGCTTGAGAATGAAAGAAGGGGCAATGCGGCTGTGCTGGCAGTTCCAGATGACCGTGCCGGGTTCCTGCGGGTGCAGAAAGGATTTCACATACAGCGGTATGCAGCGCTTGGCCAGGGGCTGTACCGTTTTAGGGTGAATGATTGACGCTCCGTAATAAGCCATTTCAATGGCCTCCTGGTAGGCAATCTCCTCATACCGTATGGTCTCCTCAAACAGCTTGGGGTCTGCGTTCAGGAGCCCCGGCACATCTTTCCAGATAGTCAGGGACTGGGCCTGCAGGCAATAGGCGAAGATGGCGGCGCTGAAGTCTGAGCCTTCGCGGCCCAGGGTGGTGGTGGCGCCCTGCTCTGTTCCCGCAATAAACCCCTGCGTAATGACCGGCTGCTGTTCCAGGATTGCGGGAAGGTGGGCGTGCATCTGCGCCTCGGTCCATTCCCAGTCTACTTTCCCTTCACGCCAGGTACTGTCTGTCCTGATGTACTGCCGGCTGTCCAGCCACAGGTTGGCAAGGCCCTGCGCCTGGAGGAAATGGTGCAGAATGAGGCTGGAGAGCAGTTCCCCCATGCTGACAACCTGATCATATTGCCGGTCAAAATCATCTGGGCTAACGTTTGTTAGAATATCCTGCAACTCCTGAAACTGTTTGCCAACGGCTTCGTACACGGGGGCATCCTGCTGCGGGAACAGTTCCTGTAGAATGTTTAGATGGTACCGCTGGGAGTTTTGCAGCGTTTCTGTGTAACTTAGCCCCTGGTGGGCTAATTGAAACACCTCTTCTAACGCGTTGGTGGTCTTGCCCATGGCCGAGACAACTACCAGCGGCTTTTCTGCAGAAGAGAGGGCAGACAGGATCTGGAAGATGTTCCTAAAGGCTGCGGCGTCTTTGACTGAGGCGCCTCCAAATTTGTAAACAATCATTTAATATCGTAAAATTTAACAAATTTAAAATTTACCTGAGGAATAGCTCAGGTAAATTATTATTTTTGTAATAATCAATCCGTTCACAATACACTACTCTACTCCTATGACAATCAAAGAAGACTTAGCGCTCCCGGTGGGAACCACCCTTGACCGGTTTATCATGCGCAAGCAGGAGGACTTTCCTTTTGCTACCGGTGAACTGTCTCAGTTGTTGCGTGACATAGCGCTCGCCGCCAAAATCGTAAACCGTGCCATTAACCACGCCGGCCTTACAGATATAGGGGGAGCTTACGGAAAACAGAATGTGCAGGGCGAAGATCAGCAGAAATTAGATGTGGTGGCAAATATCCGGTTCATCAGAGCGCTGCGCAACGGGGGGGAGGTAGCGGCCATCATCTCTGAGGAGGAGGAAGGCATCATCCAGACCGGTAACATGAAAGGCAAGTACATTGTGGCCATTGACCCGCTGGACGGCTCCTCTAACATAGATGTGAATGTGTCTATTGGGACCATCTTCTCAATCTATCGCCGTACGTCTGAGTTGGGGACTGAAGGGAACCTGGAAGACTGTCTGCAGAAGGGGACTGAGCAGGTGGCGGCCGGTTACATCATCTACGGCTCCAGCACCATGCTGGTGTATACCACCGGGAACGGCGTGAACGGCTTCACCTATGAGAGCTCCCTGGGCGAGTTCTTCCTGTCACACCCCAACATCACCATTCCTAAGAAAGGCGAGATTTACTCTGTGAATGAAGGAAGCTTCAACCACTTCCCGGAAGGGGTGCAGCAATACATTGAGCTCTGCCGGGTACGCAACTACTCTGCCCGCTACATTGGCTCGCTGGTGGCAGACTTTCACCGAAACCTTATGAAGGGCGGGATCTACCTGTACCCCATCACCCAGAAATCACCGCTAGGCAAGCTGCGCCTGTTGTATGAGTGCAATGCCCTGGCCTTTATTGTGGAGCAGGCCGGCGGCAAGGCCTCAGACGGTCAGCGCCGTATTCTGGAAATTGAGCCGTATGAATTACACCAGCGCTGCCAGCTGTACATTGGCTCTACTGACATGGTGGAAGAGGTGGAGACGCTGCTGGTTGCCCGCGGGGTGCCTTCCCGCCACTCTCTGGCTTAACACCTGCCCTGTTTTAGGGCTGATTTCCTGAAAACAGGCCAAAAACAGAAAGGCCCCCGCCAATTGGCGGGGGCCTTTCTGTTTTTGGTGAAGAAGCGGTAGCCGCAGCTTACGCCTGTTTCTTCTTAGAGGCTGGCTTTTTCTTTTCCCCGGCCTTGTCTTCTGTTTCTGCAGGTGCTTCAGCCTCTGCCTGGGTAGAGGCAGGCGCCTCCTGCTCAGAAGCTTCTGTGTAAGGCACGTACTGGTTTACCAGCTGGTACCACTGTACCAGTTTTTTCATGTCTGAGGCATACACCCGCTCCTGGTCATAGTCTGGCAGGACAGATTCCACAAAAGAAGAAAGCTCCTGTGTGCTGGATTTGGCATTCACCGGCAGGTCTGCCCCATACTTGCTGCGAATACGGTCAAAGATGTCGGCCAACGGAACCGTTGCTTCAGCATCATTGGTGTACATGGAGATCTCCTGCAGAATAGACACACGGTTGCGGGCCTGGGCCACGCTGCGTGCCGGCTTCTCAGCCAGGCTTTCTATGATGATCCCGCTGCGGGTAGGGGCAACAATCCGGTACAAGCCGGGCATACCGGAAATAGAGGCAATCTCTTTCAGGTCAAAAGGCATAAAGAAAAAGTTGGTTAAGGTTATAGTTTGAAATTCACCGGTACGCTGTACTGCTGGCTGTAGCCGGGCGCTTTGAACTTGAGTAATTGCACCACGCGCAGGGCCTCCTGGCCGGTGCCGCCGCCCACCTCTTTCAAAATCTTAAGGTTGGTGATGGCGCCGTCTTCCTGCAGGGTGAAGCCAATAATGCATTGCCCCTGCATACGGTTGCGCTTGGCCAGGGCCGGGTACTGGATGCTGCGCTGGAGGTGCGCCACCAGTGAGTCCTGCCCGCCGTTGTAATGTTCTGCTACCGGTAGCTTACCCGTCTGCACAACAGTTCTGGGCGCTTCAAACGCAAAGGCACCCGCGGTCATAAGAGCGAAAAGTCCTGCCAGAAGGCTGTTCTTCAATTTCATGGTAGTAAAAATTTAAACGTAAAGATAGTTGGTTATTATTCCCGTTCCAGTTGGTAGCGCTTGTTTACCTCTTCAATAAACGCCAGAACTTCTTCTCTGCCCTGCCGGGTGGTAGAGGAGCTCTTCATATACAGGGGCAGCTCTTCCCAGGTTTCTTCCAGCGTCTTCATGTAAGCGGCAATGTTGGCATCAGTTTTCTGGCCAGACTGCTTGTCAATCTTTGTGAAGATAAGCACAAATGGCACTCCCATGGTTCCCAGCATCTCCATAAAATCAAGGTCTGGTTTCTGCGGCGGGAGCCTGGAGTCAATCAATACCAAAACGCATGCCAGGTTTGGGCGGTTCTGCAGATAGTACTTGATCATCTTGCCCCATTTTTCCCGTGACTCCTTGCTCACCTTGGCCCAGCCGTACCCCGGCAAGTCTACCAGGTACCATTGCTCATTGATCAGAAAGTGGTTGATAAGTTGGGTTTTGCCCGGGAAAGAAGAAGTCTTGGCCAATTTTAATCGGCCGGTGAGCATGTTGATCAGCGAAGACTTGCCTACATTTGAACGGCCAATAAAGGCATATTCAGGTAGGGTAGTCTGGGGGCATTGTTCTGCCTTGGTGTTGCTGCAGATAAACTTTGCGTCTTTAATAACCATGTAGTGCGTAAACGAGTGCCTGATGCCCCAAAGTTACCAAATTAATTGGGCAACCTGCTACAAGACCGGACTATTGGCCAAAAGGGGCATTTACAGGAGAGAAAAATATAACCATTTATGGCTTTTTACAGTATCTGTTGGCGAGGAACTTTCTATACTGCCAACCTGGATCAATGCTTAGGGTTACCTGAAAACAGGGAAAGGCTGAATAAAAAGCAGGGGCAGCGGCACAATATCTAAAAATTTGAATATAATTGTAACTTCCCTGGAACACTTTAGGTAAGTGGTGAAGTGAGCAGATGCCCCTTCTGCTTCACAAGCGTAATAGCGTGAGTTGCACAAAATTGTAGCTATATTTTTTTAACCTTTATTCTATGGATCACTTAGACAAACGGTTGTTTAGAGCAGCATTTCTATTTCTGACACTGTTTTTCATCTCTTCTGCGGTCATGGCCCAGAGTACCCGTCAACTTATCAGGAGCGGTGATAAACTTTTTAACCAGGCAAACTTCCGGTCTGCGTTGCCTTTCTATGAGCGTGCGCTGGAAAGGGATCCAAACAACGCCAAAGCGCTTTACCGCGCCGGTATTTCCTTGATTGCTTTTGACAAAGAGAAAGCAAGCGAGTACATCTACAAGGCGTATCAGTTAAAACCCAAGGTGGAGGCAGACGTCCTGTACTGGCTGGGCCGCGTAGACCTGGTGAATTACGAGTTTGACAAGGCTATCCAGCATGCCCAGAACTACCAGAAAGGGTTAGGGAAACGGGATGAGGAAGGCAAAGAGCAGGCGGCCTTGCTTATTCAGCACGCCCGTAACGCCAAAAAGGAAGTGGCCAACGCCAAAGACGTGTTCGTGAAAAACCTGGGGCCTGTGATCAATACCGCATTTTCTGAGCACAGCCCTGTCATCTCCAGAGATGACAATTATCTACTCTTCACTTCACGCAGTGCGGCTGTGACCGGTAGCAAAGAGGCGGCAGACGGTGAGTACTATGAAGATATCTTTGAGTCCCGCAGATTAGGCCCAGACAGCTGGGAGAAACCCACCTCTTTGAGTGGCCGGTTGAACGGTACCGGGCATGACGCCTCTATCCAGTTGTTTGACAATGACTCCAAATTCCTGCTGTACCGCAATGAGAACAAGAGTACCAACGGGGACATCTTTGTGTCCAGCAAAGAGGGCGAAACCTGGGGAGCCCCTCAGAAACTGAACATCAGCACCGGTGACTTTGAAAGTGATGCCTACATCACCCCAGACGGTCAAACCATTTACTTCTCCACCAACCACTTCTCCCAGAACGGGGACCTGGATATCTACTATGCCAAGCGCCAGCCCAACGGAAGCTGGGGAGAGCCTAAGAACTTTGGGAACGGCGTGAACACGCAGTTTGATGAAGACAGCCCCTACTTTACCCAAGACGGTATGACCATGTACTTCAGCTCCCGCGGGCACAACACCATGGGCGGCTATGACATCTTTGTGATCAAATTTGACTCAGTGAGCCGCCGCTGGAGCCGTCCAGAAAACGTGGGCTACCCTATCAATACGCCAGATGATGACACCTATTACCGCCTGAGCGGAGATGGAAGCCTGGCTTATCTTTCTTCTTACCGCATGGGTGGTTACGGGGAGAAAGACATCTACACCATCAGCTACATCAGAAACGCCATTGTACGCGGCCACGTGTACAGCCTGCGGGATAGTACCATTGTGCCTGGCGTAGAGCTGGTGTTCACCGGTAAAGCCGCCAACAACACCCCGCTGGAATACCGTGACGTGACCAAGCCAGACTCCGGAAACTATCAGGTAACGGTGCTTTCGGCCAGACCTTACCAGGTCACCCTGTCCAGAGACGGGAAACTGATCACCACTGAGCAGTTTGAGGTGCCGCTCTCCTTGAATGACACCACCGTGGTAGAGAAAGACTTCTACATTGACTTTGAAGGAACCTCCGGTATTGGTGCCCAGGCCTTTGCTTTCAAACGCATCTACTTTGACACTGACAAGTACAACCTGCGCCCAGAGTCAATCAAAGAGCTGGATAACATTGTACGGGTGCTGAAGGCGAACCCATCTTTGAGACTGTCAGTAGACGGCCACACTGACTCCCGCATGCCAGATTCTTACAACATGCTGCTAGGGGAGAACAGGGCCAACGCCGCCTACAACTACCTGGTGAGCCAGGGTATTAACCCTAACCGCCTGATCACGGTGAGCTACGGTGAGCGCCGTCCGGTGGCACCAAATGATTCTCCTGAGAACATGCAGCTGAACCGCCGCACAGAGTTCAATGTGATCCGGAGGGCAGACGAGAAGAAATAAGCGTTTCTGTTTTTGGCCTACTTTTGCCAAAACAGCCTCAAAACAGCGCCCCGGCCGTTTCTGGCCGGGGCGCTGTGGTTTGTGGGCAGGGCATTGCACAACATAATACAGGTTTTCTAGTTAAAGCATAGTAGCTTTGCCTCATCATAAAAGTGTAGCACATGTCAGTAGTTCCCTATAAAGACCTGGAGGCCGGTAAGAAGACGCAGGTAGCGCAGATGTTCAACAGCATTGCCAAACGGTATGACTTTCTGAACCATTTTCTGAGCGCCGGCGTGGATATTATCTGGCGCAAAAAAGCGGTAAAACTGTTAGAGAAGTCTAACCCCCAGCTCATTCTGGACATTGCCACCGGCACCGGTGACTTTGCCCTGGAAACCCTTCGGCTTAAGCCGAAACAGGTCATTGGCATTGACATCTCTGAGGGCATGCTGGAGGTGGGCCGCCAGAAGATTGAGAAGCGGGGCCTGAGCCATCTGGTGCAGCTGCAGGTGGGTGACTCTGAGAACATCCAGTTCCCAGACAACCATTTTGACGCCATCACGGTAGCCTTTGGGGTGCGCAATTTTGAGAACCTGGAGAAAGGTCTCTCAGAGATGCACCGGGTGCTCAAGCCGGGCGGAAGGGTGGTAGTGCTGGAGTTCTCCAAGCCGCAGGCGTTTCCCATGAAACAGGCCTACAACTTCTACTTCAAACATATTCTGCCGGTCTTCGGAAAGCTAATCTCAAAAGACAATGCTGCGTATACGTACCTGCCAGAATCAGTGCAGGCGTTTCCAGACGGCAATGATTTCCTGGCTATCTTCCGTAAAATCGGTTTTAATCAATCAGAATGGCACTCTCTTACTTTTGGCATAAGCTCTATCTACACCGGTACAAAATAATATGTCTGCTCCTGTTCTGCCTATTGGCCGGGAACCAGGCTGTGGCCCAGAAACTGAAAGGCGAAAACCTGCAGGGGTATGAGAACCGCAAGATCAGGTGGGGCTTCTCCCTGGGGCTTAACACCTCCTGGTACCAGCTGGAGCACTCCCGCAACTATGTAGAACAACTGGGAGAAGACGCCAGCACCGGCATTGCCGTGAACCCCATGCAGGGCATTGGCTTTAATGTGAATTTCATTGCCACCTACCGTCTCTCGCCAGATTTTGTGGTGCGGTTGCAGCCGGGCGTGGGCTACCACAGCCGTGAGGTGGAGTACAAGGGGAACGTGCGGGGAGAGGGAGACGAAACCGTGGTACAGGCCATCAACTCGTTTGCGGCAGAAGTTCCGCTGCTGGTCAAGTACGAGGCCAACCGCCGCAAGAACACCCAGATGTATTTCATTGCCGGCGTGAAACCGTCTTTGGTGGTGGGCGGCCAGAAAAAGAACGACCCTGAGGTCCTGCAGGTGGCCACCTCAGATTTCTCTGTTGAGTTTGGCGTGGGGCTGGACATGTTCTACCCGTTCTTTAAGTTTGCCCCGGAGCTAAGGTTCTCCAGAGGCATTACCAACCTGCACCAGCCGGCCAACAGCGTGTACAACAACAGCATCCAGAACCTGACCTCTAATACCATTACCCTTTACCTGAACTTTGAATAACGCCACCATGTCACAGAAAATAGCCTTGGTGACCGGAGCCACCTCTGGTATAGGCAGAGCCACCGCCATCATACTCGCCCAGAACGGTTTTAAGATTATTGCCGCCGGCAGACGCAGGGAACGGCTGCAGGAGCTGGTGGAAACGTTTGGCGCAGAACAGGTCTTCCCGCTTGAGTTTGACGTGCGGGACAGAGAGGCGGTACAGAAAGCCATCACCGGCCTACCCGCCCAATGGCGGAATATTGACGTACTGGTGAACAACGCCGGCAACGCCCACGGCCTGGCCCCCATCCAGAGCGGTGACGTAGATGACTGGGAAGCCATGCTAGACATCAACGTGAAAGGTCTGCTCTACGTGACCAAAGAAGTGCTGCCGGTGATGGTGGAGCGCAAGACCGGGCACATCATCAACATTGGGTCTATAGCCGGCAAAGAGGTTTACGCCAACGGAAACGTGTACTGCGCCAGTAAATTTGCCGTTGACGCCCTCTCCAAAGCCATGCGCATTGATCTGGTGCATGAGGGGGTGAAGGTCTCTGAGGTGAACCCCGGCGCCGTGGAGACTGAGTTCTCTGAGGTGCGCTTCAAAGGTGACAAGGAGCGGGCCGCCAACGTGTACAAAGGCTTTGAGGCGCTCACCGCGCAAGACGTAGCAGAGCTGCTTCTGTTCATGATCACCCGCCCCAAACACGTGAACCTGGCCGAGGTCACCCTTCTGCCCGCGGCCCAGGCGGCCGCCACGGTCATTCACAAGCAGTAACGTTCTTAGGCAGTAACGTTCTTAGAAAGATACCTTAGCAAGCCCCGTTTTCACCAGAGAGCGGGGCTTGCTGTTTTGGCGCTGTTTTCAGAAAAACAGCGCCAAAACAGAACATCTTTCTCCCGGCCGGCGCGTTCAATGAAAAGCAATTTCTGCAGCTTATGGAATTCAGACAGATCAAAGAGACGTGCCTGTACGTGCAGGACCTTGCCCGCACTACCCGCTTTTACGCAGATACCCTGGGGTTGCCCATCATAGGCGAAGTGCCAGACCGCCACGTGTTTTTCAGGGCGGGCAGTTCGGTGCTGCTGTGTTTTAACGCCCAGAAGACCCGGGAGAGCAAAGACCTGCCACCGCATTTTGGGGAGGGGCAGCTGCATTTGGCTTTTGAATGTGAGGCCGAAGACTACGCCCGCTGGAAAGACAAACTCCGTCAAGCCAACCTTGCAATTGAACACGAACAGACCTGGCCGCACGGCCGAAAGTCCTGCTACTTCCGGGATCCCGACCACCACCTGCTGGAGATTATCATGCCCGACATCTGGGGCTGAGGCTCTGCCGTTTTGGGGCTGTTTTCAGGAAAACAGCTCCAAAACGGCAGAGCCCTTTCTCAAGCGATCCTACTGTGGGGATATAGAGGTGAGTTTTTGACCTGTTTTCAGAAAAACAGGTCAAAAACAGAACCATCTGTCTGGGAAGAACTTTAAAATAACACCGGGCTAGCTTCTTGCTTTGAGCTGCTGCAGAACGGTGGCGTTAATCTCATGCTTTCCTTGAAAGGTGATGATCTCTGGCTGTAGGCCAGCTTCCCATACGCGGTTTAACTGCTCCTGCACTTTCTCTTCGGTTACATATTCATCTTGCAGGCCGTAGACGTAGGAGAGGCGGGTATGGACCAGCGCCTGCCGGGCAGAGACCATTGCCATGTCTTCCGGGAACATACCCGCCCACAGCACCAGTTCCTCAACAGGCCACTGCGCCTGCGCCAGCCAGCGGCAGACGGTGGCCGCGCCTTGGGAGAAGGCCAGTACGTGCAGTTTGGCATTGGGCGCCTCCTGCAGTGCCATCTCCCGCACCAGGTTCAAATAAGAGACATAGTCATTGATTTCGTGCAGACGTTCTTCCTTGGTCATCCAGGTGGCGCCCACGCGGCCCCCCACGCCCTGCAGGTAAAAACGGGAGAGGGCTTCTGGGGCTATAACGGCTGTCTGCCCGTCTGGCAACGGCTCAAAATGCCTGATGAAAAAGCGCGCCAACTGCCCGTAACCGTGGCAGACCAGCCAGAGATCTTTGGTGGCCGGGGACAAGGTGCCCAACTGGTGCAGGTGCGCCGTGCGCGGTACTTCTATGGTTCTATGGGTGGCGGCCAAGTTAAAGCTGGTCTTTGGTAAACATGAACGGCAGGAGGTCTGCCACAGACTGTATCCTTATAATCTTCCCGTCCTGGCCCTGCATGAGCAGCTTTATGGGAGAGCCCTGCCGGTTCTGGTATTCGGCAATGACCTGGCGGCAGGCCCCGCACGGGCAGGCGGGCAGGTAATGGCTTTCATGCCGGCGGCGCACCGTTACGGCCAGCACCTCCATGGTCTTGTCTGGGTGGTTGGAGCCCACGCCAAAAAGCAGCGTACGCTCAGCGCAGAGGCCAGAAGGGTAGGCGGCGTTCTCCTGATTGGTGCCCTGGTGCAGGCTCCCGTCTGAGAGGGCAAGGGCGGCACCCACCAGGTAATTGGAATAAGGGGCGTACGCGTTGCTGGTAGCCTGCTGGGCCAGCAGCATCACTTGCTGCTCCTGCTCAGGTAGTTCAGTGAGGGAAGACACCACTTCATACGTGATGTGCAGTTGTACTTTTTCAGTCATACGGGTGGGTTCCGCACGGCTTCGTACGGGAGTCAAAGTTAATAAGATAGCCCGAAAGTGCAAGAATAGGTTGCCAGTCCGGCAGAAAATAGGCATTTTGGGTGCCACTTACGCTCTGATACCCGCTATGAAAAAGATTCTGCTACTGGGGGCCGGCCGCTCGGCCTCCGTTCTGATTGAGTATTTGGTGTCTCAGGCTGCCGCCGAACAATGGGAGGTGGCCATTGGGGATGTATGCGTTGACCACCTGCCCTCTTCTGTGCAACTCAGCAGCTACACCCACACGTTTGTCTTTGACGTGCACAACCGGGAGCAGCGGGAGCGCGAGATTGCCAAGGCCGAGGTGGTGATTTCCATGCTGCCCGCCCTGTTTCACCCGCTGGTGGCCCAGAGCTGCCTGGCCCTGGGCCGGCACCTGATCACCGCCTCTTACGTCACCCCTGAGCTGAAGGCCCTTTCGGCGGCCGCCGAAGCCAAAGGGCTGGTGTTTGTGATGGAATGCGGCTTGGACCCGGGCATTGACCACATGTCTGCCATGAAGATCATTCACCAGGTTAAGCAGCAGGGGGGCACGGTTACTGCTTTTAAATCTTTCACCGGCGGCCTGCTGGCGCCTGAGTCTGACAACAACCCGTGGCACTACAAGTTCACCTGGAACCCCAGAAACGTGATTGTGGCGGGCCAGGGAACGGCCAGATACATAGAGAACGGCACCTATAAATACATTCCGTACCCGCAGCTGTTCAAGCGCACAGAGACCATTCTGGTAGACGGCTTCGGGTATTTTGACGGCTATGCCAACCGCGACTCCCTCAGTTACCGGCAGCCGTACGGCCTGCAGGAGGTTCCCACCCTGCTGCGCGGCACCCTGCGCCGGTCTGGGTACTGCCAGGCATGGCAGGTGCTGGTGCAGCTGGGGCTCACAGATGACTCCTATGTGCTGGAAAATTCTGCAAACATGACCTACCGGGAACTGGTGGAGAGCTTCTTGCCGGGCACAGACCAGGAGCTGACCCTGAAGGAGCGGGTGGCGGCCCACGTAGGGCTGGCCCCAGACGCTGAGGAGCTGTACATGGTAGGCTGGACGGGCCTGTTTGACGAGCTGCCCATTGGTCTGGAGAACGCCACCCCCGCCCAGGCCCTGGAGAAGCTGCTGGTGCCCCGCTGGAAACTCAGCCCCGGTGACAAAGACATGATTGTGATGCAGCACCTTCTTGAGTATGATCTGAACGGCGAACATAAACAACTAACCTCGTCACTGGTGGTGCTGGGCGAAGACGAGGTGCACACGGCCATGGCCAAAACTGTGGGGCTGCCCATTGGCATTGCCACTAAACTGCTGCTGCAGGGGCAGATTCAGCAGCGCGGGGTAGTGGTGCCCCTGCAGCCAGAGCTTTATGAACCCATTCTAGCTGAACTGGAGCAGCTTGGGGTTCAGTTCACTGAGAAAGAAGAATAGTCCTGTTTCTGGCCTGTTTTCCCAAAAACAGGCCAGAAACGCTAAAAGATCAAATAATAGTCTTGCAGCAGCTGCCTGAACGCCAAGGTGTAGGTGGTGTGGTCTTTTTCCCGCACAGCCAGCGTTTCTTCCCCCACCGGTCCGGCCACGCGGGTGTAGGTGTGAATGGCCCGCAGCAGTTTGCCTTGGGGGGTAGCCTCCAGCCAGAGAATATGGCTGGTGTAAAAGCCCGCGGCTAAGGCTTCTTGGGCAAATACCCGGGCTTCATGTGGGGGCAGCAGAATGTGCAGGTGACCCTCCAGGGATAAAAAGCGTTCGGCAAAGCCGATGATCTCCTTGAACGTGAGGGAACCGGTGTGTTTGGCGGTGTTGCGGGCGGTATCTGCAGATTTGAGCGAAGCCTGAAAGAACGGCGGGTTGCTGATGATCATGTCAAACGGAGCCGGGGCGGCGGCGGTAAATTCCTGCAGGCTCATGGGGTGGAGCAACAGCCGTTCTGCCCACGGGCTGGCGGCCAGGTTGGCGGCGGCCTGGGCGGCGGCGGCAGGGTCAATCTCCACGGCTTCAATCATTGCTTGAGGGGCCCGCTGGGCCAGCATGAGACTGAGTAAACCAGTTCCCGCCCCAATGTCAAGAATACGCCGGGCACCCGTGACAGGGGCGTGCGCCCCCAGCACGCAGGAGTCTGTGCACACTTTCATGGCGCACTGGTCCTGCTGTACGGTAAACTGCTTGAACTGGAAATACGGGTTGGGCATACGTTAGCCGGCGGTGGGGTTGGCCTCAAATCCGCGGTCTGGCGGCAGGTTGGGTTGCAGGGCGGCGGCAACGGCTAACTGGTCACAGCGCTCGTTCTCCGGGTGGCCGGCGTGCCCGCGCACCCAGACAAACTTTACCTGGTGCTTGCGGTAAATCTTGAGAAAGCGCTGCCACAGATCAGGGTTGGCCTTGCCCGAGAAACCTTTCTTCTCCCAGCCCAGCACCCATTTCTTCTCCACGGCATCTATCACATACTTAGAATCTGAATACACGGTGATGGGAATGCCCGGCTTGGTGATAGATTCCAGGGCTACAATCACCGCCAGTAACTCCATGCGGTTGTTGGTGGTCTTCCTGAAGCCTTCGCTCAGCTCTTTCACGTGGGGGCCATAGCGCAGAATCACGCCATATCCGCCCGGGCCAGGGTTTCCGCGGGAAGCGCCATCAGTATAAATCTCAATCAAAACAGGTCTGGTTAGTCTGCCGCAAAATTACCCATCTCTGCGCAAGCGGCGGCTATCAGCGGGAGATTATTTTCACCCCCGTAGGGCACCGCGCAAAAGTGCGTTTTTGGCCTGTTTTCTGAAAAATAGCTCCAAAACAGAAAATGCAGCGCTCTCTGGGGCAGGCTTTATTTCTCCTGGCTGATCACGGCGCTGAAGCCCAGGCCCAGAAGGGGCACTTTCTGCCAGCTGCCCTGGCTGGCCTTGCGGTAGTAGGAGTCACTGTTGATGAAACCGCCGCTGAACCAGAGGCCCCCGGTGCCCAGGTCACGTACCAGCTCCAGAGAAAGCAGGGCATCACTCTCCAGGTAAATATTGTACCGGCTCAGGTCTAGCGTAAGGCCGTCTTTGATGTCTCCTTTTGCTACGTTGAGGTAGATTGGCTCCCGCAGCACGTTCTCTGTGGGCACGTTTTTCACCACCTTGTACACGTTCACCCGCAGAAATAGGGTATCATACTTGTTGCCGGCAAGGTTGAACCGCACGCTCTCCAGAAACGAGGGCTTTCTGATCTTGAGGAGGGTGCCCACTTCAGAGCCCAGGTCATTGCTGGTGAACCCCGCCGACACCGTTTTGGAGTCAACGGTGTTCCCCACCACCTTGGTGACAAATTTTTTGGGCCGCACCACCACCTCTTTCAGCGCCACCGCCTGTTCCTGGAGCTGGACCAGTGCCGTTTGGCCAGAAAACCTTTGCTTGAACTCGGCCACCTTAAACTGCACCGGCGCATAGCCAATAGCCGAAAACTGCAGGATTTCCCCGTCCAGGTCTGGGGGCAGGGTGAGGGCGAAGGTGCCTTGGGCCGTAGATACGGTGCCCACGTTTTTACCCACCACGCCAATGTTCACGTACTCCAGCGGCTGGGCCTGCTGATCAATAATTCTGCCGTGCACACGCTGCGCCTGCGCGGCAAGGGCCAGCAGGAAAAAAGGGAGAAGGGCCAGGTACCTCATAGGTGTTTGTTTCTTGGGTAAATGCAGAGATGCCGCCAAGGGTTGCCTGCCCATACGGTGAAAGCGAAAAAAATAAAACGGGCGGTTTCGGTTTTGGGGGTGTTTTCTTAAAAACAGACCGAAAACAGAACTTAGAGATTGACGTGCGTTTTGAACAGTTTAATGGCAATGGCCAACAGAATCACGCCAAAGACCTTCCGGAGCACCTCAGTGCCGTTCTGGCCCAGCTTGCGCTCCAGCCAGTTAGAGCTTTTCAGGACAATGTAGACAAACAGCAGGTTCAGGATAATGCCCACCAGCACGTTAGGCAGCGCGTAAGCCGCCCGCAGCGAGAGCAAGGTGGTCATGGTGCCCGCCCCTACAATGAGCGGGAACGCCAGCGGCACAATAGAACCAGTCTTGGTGTCTGGGTTGGAGTGGAACAGGTGAATGCCCAGCACCATCTCCATCCCAATCAAAAAGATGATGATGGCCCCCGCCAGCGCGAAAGACTGAAAATCAATCCCGAACAGCCTCAGAATCCCGTCGCCCAGGAAGAGGAACGAGATCATGATGGCCCCGGCCACAATGGTGGCTTTCTCAGACTGGATCACCCCTTCACGGCGGCGCAGCTCAATGATGATGGGAATGGATCCCAGAATATCAATGATGGCAAAAAGAATGAGGCTCACAGAGACAATTTCTTTCAGACTGAAGGCGATCATAGGCGGCTTTACGTGCAAGGTTCAGGTGCAAAACTAATCATTTTGGGTAATGCGTCCTTATTTTGGGCATGCCCGAAGCAGGAATTGTAAAGGCCGGCTTCGCCGATGACAATGCGCCGGTGACCCGGTAGCGGGCGTTAGACATACGTGTCAGCCGCCACCAGGAGCGGGGGCGGGCGGCGGTCAGCCTGCCAGGGTTGGGCATTCTGCCATTGAGATTCTAAGGTTTACCAGCGCAGCAAAGGCGGGTTCTGGTGCTGAACAGTTGCCTGTGCTTTGCCTGAACCGGGGGCTGCTAAAAAGAAAAGGGCGTTTTTGGCCTGTTATTGAAAAAACAGGCCAAAAACGCCCCCGCGGTTACGGCTCAGGTTTATTTGTAGTTCTTCCTGAAGAAGTCTTTCAATACGTCATACTCCCCGTCAACAATGGCCGGGAAGTTCGCAATCCGGAAGGTGTTCTTGGCCCAGTCACCGTAGCCGTTGCCCAGGGTGATGCCCTGCGCGGCGGCGTTCTTCTTGATCTCCAGGATCTGCTTGCCGGTACCCTGCACGGCCAGCACGGTCTGCGAGCGCACCTCCGGGTTTTCTACCAGCAGCTGCACCTCTGTGAGTTCCTCAAAGAAGCTGTACAGCTCCTGGGAGCGCTTCACCAGCTGCTGGTCTACCTGTTTAATGAGCGGGAGGCGCTCCAGCATCTGGCGCATGAGGTACAGGTTGAGCACGTTGGGTGTGTGGCCGGTCTGGTAGTTGAGCATTTTCTCGTACAGAAACACCAGGCTGTTGTAGTGCTTCTTGTCATTGAGGGCCTTGGCACGCTGCACAGTTCTGGGGGAGCAGACCAGCACGGCCATTCCGGCCGGCAGGCCGAAACATTTCTGCACCGACGCAAACCAGATGTCTGCCCTGATGAACTTGAGGTTGAGGCCGGCCATGCTGGAGGTGGCGTCTACGGCCAGCAGCGGGTCTTTGAACTGGTTCTGCAGCTTGAGCAGGGTCTCCATGCTCACCTGGGTGCCGTTAGAGGTCTCGTTCTGGGTCACGCAGATCACATCTGTGTCATCTTCTACAGGAATATTGGGCACGTCCAGCACGTCATTCACGCCAAAAGACTGGCTGTAGCAGTCTGGCCGCAGGCGCCGGGCGTACTGGCCCCATTTTTCGCCAAAGGCGCCATTGTACAGGTGCAGGCTCTTGTGCGGGGTCAGGCTCTGGGTGATGATCTCCCAACACTCAGTGGCCGAGGAGGTGAAGAAGAGGTAGTAGTCCTGCGGAATGTTCAGTTTTTTGCGCAGCAGCCCCACCAGTTCGCGCATCATGTGCACAAACCGCTCACTGCGGTGCGGTATGCTGAGCAGGCCCTCATCATACGCCATAACCATGAAGTCGCGTATCTGCGGGTAGACTTTAGACGGGCCGGGATAGAAATTGAGCATGGCAAAAGGGCTGGGGTACGGTGTGTGGATCGCTACTTGTTGAAAGCCAGAAGCCGCCATTCTGTTTCAGGGGTGTTTTTCTGAAAACAGCCCTGAAACAGAATGGCGTGACGGCGGCATCAAGTTAGACCTACACGTTAAAAACGGCCGGTGGTTACGCTTTGGTGTAAGTAAATCCTACTTTTGATGGCCTGAGCCGCTCAAAGTACTGCAAGGCAAGCCTATAACTTTCCAGCCCGAACCCGGAGATGCTGCCTTTGCAGCGGCCGCCAATAAACGTGGCGTGGCGGGTGGCCTCCCGGGCGTACACATTGGAGATGTGCACCTCAACCACGGGCGTCTCAATGGCGGCAATGGCATCTGCCAGGGCCAGTGAGGTGTGGGTGTAGGCGCCGGCGTTGAAGACAATGCCCTGGTAGTGAAAGCCCACCTCATGCAGCTTGTTTATCAGTTCGCCCTCAATGTTAGACTGGTAATACTCCAGCTCCAGGTCTGGGAAAGCCGGGAGCAGGTCCTTCTCATAGTAGTCTTCAAAGGAGCGGGAGCCGTAGATTGATTTTTCGCGTCTGCCCAATAAATTAAGGTTGGGGCCGTTTAATATGAGTATTTTCATAGTCTGCCAGGTTATCTGAGGGAAATCATTTCTCTGAAAAAGTAAAGCGAAGATCGTGCTCAAATGTACGGAATAACTACCTTTGGGCGGCTATGTAAATGCTAGATACAGATGTAACTGCCTCTATAGCCCGCAAAAACTCTATTTCATTCCCCCATGAATTGGTCAACAAGTCTTACACAATTTCAAGGATACCTCCAGCTGGAGAAGTCCTTGTCCAGCAATTCCGTAGAGGCCTATCTGCGGGATGTGCGCAAGCTGGTGCAGTATTTTGAAATCACCCATCAGAAAATAAGCCCCCTGGCGGTAGAGGTGGTGCACCTGCAAGGGTTTCTGGAATGGATCAACACCCTGGGCATGACCCCGCACTCCCAGGCCCGCACCATCTCCGGCATCAGGGCGTTCTACAAGTTCCTGATCATGGAAGACATGATACAGTCAGACCCTACCGAGACCATTGAGGCGCCCAAGCTGCAGCGCAAGCTGCCAGACACCTTGAGTTACCAGGAGATTGTGCAACTCTTTGAGGGCATTGATGTGAGCACCCCGGAAGGCACCCGCAACAAGGCCATGCTGGAGACCCTGTACAGCTCAGGGCTACGGGTGTCTGAACTGATTGAGCTCAAGCTGAGCAACCTGTATGAAGACCTGGGTTTTCTGCGCGTGACCGGCAAAGGCAACAAAGAGCGGCTGGTTCCCATTGGGAAAGACGCGCTCAAGTACATCAGGGTGTACCTGGACGGCGTTCGCCGGCACCAGACCATCAAGAAAGGGCACGAAGACTTTGTGTTTCTCAACCGCCGGGGCACCAGTCTCACCCGCGTGATGGTGTTTAACATTATCAAAGACCTGACGGCCAAAGTGGGGCTGGCCAAAAATGTGAGTCCCCATACGTTTCGGCATTCATTTGCCACCCATCTCATTGAGGGCGGGGCTGATCTGCGGGCGGTACAGGAAATGCTGGGCCATGAGTCTATCACCACCACTGAGATCTACACCCACCTGGACCGGGATTACCTCAAGCAGGTGATCCAGGAGTTTCACCCCAGAAGCTAGGTTCCTCTACCAAAGCCCAAGGCAGTTTTGGAGCCGTTTTTCTAAAAACAGGTCAAAAACAGAACCCCAGCAGCGCGGGCTGCTGGGGTTCTGTTTTTAGGAGACTTGTGTCACCATTCTTCGGCCAGGCCGATGGGTGGAGGGAAAAAACAAGAGGCCAGTCTGAAACCGGCCTCTTCAGCATTGGGGGATATGCTGTTTAAACTCTTTGTGACGTCTCTATCTGTACGCCGTCTATTTCAGTATCTAACAGTGCTAAATACCCTGAGCCAGATCCTGTACTGGGGGAGCCGCGCGTTGGTTGCCCTTACTTGGGGAAAGAAGTCTAAGGCTCTTCAACGTTTGCCTGTCTGAGTCCCCGGCAAACCTAAGCTGTGTGCGGCTTCTGGTAAATGAACGGAGAAATGCGGCGTGCCGGAGGCCCAATAAGGGAAGAAGCCCCAGGCAGGAACCGTTCTTCAGAAAACGTCTTTCAGTGGGGAGTTATTGTGGAACCGTTGGTAGAGGGAAGTAGTTTAGGGAGGAAACCTTGAAAATGCGCTTTCTGGGGCTGTTTCCCGGGCGGACAAGGTGTGGGTGTAACCTCAATGATGGAGGTTTTTCTTACCCGTGACGGGAGCAGGAAAGGCCGGTAAGTCAGATGCGCTGGTTAAGGTGGTGTGGAGGGGAAAACGAACGTAACGGTGCGCGGCCGGTAGGTTCTGTTTTCGGGCTGGTTTTTAAAAAACAGGCCTAAAACAGCCCTTGACCAGAGGCGCGGGCCAGGAGCTCACTGGCGGCGGCAAACGGCGATTTACGGCCCGCGATCACCTCCTGGGAGAGCGCCGGCCATTGGTCTTTCACCACCGGGCTTTGGTAGAACATTTCCTCCAGACTTTGCCTGATGGTCTGCTTGAGCCAGTGCAGGTTCTGCTCCTGACGGCGGCGGTAGAAATAGCCGTTCTGCCGGGTCAAGGCCACATACTCCTCTATGGCGCCCCAGACAGTAGATAGCCCCGTTCTTTCATAGGCAGAGCACAATGTTACCTTGGGGCTCCAGCCAGACGGCCCCAGCGGGAAGAGGTGCAGGGCACTTTGGTATTCGGCCTGGGCGCTGGTGGCCTGGTGCAGGTTCTGGCCGTCTGCCTTGGTGATGGCAATGGCATCGGCCATTTCCATGATGCCCTTCTTAATGCCCTGGAGCTCATCGCCGGCGCCGGCCAGCATCAGGAGCAGGAAAAAGTCTACCATTTCATGCACCGCCGTCTCTGACTGGCCCACGCCCACGGTCTCCACAAAAATCACGTCAAAGCCTGCGGCTTCGCAGAGCAAAATGCTTTCACGGGTGCTTCTGGCCACGCCGCCCAGGGTTTTTCCGGCCGCTGAGGGCCTGATGTAGGCGTTGGGTTGGGTAGACAGGGTTTCCATGCGGGTCTTGTCGCCCAGAATGCTGCCGCCGGTGCGCTGGCTAGTGGGGTCAACGGCCAACACGGCCAGCCGTTTACCGTGCTGCGCCAGCAAATAATTCCCGAACGCCTCAATGAACGTGCTTTTGCCCACACCCGGCACCCCCGTAATGCCTATTCTCACTGACTTCCCCGCGTGCGGAAGGACCTGCTCCATAACCTGGTGCGCCAGCTCCCGGTCAGAGGGCAAGGTGCTTTCTACCAGGGTGATGGCACGGCTCAGCATGATGCGGTTACCGCTCAATACGCCCTGGGCATATTCTTGGGGTGAAAATCTTTTTGGCACTGGGTTGTGGGCTGTTTCTTCTCAAAGTACGGTAAAAATACGAAAAGGAAGGCTTTGCCGCCCATCAGAGACGAAGGCAGACGTTCAGCAGGCTGCCGCCGCAGCCCTGTTTTTGCCCTGATTTGAGAAAAGGAGGCCAGAAACGCAGTTTGTCTGCTAAACATACAGATTGCCATCACGGCTGTTGGAGGCGAAGCGGCTGTGGCGGGGCAATCACAGAAAGCAACTGCACCGCCAGCCCTAAAAGACCGCCCCATGGGAGCTGGCCGGTTTAATGATTTGAAAGTTATTTCTGCTTCTGCACTACATAGCCCGTGGGGGCAGACAGGTTCTGGAAATAGAAACCGGGGAAGTTGGGCAACCCGAACTCGCTGCGTTGACTCCCCAGGGAGACACCGGCATCTTTGTAGTCACAGTCTTCACCCGGGGCGTTGGGGTTTCTGATAATGCCCAGCCAACTGCTTTCATTGCGGGCCACATAAATTCGGCCGTCAGGCCCCAGCTGGAGGGCCCCAATCTTACGGCTGGTGCTTTTGGCCACCTGCTTGCCAGAGTGGATGATGGCATCTGGGGTGCCTGCTTTCAGGTTGAACTGGAAAATACGGGCTTCCCCACCGGCAATGCCGTTCTTGCCGCCATACAACCGGGAGCCGTCTGGGGAGAACTCCACGCCGTAGGCCTCTTCAAACTTGCCCAGGTCTAGGGCGTTGCTCACCTGGCCGGTGGCGTTGTCAAAATCAAAGACCTCCAGCTTATTGACAGGCGCCCAGGTGGCCATGGCTATTTTGTCACCGGCGGGGGAGGCTTTCAGGTAGCCAATGGTGCCGCCGTTGTCACCGGTGTGCATGCTGCCCACCCGGCTTTCAACGGGGGCAAACGTGATGCCGTTGGGGGTAATGAGGTACGCGTAAAAAGCCGTGCTGTTCCAGCGGTGGGTGAGCACCCAGAAGTCCCGGCCGTTGCGGTGGCGTACGGCGGTGAGTTTCTCGGTGACCGGGGCAAAGATGAGGTTGTTTTTAGAGGTTACCTGGCCCAGGCCGCCTTCTTTGCTCATATCAATGAGGTGGTACTGCAGGCCGTGGTCCATGCCCTGGAAATCTGTGGTGAACAGGTAGAAGAGATGCGGTGACCCCGGTTTGGGCAAAATGAGAGCGGCCTGGGTAGAGGACTCGTGCCCCTTCAATTCTTTCCCGTTGGCCATGAGCTGGTGGGTTTTGTTCCAGACCTGCATGCCGTTGGTGTAGAAAAGCAGATTGCCCTGGGCGTCACAGATGCTGGCGCTGCCTTCCTCACTGTACAGGTGGCCGTCTTTGAGGGGCGTGAGGCTCCCCTCTGCAAACGAAAGGCCGGCATTGCGGCCGAAATACCAGACAGAGGCTTCTTTTTGGGCCACGGCTAGCAGTGAAAGCAGCCACAGCGGCAAGAGGGTTAGGTACTTTTTCATGCTCTCCTTTTTTTTCAGAACATTTCTTCTGGCGGGAAGAATTCAAAGATCAGGCCATTTTCTGCGCAAACCGTTGCCCCCGGTCTGGCCAGTTCCCAAACGTTTGCCCGGTAGCCTAGTGCAAAATATTGATCCTCAAACCTATCTGGAGCGGTAGCAAAAAGAACAGGAGGGAAGCCTTAGGGCTTTAGCCAGAAATAAGTTTTTCATTACAGGATTGATGGCGTTGCACGTGTGAGCAGGGTTGACATGCTGGGGTGGTTTAGCGGGGCAGTTAAGCGGGTTTACTGGAAAACAGCAGAGCCGTCTTACATGCTGCTGGCGCAACATGGTTCATTCTTGGGTTTGAGAGCAGAAGAACAGGGCTGTAGTGAGAGAACCCGGTTATACCTGCGGAGAGGGGAGATAGGTTTTCTCCTAAGGTGTAGAAAAGGAGACGTGCCTAGGTTTTATATTGGAGCTGTTGAGCGTTTTTATGTAAAGTTATAGGAGCACCCGCTGGTGCCTGCGTTTTGGGGCTACTTTCCCAAAAACAGCCCGGAAACAGACGCTTACTGATCTTGAAGGCACAGGCTCACGCTTCTTGCGCCATGCCCGGTTCCGTCTAGATCCATCATGGTAGAATAAGGAAAAAACACTATACAGCTTCTGAACATTCCTTTGGCTGGTTGGTCTTGCCAACTCAACCTTTACCTGCTCTAACCTTGAAATTTCTGTTTTCGGCCTGTTTTGGGAAAAACAGGCCAGAAACGCCTTTTAGATAGTAGGGGAGCTACTCTTTTAAAAAACAGACAGAGGCAGAGTCATAAACGGGAACCTTCAGCTGGGAGAGCGGCACCTGCGCAGCACTTTCACAGCTCTCCCGGCCCAACTGCGAAACGCAGCTCAGGAAGATCAACCCTGTCAAAAGCATTACCAGAAACTTCTTCATGCCGCTTATTCAATGGTTGACATCAAGTTCTAGCTTTAGGTATTCAAATGAAAGGAAAAATCACGGCCTCTGGTAACAGAGACAGAACCAATAAGTTGTAGCACTTTGCCGGTGCTTCGTTTGGGGTTTCCCTTGTTCGCTTGATCTTGTTTTCCCCTTTTCTTTCAGCGGCTGAAAGAAGAATAGTGTACGGCTGTGGGCTTCCTCTGGCTTTAAAGCCATATTTCTACCATGCGTCACCCGGTTGCCCCTGCCTAACTACAGGGTTCTTACCACTGATACAGTCTGGTAAATGCCAACGGCCTTTTCCGTGGAAAAGCGCTTTGTTGTAACCATCATTAAAAAAGCTGCCCCGCAGTGCAGGGCAGCTTTCCAAACAGCTTTACTAATATTTTAAAAACTAACCTTTGGGGTTCAAGGCGTCATTGATGCGGTCTGAGAGGTCCAGGAGGTGATAATTGCTCAAAGAATCTGATTGCCCGGCGGCAGCTGACTTGATCAGGCTGTTGATGTTGCGCAATTCGGCCTTGGCCACAGAAAGCACATCACTTTGGGCAATGTTCATGGTTGGCCTGACAGGGCCTCTTGAACTCACCTGAGCCGAGGATGAAGCGGCTGGAGCCGGTTTAACCAGGTCAATCAACTGCTCCACATAAATCTTTTGCAGGTTGCGGCGGTACACGTCAATGGCCTGTTTGTTTTTCACCTCTCTAAAGATAGCGCTGTTCAGGTCAGTGAAGAAGTCTGTCACCCTGTAGGCGCTGTTGCCGTCAAGGGCTTCACCGGCAATCAGTTTGGTGAGGGTGTTGTTGCTGATGAGGCGGTTCAAGACGGCCTCCTGGCTGCGCGAAACCACCAGCATGGGGTTAGAACCGGTATTGTTCAATACCGCCGGAGACAGTAACCAGGTAGGTGTGGTGAACAGCTGCCTGTCCAGGAACGCCATGGCTTCTTTCTGCGTGGCGGCTGGCGTACGCTCATACACCGGTCCTTCCATTTCTACGGTTTTAGGGTTTTCATAGACGCCGCCAATATTCTTGGCCACGTGGCCCATGTACCGGTTGAACTGCGTGGTCAGCTGGCCATACATGTTGTCCAGGCTCTCGTAGCCCTGATTCTCCTCACGGGTCCACTCAGGGAGTTTGGCAATGATGCGCTGCAGGTTCTTGATGCCGTACTCGCTGGCCTTCATGGCGTTGTCGCCCAGGTCCTCGTTCTGGGAATGCGGGTCATCTGGGTTGGTCTCGGTGCCGAACCAGTGGCGGCGGTTTTTCAGGGCGGCCACCGTCATCTTGTTCAGGATAGGAATCTCGGCCTCAGCGCTCTTTGCGTTGGGCAGCAGGCGGTAGCCCCACTCTATGGCCCACAGGTCATAGTCGCCAATTCTGGGGTAGATGCCCTTAGAGGTGATGTTGTCTTCTGGCTGGGCCACGTAGTTGAAGCGGGCGTAGTCCATGATAGACGGGGTGTGGCCGTTGGCTTCCACCCATTTCTTGTTGCGCAGGTTCTCAACGGGCACCGTTGAGCTGGAGCCGTAGTTGTGGCGCAGACCCAGGGTGTGGCCCACTTCGTGCGAAGACACAAACCGGATCAGGTCGCCCATGAGTTCATCAGAGAACTCCATTTTGCGGGCGCGCGGGTCAATAGCCGAGGCTTGGATGAAATACCAGTCCCGCACCAGTTTCATCACGTTGTGGTACCAGTTGATGTGGCTTTCCATGATCTCGCCGCTGCGCGGATCTGAGATGCTGGGGCCGCTGGCGTTGGGGATCTCAGAAGGCTTGTACACAATGGCGCTGTGGCGGGCGTCATCTAAGCTCCAGTTGGGGTTTTCTTTGGCGCTTGGTGCTTCTTTGCCAATGATGGCGTTCTTGAAACCGGCTTTCTCAAACGCTTTCTGCCAGTCGTTCACGCCCGCAATCAGGTATGGCACCCATTTCTTCGGCGTAGCCGGGTCTATGTAGAACACAATGGGTTCTTTGGGCTCCACCAGTTCGCCGCGCTTGTACTTGGCCATGTCTTTCTCCTTGGGCTCCAGTCTCCAGCGCTTTACCATCTGGATTTCCTTTACGCCCTGCGGATTGGCGTCAAAGTCTGTGTAACCTACGGTGAAGTACCCCACGCGCGGGTCAAAGTAGCGGGGCTGCATGGGCTTCCTGGGCAGCACCACCATAGAAGAGTTGATCTCAATGGTAGAGGACCCGTTCAACGCTGAGTTGGCAGATGCGCCGCCTGCCGGGGCCGCACCAAACCCGGACGTAGGCGGGGTCAGCACGTAGGTTTTCACGGTGGTCACCTCTACGTTCTGCGGAAAGCTGCGCACGTTCTGGATATAGCTTCGGTCTGAGAGGAAGTTCCCTAACCGGAAACGGCTTTTACCCGTGGCTGAGCTGAACGAGAAAATCTCGTTTTCACCCTTGAGGTAGTCTGTGATGTCAATCACGCTGCTCTTGTTGTTAGGTCCGTAGGCCGCCACGTTGAAGGCGGCTACAATGGCCTGCACGTTGGAGCGCTGCACCGCCTGGTACATAGACCTGGTGCTGTCTGGGCTGTAGGTGGCGTACGAGATCTTGCGCATGAAAATACGGTCATCCGGACCTTTCTCAAACATGATCACCGCGCTGCCAATCTGGTCTCCGGCATAGCCGGAAGAGGAACGCACCTCAGCCCCGGCTTTGGAAATCCGGTTCACCACCAGGATCTCACGGCCCAGCACCGAGTCGGCCAGTTCAAAGAAGTACTTGTCTTCTACTTTGTGGGTCTTGAAAAAGCCAGCTTTGGATTGGGCTTTGTCAGTGATGACCTCGGTGTACGGTTTGGGTTTGGTGTTTCTGGCGGCGTTCCCCTGCATGCCGGTGGCCCCGGCTACCCGCCTGGTAGAATCAGCGGGCTGAGTGGGACGCGTTTGGGAGACGGCAACTCCGGCAAAGGAGGAAACCAGCCCCAGCGTCAATAAAAATTTCTTCATGCTGTAAAAGCTTGTTGGTTATAAAGGGTTGTGTTGGGTGTGTGGATTTTTCACGCGCGTTAGACAAGCGGGAAGCAGAAAGGTTTAATGGGTTAGGGGGAAATTGGAAGAAAAATTTTGGGTACGTGTTTTAGACCTGTTTTTGGAAAAACAGGCCGGAAACAGCCACTGGCGCGCGTCTTCAGACGCGTGACACGGGATGGGTGGAGTCTTCAGACTCCTTATGCTAATACCCTGCTCATGGTTCCCGGCGAGTCTGGAGACTCGCAACATCCTTTGGCACGAGACTTTAGTCTCGCGCCAGTTTTGCCTATTGATACCTTATTCCTGTTTTCCGCTTGTTTTCCGAAAAACAGGCCGAAAACAGGAATTTTCTTTTGATGCCTGACCTCGTATATAGTTGGTATGAGCACCAAGTACAAAACCTCCAATCCTGAAGGAATCTATTTCCTGAGCATGGCAACCGTGGAATGGGTGGATGTTTTTACGCGGCGTGAATATTGTGAGATTGTTGTGGCGAGCCTGCGCTTTTGCATTGAACGAAAAGGGTTGATCCTCCACGCATGGGTCATCATGCCCAACCACCTGCACTTGATCGCCTCGGCGGCAGAGAACAAAGAACTAACCTCCATTTTACGCGATTTCAAGAAGTTTACGGCGAC
The DNA here is from genome assembly GCF_014138425.1 of Rufibacter ruber. NCBI lineage: Bacteria > Pseudomonadati > Bacteroidota > Cytophagia > Cytophagales > Hymenobacteraceae > Rufibacter > Rufibacter ruber. The sequence continues at coordinate 281,123 of NZ_JACJIQ010000001.1, forward strand.
CCAGCTGCTCACAGCTATTCAAGAGAACCCAGCAGAAAGCCGGAAACGATGGATGCAATGGATCTTCCAGAGCAACGGAGCGCGCAACTCCCAAAACAGGCACCACCAGTTCTGGCAGCAAAGCAACCATCCGCAAGAGCTGGACTCCAATTACCTGATGTCCCAGAAGCTGGATTACCTGCACCAGAATCCGGTGAAAACGGGTCTAGTAGAAGAGCCTGCGCACTGGCGCTACAGCAGTGCCACCGATTATGCCGGAGGAAAAGGACTACTCTCCCTGGTGTTTCTGGAATAAGAAGGCTAACTGGCCCCAACTGGCGCGAGACTTTAGTCTCGTGCCAAAGGATGACGCGAGTCTCCAGACTCGCCGGGAACCACGGGCAGAGTATTGGCGAAAGGGCACACTAGTAGCGAAAGGGAGTCTGGAGACTCCACTCATCCCGTGTCACGAGTCTGGAGACGCGCGCCAGAAATAAGTTTACCCATTCAGCAACTTCTCCAGAATCTCCTGTGCGGCCACGCTGATCACGGTGCCCGGGCCAAACACCCCGGCCACACCCGCATCATACAAAAACTGATAGTCCTGCGCAGGAATTACACCGCCGGCAATGACCAGAATATCTTCGCGGCCCAGCTTTTTCAACTCGGCAATCAATTGCGGAATCAACGTTTTGTGACCGGCGGCGAGGCTGCTCACGCCCACCACGTGCACATCATTTTCGGCGGCTTGCAGGGCTACTTCCTCCGGGGTTTGGAACAGAGGGCCCAGGTCTACGTCAAAGCCGAGGTCGGCGAAGGAAGTGGCAATGACTTTAGAGCCGCGGTCGTGGCCGTCCTGGCCCATTTTGGCGACCATGATTCTTGGTCTTCGGCCTTCCTGGGCCGCAAATTGATCGGCAAGCGCCTGGGCCTTGCCGAAGTTCTCATCGTCTGAAATCTCTGAACTGTACACGCCTGCAATGGATCTGATGGTGGCCCGGTGACGGCCGAATACTTTCTCTAAGGCATAGGAAATCTCTCCCAGACTGCACCGCACGCGGGCCGCCTGCACGGCCAGTTCCAGCAAGTTGCCTTCGCCGGTCTCGGCGGCATTGGTGAGCGCGTCCATGGCGGCGAAGACGGCGGCATCATCTCGGTTTTCCCGTAACTGGGCCAGTCTTGCCAGCTGGGCTTCCCGCACGGCGGTGTTGTCAATGTCCAGGATTTCCAGCTGCTCCTCGGTCTCCGGTCGGAATTTGTTCACACCCACAATCACGTCTTTGCCCGCGTCAATACGTGCCTGTTTACGGGCGGCGGCTTCCTCAATGCGCATCTTGGGCAGACCCGTTTCAATGGCTTTGGCCATGCCGCCCAGGCGTTCCACTTCCTGAATGAGGTCCCAGGCGCGGTGCGCGAGTTGATGGGTCAACGCTTCTACATAATAAGAGCCGCCCCAGGGGTCAACGGTTTTGGTGATGTGCGTCTCTTGCTGCAGGTAAATCTGGGTGTTGCGGGCAATGCGCGCCGAAAAATCTGTGGGCAAGGCAATGGCCTCGTCTAACGCGTTGGTGTGCAGGCTCTGCGTTCCGCCCAGGGCGGCAGCCAGGGCCTCTACGGTGGTGCGGGCCACGTTGTTGAACGGGTCCTGCTCGGTGAGGCTCCAGCCACTGGTTTGGCAGTGCGTGCGCAGCGCCAGGGATTTATCGCTCTTGGGGTTGAACTGTTTAATGAGTTTTGCCCACAGCATACGGGCGGCGCGCATTTTGGCAATCTCCATGAAGTGGTTCATGCCAATGGCCCAGAAGAATGACAAACGCGGCGCGAAGGTGTCAATGTCCATACCCGCGGCCAGGCCGGTGCGCACGTATTCCAAACCATCCGCCAAAGTATAGGCCAGCTCCAGATCGGCCGTGGCCCCGGCTTCCTGCATGTGGTAGCCACTGATGGAGATGGAGTTGAACTTGGGCATGTGCCGGGAGGTGTACGCGAAGATATCGGCGATGATCTTCATGCTGGGCTCCGGCGGATAGATGTAGGTGTTGCGCACCATGAACTCTTTGAGGATGTCGTTCTGGATGGTGCCGCTCAGTTGCTCCGGTTTCACGCCCTGCTCCTCTGCCGCTACAATGTAGAACGCCAGAATGGGCAGCACGGCACCGTTCATGGTCATGGACACGCTCATCTGGTCCAGCGGAATCTGGTCAAACAGAATCTTCATGTCCAGAATGGAGTCGATGGCCACGCCCGCCTTGCCCACGTCACCCACCACCCGCGGATGGTCTGAGTCATAGCCCCGGTGCGTAGCTAGGTCAAAGGCCACGGAGAGGCCTTTCTGGCCGGCGGCCAGGTTGCGGCGGTAGAACGCGTTAGATTCCTCGGCGGTGCTGAAGCCCGCGTACTGCCTGATGGTCCAGGGGTTTTTCACGTACATGGTGCTGTACGGCCCGCGCAAAAAAGGCGGCAGCCCGGCGGCGAAGTCCAGGTGCTCAAAGCTTTCAGCGTCTTCTTTGGTATAGAAGTTCTGCAGCGGCAGCCGCTCGGCGGTTTTCCAGGTCTTGGGTTCTGGTTTCGGCCTGTTTTGGGAAAAAGAGCCCGAAAACGTAAAAGGTATCTTGGTGAAATCTGGTTTCATGGTGTTCGTATCAAGTAGCGGGTATCAAGTAGCAAGACTTGAGGACGTTCTATATTATAACAGGTACTATTGCTTTATTACTTTCATCTGAAGTTCCCACTTTTGTCATCCTGAAAGGACCTTGTGGGCGAACTGCAATCAATTGGCTATGTACAGGAAGTCCATCTTCGGATTCATAGTCTTTATCAAATTTTCCTTCGCTTCCCGCCCCATCAGTTTTATCCCCTTCTCGCGTTCAATGGCATGCTCTACATTTGAATGCCTCTCATAATACAGTAATTTGTAACCATAGTATTTGCCAGCAAAAGTTTCAGGCTTTCCTCTGTTCTCTTTATGTTGCTGTAAACGTGATTCCTAATCGGTGTTCACACCTGTGTATAAAACAGTTTTACTTGGGTTACTTGTGATATAGACAAAGTAATTGTGCAGTTTCATGGCTTTTGCCTATCTAGTTTGCCCACAAGGTACTTTCAGGATGACAAGAAAGTAGGAGGTAATCACAAACAACTCAGGACTCTGAACTCAAAACTGGCGCGCTTTGCGCGCCTACGTTCCCAATCTCTCCTGAATGCGGGAAATGATCTCTGCCGTGTCACAGCCCTGAAACAGGAATTCATCAAACCCGTGGGCGCGCAGTTCATCCTTCAGGTGCATGGGGTTGTCGGCCAGGATCAGCGCAGGGCCGGGCTGGTGTTGGGACCGCATGCCTTTGGCAAACGTCTCGGCAAAGTCATGGAACTGCTTGTCTGGGGCGGCCATGACAATTACCTGCACATCCATCTCTTTGACGGCGGCCAACGCCGCTGATACGGTGTCAAACTTTTCCACCTGCGTAGTAAAGCCAGAGCAGGTGAAGAACTCGCGGGCGAACGAGGCGTGAATGTGCTCCTGCAGCGCATTTCCCATGTGAATCACCAGCGCGTGGGGCCTTCGGTTCTTCTTCCGGTAGTGCAGCTCGGTGGCCAGGCGCATCACTTCATAAGAGTAGGCCGCGCGGGTGTTGTCAAACTGCTTGCTCTGGATGAGCTGTTCCGGGTCAAAGTCATGCTGCTCGTTGGCGTTGGGGTATTTGTTCGTGCCCACCAGCACCTCAGAGCCGTTGGCAATGGCTTTGAATTTCTGGCTGCTGGTTTCTTTGATCAGGTCATGAATATAGCCTGAGTTGGAGGCCGGAATAAAACCGCCCCGGCCCTCAATGTCCTGAAACAGCGCCCATGCCTTCTCGGCTATCTCTTTGGTCAGGTATTCCAGATAATAGGAACCCGCCGCCGGGTCAATGGCCTGGTCCAGGTACGCTTCCTCCTTCAGAAGGATGGGAATGTTACGGGCAATGCGCTCACTAAAGGCGTTTTCCTCCCGGAACGTGCTGTCAAACGGCTCTACCTCTACAGAGTCAACCCCGCCTATCACCGCACTCATCATCTCTGTGGTGTGGCGCAGCAGGTTGGTATGCGGGTCTAACGTGGTCTGGTGCCAGCGCGAGGTGGAGGCATGGATGCGCAAAGCCCCGGCTGCCTCGGGCGGAGCCCCATACGCCTCTACCACCTTGGCCCAGAGCAGCCGCACCGCCCTGAACTTGGCTATCTCAAAAAAGTAATTGGTGCCGGCGGCGAGGTGGAACTGCATGTTTTGGAAAATGCGCTCTACGGGCATAATCTCGCAGCTCAACCCGTTGGTGTAGCACACGGCAATGGCCAGCGTGATGGCCACTTCCTGCACCAGCGTGGCCCCCTTGTTGCTGAAATGGGAGCCGTTAATGGTGAGGGCGTAGAAGTTGGGTGCATCCAGGGTCTGTTCCAGCAGGTGCAGCGCATGCTCCATGTCCAGCTGCTTGTAGCTCTCTGAAGACATGATGGGCGAGCACTTCAGGAAACCCCGCAGGCTGTCCAGTGAAATCTTTTTGCGGTGCAGCCCCGTGGTGAGGTGGTGCAGAAAGTTGGCGGCCTCTGTAGAGACGGTGTAGGCAACGGGCACCTTGCTCAGGTCAATCTCCTGAATCAGGTAGTCGCAGTCAAAGTCAAAGCCGTTCAGCATAATGAAATGAATGCCGTCTGCCCCGCGGGTGAGGGCATCTACGGCTTTGTCTACCGCCTCGCGGCCTTTGCCGGTGGCCCGCACGGGCTGCAGGTTCACCCAGGCATTCCTGTCTTGCTTAGCCGTGCGCAGGTACGGGTATTGGCCGGGAGCGGGAAAAAACGCCGCCTCCCTTGGGAGGTCTTTCTGAGTATAAAAAGGCGCCACGTCAATGCCCTCATAGCTCTGCCAGTGCAGGTTCTGGGGATTGGCGCCTTTTAGGTCTTGCTGTATCTTGGCGGCCCATTGCGCTGCCGTCACCGGCCCGAACTCTGGGAATAATGCCTCAGTAGAGGTAGTGTCAGTCATAGGAAATACCGGCAAATGATTGGGTAAAGATAGCTTTTTGCCGTAACTGTTCTACGGCAGAACCGTGAATTGCGCTGTCTGCCGGGCCAGATTTTCAGAAGTAGGATTATTTTCAGGCCCACAAGCGCGGTGAAGCAGAGATTGATGCCTCAAGTAGCCGGTGAAAAGGGGGCAGCCCCTGTTTCTGGCCTCTTTTTCTGAAAACAGGCCGAAAACAGAGAAACCCGTTGCCTGATTCTGCGTCTGTACTCAGCATGGACATTCCTGAAGACAAACTCTACATTGGCACCTCTGGCTGGAGCTACGCCTGGCGCGGCATCTTCTACCCGGAAGACCTCAAGTCTGCCGAGATGCTGCCGTTCTACGCCCAGCACTTCAACTGCACTGAGGTGAACAGCAGCTTCTACCACTTCACCATGGAGAAAACCATTCTCAAATGGCTGGAGGCCACCCCGCCGCACTTCAGGTTCGCCCCCAAGCTGCACCGCTCTATCACCCATGAGAACCGCCTGCAGAACATTGAGGACCCGCTCAGAAAATGGATGGACCGGTTCCTGCTCATGGGCGACCGGCTGGGGCCGGTGCTGGTGCAGTTGCCGGCGTCTTTTCACTATAATGAGCGGGTGGCCAAGCATTTCTTCACCCTCCTCCGTGATCTGTACCCAGAAACGGTCTTCGCGCTGGAAGTACGGCACGCCTCCTGGCACACCCAGGAGGCACTGGAACTGCTGGAGGAATACCAGATATCGCTGGTGGTGGTGAGCGCCGGCAAAAAATGGCCCGCCCTGGCCGCCGCCACTACAGATACGGTTTACCTGCGCCTGCACGGCCATGACGTTGTCTACCGGAGCCCATACCCCGCTGAGGAACTGGAGCGTTTCTCCTATATGGCGCAGGACTGGCTGCTAGACGGCAAAGAGGTGTGGTGCTTCTTCAACAACACCATTGGGGGCAACGCCACCACAGACGCGCAGAAGCTGCAGCAGATGCTGTTGAATTTATAAGGTGTGTTTTTGGGCTGGGGCCGGACCAGCATGTCTGTTTTAGGCCTGTTTTTAGAAAAACAGGCCTAAAACAGCTCTGGACTTACACCGGGGCGACTTGGCACGGTGCCTTTACAGCCTACTCTAGAAATTAGGAGTACACCATCTTCCCCCAAGTCCAGGTTAAATGCATTCCAATAAGTAAGCAACCATTTAAATGGCTCATGCATTTTCTTTTTGTTAGAGGAAAATGAATGGGTTTACCGGGAATGAATGCCTTTTAAGGAGCAGGTGGGCTAATTATCTGAAAGAAGGGGACTATTTAAAGATGTGCTGTGATGATAGCCAAAAGGATAAATATATTCTTCTTAGAGCAAGTTTAATTTGTCATTTGAACTGCAAACGGGTATCAAAAGAACCTGACTTCGCGGTTGACTCGCACCATAGCGGGGCGTATGTTGCTCAAAAAACGCTATAGAAGAACCTTTCGCTCCCCGTTTTCGCTTGCTAAAACAAAATGTAAACAAGCTCTTAGCCAGGAACCTGCCCTTTATCTATTTTCTGTTGCTGAGTTTCCAGTTATAAAGGCTAATTAGGTACTTGCTTTCTCATGGCAAGTGGCTACAAAGGTGGCCGTTTTAAGGGAGGGACAAGGAAAACTACCAAAACCCTTCTATCTCTTCTGGCTTCAGAAGAATACCTGTTTCTCCCACTCTACTTGTACTGGTAAAGGCAGACCACAAAACATGTTGTACTGCCTGCCTCCCCTCAAAAGTTCTTGAACTTGATTACCGAATATTTGTTTTCAAAAGTTCATTTTCTTAGTGCTCTAAGCGTTGTTGTATGCTTTTGATGATATTATGATTGAGAGGGTGTGAATTATATTTCCTCAATCATTGTGGGTTAAGTGTCTCGCTTATTTAAGATTTATCACCAAATGGTTGTTTTTTTTAAAATATGAATATACTTTACAGCGGAATAAACTTAGTGCGTTAAGTATTTAAATTTATGTTAAAGCACCTGCTTAATAGAAAATAAGACAGAAGAGGGGATTGAAAGTACAGAAGCCCATTGCTTGAGCTGTGAAGTGAGAACGAACGGCAGAGACGCACGCATGTAAGGCATAGGAGTGCTTATGTTGTCGGCATCTAAACAAATATCACTTGCCCATTTGGGCGCTTTAGAGGATGCAGGCCGTGAATGTTGTATTTAATAAACTAAATCCTATATATAATGAGACACATTTTACGTAATCGGCTATCTCCAGCGGTGATATGGAGTATGCTGTGGCTATTGGCAAGTATGAATGCTGTAGCGGCGCAGACGGCAAAAACACTTACAGTCAAAGGCAGGATAACTGAAGCTGTCAATAGTGCGCCTCTGGTTGGGGTTTCTGTGGTAGAGAAAGGGACTACAAACGGTACGGCAACTGACGTGAACGGGCAGTTCAACCTAACAGTAGCGTCTAACGCTACTCTGGTGGTCAGTTATATTGGGTTTACCACCATAGAAGTGCCTGTTGGGAACAAAGCAGAAGTGGATATTGCCTTGCAGTCAGACCAAAAACTACTAAATGAGGTAGTGGTGGTAGGGTACGGTACACAGCAGAAAAAAGACCTCACCGGTTCTGTGGTAAGCCTTTCTGCCACTGAACTGATTCCCACGCCAGCTGCCAGCTTTGACCAGTTGATGCAGGGCAAAGTGGCTGGTGCCCAGATTACCCAGACCACCGGCGCCCCCGGCGGAAATGTCAATATTGTAATTAGGGGGATCAGTTCCATTACAGGCGGTAACCAGCCCTTATACGTTATTGACGGGTATGCCATCGGTTCCGGGGGCGGTGGGTCAGACGTGAGTAGTTTCAATGGGAACTCCTTTTCTTCCAGCGGGATGGCCAACAATACAGCTAGCAAAATAAACCCCCTAAGCAGCATTAACCCCGCAGATATTGAGTCTATAGAGATCTTGAAAGATGCTTCTGCCACTGCCATTTACGGCTCCAGAGGGGCTAACGGGGTAGTTATTATTACTACTAAACGAGGGAAACAAGGCAAAGCAAGTATCAATCTGGAGGCTTCTGGCGGAATTCAAACCATAGCCAACAAATTAGACGTATTAGATGCCGGCCAGTTTGCTGAGTTTGTAGCAGAAGGACGTGACAATGCCTGGGTGTATGCTGGTGGTAGCGCTTCTGACCCAAACCCTGTGCGGTCAGGTGGTACAAGGGTAAAGCCAGAATTCAGGAATCCGGGAGCGCTTAATGTGCACACAGATTGGCAGGATGTGATCTTCCGGCCGGCCTCCATTCAAAATTACCAACTATCTGCCAGCGGTGGTGCTAACAATTCTACCTATTATGTTGGGGCTGGCTATTTGGACCAGGAGGGGATCATAGAAGGGTCTAACTTCAAGAAGTTCAACCTGCGCAGCAACATAGATGTTGATTTAAATAAACGGGTAAGGTTAGGTGTTTCAGTGGCGGGCTCACATTCTTACGGTGATTTCGCCCGTGCCGAAGGGCACTTAGGGCAGAGGGGGCTAATCTCGGCGGCGCTGGCTAGTTCTCCGGCATTGCCCGTCTATGAAGAGAATGGGGACTACACCTCTGAACTGTTAGACCCGCTGGGTGTACCTGTTGAAAACCCTCTCCTTATTTTAGATGAGTTTAGAGACAAGCGCCAGTCTACTAACGTTTTCACCAACAATTACCTGGAGTTTGAATTGTTGGAAGGACTTACCGCCCGCACCTCTATTGGGATCAATTACATAGTAGACAAAACAAGACTCTGGAAATCTTCTGAGATAGGAGAGTGGGGGAGTAAAACAAGTCCGGCTACTGCGGGCGTCCATTACCGTACCAACCTAAACTGGCTTAATGAGAACACCGTTAGTTTTAAGAGGGTGTTCAATGAGAAGCACAGTATCAATGCTGTGGCGGGTTTCACCGTGCAGAAAGATGCGCTAGAGATGTTTCAGGCAGGGGCAACAGACTTCCCTACTGATTATATACAGTATCTGGCCGGGGGCAATGTGAATGCGGGCACCAACTATGTATCAGAATGGGCAATGCTTTCCTGGCTGGCAAGGGTAAGCTATACTTACAATGACAGATATTTATTTACGGCAACGGTAAGACGAGACGGTAGTTCCCGTTTTGGGGTCAATGAGCGGTGGGGAACCTTTCCGTCTTTCTCTTTGGGTTACAGAGTCTCTGAAGAGCCTTTCATGTCAGACCTGGCTTTTATTGATGACCTAAAGCTCAGGGCCAGCTACGGGGTCTCTGGGAACAACCTGATTGGGAATTACGCGCATATTGGGTTGTTGGGTATTTCAAGATATGTGGCGAACGGGCAACCTGTTTTAGGCGTAGTACCCCAGGGCTTGGCCAACGATGACCTTACCTGGGAGCGTTCGCTTCAAACCAACATAGGGGTAGATCTGGCTCTGTTTAATAATAGAATCACCTTGTCTGTTGATGCCTACCGAAACCATAAAAAAGACCTGTTGCTGAATACGTTGCTGCCAGCGGCCTCGGGCTTTGAGTCTTCTATCCAGAACGTGGGTGAGTTGGAGAACAAAGGCCTGGAGATAGCCCTAGGGGTAGATGTGATCAAAAGCACAGACTTCACCTGGAACACCAGCTTTAATATTAGCATGAACAGAAACGAGGTGTTGGCGCTAAACTCTGCTAATTCCCGTATCCCTAACTCCGCGTACCAGGTAACAGAAGTAGGCCACCCCATCTCTAGCTTTTTCATGCTGAAGGCCATTGGGGTATTCAGGAACCAGGCGGAAGTAGACGCCAGCCCTAAGCAGCACCCTAACGTAAAGCCAGGGGACCTGAAATTTGAAGATGTGAACGGTGACAAGGTCATTACAGACGCTGATAAAACTTTTGTAGGGAGCCCCTGGCCAGACTATACGTTTGGTGTTACTAATAGATTTTCTTATAAAGGATTAACCCTCAGTACAGTGATTGTTGGCTCCCAGGGGAATGAAGTATATTTTCAGGGAGGCGAGATTGTTTTAAATGGTGCTGGTGTACAGAATCAGCTGGCCATGGTGGCAGACCGCTGGAGATCTGAGGATAACCCCGGGAACGGCGTAATACCCAGAGCTATCAGAAGCGACCACGCCAGAGGCATAAGTTCAAACTCCAGATACTTGTTTGATGGTTCTTTTGTGAGAATAAAGAACATTAACCTTTCTTACAACCTTCCCGCCAGTCTGCTAAGGGCGTTACATGTGCCAGGCCTTACGGTATTTGCAGACGTAGCCAATGCCTACACGTTCACTGATTATCCAGGCTATGACCCTGAAGCCAGCTCTACCGGTGATAATATCGCTGCTACGGGCATTGACTATTTCTCTTACCCAGTTTCCAGGGTGTTTACCATGGGTGTTAGAATCTCCCTTCAATAACCAATTATTAAGAGCCATGAAAAAGATAATATGTATTTGCCTGTTTTTGGGCATGGCTACTGCCTGTGACAGCTTTTTGGAGTTGCAGCCGGAGTCTCAGATCAATGAACAGAACTTCTATAAAACCAAGAATGACTTTGAGAAAGCTATGATTGGGGTGTACGGTACCTTTAAGGAAATGTACAACACTAATCTCTTCTATGTAGCAGAGTTGATGTCAGACAACGCAGAGATTTCCATTTCCTCTTCTTCCATTACAGAGGTTGAGTTTGATGAACTGAATGTGACCCCTGCCAACACCATTTTGCAATCCATCTGGAGTACTTCTCTGTACACGGTAGCCCGCTGCAACATCATCATAAACAGGCTGCCTGAGGCAGACATTGACGCCCAAGTAAAAGACCGGCTAATGGGTGAGGCGAAATTCATGCGGGCGTATAGTTATTTCATCCTGGTGCAAACCTTTGGGAACGTACCCATAACCGATGCTGAGTTTAGAAGCCCGGACCAGGTGGCGTCTGCAGATTTAAGTTTGAAGCCCAAAGAGGCGGTGTATGCGAAAATCATAGAAGACCTGACCGCGGCAGAAACGCTATTGCCCGCTACCCTTAATCCTAATAAAGGATATGCATCCAGAGGAACCGTAAAAACACTGTTAGGAAAAGTGTACCTGACCCAAAGGCAGTATCAACTAGCCGAAACAAAACTTTGGGAGGTGATAGAGTCAAACCAGTATTCTTTGGTTACAAATTATGCCAGCCTGTTTACCAACGGAAATGAGAATTTGGCAGAATCTATCTTCGAGCTGAAATTTATCTCTGGCGCCAACCTGGGTAATAGCTATTCTATCCAGTTTACCCCTGCCACTACAGGTCTGCTAGCCAACGGACAGCAGGGCTCTGGCAGAATAACCCCTACCCTTAGCTTAGTAGAAGCATATGAAGATGGTGACCTTAGAAAGGAAGTCTCTGTAGGCGAATACATTACATCAAATCTTACGGGCGAAAGATTCTATAGCCGGCATGGTCTCAAATTTGTTGATTTCACCGCCGTGAACCCCAGAGATGGCAGCATTAATTTTACGGTGTTACGCTACGCTGATGTTTTATTAATGTACGCTGAGGCGTTGAATGAACAAGGCCAAACAGATGATGCGCTTCTGTACCTGAACAGGGTTCGTGCGCGCGCTAGCCTTGACGGTTTAGAAGATCTTACACAGGAAGAAGCCAGAGCTGCCATTCAGCATGAAAGAAGGGTGGAGTTGGCGTATGAAGCACACCGGTGGTTTGATCTGGTGCGAACTGGAAAAGCCAGGGAAGTGATCAATGCCTTCTATCAGGCCAAAGGCTTGAACTTTTCAGTGGCTGACCATGAGTTGATTCTGCCAATTCCCAGAAGGGAGATAGAGATCAATCCTAAGCTAATCCAAAACCCCGGCTACTAGAGGCTAAGAGCATTCTGAAAAGTTGAAATTGTAGTGAAACGTATCAGCCCTAGCGTTTTCTATGGCAGTTATTGAGCCTCATAGCAGCGCTGCAGAGTGATAAAAGCGGGATGGTTGGTTCTGGATACGGCCATTACAGTACAAAAGACAAGTTTTAAATATGCTCATAATTGGGAACCTTTAAGTGCCGTGAGCCCTAAATCAGATCCTGTTTCTGGCCTGTTTTGCGCAAAACAGGCCAGAAACAGGATGTGAAGAATTCTGGTTTTTCCTCTGTCAGTGGTGGTTTAGAAGGAAGGCTTTACCACATACAATTGCAATCAAAAGTAGCTAGCCAGGCAAATGGCCGGTAGTGAAGTGCATGGGGCCAAGCATTCATGTGCGGCATATTCTCCAACTCAAATTACTATTGGCATACTATCAGATGAAAATCAGAAGATCCTATATTCTATCTTGCCTAGCGCTTCAATTTATGGTTTTCGGTCTGGTACAGGCTCAGTCAGCGTCAGTGCCAGCTGGAGGTGCACCAGCCTCTCCCTTGCCTCCACAACTTGGGCGCGACCCTATAGCGGAGGTGCTCAAGGCCATGACCCTTGAAGAGAAATCACTGATGGTGACAGGCGCAAAGCGGCGGGAGGTGGTGCCGGTGGCCACCCTGGGCCGAAAGCAAAAGAACATTACCGCAGTAGGTGGCTATACGTATCCGTTTGTCCGGTTAGGGATACCGGCCATTTATCTTTCAGATGGCCCGGCGGGGTTGCGTATTGCACCCCGGAGAGAGAATGATCCCAATACCTACTACTGCACCGCTTTTCCTGTTGCTACCCTGGTGGCTTCCAGCTGGGATGTACAGCTTGCCGAACAGGTAGGCCGGGGAATGGGGCATGAGGCGCTGGAGTATGGTGTAGATATTCTGCTCGGCCCGGCCTTGAACCTTCACCGTGACCCGCTGGGCGGACGGAGTTTTGAATATTATTCTGAAGACCCGCTGGTTTCAGGCAAAATGGCCGCTGCCGCCGTGCAGGGAATACAGTCACAGGGAGTAGGCGCCTGTCTTAAACACTTCGCGGCCAACAACCAGGAAACCAGCAGGCGCTTTATCAATACCGTTGTAAGTGAGCGTGCTTTGCGGGAGATCTACCTGAAAGGCTTTGAGATAGCGGTGCGCGAGGCAAAGCCTTGGACCGTAATGTCCTCTTATAACAAGATAAACGGGGTGTACACTTCAGAGAGTAAAGAACTGCTGGAGACAATACTGCGGGAGGAGTGGGGCTTTGATGGCTTTGTGTTAAGTGACTGGTACGGGGGCGAAGATGCGGTAAAGCAAATGAAAGCAGGCAATGATTTGCTCATGCCGGGGTTGGCAGTATGGTCCAACAAGATTGACAGTGCTGTCAGGCACAGGAACTTGGAGGTTAGTTTGGTTGACCAGAACATCAGCAGAATTCTACAGGTAGCCCTTAAGACTCCTACCTTTAAGAATTACCCATATTCAGAAAAACCCAACCTTGTTGCAAATGCCCGGTTAGCACGGGAGGCAGCCGCCCAGTCAATGGTGCTGCTGAAGAATGATAGCAAAGCCCTTCCTTTGGCAGAGACTGACAAAAAAATAGCGGCGTTTGGAAATTACTCTTACAAGTTGATAGTAGGTGGCACGGGCAGTGGCATGGTCAATAACAAATATGGTGTTTCACTGGTGCAGGGTTTGGAGAATGCTGGCTACCAGTTAGACAAAGGGCTGAAAGAGCGGTATCAAGCATACCTGACCAGAGGAAGGCCCCAAAATCTGAAAGCTGACAGCCTCATTACGGCTTTACCTAAGTTGGATAGCATCTTAGGTGAAATGGCCATTGATGAATCCCTGATTCACCTAAAAGCCAAAGAGGCAGATCTGGCCGTAATTACCATCATGCGGGTTTTTGGGGAAGGCGGTGACCGAAAGCTGGCCAACGATTATTATCTAACTGCAGAGGAGAGAAGCTTGTTGAAAACCGTGTCTGACTCATTTCATGCGCAGGGAAAGAAGGTGGTAGTGATTTTGAACATAGGAGGCGTGATAGAAGTAGCGAGTTGGCGCGGCATGGCAGACGCTATCCTGTTGGCGTGGCAGCCAGGGCAGGAGGGAGGAAATGCACTTGCAGATTTAATCTCCGGAAAAGTCAATCCATCTGGTAAATTGGCCACCACCTTCCCAAAAGATTACCAAGATAGCCCTTCCTCTAAGAATTTTCCGGGTACCCCTGCGGGTGAGCCTAAGCAGGTGGTGTATGAAGAAGGTGTCTATGTGGGGTATAGGTACTTTGATTCTTTCAAGGTTGATCCTGCTTATGAGTTCGGGTATGGTCTGTCATATACAACCTTTGGTTACAAGAACTTGAAACTTGGCTCTGGTACTTTTAAAGATAAAGTTACTGTTACCTTAGAGGTGACAAACACTGGTAACGTGGCGGGGAGAGAGGTAGTGCAAGTATATATAAGTGCTCCTGCCAAGACCATGGAGAAGCCGCTGAAAGAATTAAAAGGCTTTGCTAAAACCAGGCTGCTACAGCCGGGGGAAACCCAATCCTTGGTGTTTACCTTAGATGCCCACGCGTTGGCCTCTTTTGATGCAAATACCTCTGCCTGGGTAGCTGACGCAGGACTTTACCAGGTCAAGGTAGGAGCCTCGTCCCAGAACATTAAACAAACCGCCTCCTTCACGCTGCCTAAAAGTATTATTGTCCAGAAAGTAAATAAAGTACTGAGCCCTCACGTACGCATTAAAGAATTCAGTAAGAACTGATTCAGCTGTGCGGTCTTTTTTCTCTTGAAAAGTCTCCCACGGGCATGCCACAACAGAGGTGAATCTATCGCGTGAGGTCATCATGTTGCCAAGAAATGAGGGTTGCTTGCCCGGTGTAATAAAAGAAATTGACTGCTTTTTTTGGGGAGGAAGCTGCCTGCAGTTCTACTTTCTTTGTTGGGCCAAGTTGAACAGCCCCCTGCACCAGCTAGATGCCCAAGCTGCAGGACTTAAAAAAAAGGTCCAATGAATGGCTCAAGCAGTGCAGATTGGTTTGGTGAAAATGGCTGTGAAGCATAAATGATAGCAAGGCTTGTGTTTGCTTCGGAAGTAACAGGGGAAATCTGAAGACTCCCCGCCCATGAATCTAAGTCGTTTAGGTTCCCAGCAGAATGGTGAATCAACCTTTAACCAGAAGCTATTCTATGTGTGCCTGATCAGGGCGTAGGGCTCTGCACCAATAAGGATTTTCTCTGTTTTTGACCTGTTTTCCTGAAAGTAGGCCAAAAACAGAACTTCAACCATTATAGGTGGGAGCTAGCATTAATTAAATCACAATCAGCGAAGAACAACCCGCTTACCTGAAAATCTCCGCCAGCATGCAACGGGCGCTTCCGCCGCCGTGTAGTTCAATCGTCCTTAAATCGGCCCGTACCATTTTGGTGCGGCTGTTCAGTTCCTCAAACTGGTCTTTGCGCAGGGCTTTGTAGGCCTTCTCAGACATAACCAACACCGGTTCACCCGCTTTGTTGCGCACCTGCAGCATGTTGCCCGCCATTTTCTTCACCTGCGCCAGGCTTAAATCAATGATTTCCTTGCCGGTGTCTACCAAGGCTTCCAGCAACTGGCCCTGCTCCTCCTCGTCAGGGATTGCCTCCAGGCACACCAGCGCGAAGTCTACGCCTATGGTCAGGATGACATTGGTGTGGTAGATGGGCAGGCCGGTGCTGTCAAACGCATGGAATGGAACAGGGCGGTAATCCAGAGCTTCACAGAAAGCGTTGAGGGGTTCCAGGTGGGTGCGGTCAGAGAGGCAGGCGTAGGCAATGCGGTGCTTGCGGTCTAAGACCAGGCTGCCGGTCCCTTCCAGAAATTTGCCTTCGGCCTCAAAAGAGGTAAGGTCTATGACTTCCTTGAATGCCAGGCCGTGTGCTTCCTGCAGCTGGGCCAGCAGGTCAGGGTGGCGCTCCAGCCTTCGGGTGGGGGAGAAGAGGGGGTAAAGCACTACTTTCCCGCCTGTGTGGAACGAGATCCAGTTGTTGGGGAACACGGCGTCTGGGGTGGCGGGTGTCTCTAGATCATCCAGCACCACGGCGTCAATGCGGGCGGCCCACAGCTTGAGCAGGAACTGGTTGAACTCGTCCAGTGCCTTCTGCTGCACCTTGGCCTCAGTGCCCGCCGGAACCTCCTGTTGAAAGGCGTTGGTGGCGGCCGTCTCTGGGTTAGACCCAAAGTGGGCGGGGCGCACCAGCAGGACCTGTTGGGCTAACGGATAAGTGGGGTGGGCGGGAAGTTGCGGAAGTTCCATACAAGGTGGCCGGTTTGGTGGCGCCGCAAGATACAGAATTCAACAGGCAGTCGCTAAGAAGAGGCAGCAGGATCTGCCAGAAAGTGCAGGGGTGGCAAATTCCGGAACCCCTGAGGCCCGCAACAGGAAAGCGTTTTTGGCCTGTTTTCAGAAAAACAGGCCAAAAACGCTTCTGCTTTCATTTGAAATATTCCCCCAAGGGTGCTACCGGCCAGGCTCTGAGGCGGCCGGCGCCGCAAGGGCCGCTGACTGGGGCTTGGCTGCCTTGTTTCTTCTGAAAAGCCGAAAGCAGCGGGTCATCATACGTCTGAAATTCTTGGGGAAGGTGGCGCGGCACCAGCGCTTCAACTCCCGTATCTCCTGGGTTAACAGTAGCCTCAGGCATTTGCGCAGCTCCTTCTCAAACAACTTTACATCAAAACTAACTTTCAGGAGAATGAACTTGCTGTACTGCAGGTAAGAAGTGCTCATAATGTAAAGAACGGTTACAATGGTTGCTCAGGTTGGAAGGAATGGGAATAGAAGAGAATCCTTATCCCCAGAAGGGAAACAGATTAACGGAGGGCGGGGGAAAAGGGCAAGGTTACAGTGGCTACGTCAGGATTCGCCGGAAGAGCAGGTACAGGGAAGGCAGCACGGCACGGGGAGAGGAGAGGGAGGTTCCGCTGGCCGCCCACGCTGTAACCTGCAGGCGAAAAAGAATGGACAGAGAACTGGAAAGGGTAAACCGGTGCAGCAGACGGTGCCACACGTGTCTTGCCCGTGCGCGCCAGTGGCGCGGCGCCGGGCGGGTGGCCCGCACCCAGGACAGGCACCGGGCAAACCCCGGTACCCCAAACCACAGCTGACGGAAGATATGCCAAAGAATCTGTAGCATAGCGGGTGCTGAAAGGGTGACTACCAGGTGGCGGGCCAGCTACCTGATGGAGACAAGTTTATAGAAAAAGTAATTAATTGTCAAGCTTTTATCTTATTCTTTAAAGAAAAGACAGGCACTGTTTTTGAGCTGTTTTCAGAAAAACAGCTCAAAAACAGCATAGCCCCGGCTTTGGGTTTTTAACGGGCAGGGGCGTACCTTTGAGAAACCGTATTTT
Organism: Rufibacter ruber; assembly: GCF_014138425.1. NCBI lineage: Bacteria > Pseudomonadati > Bacteroidota > Cytophagia > Cytophagales > Hymenobacteraceae > Rufibacter > Rufibacter ruber. Next base: position 298,369 of record NZ_JACJIQ010000001.1, read on the forward strand.
TTTCATGACTTCTATTCTCCCTTTCAATACCCGCCGGTGGGCAGTCTTAGCGGTAGCACTTTTGATGACCCTGGGGGCTTGCCAGCGCGGGCTCACCCCCACGGCCCAGCTCACCCGGCCCACCAACCTTCCGGTGAATACCCAGATTGCCCCAGACCCCACCGCTGAAAAGACCATTGCCCCGTACCAGACCCGCGTGAACCAGACCATGAACGAGGTGATTGGCCAGGCGCCGGTGGCGCTGGAGAAGGGGGTGTATGAGTCAGCGCTTGGTAATTTTGTGTCTGACCTGAGCCGTACCCAGACCATGGCGGTGTATGGCAAGCCCATTGACCTGGGCGGCATGACCAACGGCGGCTTGCGCAACCCTATTGACCAAGGGCCTATCACGGTGGGCGATGTCTTTGAGCTCATGCCGTTTGAGAACGAGATGCTGGTGCTCACCCTATCAGGGCAGACCGTGAAAGAAATGTTTGACTTTGCCGCCCGCACCAGAATCCTGGTCCTTGCCAACGCCTCTTACACTGTGCGCAACGGGCAGGTGGAGAGCATCTTCATTGGCGGGAAGCCCTTTGACCAAAACAAGACCTACACCCTGGCCATCTCAGATTACCTCGCCAACGGCGGAGACAACATGTCTTTTCTGAAGGATGCTTTGAAACGGGAGCAGACCGGCCTGCTGGCCCGTGACGCCATTATGAAGGAAATCAAACAGCGCACCGCCCAAGGCAAACCCGTGGTGGCTGAGAAAGACGGACGGGTGAAAGTTTTAAATTAGTATCAGGTAGCAGGTATCAAGTAGCAAGACTCCAATAGGCTCTTGTCTTGATACTTGATACGCGATACATGATACCAAAACCATGAAACGCAGAGAGTTTATAAAGAATACCATAGCCGGAACGGCTGGGCTGGCGGTGCTGGGCTTGCCAGGTTTGGCCAGTGCGGCCAGGTCCTCCATCAAACTGACCATTCTGCACACCAATGACATGCACTCCCGCATTGAGCCGTTCCCCAATGACGGCCGCAAGCACGGCGGGTTGGGCGGTATGGCCAGGCGTGCCACGCTGGTGAAGCAGATCAGGGCGCAGGAACCCAACGTACTGCTGCTAGACGCCGGTGATATCTGGCAGGGAACGCCGTATTTCAACTTCTTTGGGGGGGAGCTGGAGTATAAACTTATGACCCAGATGGGCTATGATGCCGCCACGCTGGGCAACCATGACTTTGACAATGGGCTGGAAGGGCTGCAGAAGCAGCTTCCGCACGCGGGCTTCCCGTTTATTGTAGCCAACTATGACTTCTCCAATACTATTCTGAAAGGCAGATTTCAGCCGTACAAGGTATTTGTGAAAGATGGGGTGCGCGTAGGCGTGTTCGGGTTGGGAATCCAGTTGCAGGGGCTGGTGGCCGATAACAACATTGGCGGCACCAGGTACTTAGACCCTGTGGCTACCGCCGAAAAAATGGTGAGGACGCTTAAGCAGGACGAAAAGGTGGACCTGGTGATCTGCCTGTCCCACCTGGGGTATAGCTATGAGTATGACAAGATAGATGACCGCAAGCTGGCCAAGCAGGTAAGCGGCATTGACCTGATCATTGGCGGGCACACCCACACCTTCTTAGATGAGCCGGAGAAAATTGCCCACCCTGGCGGCCACGTAACGCTGGTGAACCAGGTGGGCTGGTCAGGCATTAACCTGGGCCGCATAGACTTTACCTTTGACAGAAAAAGCAAAACAAAAACGGCCACCACGGCCTCTGTTCTGCCATTGAATGACAGTGTCAGAATTTCGTGAAGTTCAAGTTTTTTTCTCAAGACTTTTTTTCCATTTTTGTAACCCCCTGAAAAAATCGACACTCAAATTAAAGCGGGATTGGAAGAAGCGATGTTAATGGTAAAAGACTGTACAACCGTCTGGCATAACTGTTTACAGGTTATCAAAGACAATATTGGCGAGCAGAGCTACAAGACGTGGTTCGAGCCCATTACGCCTTTGTCTTTGGCCGGCAACGTATTGACAATTCAAGTGCCCAGCCAGTTCTTCTATGAGTGGCTGGAGGAACACTATGTGGGCCTGCTGAAAAAAGTCGTGTTTCAGGAACTGGGCAGCGAAGGCCGCCTGGAATACTCCATCATTGTAGACCAGGGCAACGACCACAGCAAACCCCAAACCGTTAACATCCCCACCAAGAAAGTACCGGCGGCCGTCGCCAATTCATACAGCCCGGAGCGCTCATTCCTGAAGAACCCGTTTGAGTCAAAAGCCATTGACCGGCACTTCTTCAACTCGCAGCTGAACCAGAGCTATACCTTTGAGAACTACATTGAAGGTGACTGCAACCGTCTGGCGCGTTCTGCGGGTTACGCCGTGGCGAATAAGCCGGGCACCACGTCTTTCAACCCGTTAATGGTGTACGGTGGCGTGGGCTTAGGCAAAACGCACCTGGTGCAGGCCATTGGCAACCACATCAAGAGCAACAATCCAGACAAGTTTGTGCTGTACGTGTCTTCTGAGAAGTTCGTGAACCAGTTCATTGAATCTTTGAAGACCAACAGCGTACAGGACTTCGCCAATTTCTACCTGCTGGTTGATATTCTCATCATTGATGACGTGCAGTTCCTGAGCGGCAAAGAGAAGACGCAGGAAATGTTCTTCCATATCTTCAACCACCTGCACCAGAGCGGTAAGCAGATTGTGATGACCTCAGACTGTCCGCCCCGTGACCTGAAAGGCTTGGAGGAGCGTCTGTTGTCCCGCTTCAAGTGGGGCCTCACGGCCGATTTGCAGAGCCCGGACTTTGAAACCCGCATGGCCATCATCCAGAAAAAGATGCAGAGCGACGGGATCCATATTCCGGACAACGTGATTGAATACCTGGCTTACAGCGTAGATACCAACGTGCGGGAACTGGAAGGGGTGTTGATTTCGTTGATAGCGCAGTCCTCCTTGAACCGCAAAGAGATTGACCTGGAACTGGCCAAAGCCGCACTCAAACACATCATTGAAGATGTAGAGACTGAGGTAAACCTGGATTTTATCCAGAAAACGGTGGCTGAGTACTTTCAGGTAAGCCTGGATTCGCTCAAAGCCAAGACCCGTAAGAAAGAGATTGTGACGGCGCGTCAGGTGGCTATGTACTTCGCGAAGGAATACACCAGCCACTCGCTCAAGTCCATTGGGTACCATTTTGGCGGCCGCGACCACTCTACGGTAATCCACTCGGTGCAGACCGTCTCTGACCTGATTGATACCGACAAGAAATTCAAGGCTTCTATTCAGGAGCTGCAGAAGAAGTTCAAGGTGAAGGCGGTTTAACAACGCGTTTTCTCTAAACCCTATGATTTCAAAAAAGGCCAAGTACGCCCTCAAAGCACTTCTTTATTTGGCGAAGCAGCATGACCGCGGTCTGGTGCTCATCTCTGAGATTGCCGCCGCTGAGCGCATTCCGCGTAAGTTTCTGGAGGCCATTCTGGTAGACCTGAAGGTGCAGCAGGTGGTGCAGAGTACCCGCGGCAAGAACGGCGGCTATACGCTGGTGAAAGACCCGGCGCAGATCTCAGTGGGTAACGTGATCCGGATGATTGACGGGCCGCTGGCGCCGGTGCACTGCGTGAGTCACCTTTATTATAAGAAGTGTGATGAATGCGTAGACGAGGCTACCTGTGAGATCAGGCTGCTCATGAAGCGCGTGCGCGATGCCACCTGTGAAATTCTGGATACCACGTATCTGGCAGATTTCTCTAAAGTCACGGCGTTGATGATAGAGGAAGAAGCCAACCAAATTTGATAGTTTCTGTTTTCGGCCTGTTTTGAGAAAAACAGGCCGAAAACGCTTTTATACAATTCCTGTCAAGTTTTTCTTAGCTTGTTGAAGAATCTGACGCAAGTGCTTAAGGGAATGCTTCGGTTGTTTTTCCGTTGGCTTTGGCGACGGTGACTGAGGTAGGGTTGGAATGCGTAGTCTGCTGTTCCCTTTGCTGGGCAGTTGGATGCAGTGCCTCACTGGAGCAAATGTTTCATTTTTGCCGCTGCTGCAGATGCTGGAATGGTTAACCGCTGTTTCCTTGGCTAGCTGCTGCTGATGCAATGCGTGGTCTGCTGTTTCCCTGGGCTGGGCTGTTTGCTCCGGTGCGAAATCCCATTGCAGTTTCATCTTTTCCGTTAAGCGCTCACGGCCGCGGGGCCCCGTCCTGGCGGGGAGCACTGCTGTTAAAACTAGGCCTTCCGGCCTTGCCGCCGGAGCGGCACCGTAGTAACAGAGGCGCTCACCCCCAGGACTGGTTTGGGTTCCTTTTCTGTCGCTGCTTTTCTAGTTGTAATCTGTTTGCAGGCAACTGTTGCTGATCCGCTAGCCTAAGCCGGGCCCGTGCTGCGCATATAAACGTTTGGGAATGAGTTTTAAGGGTAGCTGCGTTTCGGGCAGCTCCGTTTCTGGCCTACTTTCCGGAAAACAGGCCAGAAACTCAGTTTGGTTTGCTTCCTCTACTTCAAGTTCCCCACGCTATTCCCCTTTTCTCATGCAATTCTACATTACTCACGCAATTCTGATGCTGGTTCAAGCTTGCAGCTTGGACCTACCATGGCGGGAAGTTTCTAACTTACCTGAGGCAAAGCCTCAAACTACTTTATCTGATACTCCCCCTTTGAAGGGGGCGAAGGGGGATGTTTACACCAGCAGGGCACGCATTGCATATGTAAGGGTGTATGGCATACGCCCGCACACATGGCTGATTTCCCCACTCGTAGAGACCAGGCACCGCTTTGCCTCTCACGCATTCCCGGTATTCCCCTCCCCGGAGGGGTAGGAGTGGGTTCTACGCATGGCTGAACGGTCCTCTGTGAATCTGGAAACTCAGCTCAAGTGGTCACGAGCTACAAGCTCGCGCCAGCGAACTCCGAAACAATCACCAATTGACCAGCAGCCATTCTCAAAAGACTCATAGCGTGCGCAGCACCTGCGAACGTCTGTGCCAGGTACGTTTCCAGCCCACTTTCCTCAAATCAACACCACCACAGCCTTTCCCGGAACATCTGTCACCTTCACTAAAAATCCATTCTTTTCTTGCCATCTCGTCAAATATATCAGCTTTCAGTTGGAATTACAATAATTGGTGTCTTTCTTTGTCTACTTCTTCTATAGAGATTCTAAAGCTCTGCTGCTGGCTATAAGTATATGGAGCCAGGCAGAGGGCAGACAAAAGACAGTTAACCATTCACACCATAAAGAACAAAACAATGGCTTTAAGATTAGGCGACATTGCCCCAGATTTCACCGCAGAAACCTCACAAGGCACTATCCATTTCCATGAGTGGATTGGCGATGGCTGGGCGGTCCTGTTCTCGCACCCGCGCGACTATACCCCGGTTTGTACCACAGAGCTGGGCGCCGTTTCTAAAATCAAAGACGAGTTTGACCGCAGAGGCGTGAAAGTAGCCGCCTTGAGCGTTGACCCCATTGACTCGCACCACGGCTGGATTCAGGACATCAACGAAACCCAGAACACCACCGTGAACTTCCCCATCATTGCAGACCCAGAGCGCAAAGTCTCTGACCTGTATGACATGATTCACCCCAACGCCAGTGACACCTTCACCGTGCGCAGCGTGTTCATTATTGGGCCAGACAAAAAAGTGAAACTCATCTTCACGTACCCAGCCTCTACCGGCCGTAACTTTGCTGAGATTCTGCGCGTGATTGATTCCTTGCAACTGACTGCCAACCACAGTGTGGCCACCCCGGCTAACTGGGAAAACGGGCAAGACTGCGTGATTCTGCCGTCTGTGAAACAGGAAGAAGTAGAATCTAAATTCCCGAAAGGCCACGTGGTGATCAAGCCCTACCTGCGCATGACGCCGCAGCCGAACTTAGACTAAGCTGCCAATTTTGGTAAAAACAGAAAGGCCCTTCTGCCAAGAAGGGCCTTTCTGTTTTTGGCCTGTTTTCAGGAAAATACCCCCAAAACAGGAATCTATCTTCTGGTATTGGTAGACGTGTCCGTGACCGGTATGGCATGGCGCTCAGCCACCACCAGCAGCTTCTCCCGCACCATGCGCTGTCCTTTGCGGGTACTCACCAGCTTCAGGTTAACGCTGCAACGGGAACCGTCACGCATGGCAAAGCGGGCCTGGGTGTTGTTCAGTGAAATGTCTGTGACATCTTGCAGCGGTATTGCCACTTTGCTCTTAAAATGACCCCGTTTCTCCACCACGTAAGCGGGCGTGATCTCAATGTAAGACTGCTGCCCAAACAGAGACGTGTTCTGCGCCAGAATGAACAGCAGGTAACAAAAGGCCAGCACCAGAAAGATGTAGTGGATAAAGTGACGGTCGTTGGTAGAGGAGCCGGGCTCCGTCATAATCAAAAACGTACCGTACGCCAACCACAGCAGCACCAGCGCCAACTGCACCCCGAAGGAGATTTTATGGTCACGCGACGGGCGCAACCCAACTCTAGCCAATGATTTCATGCATTCAATCTATTGGGCAAAGATAATGAAATTTTGATATCGGCCTCAGGCCGAAGATCAGGCACCTTTCAGGGTTGCCTGCAGCGTGATCTCGGGCACTGAGGCCAACGCTCTGGAAATTGGGCAGCCCTCTTTGGCTTTCTGGGCCTGTTGCTGGAAATCATCGTTGGAGATGCCGGGCACGTCAGCCTCGCACGTCAGCGCGATTTTGGAGATGAACGGGCCGGTATCATCTTTGCCCAGTGTGATTTTGGCCACGGTTTTAACCGAAGTGGCGGGCGTGCCCGCGCCTTCCAGCAACGCGCTCAGGAACATGGAGAAGCAGCCGGCGTGGGCCGCGCCAATGAGTTCCTCAGGGTTGGTGCCGCTGGCGCCTTCCTCAAACCGTGACCCGAACGAGAAACGCGCGTCCAGGGTGCCGCTTTGGGTGGCGATGGTGCCTTTGCCGCTTTTCAGGCCGCCTTCCCAGACCGCCGTACCTGTGTTATTTGCCATAGTTTTAAAATTTGTTAGGTTGGTTTAGATGAAAGATAACGAGAACTCCTGAATTTCCACGCATTACGTCCCCCTTTGAAGGCCCGGGATGAATACTCGTGCAGAGTCTCGCATTCCCGAGATTCATTTCCTCTTTTTCATTTTATACAAATCAGACGGTTCTTCAACGGCCTTCGTCATCCCCCTACCCCCTTCAAAGGGGGACGCAATGCGTGCAGCAAAGACCATGGAACGATTAGAATGACATTACTGAATTCTCTCTTTTATTCCCACACTGCTCTGCTGCCGCTCCTGTTCGGGATTTGTAATCCCGAACCTGGGTAACTGCGGATTTGCAATCCGCGGCTTTTCTGATGGATGGCGCAGTGACGGGGATTACAAATCTCCGGTTATTTCCTTTCAGATTTTAAATCCGGAAGAGCGGTTCAAGAGCATTTACCTTATCTCATACGCTGAAAGTGAGCACCCAAGCCTACCAAAACGCCGCAGTTGCCCGGTAGGTTGAATTCCCAACTTCTGAGTTCCTGTAAGCTGTACTGAAATTTAAGAGGTTTGGTTATCGCCGCCCAGGCGAAAATAGGTGCGCCATGTTTCTCGTGAGAAAATTGCGTTTTCGGCCTGTTTTCGCCAAAACAGGCTGAAAACAGCGAGAGTGCGGCGTCATCTACTTTAGGAGAAGATTAGTATCTTTACCCACTTGGCTGTGTTTCTAAGGTCAGGAATTTGTATTTTAAGAACTTGATTTTTTTGCGTCTATGGGAGTAAAGTCATTGTTGAGTAAACCGTTTGCCGCGTGGGTGCATGCCCGGCAGAAAGGCTGGATGGAGCGTCCGGCCCAGGCTCAGCAACAGATTTTTCACCAGATCATGAAGAAGGCGGCCAACACGGCCTTTGGCAAAGACCATTACTTCAAAGACATTCAGAGCCATAAGGATTTTGTGCAGGCGGTGCCGGTGCGGGACTATGAAGGGCTGCGGCCGTATTTTGACCGCCTGAAAAAGGGCGAGAAAGACGTGCTGTGGCCGGGGCTTCCGCTGTATTTCGCCAAAACGTCAGGCACCACCTCGGGCACCAAATACATTCCCATCACCAAAGACTCTATCCCCAACCACATCAACAGCGCCCGCAACGCGCTCCTGAACTACATTCACGAGACGGGCAAGGCGCAGTTTCTGGACGGCAAACTCATTTTCCTGAGCGGAAGCCCGGTGCTGGAACAGGTGGCGGGCATTAATACCGGCCGGCTGTCGGGCATTGTGAACCACCACGTGCCGGGGTACCTGCGCACCAACCAGCTGCCCAGCTACCAGACCAACTGCCTGGAAGACTGGGAAACCAAACTAGACGCGATTATTGACGAGACGCTGGGCCAGCAGATGACCTTGATCTCAGGCATACCGCCGTGGGTGCAGATGTACTTTGACAAAATCATGGCCCGTACCGGGCAGCACATCAAAGACGTGTTCCCAGACTTCAACCTGTTTGTGTACGGCGGCGTGAACTTTGCGCCCTACCGGGCGAAGCTGCTGGAGAGCATTGGGCGGAAAATTGATTCTATTGAGACATTTCCGGCCTCAGAAGGCTTTTTCGCCTACCAGAACCAGCAAGAAGACCCTGGTTTGCTCCTCATGGCCGACAGCGGCATCTTCTACGAATTCATTCCCGCCGAGGAATACCACCAGCCCAACCCGCGCCGCCTCACGCTGGCCGAGGTGAAAACCGGCGTAAACTATGCGCTCATCATCAACAGCAACGCCGGTCTCTGGGGCTACTCCATTGGCGACACGGTCAAGTTCACGTCTTTGTTTCCGCACAAGCTGGTGGTGAGCGGCCGCCTCAAGCATTTCATTTCCGCCTTTGGCGAACACGTGATTGCCGAGGAGGTGGAGGGCGCCCTGCAAGACGCCATGGCCGAGTTCAGGGAAGTGGCCGTGACCGAGTTCACCGTGGCGCCCTACGTGAGCCAGAATGCCGGTGCGTCTTACCATGAGTGGCTTATTGCCTTTGATACCCCGCCGCATGACCCGGATCGCTTTGCCAAAGCCCTCAACTGGCACCTGCGCCGCCGCAACAGCTATTATGACGACCTCATTGCCGGCAACATTCTGGCCAATCTGAAGATCACGCCGCTGCCGCCAGACGCTTTTCAGCGGTACATGAAGGGCCAGGGCAAGCTGGGCGGGCAAAACAAGGTACCCCGGCTGAGCAATGACCGTCATCTGGCGGAGGGGCTGCTGGAGGTGGCGCGGTAGTAGGCCGTTTCTGGCCTGTTTTTCTGAAAACATGCTGAAAACGCCAATTGCTCGTTATGCCCAAAGTAATCCAAGATTTTCGTTTACCTGATTCGCGTTCTCTTACTTCCCCATGGAAATTCTCATTCTCGTTGTCCTCACCTTGTTAAACGGCTTCTTCGCGCTGTCAGAAATCTCCATCATTTCTGTGCGGAAAGACCGCATGAAGCGGAAGGCGCAGGAAGGCAGCAAAAGCGCCCAGACCGTGCTGGACCTGCTGGCCGAACCCGAAGATTTCCTGTCGGCGGTGCAGGTGGGCATTACCTTGATTGGCGTGGTGCTGGGGGCGTACGGGGGCGCGGCCCTCTCTGATGACATGCGGGGCGTGCTGGTGCAGGTGGAGTTTCTGGCCCCGTACGCAGATACGCTCTCCATTATCATTGTGGTGGGCCTGATTACCTATTTCTCCATTGTGATTGGGGAGTTGATCCCCAAAACCTTGGCCATGGGCAGCAGCGAGCGCATTGCCTTGCTGGTGGCCCCCATCATTAAAGCGTTTACCAAGGGCACGTTGCCGCTGGTCAAGCTGCTGTCTATGTCTACCAACGTGGTCATGAAAATCTTGCGTGTGAAAGAGGCCGAAGAGGAGAAAATGTCAGAGGAGGAACTTCGGCAGATTATTAAGACGGCGGGCAAACAGGGCGTATTGGCCAAAGACGAAACCGATTTGCACCAGAACATTTTCCAGTATTCGGGGCAGCGGGCGCGTAACCTGAGAACCCACCGCCGCGAGGTGGAATGGGTGAACCTGCAGGAACCCGTGGAGGAAATCCATCGCAAAATCAAGGCGAGCGCGCATTCCAAGTTTCCGGTATATGACGGCCAGCAGGACAAAATCATGGGCATTCTCACCGCCAAAGACTTTTACGAGAACCTGCTCACCCAGCGCCTGCCCGTGGCGGCCATTGTGAAAGAGCCTATTTACGTGCCTGAAACCATGTACGCCAGCGCGGTGCTCACGCTGTTCAAGGAGAAAAAGCAGTACCTGGGCATTGTGGTAGACGAGTTTGGCGCGGTAGAGGGCATTATCACGCTGCATGACATTCTGGAGGCCATTGTGGGCAACATCCCAGACATTGATGAGCTGGAGGAAACGCTGCTGGTGAAACGTGAAGACGGCTCTTTCCTGGTGAGCGGCGGCCTGGAAGTGAAAGAGCTGAACAGACAGCTCAAGCGGGAGCTCATCAAGAAAAACCCCACTGAGTTTGAGACCCTGGCCGGCTTCATCATCTATTACCTCAACCGCATTCCGGCCACCGGCGAGAAATTCACCTACAACGGCTATGAGCTGGAGATTGTAGACCTGGACGGCAGCAAGATTGACAAAGTGCTGTTGAAGGAAATTCCGGTGAAATAGCTTTTCCGTTTTCGGCCTGTTTTCAGGAAACTAGGCTGGAAACGTAGGCATAATCGGACGCTTCACCCTTACGTATTTTGTCATCCTGAAAGGAACTTGTGGGCGAACAGTAGTACCGCTTACTACAATGCTATTACCGTTTGCCACCGAGATTCTTCCAGAATGACAAAATTAGAAGATAGAAAAGTGTGTTGGTGGCAGGTCATGAAGCCACTACCAGACCCGCCGGGGCAAATCAGAAAATAGAAAGAAACTCCCGTTTTTCCCCTAATTTCGCAAAAACAGGCCAGAAACGGCTTTAATGAGAGTACATGAAGAAACGAGTAGCCGTTCTTGGCTCCACGGGCTCTATTGGCACCCAGGCGCTGGAGGTGATTCAGGCGCAGCCGCAGGCATTTGAGGTAGAGGTGCTCACCGCCCACAGCAACGCAGATTTGCTCATTGCCCAGGCCATTGCCTTTCAGCCCAACGTGGTGGTGATCACCAAAGAGGAGCTGTATGACCAGGTGCGCGATGCACTGGCGGCGCACCCCATCAAAGTTTACGCGGGCATGAGCGCCGTGAACAGCGTGGTGCAGATGGACACCGTAGACATTGTGCTCACCGCCATGGTGGGCTACGCCGGGCTGCAACCCACCATCAAGGCCATTGAGGCAGGCAAACCCATTGCCCTGGCAAACAAGGAGACGCTGGTGGTGGCGGGCCAACTGATCACTGAGCTGGCGCGGGAAAAAGCGGTCAACATCTACCCGGTTGATTCTGAACACAGCGCTATTTTCCAGTGTCTGGCGGGCGAGTTCCATAATCCTATTGAGAAAATCATTTTGACCGCCTCGGGCGGGCCGTTCAGGGGCAGAGACCGGGCGTTTCTGCAGACGGTGACCAAGGCGCAGGCGCTCAAGCACCCCAATTGGGAAATGGGGGCCAAGATTACCATAGATTCGGCCAGCCTCATGAACAAGGGGCTGGAGGTGATAGAGGCCAAGTGGCTGTTTGGGCTGCGCAATGACCAGATAGAAGTGGTGGTGCACCCGCAATCTATTGTGCATTCGCTCGTTCAGTTTGAAGACGGTTCTTTAAAGGCGCAGATGGGCCTGCCTGACATGAAGCTGCCCATTCAGTATGCGCTCAACTACCCCAACCGCCTGAAAGCAGATTTCCCCCGGTTCAACTTCCTGAACTACCCGCAGCTCACGTTTGAGCAGCCAGACCTGGAGACGTTCCGGAATCTGGGGCTGGCGTTTGCGGCCATGGAGAAAGGCGGCAACGCGCCGTGCGTGCTCAATGCCGCCAATGAGGTGGCCGTGGCGGCGTTCCTGCGCGACGAGGTGGGCTTTCTGGAGATGAGCGACCTCATTTCTGACTGTCTCGCTAAAGTTGCGTATATTGCCAGCCCTTCGTTAGATGACTACGTGGAGTCAGACAAAGAAGCCCGTCGTTTGGCGTTAGAGCACTTGCAGGCGTAAGTTTCTGCCGCTGCCAACGACTTACAAGTAAATTGACAGCAAAGCCAAACAAACCCCCGGGTGTTTGGTTTCTACCTTATAACCGTAGTAAATGGATGCATTAGTAATGGCCGGCCAGTTAATTCTGGGGCTGACCATCTTAGTTGGAATACATGAGTTAGGGCACATGCTCACCGCCAAATGGTTTGGCATGCGCGTTGAGAAATACGCCATCGGGTTTCCGCCCAAGCTGGTGAGCAAACAGGTAGGGGAGACCGAGTACATGATTGGCATGATTCCGCTGGGCGGATTTGTGAAAATCTCAGGCATGGTAGACGAGTCACTGGACACCGCCATGCTCTCACAGGAGCCGCAGCCGTGGGAGTTCAGGGCCAAGCCGGCCTGGCAGCGCCTCATTGTCATGATGGGCGGCATCATCTTCAACGTGATTACGGGTATCCTTATTTTTGCCGCCTTAACCTACGTGTACGGTGAGAGCTACCTGCTGGCCAAAGACGTGCAGTACGGCATAGTGACCAATGAGATTGGCCAAAAGATGGGCCTCCGGGACGGTGACAAGATTGTGGCCATTAACGGCAACCCGCTGGTGGAGTTCAATGACGTGTACAGCCCAGACGTGCTGCTGGGGCAGAACGCCTCTTACACGGTTGAGCGCAACGGCCAGCAAGTTCAAATTAAAGTACCGGTAGACCTGATGGACAAACTGGCCGACGGCGACAGGGTAGGTTTTATTCTGCCAAGGGAGCCGTTTGCCGTTGAGGCGGTGAAAGCCAAAAGTAACGCGGCCAAAGCCGGCCTGCAAGCCGGAGACCGAATTGTGAAGGTGAACGGACAGCCGGTGCAGTTTTTCCATGAGTTCCAGCTGGCGCTTCAGAACCTGAAAGGCAAGACGGTTCCCATGCAGGTTGAGCGCAACGGGCAGCAGCTTACCCTTAACACCACCATTGATGAAGATGGGGTGATTGGGTTTCAGCCGGAGCTGCTTTTACCGCGGGCTACGCGGGAGTACGGGTTGCTGCAATCTATACCGGTGGGCGCTGAGAAGGCATTTGGCGTGATCACCACCAACATCAAGGGGTTTGCCAAGATTTTCAGACGGGAGGTGTCTGCCTCTAAAGCGTTGAGCGGGCCTATTGGTATTGCGCAGATCTTTGGCGGCAACTTCTCCTGGGTTAATTTCTGGGCCATCACGGCCATGCTTTCCATGGTACTGGCTTTCATGAACTTTCTGCCCATTCCGGCCCTGGACGGCGGGCACGTGATGTTCCTGACCTATGAGATGATCTCGGGCCGGAAACCGTCAGACAAGTTTCTGGAAAACGCCCAGAAAGTGGGCATGGTGCTGCTGCTGGGCCTGATGGGCTTTGCCATTTTCAATGACTTCTTCAAGCTGCTGTTCAACTAGCCGGGCCGGTAGTGCCTGTTCAAGATTTTTATTTTACCACCTGGAGACGCACTAACCAAGCGTCTCTAGCTGTTTATAGGGGAGAAGGAGAGAACGATGAAAAAAAAGAGACGTGGCCTCCGGCCGATTTTGGCGCTGCTGGTGGCTTTCTTTCTGACGGGGCCGGCATGGGCGCATGAGTTTCACACCAGCATCACAGATGCCCGCTATAACGCTAAAAACGCCACCTTTGAGCTGTCAGTGCGGGTGTTTGCAGATGACCTGGAAGAGGCCCTGACCAGAAGGCAGAAAACCCCCGTCCGGTTAGACAAATCTGAGCGGGTGAACAAACTCATTGCTGAGTACCTGCAGGCACACCTGGCTATGGCCCATGCCAAGGGGGCGCGGCCCGCACTCCGTTTCTTAGGCCTGCAGGAAGAGGCAGACGCGGTGTGGCTGTATGTGGAGATTCCGGTGGGCAAGGCCCCGGGGGGGCAGGTCTGGGTGCAGAACGCGCTGCTAACCGAGCTGTTTACTGACCAGACCAACATTGTGAACGTAGAAGTGGCGGGCAAGAAACGCTCTGCCCTGCTCAAGACAGGTGATACCCAGCAGAACATCACTTTCTAAACCCAACCCAACTTTTTCCCGTCCCAGCCGTTTTTGACCTGTTTTTCAGAAAACAGCCCGAAAACAGAATTGCCTCCGGCTCACCTGGCACTTTGGGTAACCGCAGGACCACTGTTGTAGTACAAACCAATTCCCCCATGTTGAAACGCTTTTCCCTCCTGAGTTCTCTGGCCCTGGTTTTTTTTGCCAGCGGCTGCTCTTCCCTGTACATGCCCAACGTGCCCAACACGCCCATGCTCACGGCCAAAGGTGAGCTGAGCACTGGGGCGCACATCACTTTCAGGGGCAATGCCAATTTTAATTCGGCGTACGCCGTTTCTGACCACATTGGGGTGCTGCTGAACGGTTCCATGATGAACAACAGCCGCAAAAAGGAAGACTTCAGGCACATGCTGCTGGAGGGCGGCGGCGGGTATTTTACCACCTTTGGGCCTGAGAACAACCGCGTGCTGGAAATTTATGCCGGCCTGGGCTACGGCAGCAGTGACCGCACCCACAAGAAAGAATCCCCAGAGGGCGTGGTGAGCTATGACCGGCAGGAGACCAATTTTAAAAAGCTCTTTCTGCAGGTCAATTACTCCTCTAAGAAAAAACGGTATTTGCGGCTCTTTGGTGAGAAGTACCCGTTAAATTACGGCACCGCCCTGCGGGTTAGCCATGTGAACATGCTGGGGTTTGTGCGGGACAATGTGAGCCAGCCGGCCGAAGACAATATTTTTCTGGAGCCCATCTTCTTTACCCGCATGGTATTGAGCCCCCACGTGCAGCTGCAGTACACCAGCGGCAGCAACTTCGGGCTAAAGAACCGGGACTTTATGACGGCCGGCAACTCTGTGTTGAGCGTTGGCGTGGTGATCAATGTGGGCGGCCTGAATTTGCGGAAGTAAACGGAGTGGAAATCTGGCTGTGGTTTTTAGGCTTTAGGTCAAATTGAGGCACGCATTCCGTCCCCCTTTGAAGGGGGTAGGGGATGACGAAGGCCTTTGAAAAACCGTCTGTTCTAGCCAAATGAAATGAAAAGTGATTCTCGGGAACGCGAAACTCTGCACGAGTAGATCAGCACAAGTAATCATCCCCCTACCCCTTCAATGAGGGACGGAATGCGTCATCAAAGTTTAGAAGTTCCGTCAAAGGTGAAACCCGTTTTCGGCCTGTTTTCCGGAAAACAGGCCGAAAACGGGATTTACGTTGTGCAAGTCTTTACCAGTTGCCGGTGCCGTTTTCAGAGCCCGGGGCGGTGCTGGGTTTGATGAGCTTGAACTCTACCCGCCGGTTCACGGCCCGGTCTTCAAGGGTGCGCTCCTCTTTAATGGGTTCTGTACTTCCCTTGCCTACGGCATGGATTCGGCCTATGTCCAGTTTCCCTTTTTCTTCAATGTACTTCTTGATGGCAATGGCCCGCCACTGGCTTAGCTCCTGGTTGGCAACAGGGTCGCCGCTGCTGTCTGTGTGGCCTTCTATGCTGAGTTTCACCTGCGGGTGGTCTACCATGAACAGCACAATGCGGTCAAGCGTGGCCTGCATGGCATCTTTGATATCGGCTTTGCCCTCATCAAACTCCAGGTTTTTAAAGATCAACGGAATACTGTAGTCAATGAGTGTGCTCATGATTTTCAATACCGTGTCATTTTTCAGGTCAATTTCTTTTTCAATGGAGAAAAAGTCGGGGCTCTGGATCAGCATCATGTAGCGGCTGTTGTCTATGAGGTCAAAGTCAAAAGACCCGTCTTCCCGCACATATTTTGACGCCACCTCAATGCCGTTATCCAGGTCAATGATGGAGATGATGCCCTTCAGGGGCTGGTTGGTCACTGAATCTGTAAGCACCCCAGACAGTTTGGTCACGGCCAGCGGGTGCGCCTCCATGGGCAGCGGGAACGAGTACAGGTCCAGGTTCTTAGGGTCTGTGGGCTCAGAGCGGGCGTAATACAGGTTGGTAGAGGCGGCGTTGATGGTGAAGTAGTACTCACTGCCTTTGCCGTTCACCAGCGGGCCCACGTTGCGCGGTTCCTGCCAATTGCCCTTCACGCGGTAGGTCTTGTAGATGTCAAAGTCCCCAAAGTTGAGCAGTTGGCCCCGTGAGCTGAAGTACAGCACCTGGTACAGCGGGTGGAAGTAAGGGCTCACCTCGCTTTCCCGGGTATTCACCACCGGGCCTAGGTTCTGGGCGTTTGACCACTGCCCGTTCTTCAGTTTCACGGTGTAGTAGATGTCAGACATGCCAAAGCCGCCCAGCCGGTCAGAGGCGAAATAAAGCGTGTCCTCTCCGGGCGAAAGGGTGGGCTGGGAATCCCAGGCTTTGGTGTTCACCGTGGGGCCCAGGTTCTTGATCTGGCCCCAGCTGCCGTCAGAGAGCTTGGAGGCGGTATAGAGGTCACAGTTGCCAAAGCCGTCTGGGCTGTCACAGCGGGCGAAGAAAATGGTTTTCCCGTCGCGGCTCAGGCAGGCAGAGCCTTCGTTGTAAATGCTGTTGATGGGCTTTCCAAAAGACTGGGCCTCGTGCCAAAAGCCGTTTTCATTCTTAGAGAAGTAGATGTCCTCATCTGTACCAGTGGCTTTTACCCCTTTGCGGCGCGAGGTGAAGATAAAAATATCATCATCTGAATGCACGGCGGGGCCATAGTCCTCTACTTTGCAGTTGATGGCATCACCCATGTTGGTGTACACCCCGCGCGGCGGTTTAAAGGTAGCCACTGACTTGCGGTACTCCACCAGCTCATAATAGTAGTTGAGGGGAACATAGAAGTCTTTTTTCTTCTGCTCCAGCGAGTCATAATACAGCTGCACCTGCTTGATGTCTGTGCGGTGGTGTTTAAGCACCAGCCGGTAATAGGCAATGGCCCGCTCGCGCTGCCCCGTCCTTTCATAAAGCTGGCCCAAACGCCACAAGAGTTTTGTATCTTTGTAGAAATTCTCAATCCCGAAATTGCCCACGTACTCCTGCAACAGCGGAAGCACTTTGTTCCACTGCTGTTTCTTTTCCAGTTTCTGTATTTGGGCTAACTTGGACTTGTGGTAGTAGTACGGCAACTCGTTGATGTGCTTAAACTCCAGAACCAGCTCAGCGTCTGGCAACTTTTTGCGCAGGGAGTCTGTGACAGGCCTTTGCTTGAGGCGCAGCGGGTTCTTGGTTTGCCCGTGAACAGAGCAAGCGAGGGCCAGCAGCAGCAGAAGGGGGAGTATGGAACGAGTAGGCATCATAACAAAGCAGCACGAGCAGGCAATACCCAGAAAGGGGAGTCAAATGTACTCCTTTCTCCCCTGAAATATAAACGAAACGGCCAAGTTTTGCACGCAAACATTGGCATAGCTCTTGTAAAATATATACATTAAAGGAAATCTACTGTACGGAGGGGAGGAATACTGCCATTATGGCACTCCCAGAGGCCTGTTTTATGAATTATACCCGAGAGAACCTACTGCACCAACTCATGCTGTCTGATTTGTCTGACGATAATAATGGCGAACTCATCACCATCATTGCCTCAGATTTAGACAATGACGAAGGCGCTGAAAAAAATATCCCAGACACATTGCCGCTTCTGCCCATCAGGAACACCGTTCTGTTCCCCGGGGTGGTGCTGCCCATAACCGTGAGCCGGAAAAAATCTGTGCGGCTGGTGCGCAAAGCGTACCGCGGCGACAAAACCGTGGGGGTGGTGGCCCAGAAGAACATGAACGCAGAAGAACCTACCTCTGAGGACCTGTTTGAGGTGGGCACCATGGCCAAAATCCTGAAAATGCTGGTGCTGCCAGACGGCAATACCACCATCATCATTCAGGGGCAGAGCCGCTTTAAGATAGAGGAGGTGACCCAGGAGGAGCCGTACATGGTAGCCAGGGTGTCACACCAGCCAGAAACGTTCCCTAAGAAGAACAGCAAGGAGGTGAAGGCGCTGGTGCAGTCGCTGCAAGAGGCGGCGGCCAAGATCCTGAAGCTGAACCCGGAGATACCCCAGGAGGCGCAGGTGGCGCTGGACAATATTGACAGCCCCAGCTTTTTGACCCACTTCTTGTCCAGTAACATCAACGTAGAAGTGCCGCAGAAGCAGAAACTGCTGGAGATCAATGACGGGGTGGAGCGGGGAACCACGCTGTTGCAGCTCATGATGCGGGAGATCCAGATGCTGGAGATCAAGCAGGAGATTCACAGCAAGGTGCATTTAGATATTGACGAGCAGCAGCGGGATTATTTCCTGCGCCAGCAGATCAAGGTCTTGCAAGACGAGCTGGGCATGGACGGGCCTGAGCAGGAGGTGGAGCGCATGCGCGCAAAAGCCGCCAAGAAAAAATGGCCTGAGGCTGTGGCCAAGCATTTCAACAAAGAACTGGACAAGCTGAGCCGCTTAAATCCGCAGGCGGCAGAGTATCCTATTTCCCTGAACTACTGCGAGTTCCTGCTGGACCTGCCGTGGAGCGAGCATACCAAAGACAACTTCAACCTGAAGCGCACCAAGAAAGTACTGGACACAGACCATTACGGCCTGGAGAAGGTGAAGGAGCGCATTCTGGAGTACCTGGCCGTGCTCAAGCTGAAGAATGACATGAAAGCGCCTATCCTTTGCCTCTATGGGCCTCCGGGGGTGGGTAAAACCTCACTGGGCCGGTCTGTGGCGAAGTCTCTGGGTAGAAAATATGTGCGCATAGCTCTGGGCGGCGTGCGGGATGAGGCCGAGATCAGAGGGCATAGGAAAACCTACGTGGGCGCCATGCCGGGCCGCATCATCAGCCAGATCAAGAAAGTAGAGTCTTCTAACCCCGTTATGATTCTGGACGAGGTAGACAAGCTGAACTCTGATTTCCGTGGCGACCCGTCTTCTGCGCTGCTGGAGGTGCTGGACCCTGAGCAGAACCACACCTTTGTAGACAACTACCTGGAGGTGGAGTATGACCTGTCAAAAGTGTTGTTCATTGCCACGGCCAACTCTTTAGACACCATTCACCCGGCCCTGCGGGACCGCATGGAGATCATTGAAGTGACCGGTTATACCATTGAGGAAAAGGTGGAGATAGCCAAGCGCCACCTGATCCCTAAGCTAAAGACAGACCACGGCCTGGAAGCCAAAGACGTGACGCTGTCTGGTGCGGCCATTCAGAAAGTAATTGAAGACTATACCCGCGAATCTGGCGTTAGAAATCTGGAGCGCAAGCTGGGGGCGGTCATCCGGAACATTGCCAAATCAAAGGCCATGGAAGAGGAGTGGCCGGCCAAGCTGGAACCCAAAGACGTGGTGCGTATTCTGGGGCCTGAGATCTTTGACAAAGAACTTTACCAGGACAATGAAACCGCAGGCGTAGTGACCGGCCTGGCCTGGACCAGCGTGGGCGGCGACATCCTGTTCATAGAATCTCTGCTGAGCCGCGGCAAAGGCAAGCTGACCCTGTCTGGTCAGCTGGGTGATGTGATGAAAGAGTCTGCCATTACGGCCGTATCTTACCTGCGCGCCCACGCAGAGGACCTGGGTATTGACTACCGCCTGTTTGATCAGTATGACCTGCACATCCACTTCCCTGAGGGGGCGGTGCCCAAAGACGGGCCTAGTGCCGGTATTGCCATCTTCACCTCCATTGCCTCAGTGTTCACCCAGCGCAAGGTGCGGTCCCATCTGGCCATGACCGGTGAGATTACGCTGCGCGGAAAAGTACTGCCGGTGGGTGGCATCAAGGAGAAGATTCTGGCGGCCAAGCGGGCGGGCATCAAAGACGTGATCCTGTGCCAGAAGAACCGGAAAGACGTCAATGAAATCTCAGCGCACTATATTGAGGGGCTGAACATCCATTACGTAGACCGCGTGGATGAAGTGCTGGACTTTGCGCTGCTGCCAGAGAAAGTGGCCCGGCCCCTGGACCTGCGGGTGCGCGAAGAGAATACTTCGGCCCAGGCCGATGCCTCTTAAGTTTCTGTTTCCGGGCTACTTTTAGAAAAACAATGCAAAAACGCCTTTTCCTGCTGGGAGTCTTAGTACTGGTTGCCGCCCAGGTGGCTACTGCCCAGATGGGAGGGCGTTTTGCGTTCCGGTTTCTGGAGGTGCCCACCCATGCGCGGGTGGCAGCGTTGGGCGGCGTGAATGTCTCATCTGGTCTGGAAGAGGTGAACGCTGTAACGGCCAACCCGGCCTTGCTGCAAGGAAAGACTAACCACCAGCTGGGCTTCTCCTACCTCAATTACCTCTCAGATATAAGCCAGAACAACCTCCAGTATGCCTTTGAGAGCAAGCGGTGGGGGAGAAACGCCATTGGCGTGCAGTACCTGGACTACGGTGACTTTGTGCAGCGTGACGCCGCCGGGCAGGAGGAAGGAAGCTTTACCGTACGTGATTACGCGGTGTCTTTTTCCCACGCGGCTACCATTGAGCATTTTACCTTGGGCGCCACGGCCAAAGTAGCGGTTTCCAGCATAGCTGGAGACCAGGCGGTGGCCACACTGGTAGACATTGGCGGTACCTTCAACCACCCGGAGCAGGACTTTGTGGTGGGGCTGGCCGTAAAGAACCTGGGCCTCATGCTAAACACCTATGGCACCGGTGAGCGCGACGCCATGCCCCTAGACATACAACTGGGTGCCAGCTACAAGCCAGAGCACGCCCCCTTCCGGCTTTCTGTGACGGCCCACCAGCTGAACCGCTGGGACGTGGTGTACCTGGACCCCAACAAGAAAGGCACCATCAACGAGAACGGAGAGGAAGTGAAAGAGGAGAAGTCTTTTGGAGACCAGCTGGCGCGGCATTTTGTGACCGGGGCCGAGTTTATCCTGGGGCCGGGCTTTCAGCTGCGGGCGGGCTACAACCATCTGCGGCGGCAGGAGCTGGTGGTAGAGAACGTGGGCGGCATGGCCGGGTTTTCCTTTGGGGCCTCCATTAAAATTTACGCCTTCCGGTTTGATTACACGTATGCCAAGATGCATGTAGCCGGTGCGGCCAATTACCTTACCCTCACCACAGACCTCAACCGCTTTCTCAAGAAGGCCACGTTGCAGGATCTATAAAGCTGGGGGTGAGAACGTTGTGGGGTAGATACCCTCCTATTCCTGTTTTTGGCCTGTTTTCTGAAAAATAGGCCAAAAACGCGAAAGCCATAAATAGCGTTAGCCGTTGTTGGTATTTACCCCTAACAAGGGTTGTTTTATAGCCTAACCGGCTGTACCTGTACTGTAAAAGAAAAGAGAATAGACAGTTTCACGTAAACGGGCAGTGGGAGATGTACTCACTCATTTGCACCGTCATGACACCACACATAGTAAACCGCATGTTAGATTCAAGCAAGTATTTAACCCCCGCTCAGATTGTAGCCGAACTTGACAAATACATTATTGGCCAGCATGATGCCAAACGCAACGTGGCCATTGCCTTGCGTAACCGCTGGCGCCGCATGCACGCCGCCCCTGAGATGCAGAAAGAAATTGTACCCAACAATATTTTAATGATTGGGGCCACCGGCGTGGGAAAAACTGAGATTGCCCGCCGTCTGGCCAGCATTGCTGATGCACCCTT
Organism: Rufibacter ruber; assembly: GCF_014138425.1. Lineage (NCBI taxonomy): Bacteria > Pseudomonadati > Bacteroidota > Cytophagia > Cytophagales > Hymenobacteraceae > Rufibacter > Rufibacter ruber. Next base: position 319,951 of record NZ_JACJIQ010000001.1, read on the forward strand.
CACCAAAGTGGAAGCCTCCAAGTTTACCGAAGTGGGCTACGTGGGCCGGGATGTGGAGAGCATGGTGCGGGACCTGGTGGAGCAGGCCGTGAACATGGTCAAGACCAGGAAAAAGGAGGAGGTAAAGCAGCAGGCCGCCCTACTGGTGGAAGAAGTGATCCTGGATGCCCTCATTCCGCCCATTAACCAGCCCGGCAACCGCTCAGGCGACAGTTTTGGGCTTTCGTCTTCCTCTGAGATGCCAGAGAGTGATCTGGAGCTGAACGAGCGCACGCGCGAGCGGTTCCGGGAGAAGATCAGAAACGGGGAGCTGGAAGACCGCAAGATAGACATCAAGGTGTCCCAAAGCCCTTCTTCGGGCGTGGGCGTGGTGGGCCCGGGCATGGATGAGATGTCTATGATGAACATTCAGGAGATGATTGGCAACATGCTGCCCAAGAAGACCAAGAAGCGCAAAGTGACCATTGCCGAGGCGCGTAAAATCCTGTTGGAAGAGGAAGCCGCCAAGCTCATTGACATGGACGAAGTGAAAGACGAAGCCATTGCCAAAGCCGAAAACGCCGGGGTCATCTTCATTGACGAGATTGACAAAGTGGCCAGCGCCAGCGGCAAAGGCAGCGGCGGCCCAGACGTGAGCCGCGAGGGCGTGCAGCGCGACCTGCTCCCCATTGTGGAAGGCAGCACCGTGAACACCAAGTACGGCGTCATCAAGACTGACCATATCCTGTTCATCGCCGCCGGCGCGTTTCACGTGGCCAAGCCGTCTGATCTGATTCCGGAGTTGCAGGGGCGTTTCCCCATCAGGGTGGAATTGCAGAGCCTGAGCAAAGACGATTTCTACCAGATTCTCAAGTACCCCAAAAACGCGCTCACCAAGCAGTATGAAGAGTTGCTTCGCGCCGAGGACGTGGAGCTGAGTTTTTCAGACGAAGCCCTGCACAAGCTGGCCGAGATTTCGTTTGAGGTGAACGCCGAAGTGGAGAACATTGGGGCCCGCCGCCTGCACACCGTCATGAGCCGCCTGCTCAATGATATTCTGTTTGAGGTGCCAGACACCATTCCGGTAAACGCCAAGCTCATGATTACCCCAGAAATGGTAGAAGAACGTCTTAGAGACATGGTGAAGAACCGTGACCTGAGCCAATACATTCTTTAATTGGGAATTGAGAATCAGGAATCAAGAATTAGACATTATGAATTCCTGATTCTCAATTCCCAATTGTCATTCTGGAAGAATCTTGTGGGCCAACCTCTTCCTTTCTGTCATCCTGAAAGGAACCTGTGGGCAAACTAGACAAGCGAGTGCAATGACCCTTTGGTCTAACTTCTTTTTCTATAAAAGAGATAGAAGAGAAGCCGTTTCCTTTACTTTTAGGGAGCGGCTTCTTCCGTTTTGGGCCTGTTTTTGTGAAAACAGGTCAGAAACGGTCTTGGTGAAGAGGATTGAAACTGAATGCGAAGCAAGTTCCATATCACAGATGCTGCGCATCTCATAGGTACCAGTAACCCACCCCTGCCCCTCCAAGGAGGGGAACACCTTTATGTGTATCTTTCAGCTTTGCTGTTCAAAATTTTAACTATTCGGGATTTGTAATCCCGAATTTTGGTAACTGCGGATTTGCAATCCGCGGCGCGTGGAAGTCAAATAATTTGGGTCGGGGATTGCAAATCCCCGGAGTACTTGCTTCCGGATTGCAAATCTGGAAGAGCCGGCTTGAGAGAAGTTGGGGTGGAAGATATTTCCGCCGCAGGCGAAGAAGCTTTTCTGTTTTCGGGCTGTTTTCAGGAAATTAGCGTAGAAACAGCCAATAAGCCGCCTCCATGGTCATAGACATCAACCAGCAAAAACTGTCGGTACGGGACAAGTACAGGATCTACCTGAACGGGCAGGAAGCGTACTACGCCACCAGCAGCCTGTTTAAGTGGATGGCCGAGCTGCAGGTGTTCAAGGTGGGTGTGATTTTCCGGCGGTGACCATACGGCAGCAGTGGGCGTGGGGCAAGGCCAGCTACGGCCTTAAATTTGAGGGCGGCACCGAGGCCGCATTTACCACCGTCTCGTTCTGGAAGAACCATTACCAGTGCTACGTGGGGGGCAGCCGGTATGAGGTTTTCGGGCACCGTGGCCGCAAATATTCGGTGTACAAAGACGGGCGGCAGCTAGCGTGGTGGGACAAGGCGGCGGTTTCCTGGTTCAACGGTGACAATTACCATCTGCTGGCAGATGACCGCGCAGACCATGAGTTGCTCCTGGCGTTCTGTCTCATTCTGGACCACCACACCAGCAACCGGAAAGGAGACAGCGGCATCACCCTTGACTTGGGGAATTTAGGCCCGCAGGCCAAAGCGTTTGACCCGGCCTGGCGGCCGAAGGAAGATTGGAAAGGAGAGGGGCAAGGCTAAGGGCGTGAAGCCATAGAGATATTTTTCCGTAGAAGTTATTGGTCAGCAGACCGTGATACTGCTGCCTACGTGAGGTGAAATTTGCGTTTCCGGCCTATTTTGGCCAAAACAGCCTGAAAACAGAAACAGTGTATTTGACAGGAAGTTTTCAAGAAAGGTCATAAGAACCACCGGGCTGAGGTAAATTCTTAATTCCTAATTCCTAATAGATTGAAATGAACTACTACATTATTACCGGTACCAGCCGGGGCGTGGGTAAAGCCCTGGCAGAGTCTCTGCTGGAGCAGGAGACCAACTTTGTGATAGGGGTTTCACGCAACTGCACCCTCACGCACCCGCGTTACCGGCACCAGCCCCTTGATTTTTCAGACATTGCCGGGGTGGAGCATAATCTGCACAAGGTGTTTCTTCCGTTTGAAGACGCCCAGCGGCTGGTGCTGGTGAACAACGCCGGGGTGGTAGGGGAGATTGGGTACATGGGGCAAAGCCAGAACGAGCACTTTGAATTCGTCTTTGACGTGAACGTGATTGTACCGGCCATGTTCATGAACCTGTTCCTGCAGAGTTACCAACACAAGACCAACTGCGAAAAGATGATCCTGAACATCAGCTCCGGAGCCGGTAAAAGCCCCAAAGACGGTTGGGCGGCCTACTGCGCCTCAAAGGCCGCGCTGGACATGCTCTCCCAAACCGCGCAGGTAGAGCAGGAGAAGCTAGGCACCGGCGTACGCATTTACTCGGTGGCCCCGGGCGTAATAGACACAGACATGCAGGAGCAGATCAGAGGGGCGCACCCAGGCCAGTTCAGCAGCCTGCAGTACTTTAAAGACCTGAAGGCAAACGGGCAGCTGGCCTCTCCAGAGGCGGCGGCGGCCAAGCTGGTGCAGTTAATGGAGAACCCGGCGTTGGCGAAGGGGGTGGTCTGTTCGGTTCGGGATTTCTAATTCTGTTTTGGCCTGTTTTCCTAAAAACAGGCCGAAAACAGAATTCGGCGTGTAAAGTTTAGGGGTTTTGCTACTTTTGTGCATCGGCGGCCGCCGAAATACTTCTACCAACGCATTCATGAAAGTTCTTCAGCGAGTTCTCCTGCTTTGTTTGTTTGTCTACCTCCCGCTGCAGTCTATGGCGTGGGGAATGCTGGGCCACCGTATTGTGGGCGAAATAGCTGAGAGGCACCTGTCTAACAGGGCGAAGAAGAACATACGCAAGGTCTTAGGCCCTGAATCTGTGGCCATGGTCAGCAACTGGCCTGATTTTGTGAAGTCTGACCCCGCCTTTGACTACCTGGACACGTGGCATTACATCAACCTGAAGGAAGGCCTCACCCAGGCCGAGGTGGAGACAATTTTAAAGCAGGACACCGCCGTTGATGCCTACACCAGAATCAATTTCCTGATAGCTGAACTGAAGAAGAAGGAGCTGGAGCCGGTTAAGAAAGCGCAATACCTCAAGATATTGATCCACTTGGTGGGGGATGTGCACCAACCCATGCACGTGGGCCGGCCAGAAGACCTGGGCGGAAACCGTATTAGGGTGGAGTGGTTCAACCAACCCACCAACCTGCACCGTCTCTGGGACAGCCAATTGATAGAATACCAGCAGCTGAGCTATACAGAATACGCCACCGCGCTCAACTGTGTCTCTAAAGAACAGAGCAAGATCTGGAAGAACCAGCCCATGACCCAGTGGTTCTTTGAGTCTTACCAGATTGCTGACCAGCTCTACAAAGGCGTGAAGCCGCAGGAAAAGCTCAGCTATACGTACAACTTTCATTACATAGCCACCCTGAATGCGCAACTGCTGAAAGGCGGGGTGCGGCTGGCGGGGGTGCTGGAAGAAATATTTGGTAGCTAACAATCTAAAACTCTTCCTGTTTTTAAGCTACTTTTTGTAAAACAGGCATAAACCAGCGGGGCACTCCTATATAATATAGGAGTGCCCTGTTGGTGTTTTTAAAGGGAAGGTTTCCTGAGTCCTAAACTTGCAAGTTCCTCCTCAATTTTCTGGTTCCATCTGGTTTGAGCCGTTGCGTTGAGGCCATGGTTGGTTTCTGTGTCGTATTTTTTTTGCAAGGCGTCTAATTCCCAGAGTTCCTCCAGGTATTGGTATTTGATCATGCTGTCATAGTCGGCCAGGGTCAGCTTGGCTTTTCTGATGCGCTGCTTGTAATGCTCTGTCACCAGTTTTACCAGATCAAAATGCCGCTGCTCGTGGTTCAGGCCATAGGCGTTTCTGGCGTCTGCCCTTGACCGGGACAGGCTTCTGACCATATACGTCTTGATCTGGATGTCTACGTATATGGTGCCATTCTTGACCACTGCGTGGATATCATTAGAAATGAAGGGGAAAATGGAAGCGGCAAAACCTCCCCTTGGCGACCCGCCCTTGAAGTCGCTCCACTGCAACGGGCGGTTCACATCATAAAAGAGAGTGTCTTCTTCTGTGTTGCGGGTATAGTCTGAAAAAGTGACTTTTAAATTTCTGGCTAACTTCTCGTTGTGCGGCGCCTCCTGGTTGACCCACAAATCCAGATACCGCAGAGATTCTGATAGAACTTTCCGGAGGGTGGGCTCCACTACCCCCAGCTGAGCTGCGGGTCTGCTGTAGCGGGCGCCGCTTTTATACTCAAACAGGTGGAGCATCTGCCCCTCGCGCTGTACCTCAAATGATGCGGAAATACTCACCCTACCGTCAATTTTCCCGTTTGCGCCTGGTGTTTCTGTTACCTGGTACTCTTTCAGCCGCATCTGGATTGGGCGCAGACTGGGGTTGCGGGGCAAACTTTCTGCTATATACGCTTTCACCGCCGCCAGGCCCCCTCCCTGCAGGTCTATCCCCTGGGGCGTAGTTGACTTAGTGTTTCCTGTAATCAATAATGCCACCGCTTTTGTTGTTGATCGTTCGTCCAGCACTTCTGCCAGGTAAAATTCTTTAGGCGTGAAAGGCAAGGGCTCTGCTTTTAACTGGATGGGGTCAATAGGACTGACTGGTTGGAACCCTGTTGTCAGCAAGAAGAGAAAGGGCAGGACAGCTGCCAACAAAACATGCTGAAGAAGAGAAGTAGCTTTCTTCCGCTTCGTCTTCTTGTTGAAGGCAAGTGTGTTCTGCCGTTGTACGTATGGGGGCATTGTGGTACTGAACTTGATGTCTGGAGTCTGGGGAGAATAGCTTCCTTCCTGGTGACATTAACACTATTTGCCTGCAGCTTGTTCCAATATTTAAATCTGGGGCAAGATTATTGGAAAATAGAACTGAGAAATTTATTTAATAGAATCATGGAGTACTTTATTGATCCTTGTAAGTGTTTGATAATTTGGTTCTTGTGTTTGGAATTAATTGAAAGATAAATAGTGAATTATAATAAAATATACCCTTGCGTAATTATTAATTAAATGAGTAAATTAATTCTATATCAATTAAGTGTATGATATTATGTAAACTACTAATTCTGTAAAGTAGGATAAGGTTATATTAAGGTATAATTCTTTAGCAAGAATTTTCATCCCCTAAATGCATTGAATACTGGTGATATGAAAGTGTTTTTATTTTAGTAAAGCTTGTATGCCTAGAGGTGGAAAATAAGCGTCTCCGTTATTAGATGTGAGGTTTTTTAAGTAGAAGATAGAGCATAAAGAATGTATGCTTTCATGAATTTGATTTGCAAAACAATTGCCTGGGTGGCCGCACAGGCTCCTCCTTAGACTCTCAAGTCAACTATTTGAGCAATTGTAACCGTCACAATTGTTGAATAATCCTACCCAGTACCATAAAGAAAGTAATTCTTAAAACATGATCCGTCTCTTTGAAAGCTACCTGTTAACTAGGGTGCTATTTTAAATATACAGTTTTTTATATGTTTTTATCATAGACAGGTAGAGGTAATCTTTAAAACCTTTTCAGAATTTGAATATGGTGGTATATTCAAATAATTGCCAAAACGAGGCTATAGGCGTGCTTGAATTATATTGTATGATGTTTTATTTTTATTTCTTGTTAAAGTTCCCTATCATTGGAATCATTTTCATCCAAACAAACCATTAAACAAAATCAACATGAAGAAAATCTTACTCTTAAGTCTTTTCTTGTTGTCTGTGCTTCTGAATGAAGCCATGGCACAAGGCAAGACGATCACGGGGCGAGTGACTGATGCGTCTACCGGCGAAGGAATGCCTGGCGTGACAGTACAATTAAAAGGAACTAGTACAGCGTCTCCTACAGATGTGAACGGAGGGTATTCCATCACTGTTCCTTCTGCTGGCGGTACTTTGGTGTTTTCCTTTATTGGGTATAACACTCAAGAGATTGCCATTGGCAACCAAACTACTGTCAATGTTCGTCTGGCTGTAGATGCCCGTCAATTAAATGAGGTGGTTGTTACTGCCTTGGGTATTGAGAGACAGAAAAAGGAAGTAGGGTATGCTGCCACTACTGTGACTGACAAGGTAGTTACTAGAGCTGCACCAGTGAACATTGCAAATGGACTACAAGGTAAGGTTTCAGGTTTGAACATTACTACTACTAACAGTGGTGTTTTTGAAAACGTGAGAATCAACCTTCGCGGTATCCGTTCTTTGACTGGTAACAACAATCCGCTATTGTTATTGGACGGTGTTCCATCTGATATCAACTACTTATCTTCTATCAACCCAAATGACATTGACAATGTAACAGTATTGAAAGGTTCTGCAGGTGCAGCACTTTATGGTCCAGATGCAAGAAATGGTGTTATTGTTGTCACTACAAAGAAAGGGTCATTAGATGAAAAACCAGTAGTAACAGTAAGTCATTCAACTCAATTTCAGCAAATATCTTTTTTTCCTAAGTTTCAGGAAAAATTTGGTAGTGGGGGAAGTGGCCAATATATTCCCTATGAGAACTGGTCTTGGGGACCGGCCTTTGACGGTTCAGAGGTACTTTTAGGTGATCCACTTGAAAATGGCAATGAGCAACGTGTCACGTATAGTGCCAGAAATGATAGGAAAGAGTTTTTTGATACTGGCGTTACTTTGCAGAATAACGTTTCTTTAGCACTTAAAGACTTTTATATCAGCTTGCAAGATGCTTCAGTTAAAGGTATTGTGCCTGATGACAAAAATCGTAGAACTAGTTTGAGATTAAACACTGCCAAGGAATATGGTAGAATCAAAGTTGGGTTAAATACTAACTATATTCAACAAAATTATAATGTGTTTGATGATGCTCAAATGTCTGATTGGAATACATCAAACAACGTTGGTTTGAATCAAGGTTTGATGAACCTTATCTTCAATACTCCAGCGCATGTGCCGTTATTGAATTATAAGAATTTTGAGACAGATGAGTTCTCAACTTATAACAATTACTTCAACCACTACGGTTTGAATCCTTATTTTGCACTTGATAACTGGAGAAGAGATGGTAGAAGAGAAGACTTCATCTCTAACCTAGATTTAAATTTGAAAGTGACTGAGTGGTTGTCTTTAAATTATAGAGCTGCAATTACTTCACAGAATACAACTGAGAGAAGAACTTCTAAAGGAGAAACTCCAAATGCATTTGGCATTCCTAGAGGTGTTAAGCCAATCCCAGGCACTGTTGAAGAAAGAAATTTCCGGAATACCCGTCTATCATCAGAAGCTTTTGCCAACTTTAATAGAACATTTGCTGAAGATTTCAGGCTAAATGTAATTGTAGGTACTTATGTGCGTCAAGACGATGCTCGTGATACCAGAGTAGGAGCTACTAGCTTGGTAGTTCCAGAACTTTTCAACCTTGATAACCGAGTAGGACAGTTGACTGGGGGGTCCCCAATGCGGAGAACCAGATTGTTCTCTTATTATGGAAGTGCAAGCTTGAGTTATAAGGGCTGGGCAAATGTAGAGGTAACTGGCCGTAATGATGAGATCTCAACGCTTGCTATTGGAAATAACTCATACTTCTACCCAGGTGTGAGTGGTTCATTAGTTTTAACTGATGCCATCAGCGTACTGCAAAACAATAATCTGCTCTCATACTTAAAATTGAGAGCAGGTTGGAATAAAACAGCTAATGCAGATATTGCTCCTTATCAGTTAGCTGCTACCTTCTCTCAGTCAAGTGGATTCCCTTATGGTACTTTGCCAGGGTTTACAGCTAATAATACGACATATGATCCAAATTTGAAACCAGAATCAATTGAAAGCCGCGAGGTTGGGGTTGAAACTGGTTTTTTAAGAGGAAGAATTAACTTAGAAGCTACCTATTACAACCAGAAAATGGAAGACCAAATCATTCCTGTACAGGTTTCTGGTGCTACTGGATATACTTCTGCATATGTGAATGCTGCTTCCTTTATTAATAAAGGGGTAGAACTAGATCTGCGCTTAACACCTTTAGTAAATGTAGGTGGTGTTGATATTGAATTTAGAGCAAATGCTACTTACAATGATACTGAGATCACTAAAGTGTTTGAAGGCCTTGATGAGATTGCAATTGGTGGATATACTAACGCTTCAAATTATGCTGTGAAAGGGTATCCTGCCTTTATCATCAAAGCTTCTGACTACAATAGAGATCCTCAAGGTAGAGTAATTGTTGATGCCGTAACAGGTCTACCTACACAAAACACTACTATCCAAAACTTTGGCCGTACTGCCCCAAAATGGATTGTAGGATTGAACCCATCCGCTAGCTGGAAAGGCTTGAATCTTTCTGCTTTATTTGAATATAAAACCGGCCATTATACATATAATGATATTGGGCAGGCTATGGCATGGACTGGCGTTTCTGAAGCTACTGCTGCCAATAACCGTGAGAGATTTGTATTCCCTAATTCTGTTATCATGGGTGCTGATGGAACTTATACTCCTAACACAAATGTTACTATTAACAATGTAGAAAACTTCTATGTTGGGGTATATAGAACGGTTGCCTCTAACTTCATCACAAGTGCAGCTTCATGGAGATTCCGTGAATTGTCCTTAAGTTATGATTTACCTGCTGGATTGCTTGGTAGACAAAAAATAATCAAAAGTGCAACAGTAGCAGTAGTTGGTAGAAACCTGTACTTATGGTTACCGGAGTCTAACGTTTATACTGACCCTGACTTTGTTTACACTGCAGGTGGTAATAATGGTTTTTCAAACAGCGGTACTACTGGTGTGACCTCTGGTAATACAGCGGGTATCACTAACTCTAGCATTAATCCTCCAGTTCGCAACTTTGGTGGAACAATCACTCTAACTTTTTAAGGAGTAATAAATTTAACTTGATTCAAATGAAAAAAGTAATATATAGCGTTTTCACGCTCCTAGTGCTTAGTGCAGCTGGGTGTAGTGATGATTTCTTTGATATTAATAAAAACCCCAACTCGCCTACAACTGAATCTGTTTCTCCGCAATTGATTTTGCCAAGAGTACAACATGCAGTTGGAGCTAGAATGGCTGTTTCTTATGATTTTGCGGCCCATTGGATGGGTTACTGGGCTCGGTCAGGTACATATGGACCTAGTCAAGAGAGAGAGTCTTACAACATTACCAACACATTTGAGCAGGATGAGTGGAATACCTGGTATGACATCTTAACTGATGTGGATATCATGGAGAAGAAAGCTGTTGCCGAAGAACAAAATTTTTACGTGGCAATTGCTAAAACTCTAAAGTCAATTGGTTTTATGTATATAGTGGATCAATATGGGAACGCTCCTTATACTAAAGCCTTTGATGTAACGGGTAACATACTCCCAGCTTATGATAAAGGGGAAGATATTTACAAGGATCTTTTGTTGCAATTAGATGAAGCAGCCAGATTAATGGCTGGTGCTGCCATTACAACAGATATGAGAAATGTAGATATCATGTTTGGCTCTACCAGAGGGTATAGTGTTGATAATCAGAAGTTAATGTGGCGTAAGCTTATTAACTCTCAGCGTTTAAAACTATTGATCCGTCAGTCAGAAGTATTTGGAGGTACAGCGCCAGCTGCAGAAATTGCTAAAATAACAGCAGACGGTAGTGGTTTCTTAGGTGCTGGTCAAACTGCAGATGTTCAACCAGGTTACGCAGTGGTTGATGGTCAGCAGAATCCTTTTTGGAATGCTTATGAAGTGACCGCTTTGGGTGCTAGAGATGATTACAACCGTGCTAATAATTATGTTTTGGATAAACTGATGAATAACAATGACATCCGTTACCAATATTATTTTAGCAAAGTACAGACCAAAACAACTGCACAACCCAATGATTATTATGGGTACAACTTTGGTGAAATAATACCAAACAATGCTCCTAATGCAGCTAACTCCTCTGATGTATCCGGTCCAGGTTTGGCAAAATCTGCTACTCAACCACAATGGATATTTACCTCAGTTGAAAGTATGTTCTTACAAGCAGAAGCTATTCAGAGAGGATGGTTACCTGGTGATGCCAAAGCTGCGTATGAAAACGCAGTGCGTGAATCCTTCACCTGGCTTGGCGTAAGTAATGCTACTGCAACTGCTAATACTTACTTAGGTGAAAATATAGCTAACTGGGATGCTCCTATAAATGCGAACAAAATTAACCTGATAGTTATGCAGAAGTATCTAGCATTGGTAGGTATTAACAACTTTGAAGCTTGGGTAGACTATAGAAGAGTGGGAGTACCTACTGACCTTCCTCTTTCCCTTGCTCCTGGTAGAGGTACTAATGGCATCCCAACTCGGTTGTTGTATCCACAGTCTGAATATAATTACAATTCAGCTAACGTGGCATCACAGGGTTCCATCAATTCGCAGACATCAAAAGTCTTCTGGGATAAATAATTTTAAAAACGGATATGAAAAGATTTCTTAAATTTTATACCCTTGCCTTATTGGCTGTTGGGTTCAGTTCTTGTCTTTCTGACGAGAATATTGAAGATCAGGAATACGGAATGATTAATCTGGAGGCAAATAGAATTATTGAAATACCTTCAGCAACTGCTACAACCGCCTTACCTCTTGAAGATAAGAATGTAACAATTAATCTGGTTCATGTTCACCTGGCGGCAAATCAAACTGCTCAGGAGGATATTCAGGTTACGCTAGTTCCTGCTCCTGAAAAAGTTACCGCGGCATCTACCACTACTGCTCCTTTAACTTTATTTCCCAGTAATTTGTACACATTACCACAGGGTAATGTTGTAACAATTCCAAAGGGTAGCAGGGATGGTTATTTACCGATAGTAGTAAATGCCAAAAATTTGGATCCAGCTAAAACATATGCATTAGCTTATACAATTGGTAATATTGATAAATCTGGTTATATAGTTAGCGGTAATTATGGCCAGATTCTTGCTAAAGTTGGAGTAAAAAACCAATGGGATGGGGTTTATTCTAGTGTTGCCGGTTACGTTCAGCGTTATTCAGCTCCTGGAGTTCCTACAGTTGGCGATGCTTTGAATGGGAGTATGGCCGGAAATTCAGACGTTACCTTAACCACCATTGATGCTAATACAGTAGAAATTACAGGACTGAAATGGTATGGAAATACTTCAAATATTGCAGGTATTGATAACTTACGTGCTACTATAAACCCAGCAACGAATGAGGTTACTATGACAGCTTTAGGTAATGCATCACTTAGGAATATAGCTTCTGCCGTTAATAAATATGACCCTGCTACTAAGACTTTTACTTTAAACTTTGAATGGAACCCAACTTCTAACAAGCGGGAAATTACCGGATTAGTTTTAACGTATAAAAGATCCAGATAATCAACTCTTTTAGCTTAAATTAAAAAAGCGGCCACTTATAGTAATATATGTGGCCGCGCCTTTTATTAAGATTGTAATCTTTAGTAGTTTAGGTGCATCATAATCTGACTGCTTTACAAAAAACAAAGGGGCTGCAAATGCAGCCCCTTTGTTTTTTGTAAAGCAGAATTTTCTCAAAATAAATCCTTTGATTTTACTAATGAGTAGCCTTCTAAATGTAAAAATAAAAGACTTAAAATCAAGGATTATATATAGATAAACATTTTTATTTTTGAACGATAAAAATGTTTATATTAATACGTTGATTTTTAAGTTAAAAAGGCTGTAGGGTGCGTGTATTCAAAAAATTAATCTATACTGGAGCAGTATGGTAGCTAATATTGGATAGATTTCTAACCTTTATTTCCCAAAGCTTGGCTAAAACAGAGAATGCCTCCACTGTTTTACCCTCACCAATACAATTAACTCTGCATCAAATACGCCTTAATATACTCATCCAAATCCCCATCTAACACATTCTGCACATCACTTCGCTCCACCCCGGTTCTAATATCTTTCACCAGTTTGTACGGGTGCAGTACGTAGTTCCTGATCTGGGAACCAAAGTCGATACGTTTTTTGGTGCTTTCCAGCTTATCCCGTTCCTCATTCCGCTTGTTGATTTCAATCTGGTAGAGTTGGGATTTCAGCATTCTGATGGCGTGCTCTTTGTTCATGAGCTGAGAGCGTTCAATCTGGCAGGCAATGACAATGCCAGAGGGCTTATGTTTCAGGCGTACCGCTGTTTCCACCTTGTTCACATTCTGCCCACCGGCACCTCCTGACCGGAACGTGTCCCATTCAATATCTGCCGGGTTTACCTGAATATCAATGGTATCATCTACAATAGGGTAGGCGAAGACAGAGGCAAAAGAAGTGTGGCGGCGGCCGCCGGAATCAAACGGGGAAATACGTACCAGGCGGTGAACCCCAATCTCTGCTTTTAAGTAGCCGTAGGCAAAGTCCCCTTCAAACTGGAGCGTGGCAGACTTGATTCCAGCACCATCACCGGGCTGAAAATCTACCTGTTTAACCGTGTAGCCTTTGCGTTCTCCCCACATGAGGTACATGCGGTAGAGCATTTCTGCCCAATCCTGGCTCTCAGTACCGCCGGCTCCGGAGTTTACTTCCAACATGGCGCCTAACTGGTCTTCCTCATTGCTGAGCATCCGTTTGAACTCAAGCCCTTCCACTACCTTCTCGGTTTGTTTGAATTCAGAATTCATGTCTTCTTCAGACACGTCACCCTCTTTGTAGAAATCAAACAACACCTCCAGGTCTTCTACGGCTTTGGCCGTAGCTTCAAAATCATCTGTCCAGGTTTTCAGGCTTTTTGTTTCCTTCAGGAGTGACTCTGCTTTTTTAGGATCATCCCAAAAATCAGGGGCAAGAGATTTTTCTTCTAACGCGGTTACCTGTTCTTTCTTGGCATCATAGTCAAAGATACCTCCTCAAAGCCTCAACGCGGCCTTTCAACTCTTTAATCTGTTCTTGAGTCATGGTTTATAATCTAGTAATTTTTAACTGGGTGCAAGTATGTACAGGAGCACAAAAAAGTAACCGTTCAGTTCATGAACCGGGTTTCTGTTTTTGGCCTGTTTTTTGAAAAACAGGCCAAAAACAGAAATCACCTGGCTACGCTTTTTTATGATGTCTCCCCTGAAACAAAAATAGGAAGTAGGAGCCAGATCAGCCCGCTACTTCCTAAGGATATAGTGAAAGAATACTTATTGAACGGGAACTACCCAGCCATGAGGGTCTGGGGCCATTCCATACCTAATGGCATCCAGCTCTTGGGCAACACGGTTGGAAAATTTTCTATCTGCTACCGGTGGCAACATCATTTCCTGGTCTTGGTAGGTGATAGACTTGATATGCGCAATGGTGGCGGCAGTACCGGTACCAAACGCATCTTCCAGTTTGCCGGCGGCGTAGGCATCTACAATTTCCTGAATTGGAATTCTGCGCTCCTCTACCTTCATGCCCCAGTCGCGGGCCAACTGTAGTACGCTATCACGGGTTACCCCTGCCAGAATAGAAGTACTCAAGGCGGGGGTAACCAAGGTGCCATCTATCACAAACATAACGTTCATGGTGCCTGACTCCTCAATGAAATTGTGTTCGCGGCCATCTGTCCAGATGATTTGATGGTACCCTTCCTGGTGGGCCAGCTTTGCCGGGAGCAGAGAGCCGCCGTAGTTCCCGGCTGCTTTGGCAAAACCAAATCCGCCTTCAACGGCTCTGGTGTAATGTTCCTCAATTTTAACCCGTACCGGCTCTGCATAATAACTGCTGGCGGGGCTGCAGAAAATGATGAATTTGTATTCCTCAGCAGGACGAACGCCCAACAATCCCTCTGACCCGAACATCACTGGCCGGATGTACAGAGAGTAACCCGGGCGCTGGGGAACCCAGTCCGCATCTAAAGCAACCAACTGCTTTAAACCCTCCATGAAAAGGTCTTCTGGGATCTCAGGCATGCACAGGCGTTTGGCCGATTCATTCAACCGGGCCCAGTTAGCTTGCGGGCGGAAAAGCACGACTTCACCTTCTTTGGTTTTATAGGCTTTCATGCCTTCAAAAAGCGCTTGGCCGTAGTGAATGGCCGCCATGGCCGGACTTACTTCAATAGGGCCATAAGGCAAGATGTGAGGCTCTTGCCAGGCACCGTTTTTATAATCAATGACCAGCATGTGGTCTGCAAAAACTTTTCCGAACTGGAGGTTCTCTAAATCTAGGTTAGCCAGTTGGCTGGCGGTGGTAACAGTAGTATGAATTGGCATCGCTTCTGTTTGCATAGGTATGGTGTAAATGGTAATAGTGTACGTAAAATATGGCTGGAAAGAATAAAAAAAGCCTCACATACGAGGCTTCCAAGTTATTTCTTTTACTCCTAATTCAAAACTTATTGCCCTACTTAAGACAAATAAGAAATCTGAAAGACGGTTTAAGTACTTCACTACCAGGTCATCTACATGAGATTCCTCCTGAAGGGCAATAGCCAGGCGCTCTGCCCGGCGGCAGACGCTGCGGGCCACGTGACAGAAAGAGACAGCCTGGTGACCACCCGGTAAGATGAAGTTGCGTAATGCCGGAAGGTGCTGGTCCAGCAGATCCATTTGCTCTTCCAGTAGCTGTATATCCGTTTCATGGAGGTCTGGGGTCTGCATCTTCACGTTTTTAACAGGATCTGTGGCCAAGGTAGCGCCAATAGTAAAGAGCCTGTCTTGAATCTCTGAAAACAGCTCCTGCCGTTTCTGGTTTACCTCCTGGTCGCGCACCACGCCAATAAAAGAGTTGAGCTCATCTACAGTACCGTAGGCCTCAATGCGCAGGTGCGATTTCTTTACGCGGGTACCGCCAATGAGCGATGTTTCTCCTTTGTCTCCGGTCTTGGTATAAATCTTCATGAGGGGGAAGTATGGGCGGCCGCCTGCTGGGCAGGAACCGTCACGTTCTGGTTCATTTCATCGGTTTCTACCAGCCCGTCCCGCAGGCGCACAATACGGTGGGCGTAATGGGCAATGTCGTCTTCGTGCGTAACCATGATAATGGTATTGCCTTTGGCGTGCAGGTTCTCAAACAGCTCCATGATTTCATAAGAAGTCTTGGTGTCCAGGTTCCCGGTAGGCTCATCTGCCAGAATAATGCTGGGATCATTGACAAGGGCGCGGGCAATGGCTACCCGTTGGCGCTGACCACCAGACAACTCATTGGGTTTATGATGGGCTCTGCTGCCAAGGCCAACGCTGGTCAGCGCAGCCATGGCGCGTTCTTCCCTTTCGGCTTTGCCGTAACCGGCATAGATCAGGGGCAGCGCCACATTGTCTAGGGAAGAGGAGCGGGGAAGCAGGTTGAACGTCTGAAACACAAACCCAATCTCTTTGTTGCGCACGGTGGCCAGCTCGTTGTCTACCATATTGCTGACATCATTCCCGTTCAGGATATACCGGCCGGAGGTGGGCGTGTCCAGGCAGCCTACAATATTCATGAGCGTAGACTTTCCAGAACCGGACGGGCCCATGAAGGCCACGTATTCCCCTTTTTTAATTTCAATGGAAATAGAACGGAGCGCGTGGATCTGTTCTGTTCCCATCTGGTACATCTTAGAGATTTCCTCGGTTTTAATGATGGTGCTCATAAGGCCGTTGTTTATTGCCATTCCTGCTGCAGTGAATCACTGGCCTGCAGTTTGGCATCTATTTCTTTTCTAAAGCGAAGGTAATCAGCGGGCAGTAACAAAGGCTCCAGTTGCTCGAGTCCCTGCAGGCCATACTCCCGTAACCCCTGGTCTAATGCCAACCGCACATAGGCTTTTCTCAAAGCGATGGAGGACGGGTTAAAGGTAATACCTTCCAGCAGTAAGTCATAGGCTTTCAGAGGCTGCTTTTGGCGGACCAGGATATCGGCGGCAGCCAAATAACCTGCTTCATACCACGGTGCCTGCCGTACCAGCTGTTCAAAGAGATTAGTCGCTTCTTTGGTCTGTTTATTACGCTGAGCCAGCTTTGCCTGATAATAAAGCTTGACACCTATGTCTTGGGGGGTAAAATAAAGGGAAGGCAGCTGGGTTTTCAGCTCCTGCCACTGCTCTGCCTGCCACCATAGTGCCGCCTGCAAGGCGTTGGCTTTTGACTTTAGATAATTTTTGGGAAAAGAAGTCGGAAAATGGGCCTGTAACAGGTTTTGGGCAGTGGTGAGGTTTTTTTCCTGCAGATACCTTTCAATTAAGGGCAAGGCAGCTGCCGGGGCCAGCGCTGGAGTGGTAATGGTAGTGGCCACCTGCTCCACCTGGTCCAGGGGCAACTTCTGGGCTTTAAGCTGCAGAAACTGGACTTTCAGGGAATCTGGGGCTGTGGCTGCCTGGCTAGGCGTCAACTGCGTGGCAATGGCCAGTTGGGTGGCGGCGCGCTGTTGCCACGCCTCCGGCAGGGTAGTGGTTTGCAGCGCCAGTTGAGCGGCCTCACTTTCTTGCCCAGCCAAGGCCAAGGCCACCGCTTCATGTAGCTGCGCATCACGGTACCCAGCCTGCCGGGCCTTCCCAAAATAGGCAGCAGCAGAAGGATACAGCTGTACCTGCAGCATCCATTGCCCCAAAATGTCATTGTAGTGGCCAGCCGTTGCTGTATTGTTAGCGGCCAATTGCTCCAGGGTCGCTTTTGCCTGAGCGGGGTAACCGGCCCGTTGCTGTAGAACAGCCTTCAGGAGGGTAAGGTCATCAGTAAACCCAAGGTTTGCCTCTTGTCTCAGGAGCCGGTCTACTTGTGCAATGCCCGCCTTGGGCTCGCCTTTAGATGTAGGAAGCAGGTGTTGGAGGTAGAAATACGCAAAAGATGCGGAAGACAGGATGCTGTCCTGTAATGGAGCCGTTGTCTGTACAGGTGTTTTTCCACCAATAAGAAAACCTATGGCTAATTTGTTTGTCAGTAGGGGCAGGTGGCGGTCATGGTCATACGTCTGGGAGAATTCTACCGCCTGCTGCTTAAAGCCATGTTTGAAGAGAAATGCCAGCTGATTTGCCTGTACCACTTCCGGCTCATGGCTGTGAGCCAGCGCCTTGTCTAAATAAAAAGCCGCAGAGTCTGTGAAGGTAGTGGTGCCATACAGCAAGCCCAGGTTGTTCAGAAGCGGCGCGTATTCAGGAAACTGGCGTACACCCGTCTGGAGGATCTTGAGATGGTCAAACAAATCTGACGGGTCTGTATAGAGATTGGCTAATTGTAAGAATCCCTGCGGAGAGGGTTTTCTGGAGAGAAGGTCCTGTAGGCGGTTCATCTCTAAGGTGCGCATGCCCGCCGCGTGGTAAATGTCTGCCAGAGACGCAAGAGCTCTGGTATTGCTCCTGGAGCGGTGACTGGCCTCGCTGTAAAACTGCTCTGCCAGCAGCGGACTTTCTTCTGTCTGCTGATACAGATCCCCCAGATAGGTGTAGTACGCTGACTGGGTCTGGTAAAAAACAGCATAGTTGTTTCTGATGACCATGATCACCAGCAACACCGCCCCCATGAGGTAGACTACAAAGAAGGACAACCGCTTTGGGTCATACACCACCCGGTACACCCGCAGCTTTTCTTTTAGCAGCGGCCAGAAATTAGCCAGAACGTACAGCAAAAATGAAATACCAAAAGCCAAGTGTGTAAGAATGATAGCACCGCGGTAGGCTTGTACCATGGTATCATTGGCCATTAAGCAAGCGTACCCCAGGTTCAGGAAAGACAGCAGGGCTAATACCAGGTACAGAGGCGCTGCCTCGGTTTTAAACTGGAGAAAACGGGCATATTGCACCTCCCGTTGTCGCAGGCCCCAGAACCCTACTGCAGTAGAAAAAAGGAAGAGCAGCAAGGCATCAAACCCCAAGTAATCTATCTCCAGGATTCCGGCCTGCCGGAGGTACAACAGGAGCAGGTTGCCCAGGTAAAGTACACTGATCAGGAGAAACTGTGGGAGCCCGAAGCGCCTTTGCGGCTGTTGGGCATGGGTATTGAACCAGAGAAGGCCGTGCAGGTTTTCATACGCCACTAACAGCATCAGCAGCACCGCGGCCACAAAACTGCCTAACGTGCTGTAATTGACAATATGCAGGGCTGTCAGGGCACCAGAAAGGGGGGAGGCAAAGAAAACGGCTCCGCCGAAGAGGAGGGTAAGCGCTGTGAACACCACAAAACGCAACAGAAAAGAGCCTGAGCGCCAGAAAGCATGAAAAAGATAGCTGGTCACCCCAAACAGGCCTAACCCAATAAGTAAAAGCGTTCGGCTGGTGCCCGGGAAAATCCCCAACAGGTCCAGGTTGAACGTGGAGAGCCAGAGCATGCCCAGCGTAGCCGCCACGTAATATGCCATACGGGTTAAGGTGCTGGCCACTGTCCAGAAGAAGACCAGTGCTACCGCCAGACCCGCCAAATGCACCCAAACCGCCCACTGGGGGAGATGCATGGGGCCAATAGCATATTGTTCCGAGACCAGATAGGCATTGACCTCTACCCGCATGGGAGTGAGCAATGGAGCCGACGGAAAAAGGTGCGCCTCAGCCGGGAACAGCTCCGTTTCCTTTTCTAACGGATAAACAAGTTTTTCGCCTTTGAAATAACCGTACACCCCTAAACCAATCACGGCCACTACAAGGGCCGTGAGGAAAAGGTAGAGAAAACGCCGGCTTGGCTCCAGGGCCTGCCAATATGGGAAAGGCTTCATCAAGGCTACTCCAGAACCTTAGGAACCCTGAAATAATCTGAATCTTTGCGCGGCGCCAGGCGCAGGGCATCTTCGTGCTTCACGGTGTTCTGGGCCACGTCTTCGCGCATCACATTCAGTTCTTCTGAAATATGAATGAGCGGAGCCACGTGCTGGGTGTCCAGTTCGCGCAGCTTGTCTACCCAGTTCAAGATGTTGTTCAGGTCCTGAAGCATTTCCTGTTCCTTGGTCTGGTCAAACTCTAGCCGGGCTAAGTGCGCTAACTGGCGCAGGGTTTCTATGTTGGTACTCATGGGTATGGTGGGCGTCTAATTCAGCTTGTATAATGTCAAAGGTCTTCTGTTTGAGGGCTTCTAAATCCTCTAACGTCATGCCTTGGGTAGAAATTGGCGGGTGAATGGTCATTTCCAGCGGGTGGTACCTAATGACCAGTTTGCCTTTCACGTCGGGCAAGAACAGGTGGTTGTAGGGCATGGTGATGGGCACCAGCGGCACCTGCTTCTCAATGGCCAGCTTGAACGGACCGTCTTTGAACGGCAGCATGGTACGGCCCGCCTCCGGCGAAATCTTGCCCTCGGGGAAAATCACCACGCTGCGCCCCGCCTCAATGCTCTGCTTGCTGGAAACGTAGGCTTTGGCGCGGCTCACGGGGCTGTCCCGGTCAACGGCAATGTAGAGCGCCTGGTAAATCTTGCCCCACAGCGGCACCTTGGTCAAAGACTTTTTCCCCACAAAATTCAGGAAACCGGGCATGACCGCAATGATCAACGGAATGTCAATGTACGAGCTGTGGTTAGGCGCGAACACGTACAGCTGCTTGGGGTCAATGTGCTCGCGGCCGCGTATGGTGATGGGCATGAGGTACATGCGCAGCTGCAGCTTAGACCAGATGCGGTTAATGGTGTGCGCGTGCTTGAGACGGCTGGGTTTGGCAATAAACAGCCTGAACAGCGGGTACGTCACAATGAACGGAAGTACAAACCAGGTGGTACACCACACTGAATACACCTTTCTACCGATGGCCTTGAGCGCTTTCATCTTTCCAAAATTACGAATTAAAAGGAAATGCACCACGTTTCTGGCCGGTGCCACCTGTTTTTGGCCTGTTTTCAGAAAAACAGGCTCAAAACGGCAACGCCAGCTACCAAAAGTTAGTGCAATAATAAGCGCTTATTTTGGGCGGCGGGTCAATAAAATCTTTTCGGCCTTCAAGAGACCGGCTACACTGATGGCATCGGTAATCTCGTCGTTCATGGCCATTTTCACGGCTTCGGGGAACGGGAGTTTCCAGATTTTGATGTCTTCGGTTTCCTCCATCTCAGTCTCGCCGTGGGTCAGTTCCTCGGCCAGAAAGATAAATCCTTCTTCGTCTGTGACGGAATTGGACGTGTGGATTCTGGCAATTTTCGTCCACTCGGCGGCGGTGAGGCCGGTTTCCTCCTTCAGTTCCCGCTTCGCGGATTCCAGCACGTCCAGCTCCACCGGACCGCCGCCCATGGGAATCTCCCACGAGTATTCATTCAACGGATAACGGTACTGGCCCACCAACCACGTATTGCCCTCCTCGTCAATGGGAATGATGCCAATAGCCTTGTTTTTCATCGACACCACGCCGTAAATGCCGTTGCCACCGCCGGGGTTAATGACCTGGTCTTCGCGCACGCTAATCCAGGGGTTGCTGTACACGGGTTTTGACTCAAGGGTAGTCCACGGGTTATCTAGAGAATGTTCTGGTTTCACGAGGTTACTATGCTAATTTTTGAAGGTGCTGATGTGCTAATTTAAAAGGAGAATTCCGTTTTCGGGCTGTTTTTCTGAAAACAGCCCGAAAACGGAAGGTTCAAGTGCCGTAATCACGCGACAGTTGCCTGGTTCTTTTTCAGCACGCGGTAGAAGTAGAAGGCACACATAAAGAAGGAAGCCATGATTACAAACCGGTACAGCACGTAGCCATTGGGTTGGAGAAACTCATTTCCCACCAGAAAGGCCGCCAGCAGGAACAGCAGCAGAAAGGTGAGCCGGTCCAGCCGGTTTTTGAGGTTGATGAGAATGAGGAAGAACCCAAACACGAAGTTGATGAGCACCGCCGTCAGGTAAAACACCACCAGGTACATGGCCGCCGTTTTCAGGTCCCCACTTTCCTTGTACCACCCGAAGCCCAGCACTACCAATAGCTGTACCACGCAGATAAGGCCCACAAACGTGCTGATTTTGAAGTTGCGCATAGGAAGAAGTAAAGTGGGCGTTGTTTTTAGTGATTTGGTACGAAGAAGGAGAGGATTGGGTAGAGAGCGGGTTTTCTAATTCATTAACTCTCTACCATTCATTACTATTCTTCCTTGACCGGCTCTTTGCTCTCAAGTTCTTCTACCTCCTCCACTCTTTGTCATTCTGGAAGAATCTTAGGGAACAGGTGGCAAACGGCAGTGGCGGGGGAGAAGTGCTTTTCTAGTTCGCCCACTGTTCCCTAAGTTCCTTTCAGGAGGACAGATGGGAGAAGTGGAATTTGCGTTTTTGGCCTATTTTCGCCACAACAGGCTAAAAACGGAAATATTTTGATTACCCTTTCAAAGAGGCCGGATTCTGCCGGTTGTCAAAGATAGTGTAGACTCTGATAAGCCGATGTTGAAAATCTATCCTATAAATAACTGAATGATGTTTGCCTAAAACTGCGCGCCGAAGTCCGCCCCTAGTGGGGGCATAGAGTTCTGGGAAAAGCACCACTATTTGCTCAAATTCCTTTAACCGTTTTACAAATTTTTTGACTTCTTTTTCTGTCCACTCCGCGCGCAGATAGGCGATAATCTTTTGAAACTTCGCTTTCGACTCTTGTGACCAGCGAATGTCAAACGTTGTCTTCATAATCCGCCCAAAACTCTCTGCTTGTTAACACTTTTCCTTGTGCCTGGTCATTTATACCGCGGTTTAAAGATTCCTGCTCGGCAGGCGTTAATTTTTCTAGCCAATCGCTGGAGGCAATATTAGAGTCTTTAATAGACTTGAGGATTTGTAGAAGGGCGCTATCATTGGTTTTAGTGACCCATTCTATGAGTTCGTACTTCAATGTCTGTATATTCATAACTCCCATTGCAAAAATTCTAACTAAAGATACGAATTTCTTCCGTTTCTGGCCTGTTTTGGCCAAAACAAGCCAGAAACAGAAAAACTACACCGCCGCTTTTACCGCATCAATGGCTTGCTGGTACACCGCCTCATACATAGGCACAATGTTGTTTATCTCAAACTCCTTGGCGCGGGCCAGTGCGGCGGCTTTGAATTTTGGCAGTTGGTCGTCTTGCAGGAGGAAGAGCGTGTTTTTGACCATGTCTTTCACATCGCCCACGTTGCTCACGAAGCCGGTCACGCCGTGAATGTTGAGCTCGGGCAGACCTCCGGCGTTAGACGAAATCACGGGCACCTCGCAGGCCATTGCCTCCAGCGCCGCCAACCCGAAGCTTTCTTTTTCAGAGGGCATCAAAAAGACATCGGCTACGGAGAGGAGTTCTTCTACCGCTTCCAGCTTGCCCAGGAAGCGCACGTCCTGGCAGATATTGAGCTTGCGGCAGAGGTTTTCCATTTTGGGGCGTTCGGGGCCATCGCCTACTAATAATAATTTTGAAGGCACTTGCTCGCGCACTTTGTAGAAAATCTTAATCACGTCGCCAATGCGTTTGACGCCCCTGAAGTTGGAAGTATGCACCAATAACTTCTCACCGAACGGCGCGATGGCGGCCTTGAAATGGTCTTTGCGCTGCTTCTGGAACCGCTCCAGGTTGATGAAGTTGGGAATCACCACAATGTCTTTCTCAATCTGGAAATGCTCATACGTCTCCTTGCG
This sequence comes from Rufibacter ruber, assembly GCF_014138425.1. Taxonomy (NCBI): domain Bacteria; kingdom Pseudomonadati; phylum Bacteroidota; class Cytophagia; order Cytophagales; family Hymenobacteraceae; genus Rufibacter; species Rufibacter ruber. The sequence goes on from NZ_JACJIQ010000001.1 coordinate 343,111, forward strand.
CAGGTCCTCAGACACCGAGGTAACCGCGTCTGACTGGTTGATGCTGAACGTGACTACCGGCTCATACGACGCATCTTTGCCCACCAGCGTAATATCGGTGCCGTGCAACGTGGTAATCACCGGAATCTGAATGCCCTTGGTCAAGAGAATCTGCTTGGCCATAAACGCCGCCGAGGCATGCGGAATGGCGTAGTGCACGTGCAGCACGTCCAGCTTCTCAAACTGCACAATGTCTACCATCTTGCTGGCCAGCGCCAACTCATACGGTGCGTACTGAAACAGCGGGTAATTGGGGATGTTGACCTCGTGGTAAAACAGGTTCTCGTTGAAATAGTCCAGCCGGGCAGGTTGGCTATAGGTGATGAAATGCACTTTGTGTCCTTTCTCGGCCAAGGCTTTCCCCAGTTCGGTGGCCACAACTCCGCTTCCCCCAAAGGTGGGGTAGCACACAATTCCTATCTTCATGATACTTTCAGTATATCAAAATCAATAAACAATCAAGCAAAACCGGCCTGTTCAATAGCAATTCAAACGGGTTGTAAAGGTAAGAAACGTTATGAGAAACAGGGGGCTGAACGGTATGCTCGGGTATACTAAGTTCTGGGTGCCATTAATCTTACACATTTCCCTTTCTGTCATTCTGTAAGAATCTCGGTGACGAACGGCAGTAGCGGTAGGCAAATGCTTATCTAGTTCGCTGCCTAGATTCTTTCAGAATGACAAAGTGGAAGATGCAAATTGTCTTTATACCTATATACTAATGCAGAAGCCTGAATTAAGTTTAAAATAAACTGTAAATATTTCTTTGGATGAACCAACCCGCCACTTGAAAATAAATTCGGTGCTATGCCTTATAAGATTAGGAATTTCCTGTTTTGGTGCTGTTTTTCGAAAAGTAGCCCCAAAACAGCGGCACAAGCGGACGCTTGCGCCATGGGAAGGGGAGTACACCTGCCGGTCATGGCGTCCCCCACTATGGCTCGGAAGATGCTAATAGCGCGCACACAGAGAATCACCACGTTCACTTTAAGACAAGAAGCCAGTATATGGGTTTCCTTTATGTGTCAATCGCAAGTGTTTGATTTGACTTTCAGAATTCTGTTTTCGGGCTGTTTTCCAAGAACTAGCTCCAAAACGTAAAAACATCTTTACCGCAAAGCGGAAAGTTTGGGACTACTACTTAATAAGAAAGAGGGAGAATTAGACCGTTTCTAACCTTCCCTCTTCTTATTGCTATTGCTTCGCTTTTTTGTAACTACTGGCTCTGCTCTAACGACTGATACACCACGTCATGAATACGCGTGCGGATATTGTATTGGAGCAACTTGTTGTTCTCTGACTCCGGGTGCACGCGGTTAGACAGGAAAATATAGATGAGGTTGTTGTCCGGGTCAATCCAGGCACCGGTGCCGGTAAAGCCGGTGTGCCCGTACGCACTCAACGGGGCCAGTTCAGAGGTGGGACCGTCTCCTTCGGGTTCAGGTTTGTCCCAGCCCAAGCCGCGGCGGTTGTCCAGGCTGGTGCTCTGCGCGAAGTTGGTGACTACAGGAGTTCTGAAATACTGCTGACCGCCGTAGTTGCCATTCTGCAAATCCATCTGCAGGAGAATGGCAAGGTCATTGGCGTTGGAGAACAAGCCCGCATGCCCGGCTTTCCCGCCCAGCATGGCGGCGTTTTCATCATGCACCGTTCCCTGCAATTGCGTTTTCCGAAACACGGTATCCTTCGCCGTGGGCGCGATCTGCTCTTTCAGAAATTTGTTCAGCGGGTTGTACGTCAAGCTGCTGGCACCCAGCGGCGAATAGAAATTCTGCTCCAGGAAGTCGGGGAGGGATTGGTTCAGGAGCCGCTCGGCCACGCGCTTCATCAGGTGCATGCCTATGTCTGAATAGCGGTACTCAAACTTTCCTGAGTTTAAGCGCTTACCCACCAGGTTAGATTTCACAATCCAGGTCCAGACAGAATCCTCCACCCGGCGGCTGGCGAACAAATTAGGCGTTACTTCCAACGGATATGCCTCTGACCGCAGGGTGTCATAGTAAATAGGGTTCGGCTTGCCGTCTAACAAGGTTCTCTGCCAGAACGGGAGGTTGGCGCTCAGACCGGCCTGGTGCAAGAGCACGTCCCGTACCAACAGGTTGGCTTTGTTCGTGCCTTTCAGTTCGGGCAGATAGGTGACCAGTTTGGCATCTAAGTTCAGGCGACCCTGGTCATTCAGGAACATGACGGCCTGCAGCGTGGCGGCCACTTTGGTGATAGAGGCCAAATCATAGATGGTTTTCTCGGTGACGGGCTGCGTGCGGTCATAGGTGTAGTAACCGTAAGCTTTGTCCAGAACCACCGTCCCGTCTTTCACCACCAGCACCTGGCAGCCCGGCGTGGCCGCGTAGGCAATGGCTTCCAAGGCAATGTTGTCAATCTGCTTAAGCGTAGCGGAGTTCATACCCACACTTTCTGGTATCGAGTATTTCAGGCGGCTTAGCGAAGGCGTCGGTACTCCAACTCCGGCCTTAAACTTCGGCGAAGCCGTGACGGGTAAACGTCCGTTGGCCGGAAGTGCCCCAAACAACACCTGCGGCACTACTTTCTGTACCACTTCGTTGTCTTCATAGCCGCACACCAGCCAGTTGCTGTCTTCAAAGTTCTTGAGGCTGTAGGCGTTGCCCATCACCACCACTACTACTTTCTTGGTAGGGTCGCGTTGCAAATCTTTAATGAATGCTAGGGCGGTGCCGGAAATCCCGAAGTTGCGGCCCGGGGTGCTGTTCAAGTTATGCAGGGAAATAACCACCACATCAGACCCAGCCAAATCTTTCTTGATAGTAGCATACACGCTGTCGGGGGCAATGCGGCTGCTCACCGAGAATTTCTTGAACGGGGCGTATTTGTCCAGGGTCTTGGTGAAGGCGTTGTTGTAGCCGGTGCCAATGGAGACCGACGCAAATTCGGTGGTGTCCAGTACCCGGAACGGCAGCAAATTGTCTTTGTTCACCACCACCGTCACGGCTTGTTCATAGAGCTGTTGTTGCAGCACCTGGCTCATGGGCAAACTCAATTCATGCGACAGGTTTACCAAATCAACCGGCTTGTACTGGTTCAGGCCCGCCCAATATTTGGCGTGCAGAATCTTGCGCACCCGCGTCTCAATCTCGGTTTCCTGAATAGTGCTGTCCTGCACGGCCTGCCGTATGCTGGCAATAGCTTTGGGCACGTCTTCAGAGAAGAGCAACACGTCATTGCCCGCCATAAAGGCCAGCGCGTCTACCTCGCCGGGCTTGTGGTAGCGAGTCACGCCTTTCATGTTCAGGGCATCGGTGAACACCAGCCCCTCGTACTCCATCTTTCCTTTGAGCAAGTCGCGCACCAGGTACGGCGAAAGGGTGGCAGCGCGGTTGGCAATAGAATCCAGCTTGGGAACGTGCAAATGCGCCACCATCACGCCCATCACGCCCGCGTCAAACGAGCGGCGGAACGGGTACAATTCCACGTCAGAAAGCCGCGCCAGGTCATGGTGCAGCACGGGCAAGGTTTTGTGCGAATCTGTGTTGGTATCACCGTGGCCGGGAAAATGTTTGGCCACCGCAATAATGCCGTGGTCCTGCAGGCCTTTGATGTAGGCAATGCTGCGTTGGGTGACCTGTTCCTTGTTTTCGCCGAAGGAGCGGTTTCCAATCACGGGGTTGTTGGGATTGCTGTTCACGTCTACCACCGGCGAGAAATTTACGTGCACGCCCAGCCGCTTGAGCTTGAGCGCAATCTCGCGGCCCATAAGGTACACGTACCGGTCGTCGGGCAAAGCCCCCAGGGTCATCTGTTTGGCAAAGTGCATGCTGCTGTCCAGGCGCATGTCCAGGCCCCACTCAGCGTCAATGGCCACCAGGAGCGGCGTTTTGGCCAAGGCTTGGTAGCGGTTGGTGAGCTTGGCCTGGCGCACGGGACCGCCCTGCATGAACATGATGCCGCCAATGCCGTACTGGGTCACCAGATTTTCTATCTCGCGCACATGGCTCTGCGGTTTGTTGCTGTACGCGGCCACCATGAACAGCTGCCCCAGCCGCTGGTCGGGCGTAAGGCTCTGGTACACACTGTCTACCCAACGCTGTTCCTGCAGGCTGGGCTTGGCCCGCCCCGCCGGTGTAAACCCCGACAAAGCCCACCAGGCGCCCATCACCACCGCCAACAGCCCCAGGCTATATTGTCTTAGCATTTCACAACGCGTAATAAAATTTGAATAACTGTTTCATAGGCCTAATTTCGCAGAAGGAAACCAAGCCGCGACCTTTGTTCCGCCGTTAGGCGTTTTTCGCCTCTTTTTCCCAAAACAAGCCCAAAACAGGTTTGTTGGGAACCTCACCGTTACAAGAACGCCCTTCAACTTACCCAACGGAGACGGCAGTTTGCCTTGGTTTCACCGTAAGAAACAGAAGAGCGAGCGGGTGGGCAGGAGGGGGCCTCAGGTCGCTGTTTAAGCTGGTAATATTACTTAAAATTTTGCTTTTATGCCGAAGAAAATGCAGCCAAAGCGGTTTTGAACCGCGGCGGCACCGGCAAAAAGCTAACGAAATCTACGCAGGGAAGTTTGTATGGCAGATATTATAAGATTACTACCTGAGCATTTGGCCAACCAGATTGCCGCCGGTGAGGTGGTGCAGCGGCCGGCCAGCGTGGTGAAGGAGTTGTTGGAGAACAGCGTAGACGCGCGCAGCACTAGTATTCAGCTCATTGTGAAAGATGCGGGCAAGCAGCTCATTCAAGTGGTAGATGACGGCCTGGGCATGACCGAGACCGATGCTCGCATGTGCTTTGAGCGCCACGCCACCTCTAAAATCCAGACCACCGAGGACCTGTTCCGCATCAGGACCATGGGGTTCAGGGGCGAGGCCATGGCGTCTATTGCCGCGGTGGCGCAGGTAGAGCTGAAATCGCGCGCGCGCGGAACTGAGCTGGGCACGTGTCTCACCATTGAAGCCAATGAGGTCATTAAACAGGAACCCACGGCCATGGCCGAAGGCACGGTGGTGAGTGTGAAGAATCTTTTCTACAACGTGCCCGCGCGGCGGAATTTCCTGAAAAGTAACCCCGTGGAAATGCGCCATATCCTGGACGAGTTCCAGCGTGTAGCCCTGGCCAATCCCGAGATTGCGTTCTCTTTGTACCAGAACGAGGTGGAGGTCATGAACCTACCCGCTGGTAAATTGAGCCAACGCATAGTGAGCGTTTTTGGCAAAGAGTACAAGGAGCAGCTGGCCAGTTGCGAAGAAAACACGCCGTTCCTGAACATACGGGGCTACATCGGCAAACCTGAATTCGCGAAGAAGAGCCGCGGCGAGCAGTTTTTCTTTGTAAACAACCGTTTCATCAAGAGCCAGTACCTGAACCACGCGGTGCTCACCGCCTATGAAGGGTTGCTGCCCAAAGACAGTTTTCCGTTTTACGTCCTGTTTCTGGAAATTGCGCCCGAGACCATTGATATCAACGTGCACCCCACCAAGACCGAAATCAAGTTTGAGGACGAGAAAACGGTCTACGCCATTGTGCGCGCGGCAGTAAAACAGAGCCTCGGGCTGCACAACATTGCGCCCTCGCTGGACTTTGGGGCCGATGTGAACTATATTCCGCTGCAGCCCATGAAGTTCCCCGCGTCTACTGATTTTGAGGCCGCCCCGGCCCGGGCACCAAGAGCTTCGGCGGAGCCGCCGGTGTCACAGCCGGTCACCACTACCTTTGCCAGCAAAGCGTTCAGCGGCGGGGGCGGCAGTGGTTCTGGCGAGCGCGATGAGAGTTTTTTCACGCCTTCCGCCCTGCGGGAATTTGCAAAGTCTAATAATGCTGAAAACAACCTGGAGAGCAAGCTGTTCTCTGACGAAGAGGCGTTCCCGGCGGCTTCTGCGGGCATGATGGGCGGTTCCAAAACTTTGCAGGTGCATCAGAAGTACATACTGGTACAGGTGAAGAGCGGCCTGATGATGGTAGACCAGCAGGCGGCGCAGGAACGGATTCTGTACGAGAAATACAGCCAGGCGCTGGGCAAACGGTCGGGGGCTTCGCAGCAACTGTTGTTCCCGCAGACGCTGCAGTTATCGCCTTCAGATTTCTCGCTGGTGATGGAGCTGGCCGAGGAGTTCAGTGCGCTGGGGTTTGTGCTGCATGAGTTTGGGGCCAACACCATTGCCGTGAACGGAATCCCGGCAGAGATTCCGCTGCGCGATGAGCGGGAACTGATTGAAGGGCTGTTGGAACAATATAAGAACAACCTGTCCAGTTTAAAAGTAGACCGGCAGGAGAACCTGGCGCGGGCCATGGCCAAACGCGTTTCGTCCCGGCTGACTGGCCGCCTCAACGACCAGGAGATGAACGCGCTGGTAGACCAGCTGTTTGCCTGCCAGGTGCCCAATTACACGCCCAGCGGTCAGAAAACGCTGGTGATTCTGCAGCTCAGCCAGTTGCAGGAGCTGTTTTTGAAGAGCTAGCAAATTCCTGTTTTCGGGCTATTTTGGCCAAAACAGGCCGAAAACAGGAATAGAATTGGGAAAAGGCAACAGGTGATGCAGAATTTTACTGTAAAAGATTCCCGCCTTCTTGTCATCCTGAAAGGATCTTGTTGGCAAACGGTAATGGCAGTTACTACACGCTTTTCTAGCTCGCCCACTGTTCCCTAAGCTCCTTTCAGGATGATAAAAATAAAGGCGAAGCTAAGGTTCCAAAGGGGGAAAGCCGGAATGATAAAAGTAGGGAAATGCAAAGATTGCAGGGAAAGGAAGCAAGGAAAGACGTAGGAGAAAGAAGAGGCAATCTTACAAATTCAAATAAAATGAGAGTGGAGAAAAAGGAAGGTGTTGTTGTATAAGAGCGACCTTTAAAACAGACGAGAACCACTAAAAATATTCTATGCCACCCATTACACCCATGGTGCGCAATCTGCTCATCATCAACGTGCTCGTGTTTTTTGCGAGCGACCGGTTATTTCCGGTGCAGCAGTTTGCGCTGCATGACATCAGGTCTGAGTATTTCAGGCCGTACCAGTTTGTGACGCACATTTTTATGCACGGGGGCATTGGGCACCTGTTCAGTAACATGTTCAGCTTGTTCATCTTTGGGCCGCTGCTGGAGCGGTATTGGGGGGAGAAGCGGTTCCTTACGTTTTACCTCATTACCGGTTTGGGTGCCAGCCTGCTGTACTCTGTGGTGCGGTACTATGAGATCAGCCAGGTAATGGAGGCGGCCAATCTGTTCCTGCAGAACCCTGACCCTATTGACTTTAAACGCCTGCTGGAGACGGCTGGCCTTGACACCAGATCTCTGGAGGCGTTTCTGGTTGATTTCTACCGCAACCCTACCAATACCCAGATGATTGCAGAGGCCAAGGCCTTTGCGCAGAAGATGTCAGAATCTATGCTGGACAACCCTATGCTGGGGGCATCCGGGGCGGTCTTTGGGATTTTGATGGCGTTTGGGTTCCTGTTCCCCAACACAGAACTCATGCTGCTGTTCTTCCCAATTCCCATAAAAGCAAAATATTTTGTTTTCTTGTACGGGGCGTATGAGCTGTACGCTGGTTTTCAACGTAATCCGGGTGACAATGTGGCCCACTTTGCGCACCTGGGCGGTATGCTCTTCGCGTATATCCTGCTCAAGATCTGGCAGCGCAACAGCAAAAACTTCTACTAACTATGACCAGTATTTTTGACGATATAAAATCGGCGTTCAGCCGCGGCAACAATGCCCTGCACCAGCTCATTTTCATCAATGTGGTGGTGTTTGCGGTGCTGGTGGTGCTCCGGACCGTTATGACCCTCAGCGGATCAGGAGGCGTATTTGATTACCTGATGACCTTTCTGGCCATTCCGTCGTTCCTGCCGCTGTATGCCCTCCGTTTCTGGACCCTCTTTACCTATTTCTTTACCCATCTGGAGTTCTTCCATATTCTGTTCAACATGCTCAACCTCTACTGGTTCGGGATGCTGATCAGGGAGTATCTGGGAGACAAGAGACTGGTGAACCTGTATGTGCTGGGCGGCCTGGTGGGCGGTCTGTTCTACCTGCTCACGTATAATACCATCCCGTACCTGCAGATGCGGGGAGATTCTTTGATGATGGGCGCCTCAGGCAGTGTGATTGCCGTGATGGTGGCGGCGGCCACGCTTCTGCCCAACTATACCTTCAACCTTATTTTGTTGGGCCCCATCAGGATCAAATACATTGCCGCGGTAATGGTGCTGCTGTCTATTTCAGGGGCCGTGGGAAGTAACGCCGGGGGAAACATTGCCCACATTGGCGGTGCCGTCTTAGGTTTTCTGTACATCAGGCAACTGCAGCGGGGCTCAGACATGGGCAAACCGGTGCAGGCGGTCCTGGGCTTCTTTGGGGGCTTGTTTAAACGGAAGGCTCCCTTGAAAGTCACGTACCATAACCCCAACCGGCCGTACGCGGCCGGGTCCTCCTCCAGCGCTTCCCATAAAGGTACTGGGGCACCGGTGGCCCCGGGTACCCCCTCCCAAATAGAAATTGACCAGATCTTAGATAAAATCTCTGTGTCTGGGTATGAGAGCCTCACCAAGGAGGAAAAACAGAAACTGTTCAAAGCCAGCCAGAAATAACCTGTACCCGCCCAATTCTCTGCCAATGTGCAAGCCGCCAGGTGCGCGCGCTGAGACTGCGGGCTAAGAGGCGCCAGCGCCTGGCAGCAGAAGGGATTTTAACTTCTGTTTTCGGCCTGTTTTAAGAAAAAAAGGCCGAAAACAGAAAATACCCCGCTCTTGAAATTCTTTTTCCGCAATTTTGTTCAGTAGCTATACTGCTATTGGCACCCATGTTCAATCTTGTCCCTCAACGTACGCAGCTCATCAAGCAGAAAGCCCTGGAGCTGGGGTTTCAATACTGCGGTGTGTCTAAGGCTGAGTTTCTGGAGGAAGAGGCCCCCCGGCTGGAAAACTGGCTCAACCAGAACATGCACGGGCAGATGCAGTACATGGCCAACCACTTTGACAAACGGCTAGACCCGCGCCTGCTCGTAGACGGGGCAAAGTCAGTGGTGAGCCTGCTGCTGAACTATTACCCGGAGGAAACCCAGCCCCAGGACACGTTTAAACTTTCTAAATATGCGTATGGGCAGGACTACCACTTCGTCATCAAAGACAAGCTCAAAACCCTGTTCCGGTTTATTCAGGAAGAGATAGGCGAGGTAGGCGGAAGGGTGTTTGTAGACTCGGCTCCCGTCATGGACAAAGTCTGGGCAAAGAAAAGCGGTTTGGGCTGGGTGGGCAAGAACAGCAACCTGATCAGGCCCGGGGTAGGCAGCTTCTTCTTTATTGCCGAGCTGATCCTGGATCTGGAGCTGGAGCCGGACGGCCCCGTGAAAGACTATTGCGGTACCTGTACCAAATGCATGGATGCCTGCCCTACAGACGCTATCACCCAACCGTACGTGGTAGACGGCAGCAAATGTATCTCTTATTTCACCATTGAGCTGAAAGACCAGATTCCGCAGGAGGTGGAGGGGAAGTTTGGGAACTGGGTGTTTGGCTGTGATATCTGCCAGGATGTGTGCCCCTGGAACCGGTTCAGCACACCGCACCGGGAGCCGGCGTTTGCCCCACACCCGGAGTTGCTCCATCTCTCTAAGAATGATTGGATGGAGCTAACCCATGAGGTGTTTCAGGAGGTTTTCAGGAAGTCGGCGGTGAAACGCACCGGTTTTGCGGGCCTTACCCGCAACCTTGCGTTTGTAGCCGGTGGTGCGGCCGCTCTAGGCAGCCATGACCTTCCCGAAGACCCTGTCTAGGATGCTGCAGTAAGTGCCGGAAAAGCGGTTGTAGCACCAATCGCGCAGTGTCTCCAACTCATTGCGAACCAGCATACGCATGCTTTTTCTCAGCTCTTTCTCGAACAGTTTTGAATCAAAGCTCACTTTGTCCAAAATCAATTTCACGTACTCTAACATGGTTTTATAGTGCTATGGTGAATGTGTTTTCTTAAGGACTATACTATACGTAGAAGAAGAAGCAAAAGCTGTAGTTTTTATACTGAATTTTCTAAAAATAAGTACTTATAAAAATCTGATTAGGAACCGGTGCAGAGCGTTTTATCCCCTGCCATGCCAGGTATTGTCTGGCGCAAGGGGGTGCGTTTTAGGGCTGTTTTTCAGAAAACAGCCCTAAAACAGGATCTCGCCCAAGGCATAAGCAGACGCCTGTGCCTGATGCCGGAAAAGAATCATGAATTGCCACAAGGGCACAAAAAAAGGAAACCAATCTGTTGGTTTCCTTTTTTTGCCGAGAATCTGTTTAGGGTGTCTCCATTTTAATATGCAAGTGGTTGCTTGTGCCGCCGTTTTAGGGCTACTTTTCAGAAAACAGCCAAGAAACAGGGCGTCAATCTACCCCTGCCGCACCCGCTTAGGCCTGCGCCAGCGATCAAGCAGAATACGCTCAACAGGTTCAGACGTTAAATGAAGGCTATCTGATGAACGGCATCACAATGGCGTTCACTTCTGCTACCGTTAGTGGCTCATCAAATGCCTCAGAGGCGGCGTTGGCATCAATCGTGACACCTCCAAATGAACCTGTAATGGTGACACCGGCTTGGGTGGTTGCCTCCTCCCCGTTATAGACCCCCTGGAAAGCTTCTGGCAAGCCACCTCTGTCTTTCATGGTGATCCATGGCTTCTGGGTAGGAACGCCACCTGTCACATCACGCCGCATTCTGCGCAGGTGGGCGGCGTGGCGCGCCTCAACAGAGTGAATCTGCAATGCAGCCTGCAGCACGGTGTCATTGCTCATGAGGGCAGGAGCAGCTCCTTTATAAGCCCGTACCCCGGTGTCTTCAAATGCCTGGGCTACCGCTAACATAGTGCCGTAGTTGGTAAAGGTGTTGGTCAGGATCCCACCCGCCGAGTAGTCAAAGCTATTGGCGGTATACGTGGTGGGGGCGCCGGCATTTAAACCGGTAATGGCCGTGCGCAGAAACGCTACGTGGTCCTCCTCGTGGTCTCTGATGGTTTCAAACGCGGTTTTGGCTGCCGGGGTAGGGAATAGGCTGGTGGCTGCCGCCTGCTGGTAGAAATAGTACTCCAGGTTCTCCAGTTTCAGGGCAAACTCCAGTACGTCTCTGATAGACGTGGTGCTTTGGCCATACGCTTTGTTCAGCATAGAACCGAACGCCATGGGAATAGCCGCCGCCGCTAGTTTCTTGCCAAAGCCGCCAAAGTGTTTGAACACGGCCCGGCGTGGGTCTAAACGATCGTATACCTCTGGGTCTACTTTCTCAATTTCTTTGATTATATTAAAGATGTTCATGACGTTTTCTCCTGATTATTGGGTTGGTAAATTGCTTCCGTTAATGGTTTCTTTGATGAATGGCTGAGCCGCGGCTAACACCTGTGCAGGCGTTAAGGCTACATCTAAGCCGTTGGCATTTACAATATTACCAGCGGTAATACCGGCAGGGCCGCTGGCAAAGGTGCCGTTCTCAATCATGTCTCTGATTTCAGCGGCATGACGGGCCTCTACTGAAACAATTTTACCCGCTATGCTCAAATAGGCGGCGCCGGCGCTGGAGATCAGTTTGCCAGCCCCGTTGTAAGCTGCCACTCCCAGGTCTTCAAACGTTTTGGCGGTGGCCAGAATGGAGGTGCGGCTGGCCAGGGCGCTGGCCGGCAGGTTGGGGGTCAGCGCAGGGATGATTTGATTGGCGGCGGCAGCCGTGATGGCTTTCTTGAAGAATTCACGGTGGGCAATCTCGTGGTTCCGGATATCAGTCAGCACTTGTCTCTCAGTAGCGCTGGGGAACAGGGTTGAGAAGTTGGGCAGAGCCACCACCGCGGTATAGAAGGCAGCTTCTAATTGCTCCAGGGCGTAGGCATAGTTCAGAACGCCAATGTCACCAGACCCAAGGTTCACGGTTGTGGTGTTGGTGCCATCGTCATTCATCACCGTAGAGTCATCATCGTCATCACAGCCGGTCAGGATAACCGCAGTCGTCGCCAGGCCTACTCCCGTGTAACGGAGGAAATTGCGGCGGTTCAAAGGATTCATAAGATCCTGAAAAGCGCCCCCCTTAGGGGTTTCGGTTGTGTTTTTTGCCATAGTTTTAATCTTTGAAAGTGAAACAAAGTGAGCCTTTGGAGATCGTTTACTTCCGCCGCGGCCATATTTTCCACCTGCTTTTACAGGTGGAGCAACGAGACCTACGAGGCTCCCCTGCCAACCGGATTTCAGAAAACAGAAGAAAAGCACAAATTTTCTGGCTTTCTTTGACCTGATGTGCTTCATTTGAAGGAAAGGAGAGGTAGCCCTCCTTTTGGGGAGGAAGAATACGGCGCTTTTTGCGGTTCCCCAGATACAGAATGAAAAAAAGAATTGGGATTTTGTGGTGCTTGTGGTGGTGGGTCCAGGTGGGGTGGGCGCAGGGGCTCTCTATTGAATATGGGCCCACGGTGCTTCCGCTAGACCAGTACTTTACGGTGTCCTTGAAAGCGGCAGCTAAAAGACCTGAAAAAGTGGAGGGGTTCCCAGAGATTGAGGGTATGCAGAAAAGTGCCCAGCGCGTCTCCTCCTCTACCTACCGGACTGGTGCAAAAACCACTGTGGTGTACACCATCACCCAGCAATACGCCCCCCTCAGAGAGGGGGAGTTTACTGTGAAACCCTTTACCCTGCAGGTTGATGGGAAATCTGTTGCCGCCGCAGGGGTGAAGGGACGCATAAAGTCTGCTGCGGCACCGGACCAGGATACGTTGACCCCGGCCCCGGTGGTAGCCAGCGCCCCAGAGTTTATAGAGGTCAGGGAAAGCGCGTTTCTTACCCTGCATTTGCCCAAGGGACGCGTCTATGTGGGGGAAAGTGTGCCGGTTTCCCTCTGGTTTTATGTGGCAGACACAGATTTGAACCTGGTAGACTTCTATGAGTTTGAACCGCAGATCCTGGAGATAACCCGCCTGCTCAAGCAGCGGAGCACGCTGGAGCAGGTGCTGGAGCAGCAGGAGATAAAGCCAGAGAAAATAAAGGTAGGGGAGAAGAGTTTTACCCGGTACAAGCTGCATGAGGCGGTGCTGTTCCCTATTACGGCGCAACCGTTGAAGTTCCCCGCCGTGGGACTGCGCATGGTTAAATACAAGATAGCGCAGAACCCCAGCCTTCTGGGGCAGAACCGGCTGCCGGAGTATAAAACCTACTCCACCTCAGAGAAAACGGTAACGGTGCGGCCGTTGCCGCCGCACCCCCTGCGGGACCAGGTGGCGGTGGGGGTGTTCAGGCTGCGCGAGCAGTTGTCCCGCAACACGGTCTCTCTGAACCAAAACCTGGTGTACCAGATGCAGATTGAAGGGGAAGGCAACATTTCGGCTTTGCCCATGCCGCAGAGCAAGTGGGTGTCCAGTACGTTAGAGATCTATCCGCCGGAGGTGCGGCAGCAGGTTCGGCTGCAAGAGGGCAGGATATGGGGGAGCAAGACGTTCCGGTACTTTATGGTAGGGCGGCAGGCGGGGGAGTACCCGTTGCGGGAGCATTTTCAGTGGGTGTATTTTAACTTGCAGACGGCGCGGTATGACACGTTACGGCCTTCGGTTAAAGTAAAAATAAGGGGGCAGGAAGACCAGAACGCCTTTATACGCGCCCAGGATGCCGGTAACTTCTACAAAATCATTGACACAGAGAGCAACCAACCCATTGGCTTAGACCAATTCAAAGAGATTCGCCGGTACACCAACGTGGTACTGGCGGTCATGGGGGTGGTGGCGCTTATACTATTTATCTTCCAACGAAATGAGTAACACCTACGGATCCATCTTCAGGATCACTACGTTTGGCGAATCACACGGCACGGCTGTGGGCGTCATTGTTGACGGTTGCCCGGCCGGGCTCCCTATCACGGTTGAGGAAATTCAGGCAGCGCTGGACCGCCGGCGGCCCGGGCAGTCTAAGATCACCACGCCTCGGGATGAGAAGGACCAGGTGCAGATTCTTTCAGGCATTTTCAACGGGCAAACCCAGGGCACGCCCATTGCCATGGCCGTTTTTAACAAAGACCAGGCAAGCCATGACTATTCCCACATAGAAAATGCCTTCAGGCCTTCGCACGCAGACTTTACCTACACCGCCAAATACGGTTCTAGGGATCACCGCGGCGGCGGAAGAAGCTCTGCCCGGGAAACATTGGCCCGGGTGGCGGCCGGTGTGTTGGCGCAGAAGTTTTTGGCGCAGCAGGGCATTGAAATCACCGCCTACGTTTCACAGGTGGGGCCTATACATGCCCCCGCTGATTACTCGCAGCTAGATCTTAGCCAGGTAGACAGAAACATTGTACGGTGTCCGCACCCGGAGACGGCAGAGGCCATGATCCAGTTGATTGAGGAAACCCGGGATAAATTAGACACCATTGGCGGGGTAGTGTCCTGTGTGGTGAAAGGCGTACCCGCCGGGCTGGGCGAGCCGGTGTTTGACAAGCTGCACGCCGAGTTGGGCAAAGCCATGCTGAGCATCAACGCTGTAAAAGGGTTTGAGTACGGCAGCGGGTTTGAAGGGGTGAGCATGTACGGTTCCCAGCACAATGATGTCTTTTATACAGATGCCGAAGGGAACGTGCGTACCCGCACCAACCACTCCGGCGGAATTCAGGGCGGGATTTCCAACGGGCAGGACATCTACTTTAAAGTTGCTTTCAAGCCGGTGGCCACCATTCTGCAGCCGCAGACCACCATTGACCAGGCTGGCCAGGAGGTGACGCTGCAAGGCAAAGGCCGCCATGACCCCTGTGTGTTGCCGCGGGCAGTGCCTATTGTAGACGCTATGGCGGCGTTGGTGCTGGCTGATTTTGTGTTACGGGCCCGGGCGAACCGCATTGCCTGATTTCTGTTTCCGGGCTGTTTTCGCGAAAACAGCCCGGAAACAGAAAAAGTTTGTGTAGGGGTTGTCTCTTCTTTTGAAGGGATGGGTTTGGCTGTTGCTTCTGCTTTGGCAATGTGCGGTCTGCTGTTCCCTTGGCTGGTCTGCTGTTGACAGTGCCTCACTCACTGTATTGTTTCATCTTTTCCGGTAAGCGCTCACGGCCGCGGGGCCCCGTCCTGGCGGTGAGCACTGCTGTTAAAACTAGGCCCTCCGGCCTTGCCTTCGGCACCGTATGAACAGAGGCGCTCACCGCCAGGACTGGTTTCTGTTCCTCTCCTGCTACTTCCTATACTTGCTCTGTCTGTTTCTGCAGGTAACTGTTGCTGGTCCGCTAGCCTGTGGCGAGCCCGTGCTGCGCACATCAGTCAAGGGCAGAAGTGTTAATTGTTCATTGCTGCTTGTTTGTCACTTTCTCTGGTTCAAGTTTCCAACTTGGACCTATAATGGCGGAAGCTATCAGCTTCCATGAGGCGGCAGCCTCACATTACTTCTGCTTCTTCTGCCCCCTATGGCGCGGAAGTTACTCCCGTGCCTTCTAACGCTACCTGATACTCCCGCGCTGGCGCGAGTCTCCAGACTCCTGCCTACAGCTGACGGTCGGTCTCTGCCTGCCCCCGCGCCGCGGCTGCGAAACCAGGCATTGCTGTTTCATTCGTGCTGATTTGCCTACGGGGAAAGAAAGGACTCAGAACCCATAACCCATAACTCAGAACTCACTTTGACACTCCCCCTTTGAAGGGGGCGAAGGGGGATGTTGACACCTGCCGGTCCACGCATGCCTGGAATACGGCACACAGCCTATGCCCCATGCATCCAGAGAATTCCCCTCCTGGGAGGGGTGGTTTCCATACGCCTGCCCCCGCTGTACCGCCTGCTCAAAAGACCTCGTAGCGTCTTTCAGACCTGCGAGCGTCTGTGCCAGTAGCTTCTGCCATAACAACATGAACCGTTTCCCCTCCTCCTGACCTTCTCCCGCAGGGAGCAGGTACACCGCTATGCTGTTTCTGGCCTGTTTTCCTGAAAACAGCCCAAAAACAGAACCTACGCCTGCCCCGCTGTGCTGCCTGCTCCAAAGAGCTGATAGTGCGCGCAGCTCCTGCGGGCGTCTGCGCCAATAGCCTCAGCGAACATACTGCCACGGGAGGGGGGCTGCTTCAGGAGGCAAGCATAGAAAAAGCGTTTTCGGGCTGTTTTTTGAAAAACAGCCCGAAAACGCTTTTAACTTTTAAAAAGATCAGTTGCTACAGAATCACCAGCACCCAGATCAGCGCGAGCACGGGCAGCAGGTAGACGAGGGAATATTTGAACATATACTGGAAGAACGGCGGCATTTTGACACCAGCCTGCTCGGCAATGGCTTTCACCATAAAGTTGGGTCCGTTGCCAATGTAGGTCATGGCCCCAAATAAAACGGCCCCAATAGAAATAGCCTCCAGAACCAGCAACGTCTCAGGCGACTGCGCCAAGCCGTAGGCGAAATCATGAACCTGCGCGGTATTGGCGTAGTTCATGTGGTATTTGGCCATGCCCAATGATAGGAAATTGGCGTAGGTGGGAGCATTGTCCAGCACTCCGGAAAGGGAACCGGTGACCCAGTAAAACACCGAGGGGGTAAGTTTGGCGGCAAACTCAGGGGAAGAGGCCAGTTCGGCAGAAAGCTGCAAAGCCGGCATCATGGTGAAGAAAATCCCGAAGAACAGGAACACCACCTCCATGATGGGGTCAAAGGAGAAGTGGTTACCATTGAGGGCGGTTCTGCTGGCGAACTTGAAGCAGAGAATGGCTGCGGTCAGCTGAACAATCTCCCGTACAAAAGATACTTTGATGCCGCCTTCTAACGGAATGTACGGCAACCATTCATAGGAGGAGGGATTCAGGAACGTGGCCCCTATGATGACCGCCAGCCATAGAATATTGCGCTTGCCGGTGAAGAAGAATTCGGTTTTGGCTTCATTGCGGGCCTTCACTTCCGCCTTGGGTATAAAGCCCTCCTTGTTGCGGCTGTCCAGGATAAAGAAGATAAGGCACAGCGCACTTACGGCAATGGCCCAAGGGGAGAGCAGGTGCTGCAGGGTCCAGAAGAAGGGAACCCCTTTCAGGAAACCAATGAACAGCGGCGGGTCACCCAATGGGGTCAGCATGCCGCCCGCGTTGCTCACAATAAAGATAAAGAAGACAATCTGGTACGGCTTTATGCGGTGGTTGTTTAACCGGATAAACGGCCTGATGAGCAGGAGGGAAGCGCCGGTGGTGCCTATCACATTGGCAATCACCGCGCCCACCACCAGAATACCCACGTTGATGATAGGCGTAGCATTGGCGTTGGCGTTGATATAAATTCCGCCAGCGGCGATGTACAAAGAGGAGAGCAGAATGGCAAACGAAGCGTACTCAGCCAAGGTCTCAGCCGGCATGTGGTGGTCATGCAGCACAAACAGGTAGTAGGCCAGCACCAGCAGCCCCAGGCCAACGGCAATCACTTTGAAATTCTTATGCCAGAAGTGCGGGAAAAAAATGGGGCCGGTGGCAATCAAACCAATCAACAGCACAAATGGGGCAATCAGGTAACCAGGAACGTCTGGCGGGGTGGCAGACAGTAACACGGTGTAGTTAAGCATGAGGCGCGGGTTTAATGAACAATCAACGGGGGTAAAGTTACGGTTTCTGATCAAAAACCTGCCCCCTTTCTGCCGCGTTTTGTGAGGAGGGGCTCCCCGTGGGGCGTGGTACCCAAGAGGGAACTGCGCGGTAAGGTATTTTTACCTAATTTTGGAAACTTAAAGAGCAGGTAGTTAGTTTTTACTATATTAAAGAGACCAGCCATGACTGAAAATACAACCAAACCGGTATCTGTGTACGCAGAGGCGAACCCAAATCCGGAATCAATGAAATTTGTGTTGAACTCCGTTCTGCTGGGTGACGGCGGAAGCGTGGACTACCCTACCGTGGAAAGCGCGGTAGAGTCGCCGTTTGCGCAGGAGCTGTTCAACTTTGACTACGTGAGCCGGGTGTTCATTGCCAGCAATTTTGTGACCATCACCAAGAACTCACCGGTGCAGTGGGCGCAGCTCATCCCTGAGCTGAGAACCTTTATCAAATCATACGTAGAGGCCGGCGGTCCTATCTTCATAGGCACCCCCACCACCTCTACCGCTGCCAGTGCGGCCGCTGACGTTTCTGGTGATTTGTCTGCCGAGGACACCGAGATCTCCCAGAAGGTGATTGATCTGCTGGAAAATTACGTGCGCCCGGCGGTTGAGCAAGACGGCGGGAACATCACCTTCAAGTCTTATAAGGAGGGAATTGTGACGGTGAACCTGCAAGGCTCCTGCAGCGGCTGCCCGTCTGCCACGGTCACCTTGAAAGCCGGTATTGAGAACCTGCTCAAGCGCATGGTGCCCGAGGTGCAGGAAGTAGTGGCCGAAGGCGTGGTGCTGTAATTGCCACTAAAAATTTTCGGAAAGCCCTGTCAGGAATGACAGGGCTTTTTTTATGCGTAGGAAATATCTGGGGAGCGCCTGAGTTCGCCAAAGACCCTACTCGTGCGAGCACAGCAACAGAAACGACCCATACATGAAGTGGTTAAAAATCTGTTCTGTTTTTGGCCTGTTTTCCTGAAAACAGGCCAAAAACAGAGGCAACCCCTCCCCGGGCAGAGCCCTTGCACCTTGGTCAGGCACTTAGGAGATTGCTTCTAGGCTCTCACAGACGCTTTGGCGTTAAGAGGTTCATAATTTAAATACATTTTGTAAAGTCCTTTCACTTACCTCTTGCAGGCATCTTCTATTTCTTAGATGATGATTTTACAGCATGTTGAGTAGCGTACTTTCCTTTGTGGGTTTTTAGAATTCCTGACGCTTTCATACTACACCTGATTAGAGTTTTCCCCTTTTTCTTTGGGTGATGTGTTCTGGGTTTTGGCTGCCTTGGCAGGGCCCAAGCCTGGGCGTATGCCTACGTTTTGGGGCTACTTTCCAAAAAACAGCCCGGAAACAGATGCTTACTTATCGTAAGGCCACATGCGGACGCTTGCGCCATAACTATATATAGAATCTCTAAAACAGCCTCAATTTATTCGCTTTAAAATTATATAATCTCTTTAAAATTCAGTTTTTGAAAAATATTGCTCCTGCTTCTATTGTTAATCAAGTAACAAATTTGCTGCCTTGCTGTCTTTTGAAATAATTCCCTTTAAAATTTGACCTTTTGGCTTATTGTTAGAGGGAAGGTGTTGTAAATGGCTGCTTTATTTCAGAGATGCTTTATTATTAAAATAATTTTTACAAACTTTGGACAACTATCATCCTTCCCCCTCTATTGATAGTCAGTCTCTTTTAGGTAATCCTTTTGGAGCAATAGCTTTCCTGTTTGGTTTTATTTGTCATGGATGAAAAAGGAATGCCGTTGGTGTGCTGTTTTGTAATTTTTAGATATTGATTTTGTTCTACATGCTTGCGCTAAGGCATGTTTAGTAAGTTTAATGTTCTATAAGTGCAATTAATTTTATCTCATTAGTCTGCTTGTAAAGCTCTTAAAGTAGAATCTATGGATATGGCATTTAGTTCGCTGCCATAGATAGAGAAGAATAACTATGAACTTACGTGAAAGCTTGCTGGTGTTGATTCTAAGTTGGTATAAGTGAACAAGTCTGCTTGATGGTGACAAAGGAGGGGATGCTTCATTGTTGTTGCTATTGCTGCAATGTATGGTGTGCAATCTAAATAGGTTTTATTACAGCCGGGCAGGTGTTTATTGTAAACCTGTAATTGCTTTCACCGCAAGTTATTTTTAAGTGGAATAGAATAACAGTCACAATCATGGGCTTGCAGATACTACTGGATGTTTGGTATTAGTGGCAATGAGTGGTCAGTTCAACAGCAGGGGCTTATTGAGTTATTGGTTAGGAATAATATTCCACCTTTCAATTGCATAGATATTTTAAATTTAGTTTTAGTATGATAAACACAGCTACTAAAGTCATTTTGCTTTTATTAGTGTTGTTCTCTCACGAAGTCTTCGCTCAAAAAATTGAAGACTTCGAAAATGAGGCCACTTGGCCATGGTCGCCCTGGGTTGGTGGTGCTGGAACCATATCAGCGAGTGCTGCTTTTTCAGGTTCAAAGGGAATTACAAACCCTGCATGGGTGCACAGGACAGATGTAAGCTTGGGAGATCCTGGCCATAAGCTTTCTGCCTGGGGTAAATTTACTGCAACTGGGAGGATCTATCTCGGCTTTGGGGCTAGTGCCGCTGGTGCTCACTCCTTTATCATGGCGCCTAACACTAATCAACTTTTATTTCAGGCTAATGCCAACTACGGGTTTGTTGATCTTGTCTCAAAGCCCTTCACTTACCAGTTGAATAAGTGGTATAGAATGGAAGTGCTTTGGGTAAATAGTACCACCATTGAAGGCAGAGTGTATGATTCAGATGGTGTTACAGAGTTGATCATGCTTTCACTGACAGCCACAGTGCCGCGCGGAGGGGTTGCTTTGAGAGGGATTGGAGGTGCTGATGTAGATGATATCTTTTCAGGTCCTTTTACAAATAAAACTGCTCCTGTTATTACCTCAAACGGTGGTGGGGCAACGGCAAGCATCTCTTTAGGTGAGAATATAAAAGTGGCCACCTCAGTAGTGGCTACTGATAATGAAAGGGATGCCGTTACGTACAGCATCTCTGGCGGTGAAGATCAGGCTATGTTTGAGATAGACCCTACAACGGGTTCTTTATCTTTTAAAACTGCTCCTGACTTCGAGAATCCAGCAGATGTTGGTCTAAACAATACGTATGAGGTGATTGTACGGGCCACAGAAAATACTGCGGAAAAACTGTATGATGAGCAGACCATAACGGTTACAATAACTGATGTGGATGAAATTGCCCCGTTCATAGTCTCCATTAAACGGCAAAATCCAATCCAGGAGTATGTCAACGATACTTTCGTTACCTTCAGGGTTACCTTCAGTGAAGAAGTGACGGGCGTGAATAATACAGATTTCAACGCCACAGAGGGGGGCACAATTGGTAGCCTGATCCAGCCCGTGACCAAACTGTCAGGTACAGAGTACGACGTGTCGGTGCAGATTTTGTCTGGTGAAGGCTCCCTCCGCTTAGACTTGTATAGAAATGCTTCCCAAACGGGCATTATGGACCTTGCGGGAAATGGGCTGAACACCCTCTACAATACCGGTGAATCTTATACTATAGATCGAACCGCCCCAGCCGCCCCATCCCAGCCTGATCTGCTTGCCTCCAGTGACTCCGGTGCCAGTGATTCTGATAACCTAACCAACCAATCGAAGCCCACCTTTACAGGTACCGCGGAAAAAGGGGCTAAGGTGAAAGTATTTGCGGGTGGGGTAGAGATTGGTTCGGCCGTGGCAGATGCAACCTTTGGTATTTGGCAAGTTTCCTCCAGTTCTGCTCTTGCGGATGGCCCACATGCCATTTCTGCCACGGCTACTGATGCGGCGGGCAATGTGAGCCCTGGAAGCACCACCCTGGTTATTACAATAGATGCCACGGCCCCTGCCAAGCCTGTTAAGCCAGACTTGATGGCCTCCAGTGATACAGGGTCCAGTGACTCAGATAAATTGACCAATGATACCACCCCAACACTTACAGGAACTGCCGAGGTGGGTACCAAAGTGCATGTATACGCTGGAGCGGTAGAAGTGGGATCTGCCACGGCTGGGGCAGATGGCTCCTGGCAAATCACTGCCACTGCTTTGACTGCTGGGGTATACAGCTTTACCGCTACCGCCACAGATATAGCCGGAAACACAAGCGTTGCCAGCGACGCGCTTTCAGTGACAATTGATACAGATAAACCCACGGCTCCGGCCATTGCCCGTATTGCTGATGATTCTGGTGTCAGCAACAATGATGGCCTCACCAATGACCAAACCCTAACCCTGAGCGGTACTGCAGAGGCGAGCCTGTGGGTAAAGATATATAACCTAGCTTCAGGCTCCTTGGTAGGCAACGCTACCGCTACGGCCAGTGGTAACTGGTCTGCAGCACTTCCAACCCTAACAGAAGGGGAGCATAAGTTTTATGCAATGGTGACTGACTTAGCGGGCAACGAAAGTATCGCCAGCAACACCTTTACGGTTACAGTAGATCTGACCAAACCTACTATCACTGAAGTAGTTCTCCCTGCCGCCAAAACATACGGCATTGGGGAGAAACTGGACTTTAAGGTAAAGTTCTCAGAAATGTTGAGTGCCACCGGGTTCCCAAGACTTACCATTACCGTTGGCTCTACCTCCAGAACCGCTACCTGGCAGAATCAGGTAGAGTCAAATGAATGGGCGTTTACGTACACTGTTCAGGCAGGAGATCTAGATATTAACGGAATTACTTTTGCCCTGAATGAATTGATAGTGCCTACCGGCGATGTGTTTGACCGGGCAGGCAACAGCCTGGTGCGGACGTTTACCCCAGGTGCCATGACAGATATTCTGATAGATGGTGTGGCACCTGCAATTACCTCTGTGTCAGTTCCTGCCAACGCTACCTACGTGAATGGGCAGACTATGAATTTCACCGTGAACTTCACTGAGCCGGTGACTGTGGGGGGAAGCGGTTCCCTGGGGCTTGATTTTACCCCAGATGAGGGAGGGACTCAAACGGCGGCTTACGTGTCTGGCAGCGGTTCTTCTGCGCTGGTGTTCCGTTACACCGTGGGTGAGGGAGTGAAAGATGGGAACGGTATTCAGCTAGCCTCTAGCCTAACCCTTTCTGGCGGCATGACCCTAATTGACGCCGCGGGTAACAATGCCAATACGCAGTTGAACAACGTTGCCTCTACCACCGGGGTGCTGATAGACGGCACTGCCCCAAGCGTACTCTCTGTGACGGTGCCTGCCAATGGAACTTATGTGGCGGGAGATAACCTGGACTTCTCAGTCACCTTCTCCAAAACAGTTGAGGTCTCGGGCGGAACACCTGGTTTGCCTATCTCTATTGGTACTGAAACCGTTCAGGCAACCCTGACGGGAGGAAGTGGCACTAGCACCCTTTCGTTCCGCTACACCGTGCAGAACAATGACTTTGACTCGAATGGGATCTCACTGGCTGCCTCTATTGCATCCAGCGGCGCAACCTTGAAAGACGCTTCGGGTAACGCGGCCAATCTGACTCTGAAAAATGTTCCGGCAACTAGCGGTGTTTTGGTAGATGCCGTGGCCCCTCAATTGACAGTGGTGAACATCGCTTCCAACAATGCCAACCCGGCCAGAGCCAAAGTAGGCGATGTGGTGACCGTCACTATCACCGCCAATGAGCCTATCCAGGCACCAGTGGTGACCATTGCCGGGAAAACCGCAACTGTCTCCGCAGTAGGTACTTCCACCAGCCAATACACGGCCAGCTACACCATGACTTCCGCTGAGGCGGAGGGGGCTGTGCCTTTCAGCGTCGCTTTTAAAGATGCCATTGGCAACACAGGTACCGCAGTAACGGCTACCACTGATAACAGCAGCGTGGTGTTTGACAGAACGGCACCGGTTCTCAACTCAGTAACCATTGCCTCTAATAACGCAGACGCCGCCAAAGCCAAGGTGGGTGACGTGGTGACCGTCAGCTTTACCGCAAATGAAGCGATCAGAACGCCTAACGTTACTATTGCAGGGAACGCCGCCACGGTGACAGCTATTTCAGGCAACAGCTACAGTGCCGCTTATACCATGGCAGCTAATGATGTAGAGGGAGCCGTGGCTTTCCAGATTGATTTCAGTGATGTCACAGGGAATGCGGCCACTGCGGTCTCAGCTACCACAGACAATAGCCTGGTAGTGTTTGACAAAACCAAACCTGCCTTATCCTTCGTGGCTATTGCCTCCAGCAATGCAGACGCCACTAAGGCCAAGGTAGGAGACGTGGTAACGGTAAGTTTCACGGCAGATGAAGCGATCAAAACACCCACCGTGAAAATCGCAAACCAAGCTGCCGCTGTGGTAGCAGGCACCGCAGCAAACAGTTACACCGCTACCTACACCATGGCTGCCTCAGACCCCGAGGGGAATGTCGCCATCAGCATTGCCTTTCAGGATGTGACAGGAAATGCCGGAACCACGGTAACAAGCACTACCAACAACAGCCGCGTGGTGTTTGACAGAACTTCTCCGGTGCTGGCTTCGGTGACCATTGCCTCTAACAATGCAGATGCGGCCAAAGCCAAAGTAGGGGACGTGGTGACCATAAGCTTTACAGCTTCTGAGCCTATCATGACGCCTACCGTGTCTATAGCAGGGCATGCCGCCACGGTGACCTCTGGTGCCGTTGCCAATAGCTATACGGCTGCATATACCATGGCTGCCAGTGACCCTGAAGGTCCGGTAACTTTTGAAATCAAATTTACTGATGTAACCGGGAATGCGGCAGTTACCGTAACGGCTACCACCAACAACAGCCGGGTGGTATTTGACAGAACTGCTCCTTCCCTGACTTCGGTGGCCATTGCCTCCAGCAACGCAGACGCCGCCAGGGCGAAAGTAGGTGATGTAGTGACGGTGACGTTAACGGCCAATGAGGCAATCATGACGCCAATAGTCACCATTGCGGGTCAAACTGCCACTGTTACAGCCGGCACAGGGAATACCTATACGGCCAGCTACACCATGGCCGCCACAGATGCAGAGGGCACAGTAGCTTTCAACATCAGCTTTAAAGACGTGACAGGCAATGAGGGGGCAGACGTGAACCGCACCACAGACAACAGCCTGGTAGTGTTTGACATTACAGCCCCTGTGTTGACCTCTGTAGCTATTGCCTCCAGCAACGCAGATGCCGCCAAAGCCAAAGTGGGCGATGTGGTAACGGTGAGCTTCACTGCAAATGAGGCAATCAAGACGCCAGCAGTGACCATTGCCGGAAATGCCGCCACGGTAACCGCCGGTACAGGCAATGCCTACAGCGCCGCCTACACCATGAAAGCAAATGATACCGAGGGCACCGTAGCCTTCAGGATCAGCTTCGCAGACGTAACGGGCAATGCGGCTATTGCTGAAACGGCTACCACCAACAGTAGTAGTGTTGTATTTGATAGAACCGCTCCAGTATTAACAGCTGTGACTATTGTGTCTAACAACGCCAGTGCCACAAGGGCAAAAGTAGGGGATATGATAACGGTAAGTTTCACTTCCAATGAGCCTGTCATGACCCCGGTAGTGACCATAGCCGGAAACGCGGCCACCGTTACTGCTGGTACTGCCGCTAATAGCTATACTGCCACCTACACCATGGCCAGCAGTGACCCTGAGGGACTGGTAGCTTTTAATATTAGTTTCACAGATGTGACAGGTAACCCGGGGGCAGCGGTAAACACCACCACCAACGGCAGCAGCGTACTCTTTGACAGAACGGCTCCGGCCGGCTATGGGGTGGCCTTTGTGCAGAATATGGTAACGGTGAACAACAGCAGTGCCATCACACTACGGGTAACCAATGCTGAACCAAACATCCCTTACAGCTACACGGTCACCAGCGCTGCGGGCGGTACTCCGGTGACGGGCTCGGCTACTGCCATAACTGGTAACTTTGACATTGCTAATGTAAACCTGAGTGGCCTCAATGACGGCATGCTCACGGTCACATTCTTCCAGACCGACCTGGCGGGCAACCGCGGAGCAAACGTCACGGCTCAAGTAATGAAGTACCGGAACATGGTTTCTGTTGCAAGACCGGCTGCTTTACAGGTTCCTTACCGCACCACGTTCGCGCAACTAACCAAGCCTGCTACGGTTGAAGTGACCTTCTCTAACGGCAGCAAGCAGCAGGTGGCCGTTTCCTGGCTGCCAGGTAATTATAGCACAGACGGGAAGGGAGCCGGTGAGTATGTGTTGACAGGAACCCTTGCCGTACCATCAGACGCTACCAACCTCTCTAACCTGACGGCGGAGTGGACGGTGCGCATCATGCCAAACAAAGCGCCTACTGATATCACCTTAAGCAAATCTTCTTTCCAACCAGACATCAAAGAAGACCAGGCCATAGGTGCTTTCACAACGGTAGATGAAGACGATCCATATCCTGGAGACGCAGCACACAATTACGTTTTGGTGGATGGAGTAGGAAGCACAGATAATTCAATGTTCACGATTGTTGGGAATCAACTGTTCCTCAAGCGTGGTGTGAATCTCTACGGCAGGACGCAGTTCTCCATTAGGGTGGAGAGCAGAGACTCCTATTACAGCGTTAATCCAAATAATAAATTCTCAAAAGTCTTCACTATCACCAAAGAGGGATATGATACAGCTGCCCCTGACCTGAAAATTGTGAATGCCTTCACCCCAAATGGCGACGGCAAAAACGATACCTGGAGAATTCCAGAGCTGGAGTACTACAATAACGTGGAGATTCAAGTGTTTGACCGCTCCGGGGTGTTGATCTTCCAGACCAATGATCCTACCATGAAGTGGGACGGACGGAACAAGAACGGCCAGGTGCTGGCTGGTCCTTACCTGTACGTCATCCATATCAAGGACATCAACTACGTGAAGAGAGGTACTGTGACCATCCTTAAAAATTAATGAAGATGAAAAAGCTGACCATATCCTTTTGTATACTGCTTTCCGCTCTGGGCGTCTCTGCCCAGAACCGGAAGCACATTGCCAACTTCTCCCTGTTTCAGCAGTACTTTAATCCGGCACTCACCGGCTATGAGGGTTCCATGATCAAGACATTCTACCGTGATCAGTGGACGGGGTTTGAGGACGCACCGCGCACCATCTTTGCCTCGGTAGAACTGGATGCCGCTGACATTTCAGCCTGGCGGAAGACCGACGTTCTTAAAACCCGCGAGGATGACGCTTATAACAGACAGGCCGGGGCCAAGCACGCCTGGGGGCTTTCTGTGCTGCATGACAGCTTCGGGCCGTTTGCTGAGAGTCAGGTGTTCCTGAGTTACGGTTCCCGTATTCGTCTGTCAGAAAAACTGAGCCTCAGGGCGGGGGCTGCCGCCACCTATACCCTGACGCGCCTGAACGGGAATAAGCTGATTTTAGATGAGTCTGGTGACACCGAGTTTGATGAATACATTGGCAAAGAAGGGCGGGTGAATAAACTGGATGTGAACGTAGGCGTGATGCTGACTGGTGAGAACTTCTACCTGGGCTATGCCTTGCAGGATGTTGGGCAAGGGGGGCTAACCTCTGGGAAGGAGTTCCTCAATGACACCTACGCCCTGCAGCACGTGGCGCAGGCCGGCTACCGGGTGGCGGTGTCAGAGCAGGTGGGGCTGGTAGCCAACAGTATTTTCCGGTATGACAGCAATCTGAAGGAAACGGTAGAAGTGCAGGGCAAAGCTGTCTTTCAGAATATGTTCTGGGTGGGGGGCGGCTACCGCCATGACCTGGCCTATACCCTCAACGCGGGGCTCAGGGTGAGCCAGTTCAGAATAGGGTATGTGCTGGAGAGGCCAACCGGCGACGCCTCTATCATTGGCAAGAACACCAGCGAGTTTATAGTGACGTACAACCTGTTCCAAGTGAAGTACCCTAAGCTGGGTAAAAAAGTAACCATGTGGTAACCTGCGCTACCTAGAGTCTATGAAAAAAACCATCTACACCATTGCCATATTACTGTCATCTGCGGTTTATGCACACGCCCAGACGGCTATCAAAGAAACCAGAGAGAACATTGCTGACTTGTTTATTGTGGGGGAGAACCTTGTGCTCTACACCATCAAAGAAAAAGACGGCCAGTACCTCTACTCAGAGAGAAAAGGAGACCAGAGCACCTTTAAAAAGGAGACTTCTTTAAACGGAGGGGCCGTAAATGCCCTGATAGGCTCCAGTGCCGGGGGAAACGAGGTCTATGTCTATCAGAAGACCGGGCGCAAAGACCATAAGATTGTTATCTACCGCTGGGATGGTGCCAGTTTTCAGAAAGCAGGGGAAAAGCCGTTCCCCAAGATCAAGAACAACTCCTATAACTTGGGTGCCTACCTATCACCAGACCAAAACACGTTATTCATGGCCGCTGACTTGGGCAGGACCAAGGGGTATGATGATATTTATCTGAGCAAGTGGGAGGGGGGCAAGTGGTCTAAGCCAACCGGTCTGGGCACCCCACCCAATACCAGGGAAGCGGAGTTTTCCCCGTATGTGATGAATGACTCCCTGTTCTTCTCCCGCAAGAGCGGTGACCAGGCCTCTGTGTATTCTATGCCTATTGGGGGTGGCTCCAAACCTACTGGAGAGGCGGTAAAGTTCAGTACACGGGTAAACAGGGAGAATGCCTTTAATTCTGCTTATAAAAGGCTGGGGGAGAATGAGATGTGGATCACCCGCACCGCAGACGGCAACTATACTGCCTATGTTAATGGCCCCGATCCAGTAGTGTCAAAGGTTGAGTTAGAACCCGCACCGGAGCCGGTTGCCATTGAGCCTGCTGCTGTTCCTGTTCCTACTACCCTTACCGTTTCCTACGGCTTTAACGAGGTCTACATGACTGATGCTGCGGCGGCTGAACTTGACGGTTTCCTGGCTCAATTGCCTGACGGGGCTTCACTCTGGGTGAAAGGTTACTCAGACAATATTGGGCCGGCCAAAGGGAAAGTTAGGGTAGCCCAGCAGCGGGCCAGGTTGTTGCAGAAGTACATAGAGATGAAGCACCGCCAACGCAGCTTTAAGTTTGAGACACAATCTGAGGTTCTGGGAAGTAGAGGTCCTGAAGCCCGGAAGGTAGAGATTCACCTGCATGCCAGATAATGCATAGCCCACTATTGCAAGAAGAGAAGGCTTCCTGATAGGGAAGCCTTCTCTTCTTTATGACCCTCCCGGCAGGGGGCAACTGTCTTAAAAAGAAGCATTAAAACATGTTCATTGCCCAGGCATGGGCTCCTCTTTTATTTGGCAGGAAGTAGTGAGAAAGAAGCAGATGCTGTTACCGGAAAGGGACAGGCGGTTTGCCCTTTAAGGCTAAAAACCGTATTATTGCAATAATGCTAAACTTGGTTTTCAGGAAAATAAAACAGCCTCTCAAACTTCCGCTCATGGCGGTGATGCTGCTTTGGGCACTGACGCTGCCGGGGCAGGAAACAGAGGTCTACAAATTTCTGCTAAGCTGTTCTACCGGGAAACCGGCTCCGGAAGCCAATACTCTGAAGGCACGGGAAAAAGACCCAGAAACAGCGCAGGTGCAGCAAGAGGCTGTTCATGTCTTCGCTGATGCCAAAGTGTCACAAGCACCCTCTCTGCAGGTTGCCCCTGCCTTTTTACCTGCAAGCATTGATTTGTCTGCCCTGTGGGCTTCTTCTTGTTTTTCCCCGGAGCAAATATGTCTTTTTCTGACTAAGGTTCCCGCGTCAAAATTCCTTCTCTTTTCCCTTCAGCCCAACGCCCCGTAGCGTTTCACCCTGCTGCCGCCAGAAGATGCCCTGTCATTACTTGCTGTGGTCCCCGTTCCTGCTTTTTACGTATCTATTAGTAATCTATTTTCCGCTTTAGTGCGGAGAAGGGAATCCTGTATTCTGTAGAAAGTGGTCTGCCCTCTTCTTTAAATAGAATTCTTACACACCAGTCCCAGATTTGCCAGCTCCAGTGTAGTTGGTACTTTTTGGCAAACAGCTGTTGCCCTCTTCTTTTATACGGGCAGTTGAATCTTCATTACACTTCTTACCATGACGCATTTACCGCATTTAATAACTGATCTGGGATTGATACTGGGGGCTGCCGGTATCACTACCCTTCTATTTAAAAAACTGAAGCAGCCTTTGGTGTTGGGTTATATTATTGCCGGGCTCTTGGTGGGGCCGCACGTTGCCCTATTCCCCACCATCATTGAACTGGAGAATATCAACATCTGGGCAGAGATTGGGGTGATCTTCTTATTGTTCAGCCTGGGGCTGGAGTTCAGCTTTAAGAAGTTAGTGAAAGTGGGTGGGGCCTCTTCGGTGATGGCCTTGATAGAAGTAGTAGTCATGCTGCTGCTGGGCTACCTTACCGGTAAGATTCTGGGCTGGTCTACCATGGACAGTATTTTCCTGGGCGGGATTCTCTCTATATCTTCTACCACCATTATCATTAGGGCATTTGACGAGCTGGGCGTAAAAACACAGCGTTTCGCCGGGCTGGTATTTGGGGTCTTGATTGTAGAAGATCTGGTGGCCATTTTGCTCATGGTGTTGCTCTCTACCTTGGCGGTAAGCCAGCAGTTTGCCGGCTCAGAAATGCTGGCGGCGGTTTTAAAGCTGGCCTTCTTTCTGTTGCTCTGGTTTCTGGGAGGGATTTTCCTGATTCCTACGTTCCTGCGCAAGGCCAGCAAGCTCATGAATGATGAGACCTTGCTTATTGTGTCATTGGCCCTATGCCTGCTCATGGTTATTCTGGCGGCGCAGGCGGGCTTTTCTCCCGCATTAGGCGCTTTCATCATGGGCTCTATCCTGGCTGAGACCACCAAGGCTGAAAAGATTGAGCATCTTGTTGCCTCGGTGAAAGACTTGTTTGGGGCAATCTTCTTTGTGTCAGTAGGTATCTTGATTGACCCGGCAATGATGGTGACCTATGCCGGGCCTATTGCATTGATAACGCTTGTCACACTGGTGGGGAAAGCCATTAGTATTACCGGGGGCGGGCTTATTTCTGGTCAAGGGCTTAAAACGTCTATTCAGAGTGGCATGAGCG
This sequence comes from Rufibacter ruber, assembly GCF_014138425.1. Lineage (NCBI taxonomy): Bacteria > Pseudomonadati > Bacteroidota > Cytophagia > Cytophagales > Hymenobacteraceae > Rufibacter > Rufibacter ruber. The sequence goes on from NZ_JACJIQ010000001.1 coordinate 373,625, forward strand.
TGTCTCAGATTGGGGAATTCTCCTTTATCATTGCCACGCTGGGGCTCACGCTCAAAGTTACCAGCGATTTCCTGTATCCGGTGGCGGTAGCGGTCTCAGCCGTTACTACGTTTACAACTCCGTACATGATCAAGTTCTCTGAGCCTCTTTATCGGTTGGTAGAAAGATTACTTCCGGCCAAGTGGCAAAAGTCCCTGAATGAGTACAGCTCAGGTACCCAGATCATTTCCACCACCAGTGACTGGAAGCTTGTGTTGCGGTCATACGTGTTGCATATGGTGGTGTACTGCGTCATCATCATCAGTATCATACTCTTGTCTGCGCAGTATCTTAACCCGTTTATTGTAGAGAATGTGGTGAACGGAAATTGGGGAGATGTGGTCACTACAGCCATCACGTTTTTGGTGATGGCACCGTTCCTGTGGGCCTTGGCCATTTACCATCCGCAGAAAGAGGCGCAGGGCCGTATTTGGGCTAACCGTAATTACCGGAGCCTGGTCATTGTGCTGGAGTTTGGGCGGGTGGCGGTGGCCATTCTGTTTATAGGGGTGTTGCTGAACCAGTTCTTCTCAGTGCAATTGGCCATTGTGGTAGGGCTGGTGATGGTGGCGTTCCTTATGATGTTCTCCCAGAAAATTCAGCAGTTCTATATCAGGATTGAAAACCGGTTTGTGAAGAATTTAAATGCGAGGGAGCTGCAGGAGGCGGTCAGAATGCACCATACACTCACCCCTTGGGATGTTCACCTTACCAGTTTTGAGATTGACCCTGGATCTGCGGTGGTAGGTAAAAGCCTGCTTGACCTGCAGGTACGGGAGAAATACGGAGTGAATGTAGCCGTCATTGAACGTGGCGACCGCACCATTACCGCCCCCACCAGAAACGAGCTGATCTTCCCCAATGATAAGGTCTTTGTGGTGGGGGAGGAAAGCCAGACAGAAGCGTTCAGGCAATTCATCCAGACGCGGTCTGTCCTGACCTCCTCACAGGAGGAAGAGCGTGAAAGCGTGCGGCTCCAAAAGCTCCAGATCCGTGCTGGTTCTGTGCTATTGCATAAATCCATTAGAAATTCTGGCGTGCGTGAAAAAACCAAAGGCCTCATAGTTGGGGTGGAGCGCAAAGGGCGGCGCATGCTCAACCCAGACTCAGAGCTGGTTTTTGAAGAAGGGGATATTGTCTGGATTGTAGGCCTGCCCCGCAGAATAAAGCAGCTGGAAGTAGCCTCCCCTGAACCAGGCATACCTGAAGCCTTGGCTTAGCATATAATAGGGAACCGTCACTTTAATCTTTAGCAGTCTTCAGTTAAATAGTAACACAGTTTGCTACCGGTTTTAAACCCACCCCTGCCTCTCCAGAGAGGGGATTCCCCCTGATGATTCAGAATTGCGTTCTCTGGAGGGGTGAAAAATTCTTTGCCACATTTTGATTCACCAGTTCATAAAGCGCAACTTGAAATACCCCAAGCCCTGTTTTCGGGCTGGTTTTACAAAATCAGCCCGAAAACAGGGCTTGGGTTTCTGAAAGGGAAATAGGCAGAAGCATCACAAGAGTTTAGCACACCAGCAGATCTGGGCAGGGTGAAGTGCTGGCCAAGCAGTATTAGAGTTGCATGGCAGCGTTACGGAGAAAAGATGCGAATCCTGTTTTTACAGTGCGCAGCGTCAAGTATCAGCTGAACAGGTTCATTAATAAATGGTGAGCAGAAAATAACCCCTTCATTATGGAGATAGAGCCGGTATAGAGCTTGTAGCTGGTTACAGTTTTCCTTTTTCTATCGTTAGGGCCGTGACTGACCCTGGCATGGGCGTAAGCATCCGCTTGTGCCGGCGTTTTGAGGCTACTTTCCCAAAAACAGCCCAGAAACAGAAATTTTACCCTCTTCAATACAGAAGCGGACGCTAGCGCCATCACTTATACTAAAAAACTCTAAACAGTTTCCTTGTTTCCATTTTGATTGTGTAGGGAATACGGGGCGCGAAAGGTTCTTCTGTACCGTTTTTGAGCAGCATTGCAGCGTTACGTTGTGAGGGAAAGGCAATGTCTGGCACATCAGATGTCGGTTTGCAGCGCAAAAAATCAGATTTCAACATGCTTTAAAAGTATTTTTCCCCTGCCATGAAAGAGCCTTTTGTGGTGCAAACGTCTGCTTGCGCCCACGTTTTCGGGCTACTTTTAGAAAAATAGCCCGAAAACAGAAATCCCCTTCTCTTGCGGCTGAGTGAGAGAAAGGGAATTTAAAACAGGTACTCTGCGCAAGCTCTAATCTGGAGCCCGTGTAGAGTTTCTGCTTTCCTTCCTGAGGGGGGGGGCAAGCGTCTTCTTGTGCGCTGCCGTTTTAGGGCTACTTTTCAGAAAACAGCCCTAAAACAGGGCGCAGGTCAATTCTTACTGCACTAGTTCACCCTGCGCCCTGGATAAAACGGAAGATTCAAACCAGCCTTTTCAATTCACGCTGCATTCAGCCTCCGCGAGAACTAACCTGGGGCCTTTGTCTGACTTCATTGCACCAAGCGGTCCAAAATTCCTTTGCCAGAAACTTTCACCGGCCGTGTGCGCCTACCTGTCCAAAATGGTGAAAATGCTCTGTACTTATGCAAGTTGGGGGGAAAGGCTATGGTTGCTGCTTCGCGTTTCTGGCTTGTTTTTCAGAAACTAAGCCAAAACTGGAAAAACTGTTTTGTAATGCGGTCTTGGCTTACTGTCTTAGGTTCCGTACAAAAAAAATAGCCGGACCATTTGGTCCGGCTATTTTTTTGTGGGGTTACAGCGGGTTATTAAGATACAACCACAGGCTTGGCAGCTACCAGTCTCTCCTTGTCAACGTTTGTGGTGTCTACCACAATTGGCGAGGCAATGAACAGGGTAGAGTAGGTACCGGTTAAGGAACCCACCAGCATGGCAAAAGAGAAGCCTCTCAAGGTTTCACCACCAAAGATGAACAATACCACTACCACCAGTAACACGGTTAAGTTGGTGATGATGGTACGGCTGAAGGTACTGTTCAAGGCCGGGTTCACAATGTCTTTGAACTTAACGCGCGGGTTATCTTTGGTGTACTCCCTGATCCGGTCAAATACTACCACGGTATCATTGATAGAGTAACCAATAATGGTCAGGATAGAGGCAATGAACACCTGGTCCATCTCATAAGAAACCCCAAACAGGTTGGCAATGGTAAAGGCAGAGAACACTACCAATACGTCATGAATCAAGGCGGCCACCCCGCCCAGGCTGTACTGCCAGCGGCTGAAACGGAAGGCTACGTACACAAAGATTCCAGCAAAAGCCAGTAACACGGCAATTAACGCCTGTTTCTGAATGTCATCTGCCATAGTGGCGCCTACCTTAGAAGAACTTACAATAGTGGGCTTTTGAGCGCTGTACTGCTGTAATCCTTGCTCCAGGGCGGCCTGCACTGTCTCATCTGCCTGGGTAGACTCATCGGCGGCAAGGTAGCTGGTGGTGATCTTCAAGCGGTTAGAAGCGCCAAAGGTCTTTACTTCAGTACCTTTTCCCTGGAACTCATCATCTAGGGAAGAACGAACCTCAGAAGCCGGAACAGCCTGGGTGAAGTCTACCACATAAGAGCGGCCTCCTCTAAAGTCAACCCCTAACGGCAACTCACCTTTGATGAACACTGCTATAATCCCAAACAGAATAAAGGCAATGGAGAAGATATACGCTTTTTTACGGTTGCCAAGAATGTCAAACTTGATGTTCTTGAACCAGTTTCTAGACAGCGGCGTCTGCAGTGACAGCGTATTGGCGTTTTTCCCTTTGGCCATCCACTCAACCAACAGACGGGATACATAGACCGCCGTGAAGAAAGAGGTGGCAATACCAATCATCAGGGTAACGGCAAAACCTCTCACTGGGCCTGACCCGAAGAAGTAGAGGATAATACCGGCCAATAACGTGGTAACGTTGGAGTCAAAGATGGAGCTGAACGCTTTGCTATAGCCTTTTTTGATGGCTTCCTGAATATTCAGGCCAGCAGCCATCTCTTCTTTGATACGCTCAAAGATCAGTACGTTGGCATCAACAGACATACCCATGGTCAGCACCATACCGGCAATACCAGGCAAGGTAAGGGCAGCGCCAAACTGGGCCATGATCCCAATAATGAAGAAGATGTTGAAGAACAGGGCAATGTTGGCAATGAAACCACCTTTGTTGTAGTAGGCAATCATAAAGAGCACCACCAGCACCAGACCGGCCAATGAGGAAAGCAAACCTTGGTTAATGGCTTCCTGACCCAGAGAAGGACCTACAATGGCTTCTTCCACAATACGGGTAGGGGCTGGCATTTTACCAGCTTTCAAGATGTTGGCTAAATCCTGGGCTTCTTCAATGGTGAAAGAACCGGAGATAGAAGAGTTGCCACCGCCAATCTCACTCTGCACCACCGGGGCCGAGTACACATAGTCATCCAGAACAATGGCTACCTGGCGGCCAATGTTGTCACCGGTCAAACGCTGCCATTTCTTAGCACCGGCGGCGTTCATACCCATGGTTACCTCTGGGCGGCCAGACTGGTCATAGTCCTGACGGGCATCAGAGATATATTCACCAGACAAAGGAGCTTTTCCTTCGCGGCCTTTCTTAATGGCATACAGTTCAACAAACTCAGCCCCGTCATTAGCCACAATAGGTTTCACACTCCATAAAAACTTCAGGTTCTGCGGAAAAATGGCTCTTACTTCAGCTCTGGCCAACAGTTCATTTACCTTGGCGGTATCACGTACGTTTGAACCCAAGCCACCAGGGAGCGGCGTGAACAGACGCGCCAGCAGAGAGCTCTGGTTTGCGTTAAGCGAGTCTTTTTTGGCAGCGGTAGTGTCTTTTTTGCTCAGCTGGGCGGCCAGGGCAGTGGTGTCTGTGCCAGCGGCAGTCACAGCAGCGGTTGCGGTGTCAGTGGCAGCGGCAAGGGCGGCAGAACCGGCGGCTGAAGAACCCTTCAGCTTGGTGGCAGCCTCCTGTTTCACCAGATAGTCATTCAACTGGCCAAAGTATGGGCTGTACTCCTGCACGTTCCACACTTCCCAGAACTCCAGGTTGGCCGTTCCCTGTAACAGTTTGCGCACCCGCTCAGGGTTGTCAACACCCGGTAACTCAATCTGGATGCGGTTGGTGCCCTGCAGACGCTGTATGTTAGGCTGCGTTACCCCAAACTTGTCAATACGGGTGCTCAGGATGTTGAAAGAACGGGCCACGGCATCATCTACCTCGCGGTTGATCTCAGCCAGAACCTCTTTATCAGTAGAGTTGTAGTTCAGGTTACGGGTGGTGCTGCTGGCGAAAAGCGAGGCCAGTTTGGCGTTGGGCTGCAACTCACGGTAGGTGCGGTAGAACAGGTCTACAAAGTTCTCCTGGCTGTTGGTTTGCAGTTGCTGCGCCTTTTTAAGGGCTTGCTCAAACGCCGGGTCTTTCTTGTTCACGGCCATGGCCCGGATAATCTCTACCGGAGAAACCTCCAGGGTCACGTGCATGCCGCCTTTCAGGTCAAGGCCCAGGCTCAGCTCTCTTTCTTTGATCTCCTGATACGTGTATTCGGCACCCAGGAAGTTGAAAACAGGCGCTCTCCAGACAGAGTCAAGATACGTTTGCTTCTTGTAAGCGTCTACTCCGCCAGTGGGGCTGGTGGCATACGCCACTGCTTTCTCCTCCACATTGCGGGAAACAAGCGAAAGGGATAGATAGTACACACAAAGCACGGTGACTATTACCGTAAGAAATACAATAAAACCTTTGTTACGCATAGGTTGGTTAAAATGAAAATAGAAATAAAATGATAAGAAAATGTGGCTGGTACGCTGGCGGCCCATAGAATGGGCGCGGCTGTATGTAGCCAAACAGAAATACCCCGGCAACCTGGGGCCGCTGAAAAGAAGAGGATGAATGCCTAAGGGGCGTTGGGCGAGATAGGCAGCGTAGCCAGCTGCTGTAGATAATAGGCCCAGTATGGGATTCCGGCTTTGAAAGGCACCTGCTGCTGCACCGGGGCGGCAAATGTGAGGCGCTCAAACGCGACGGGTTCTACCAGGTTGAAGTCAACAAACGACGTGGTCGCCTCAAAAGAGACCTTTTGCTTGACAACCGTGGCGTCTTTGTCCTGGGCCGCTTTTCTCACCGCCGTCTGCTCAGCCGGGGTAGCCACATGGGCATAGGCGGGCAAGGCTCGGTGGTTGACCGTAAGCACCAACAGCAGGGCTATGCTTGTGCAAAGCAGCCGCCAGTTGCGTTGTATGTAGTGCCCAGGTTTCATCTTAGTAAGCAAAGATAGGTGATTCTTAAAATAAAACAAAAGCCTCTGCTGTGGTCTGAACAGCAGAGGCTTCTATTTGGTTTGATATTTCCGGCAGGGCCAGCTTATTTTTTGATTTTGGAGTTCAGATACGTCACCAGCACCTCCAGGCCGCGGTCAAAGTGGCGGTTGTTGGGAATGATCACATCTGCGTCATTCTTGAACGGCTTAATGTATTTCTCATACGTGGGGGCCACGTGGTTGGTGTAGCGGTACAGCACATCATCCAGGTCATAGCCGCGCTCCACTTTGTCTCTGATGATGCGGCGCTGCAGTTTGATGTATTCTTTGGCGTCAATGTACACCTTCAGGTCCAGCAGGCGGGCCACTTCTTCAAAGTAAAACACAAAAATACCCTCTACCACCACAATAGGCGCTGGTTTAAACTCCAGAATGCGCGGAATGACACTGGCGTTGTTGAAGGTGTACTCCTTGCGCTGCACGGTATCGCCCAGGCTCAGCCTGAGGATATCATGGGCATAGGCGGCACTGTCAATAGAACCCGGCAAGTCAAAGTTATGAATGCCGTTGTCGTCTACCAGCTGCTTGTCGCGGTCAAGGTAATAGTTGTCCTGGGAGATGAGGCAGATGTCCTCTGGTGCAAACGAAGCCATTAATCTGCTCAGGAAGGTGGTTTTCCCTGATGCGCTTCCGCCCGTAATACCTACAATAAATGGCTTTTGATGCATAAATACCTGTTGCTTACGGGGTGCAAAATTAACTTTTTGTAAGCTTGCAGCCTAATGCAGGCTTAAAGAAATTCTGCATTACCCGCCCAGCGGAAGAAAAGGCAGCCAGATTTTCTGTTTTGGGGCTGTTTTGGCCAAAACAGCCCCAAAACAGAAAATTGCTCACGTGCCCGTCTGTACGTACCGGTGCCGCAGAAACGAGACCAGCTGCTGCACGGCCCGCCCGCGGTGGCTGATTTCGTTCTTCTCCTGGCTGTCCATCTCTGCGAAGGTGCGCTCATGGCCCTCAGGCACAAAGATAGGGTCATAGCCAAAGCCTTTTTCGCCGCGCGGGCTTTCTAAGATGTGGCCTTCCACAATGCCGTTAAAGAGGTGCTGCTCGCCTTCCTCCAAAATAAGGGCTATGGAGGTTCTGAAGCGGGCCTTCCGGTTTTCCTTGCCCTCCAGCCCCTGCAACACTTTCTGCATGTTGGCCTGGTTGTCACGGGCCGGGCCGGCGTAACGGGCCGAGTACACGCCGGGCTCCTGGTTCAGTGCCTCCACCTCCAGCCCGGTATCATCAGCGAAGCATAAAATTTTATACCTTTCCCAGATGTAGCTGGCTTTCTGCAGGGCGTTGCCTTCTAAGGTGTCCTGTTCTTCGGGAATTTCATCGGCGCAGCCAAGGTCCTGCAGGCTCACCAGCTCAAACGGTTCCCCCAGCAGGGCCCGGATTTCCTGCAGCTTGTGGGCATTGTTAGAGGCGAAGCAAATTTTCATAGTCTTGATCAGAGATGCTGTGTGGTTGAAAGTTTGTTGATATTTAGGTGTTGCCACCTATATATATGAGTGTAAAGTTCTGGCAAAGCCATTCTGGAGCAGTCTAGCAGCGCCCTGGCGCCAGACCAGGACCAAGTTAAGTCCTTTGAAGCCGGTTTATGCGCAAAAAACAAAGGTAAACATACTCTTATTGGTAAGTATACGCGCTTGCCGCCAGACTGCCATAAACTTTTAACTTAAAGCAGCGGTGCCTGTCTGTTTTGGGGCTGTTTTTCAGGAAACAGCCCCAAAACAGACAAAACCTCAGCAGGAGGCGCTTTAACCGTGGTGCCAGGCGGGCGGGTGGTAAAAAGTATACTGGTTCTGCGCGCGGGGGAGTGGGATTTGGGCAGGTAAAAAGTATTTTTACCTTTCCTTAGCTGGTTCATCTTATCTTTGTGCCGTGATGGCCAGCAGATTCTGGGCAGATGTAACCCTATTCAGGTAAATCAGGTAAGGAGGAGAGCCCTCAGGCTTTCCTTTCCGTAGCCCCAAGACCGTACCCAAAAGGAGTCAACGCGCAGTGCCTGCCAGAGGCCATAAAGAAATCAGAAGTAACGGATGCAATCCAAAGACCAGGACAGTAACTCCCCTAAACAGCGAGACCATGTGATCTCCCCCAAACTGGACAGGGTATTTGCTGAGTTATATAGAATTTACCAGTTCATAGCCCGCTTCTTTAAGGAGGTGTTTCTGCCCCCCTATGAGATGCGCGAGGTGATCAGGCAGTGCTATGAGGTGGGGGTGAAGTCGCTTCCGCTGATCTCATTGACCGGTTTCATCATAGGCATTGTGTTCACTAACCAATCGCGCCCGTCGCTGGCCGAGTTTGGCGCCACCTCCTGGCTGCCTTCCCTGATTTCCATTGCCATTGTGCGGGCCCTGGCCCCGCTGGTGACCGCGTTAATTGCCGCCGGCCGCGTGGGCTCTAACATGGGCGCCGAGCTGGGCTCTATGCGCGTAACCGAGCAGATTGACGCCATGGAAGTCTCTGCTACCAACCCGTTCAAGTTTCTGGTGGTGACCCGGGTGCTGGCCACTACGTTCATGATTCCGGCGTTGATGATGTACGTGATGCTGGTGGCGTTACTGGGCGGTTTCTTAAATATTAACGCCAACGAGCAGACCAGCTTCACCACGTATTTTACGCAGGTATTTGAAGCCATCTCGTTCCTTGACATTTTCTCGTCTTTGATTAAATCAGTGCTGTTTGGGTTTACCATTGGCGTGGTAGGCTGCTACAAAGGGTATTTCTCATCTAAGGGAACCGAAGGTGTGGGCAAGGCGGCCAACTCCTCTGTGGTGACGGCCATGTTTTTAGTGTTCATTGAAGAACTGCTGGCCATGCAGGTGATTAATCTTTTCCGGTAGAAGACATGAAGAAACCCCCGCACCAAATAGATAAAAGCCAAAAGGTGATAGAGATAGAGGGCCTGCGCAAATCCTTCGGTGATTTGCACGTGCTTAGGGGCGTGGACCTGGACCTCTACAAAGGCGAAAACCTGGTGATTCTGGGCAAATCCGGCACGGGCAAATCGGTTTTGATTAAAATTATCTCCGGCCTGCTGCGGCAGGACGAAGGCCGGGTGAACGTGCTGGGGCAGGACGTAAACCAGCTCAAACCCCGTGATTTGGACAAACTCCGGCTTAAGATTGGGTTTTCGTTCCAGAACAGCGCCCTGTATGACAGCATGACCATACGCGAGAACCTGGAGTTTCCGCTGGTGCGGAATCTGCGCAATTTGACCCGCAAGGAAATAAACGAACGGGTGGAGCGCGTGCTGGACGCCGTGGGGCTGCTGCAAAGCATTAACCAGATGCCGTCTGAGCTGTCTGGAGGCCAGCGCAAGCGCATTGGGATTGCCCGCACCTTGATTCTCACCCCTGAGATTATGCTCTATGATGAGCCCACCGCCGGGCTGGACCCCATTACCTGTATTGACATCAACAACCTGATCAATGAGGTGCAGGAGCGGTTCCATACCTCGTCTATCATCATCACCCATGACCTTACCTGCGCCAAAACCGTGGGCGACCGCGTGGTGATGCTCTTAGACGGCCAGTTTCAGCGGCAGGGCACGTTTGAAGAGGTGTTCAACACCCAGGATGAGCGGGTGAAACTATTTCATGATTACAACTTTATAGATTAAATGGGAGCAGGAGATAATAAACGGTCCGTTATAGTTGGCATTTTTGTGTTTCTGGCCATTGTCATTCTGGTGGCCGGTATTTTCATTCTAGGCGGAAAGCAGAAACGCTTCGGGGATTCTATTGAGGTGACCGCCCTGTTTGATGACGTGACCGGCCTCAAGAAAGGCAACAACGTGATCTTCTCAGGGGTGAAAGTGGGCGTGGTGAAAAGCATTGCCATCAGCGGTGAAAAACAGGTGGCCGTCAGTTTCTCCATTGAGGAAAGTGCGGTACCTTATATCCATAAAAACGCGTTCGCGAAGATTGGGTCAGAGAGCATCATAGGCAACCGCACCATTGTGGTGTACGGCGGCAGCGAGGCCTCCCCGGCCATTGAGACCGGCGATATACTTAAAACCGAAGCCCAGCTGAGCACTGAGCAGATGATGAAGACCCTGCAGGAGAGCAACCAGAACCTGCTGGCCATCACCAATGACGTGAAAGGCCTGAGCGCCAACCTCGCCAAAGGCGAAGGCATGGCCGGTGCGTTGCTCACAGACGAGAAGCTGGCCAACAACTTCAGAACCATTGTCGCCAACCTGGAGCGCACCACCGCCAGCAGCTCCCGCGCCGCGCAAGCCCTCACCCAGTTCTCAAATAAACTGAATACAGAAGGCGGCCTGGCAGATGAGCTGTTAACAGATACCACCGTCTACAACCGCCTCAAAAGCACCATGGCGCAGCTGCAGCAGACCATGACCACCGCCTCTGCCATCACCGGCAAGCTCAACGCCACCACAGACAAGCTCAACAGCCCTAACAACGCCCTGGGCGTGCTGCTCAATGACGAGGACTTCGCCCTTGACCTGCAGCTCACCATGCAGAACCTGGAGGCCGGCACTGACAAACTGGACGCCAACATGGAAAGCCTGCAGCACAGTATTCTGCTGAACGGCTTCTTCCGGCGTAAAGCCAAACGCGAAGCCAAGCAGAAGGAGCGGGAGCAGCAGAAGCAGGAGCGCCTGCAGAAGCTGGAGGAAAAAAGGAGCCAGAAGAAGCAGCAGAACCAGAATAAGTCTGCCGCCCAGCCTGCCCAGACCCCAATAAAGTAACTCGTTTTCTGTTTTTGGCCTGTTTTTAAGAAAACAGGCCAAAAACAGAAACCCAATAAAAAAGAGCCCTACCTGCAGGTAGGGCTCTTTTTTATTGGGTAGAAATCAGGGGGTTAGGCGTTGGCAGGCATGTTGTCCAGCACGTCCATCACTTCCCTCACCGCTTTCTCAGAGGCTTTCAACAGGGCCATCTCGTCTTCGTTCAGCTGCAGCTCTATTACTTTCTCAATACCGTTCTTGCCTAGTACCACCGGTACACCCAGGTAGGTGCCGTTGATGCCGTACTCGCCTTCCAGCTTAATGCAAACCGGGAACACCCGCTTCTGGTCACGTACAATGGCTTCTACCATCTGGGCGGCTGCGGAACCCGGCGCGTACCAGGCAGAGGTGCCCATCAGTTTCACCAGCTCGCCACCGCCGTTTTTGGTGCGGTCTACAATGGCGTCTAGTTTAGCAGAGTCAATCAACTCGGTTACCGGAATCCCGCCCACGGTGGTGTATCTTGGGAGCGGCACCATGGTATCACCGTGCCCACCCATCAATACCGCCTGAATATCTTTAGGCGACACGTTCAGTTCCTCAGCCAGGAACGCGCGGTAGCGGGCGGTGTCCAGGATACCGGCCATCCCCATCACCTTGGTGCGGGGAAGCTTAGACGTTAAATGCGCAGCGTAGGTCATGACATCCAGGGGGTTAGACACCACAATGATGATGGCCTCCGGGGAGTGTTTGATTACGTTCTCAGTCACCGAGCGCACAATGCCGGCGTTGGTGCTGATCAGGTCATCACGGGTCATGCCGGGTTTGCGGGGCAGGCCCGAGGTGATCACTACCACGTCTGAATTGGCGGTGCGGCTATAGTCATTGGTGACGCCCACGGTGCGGGTGTCATACAGGTTGATAGGAGATTTCTGCCAGATATCCAATGCCTTGCCTTCGGCGAAGCCTTCTTTGATATCTACTAACACTACTTCATTGGCAATTTCGCGGTACGCCAGCACGTCGGCACAGGTGGCCCCTACGTTACCGGCTCCTACTACGGTTACTTTCATTATGCTTAAATTTGGTTAGATGATATACTACGCGGTGAAGATAGGAAAAAGGGCGTCACCTGAAAATTATTTAATGGCTGATTGTTAATTGCTTTTTAATTGTTGATTGTCAATTGTTGTTTTAGGCCTGTTTCTTAGAAACAGTCTCTAAACGGCTTTCTCTTGGGTTCCTTCACAAATCGGTCAGCTTAAGCTGCTGCCTTTCTAACAATCAACAATTAACAATCAGCAATGAACAATCAAATTCGGGTCACGGTAATCTCCAGCACCTGCTGGGTGTTCTCACTGATCTTGAACCGGTTGTCTGGCTGGTGGCCAATGATCCAGGCCAGTGAGGCGTCTGAGACCAGCACCCACACGTCTGGCTTGAGGTTGGCGGGCACCTTCTTGTCAATGAGCAGGTCGCTCACTTTCTTCTTGCCGTTCATGCCCAGCGGGATAAACCAGTCGCCCTGTTTCCAGGGGCGCAGTTTGAGGGGGAACCTTACCAGTTCGGCGTCAAGGGCCACCGTGTCTTTGGAACGGGGTATCTTGTAGCCTTCGGCCGATTTGCGGGTTATTTTTGCCAGATAAGGTCCAAAAGTTAGTTGGGTGGCTTGTTCTGGCAGCGCCACGCTGCCAAACACCTCCAGGTTTTTGGCGGTGATCACCAGTTCCTCCCGGTCTTTCACCAGCACATGGGTGGGGGAGGCGAAGGACTTGCCTGAGAGGCCGGCAAAGGCGGCTGCTACCTCCTGCGCCTGCACGTAGGAGAACTGGAACGGTTTTAGCAGCTCATGCAGCAGCACTACCGGCGCGGGGCTTTGCTGCAGCGGCGCAATAGAAAGGTAGGTGGTGCCGTTCTCTGTGCGTTGCGTTTTTGCCCTGATTTCCTGAAAAGAGGCCAGAAACACGGCTTCTGCGCCCTGCAGGCGCTCCAGGGTCTGGGTAAACGTTTCCTCCAGGTTGGGGTTGAGCTGCTTGAGCACGGGAACCACCTCGTGGCGCACCAGGTTGCGGGCGTACTTTCTGCTTTCGTTGCTGGAATCTTCCCGCCACGCCAGGCGTTTAGAGGTGAGCCAGTCGTACAGGTCGTCTTTGGTGAGGGCCAGCAGCGGCCGGATCAGGTGCCCGTTCTGGGGCAGAATGCCGTGCAGGCCCGCCAGGCCCGTGCCGCGCACCAGGTTGAGCAGCACGGTCTCCAGCGCGTCTGACTGGTGGTGCGCCGTGGCAATGGCGTCATACCCCAGCTGGGTGCGCATCTGCTCAAACCAGGCGTAGCGCAGGGAGCGGGCCGCCATCTGGATGGAAATGCCTTCCTGCTGGGCAAAGGCCTCGGTCTGGAACTGCTCGCTGTAGAACGGCACGCCGTACTGTTTGGCCAGTTTGCGCACAAAGAGCTCATCTGCGTCAGACTCCTCGCCCCGCAGACCAAAGTTGCAGTGCAGCACGGCAAAGGGAACCTTTAAGCGGTGCAGCACATCGGCCAGTACCACAGAGTCCAGGCCCCCGCTCACGGCGGCCAGAATTTTAGTGGTAGGGGAAAGCAGCTGATGGCTGTCTATATAGTGTTGAACTTTCTGGAGCATATGTCAAAGAAGGTAAAGCAGAACGTGCCTTTTTTTGCCCATGAAGGCGGGAAACTCATTCTGCCGGGCGTCAGAGAACTGGTAGCCTCAGCAGGAAATGCGTTTCGGCTTTGCCGAAATCTCCGCTTTTTTAGGTGCAAAATCTATTTATAAGCAGGTTCTTAGTAATTTTGTTTCTATTGAATTGATTGAATGAAGTTCACAAAGATAGTTTTAGTTGCGCTTATCTCCGTATGGTCTATGGTTTCGGCCTGGGCCCAGCAGGGGCAGCGGGTAGAAGTTTCGTCCAGTACCCTGCAGGCGGGTACTTACAAGGGGGAGGAAGTGCGCAGGCTGATTGGCAATGTGGTCATGCGGCAGGGGGCTACCACCGTTACCTCAGACTCGGCCTACCAGTATGTGAAAGACCGTAACCGGCTGGAGGTGTTCGGGAACGTGCATATCACCCAGGAGACCATGGACGCCACCAGTGCCACCGGTACCTATGACGGTACCAGGCGCATGGCCAACCTGCGCGGAAACGTGGTGCTGCGGGACCAGGAGATGACGCTGAACACCCCCACGCTGGAGTATGACCTGGACGCCAAGCGCGCCTATTACACCCAAACCGGTCATATTGTAGGGCCAGATTACACCATTAAAAGCCATTTAGGGACCTACACCACTACAGATAAAGTGCTAACTTTTAAAAAGGATGTAGTTTACACCAACACACAGAATACCAAAGTGGTGAGTGATATCATGGCCTACAACACCATCAGCAAGGTGGTGGAGTTCTTTGGGCCCACCACCATCACCTCACCAGACGGAACGCTGTTTGCTAACCGCGGCACCTATAACACCGTGACCCGGGAGGCCAATTTCAGGGGCAACGCCAGCATCAAGACCCCAGACTACCTCATTAAGGGCAATTCCCTCACCTATGACAAGCTGAAGGAGTATTACACTGCCGCCGGTAACGTCTCCCTCACCCATATTAAAGAAAATACGGTCATAACCGGACAGACAGCGCTGCATTGGCGGGGCCTGGGGCGGTCAAAGGTGTTTGGAAGCCCGGTCATGCGCACGGTGGCGGCCAACAGCAAGAACAACGTGAATGACACCATGTTCCTGTCTGCTGACACGCTGCTGGCGGTAGAGAACCGGGTAGATAAAACTAAGAAAGGGTTTGTGTACGCGTACCCAGACGTGCGCATCTACAAATCTGACCTGCAGGGAATCTGCGACTCCCTTACCTACAACCTGCAGGACTCCATGATTTACATGAACCGCAGCCCCAAACTCTGGGCCAACAAGAGCCAGATGACCGCAGACAGCGTGATCATGCAGCTGCGGGACAAGACACTGGACCAGATGCGCATGTTTGGCAACTCGTTTGCTATTTCACAGGATACGCTGGAGAATTTTAACCAGGTGAAGGGCCGTAACATGACCGCCCGTTTTGCCGAGGGCAAAATCAGGCGCATAGACGTGAACGGAAACGGAGAAAGCCTCTACTTTGCCCTGCAGGGAGACAGTACCGTGATGGGGATGAACAAGGCGTTCTGCAGTGACATGCGCATGCAGTTTAATGATGGGCAGGTGCAGTTTATCACCTTTCTCACCGAGCCAGACGCCAAACTGATTCCGCCACACGAGCTGGAGGAGCCTGAGAAACGGCTGAAGGGCTTTGTCTGGCGGGCAGATGAAAAGCCCACCCGGGCGTTTGTGCTGGAGAAAAGGGGCGTAGCCCGGAAAAAAAGTGACCCTGCCGCCGCTTCTTCCCCGGCTAGGGGGGCTAAGCCAGCGGCTGTTCCTCCCAAAAAGAACGGCGTGGCTGCTCCGCCGGCTTCTGCCTCCCCGGCTAAAGTAGCCCCGGTAACGCCCGCTAACCGAAAAACGGTGCCAGCCACTACAACACCCCAGAGAAAAGGGGCTGCTGAAAAACTGAGGGTAGAGTAAACTATTTGTATACTGTAGGTTCTGGTAATTCGTTCTGGCAGTTGTAAAAGATTTTGTTTATTTTTGCGCGCTTATGACCAAACGCATTTTCTCCTTTTTGCCTTTTTTGCTCGCGCTGGTGCTGTTGGGCGCCTGCAGCAAATACAATAAGCTCCTCAAGAGCGATGACGTAGATAAAAAATACGCAGCTGCGCTGGAGTATTATGAGAACGGCAAGTATGAGCGGGCCGGTGCCCTCTTAGAGGACCTGATGCCCCTGCTGAAGGGCCGGAGTGAGTATGAGCGCGCCAACTTCCTGTACGCGTACACCAAGTACCACCAGCAGCTTTACCTGGAGAGTTCTTTCCATTTTATCACCTTTGGGCAGACGTTCCCCAGAAGCCAATACGCAGAGGAGGCGGCGTTTATGAACGCCAAATCCCTGACCAATGAGTCGCCGTCATACAACCTGGACCAGCAGAGCACCGTGCAGGCCATGAGTGCCTTGCAGGAGTTCATGCGCCGGTACCCGCAGAGCAAGTACATGCAGGAGGCCAACACCATCTATGAAGACCTGTCTAAGAAGATTGAGCTGAAAACATTTGATAATGCCAAGATGTATTACCAGCTGCGCTACTTTCTGTCTGCGGTAATAGCGCTGGATAACTTCAGAAAGAACTTCCCGTCTTCCACCTTAAATGAAGAGGCGGCTTTCCTGCGCATTGACGCCCAGTACCATTACGCCCAACAAAGTATTGAAAGCAAGCAGGCAGAGCGGTACCAGCAGGTGATAGAGATCTACCAGAACTTTGTAGATGCTTACCCAAACAGCAAGTTTCTGCGTTCCGCTGAAAACTTTTATGATTCCAGCCGTAAGGCGTTGGAGCAGCTAAACAAAACAGGGCAGCCGGCAGCGGCCACCGCCACCACTAACTAATTTTTGTAATCACTCAATTCAACAGATATATGGCACAAGTTCCAGCATCCATCGTTACCCGTAATATCTCTGACCTGGCCAAAGACACTGGCAACGTCTATGAGTCAATCTCTATCATCTCTAAGCGGGCGAACCAGATTGCAGTGAAAGTGAAGGAGGAGTTGAACTCTAAACTGGCTGAGTTTGCCACCACGGTTGACAACCTGGAGGAGGTGTTTGAAAACCGTGAGCAGATTGAAATCTCTAAATACTATGAGCGTCTCCCTAAGCCTACCAACATGGCCATTGAGGAGTTCGTTGAAGGAAAGGTGTATTTCCGCCAGGCAGATGAGGAGGCGCAGACTTCATCAGCGCTTTAAGCCTTTGGCCTAATGCTTAGGCATAAAAAAATCATACTGGGAGTCTGCGGTAGCATTGCCGCCTACAAAGCGGCGCATCTGGTGCGGCTCCTGATCAAAGCAGAAGCAGAAGTGCAGGTAATCCTGACCACTTCTGCTTCTGCCTTTATTACCCCTGTCACCTTGGCCACGCTCTCCAAACGGCCGGTCCTGACCCAGTTTGTGCGGGAAGACCAGTCTGGCCTGTGGCACAACCACGTGGAACTGGGGCTGTGGGCAGATGCCGTGGTGGTGGCTCCCGCCAGCGCCAGCACCGTGGCCAAATTTGCCCGGGGCCTGTGTGACAACCTGCTCACAGCTACCTACCTTTCGGCCCGGTGCCCCGTGTTTGTGGCCCCCGCCATGGATCTGGACATGTACCAGCACCCGGCGGTGCAGGAGAACTTCAGGCTGCTGCGCTCTTACGGGAACCAGCTCATTGAAGCCGGTTACGGTGAGTTGGCCAGCGGCCTGGTAGGGCAGGGGCGACTGGCTGAACCAGAGGAGATTGTTCAAGTTTTAGAAAAACATTTCAGTGCAGAACGCCTTGTTTAGCGGAAAGAAAGTTCTCATAACAGCCGGGCCCACGTATGAACCCATAGACCCCGTCCGGTTTATTGGCAACCACTCTACCGGCAAAATGGGCTATGCCCTGGCCCGCAGGTTTGCTGAGCAGGGCGCGCAGGTGCAGTTAGTCTCAGGGCCTACATCCATGAAACTGGAGCACCCGCAGGTAGAAGTAATCCCGGTGATGACCGCAGATGAAATGTATGCCGCCTGCCAACAAAGGGCCGCTGCCGCTGATATATGGGTGTTCGCCGCCGCCGTAGCAGATTACAAGCCCAGCCGGGTAGCCCCTTCCAAAATAAAAAAAAGTGAGGCCTCTTTCACCATTGAGCTGGTAAAGAACGTTGATATTGCAGCGGCCTTGGGCAAAGAGAAGAAGACGGGTCAGTTTGCCGTGGGCTTTGCGCTGGAAACCGATCAGGAGCTGGAAAACGCCCAGGCTAAACTCCGTAAGAAGAACTTAGACATGGTGGTGTTGAACTCCCTGCGAGACCCGGGGGCCGGTTTCAGGCATGACACCAACAAGATTACCATTGTCAAGCAAAACACCGTAGAGGAGTACGCGCTTAAGTCAAAAGACGAAGTGGCTGAAGATATTCTGGAATCTATCAAAAAGGAATGGGCATGCGTGCAAAAATAGGGATAATAGCAGTCTTGAGCCTTTGGTTGCCCTTGCTGACCTGGGCCCAGGAACTGCGGTGCGAGGTGGTGGTGAACAGTGAACAGGTGCAGGTGACTGACCGCCAGATCTTTCAGGACATGCAGAACGCCATTTCTGAGATCATGAACAACACCCGCTGGACCAATGACCTGTACCAGAACGAAGAACGTATCAGGTGCAAGCTGTTTATCACGGTGAAGGGCATGCCGCGCATTGGCTTTTTTGAGGCCAATACCCAGATAGTCTCCAGCAGGCCCACCTACGGCACCGGCTATGAGACCACCGTGCTCTCTTTTGTAGACACCCGTTTTACCTTTGACTACACGCAGGCACAGCCATTGCAGTACGCGCCCAACACCTATACCTCTAACCTCACCGCACTTTTGTCTTTCTATGCCTACACTATTATAGGTATGGACAATGACAGTTTTTCCCGCATGGGGGGAGCCGCCGCACTGTCTGAGGCCAACAACATCCTGAACCTGGTAAACTCGGCCGGGGCGGCCTCAGAAGGGTGGACCTCAAACACAGACACCCGTAACCGCTACTGGCTGGTGAACAACCTGCTGGACCCGCAGTTTGAGCAGTTGAGGGCCGCTAATTACCTCTACCACCGGCAAGGGTTGGACTTGATGATTCAGGATCCTGAGAAGGCACGACAGAACATGTTGGAGGCGCTGCGCAACATTCAGCAGGTGGCCCAGCGGCGACCGGGTACGGTAGCCGTGCGTTCGTTCTTTGAGGCCAAGTCCACTGAGCTGGCCAACGCCTTCGCCACGGCCACACCCGCCCAGAAGCAGCAGGCCTATGAACTGCTCACCCAGGTAGACCCCACCAACCGGGCCAAATATGAACCCCTGCTCAAACGTTAATTTCTGTTTTCGGCCTGTTTTCCCAAAAACAGGCCGAAAACAGAACGCTTAACAAGAAGGGGCTGGAAGCGGTTGAACAAATGTCAGAGGCTGGCCTGTGCTGTTGAAGTTGGCAACCAGCGAGCGGGAGTTGAGTAAAATAACTGCTGATTTCGCTATGTTTTTTAGTGTATAGACTAAATTAATTAGCATATTTGTTTGTTGAACATTCAGTTCAAACTTTCATCCTTGACACGGGTACATCTACTGTATGCTTGTAGATCTTAAGATAAAAAACTACGCCCTTATTGAGCAGCTGGAGCTGCAGCCGTCGCCTCTCCTGAATATTATTACAGGTGAAACAGGGGCGGGTAAGTCCATCATGCTGGGCGCCATTGGCCTTCTGCTGGGAAACAGGGCAGACTCAAAGCTGCTCTTCAACCAGGGGGAGAAGTGCGTCATTGAAGGATCCTTCAATATTTCAGAATACCAGCTGGAGCCGTTTTTTGCGGAGGAGGACCTGGACTTTGAGCCGGTGAGTCTGCTGCGCCGGGAAATCACCCCGGCCGGAAAATCCCGCGCGTTTGTGAATGACACCCCCGTGACCCTGGACCAGCTCCGCCGCATAGGAGAACACCTCATGGACATTCACTCCCAGCATGACACCCTGCTGCTGGGGGACCCCGCCTACCAGTTGAACATCTTGGACCTGTATGCCCAGAATGATGCCCTGAGAACCCAATACGGCTCCGCCTACCGCGCTTTCAAGAAACTGGAGCGGGAGTACCGGGATCTGGAGAACCAGCTGGCCCAGAGCCAGAAGGAGCTTGATTACAACACGTACCTCCTCCATGAGCTGGCAGAGGCCAACCTGCAGGCTGGGGAGCAGGAAAGCCATGAGGCAGAACTGAAGCAACTGGAGCACGCTGAGGAAATCAAACTCAAGTTGACCCACGCGCTGCAGTACCTGTCTGAGAGTGAGTACAATGCCGCCACCGCCTTAAAAGACGCCGCGCTTCTGCTGGGCCAGCTCACTGAGTACGGGGCTGAATACCAAACCCTGAAGGACCGCTTAGACAGCTGCCTGATTGAGCTCAATGACATTGCCGGCGAGGTAGAGGATGCGGAACGGCGCACAGAGGCAGATCCGCAGCGGGCAGAACAGCTGCAGGAGCGGTTAGACCTGATCTATACGCTGCAGCGCAAGCACCAGGTGCGCACCAATGAGGAACTCCTGGCCCTGCAGGCCGAATTGGAAACCAAGGTGGGCAGCGTCCATAATCTGGACGTGGCGCTGGAGAAGACTAAAAAAGCCTTAGACGCGGCCAGTGCCGAGGTGGAGACCGTGGCCGAACAGCTGTCCCAGAGCCGCACTGCTGTGTTCGCCACCTTCCAGGAAGAGCTGCACAGCCTGCTGACAGAACTGGGAATGCCCAACGCCCGCGTGGTGGTGGAGCATAAAACGGCGGCCCCCGGCCCCACCGGTATTGATGTGGTGAACATACTGTTCAGTGCGAACAAAGGTGCCGCGCCCCAAACCTTGAGCAAAGCCGCCTCTGGTGGTGAATTCTCCCGTTTAATGCTTTGCGTGAAGTATTTGCTGGCAGACAAGACGGCGTTACCAACCATTATTTTTGACGAGATTGACACCGGTATCTCCGGGGAGATTGCCGTAAAAGTGGGCAAGATGATGCAGCAGATGGCGCAGAAGCACCAGTTGATCTGTATCTCCCACCTTCCGCAGATGGCCGCCCAAGGTGATACCCACTATTTTGTTTACAAGGAAGACCGCACAGACCGCACCATAAGCCGCATCAGGCAGTTGAGCCATGAGGAGCGGGTGCAGGAAATTGCCCAGATGATTGCCGGGGCCAACCCTTCAGAGAATGCCTTCCAGAGTGCCAAAGAGCTGCTGGCGCTGAATGCCTGATCTTTCGTTTTGGGCCTGTTTTTCAGAAAACAGGCCCAAAACAGAAATGTTTCGTTCTCCTTCGCCCTGCCAGGCGGGACACAGGTACACCAGAAGGCGGGGTTCTATAGAGCTGATTACCTGATGAGCGCTGTCTTATAAGGCACAGAGGCCGGTTGCCACATCTGGATGGGTACTTCCCGTTGTGCGCGCAGGCGGGGGAAAAAACAGGTTATTGAAAATTGTATGAAGACTAAGGGGCCAGCCCCCTGAAATAGGTGATGTGCACTTATTCATCAAGAGCAGTACACCCATTAAACAGAAGCGCCGCCGGAGCAATTGGGCGGCGCTTCTGTTTTTAAGCTGTTTTTCAGAAAACAGGCCCAAAACAGCCAAGTAGAGTCCTTGCTGCCATGGCTGGCCTATTCCTCCTCCCGGTGTACGGTGTTGATGTCAAAGGCCGGTATGCAGACAGACCAGTATTCCACCTCCTGGTCAAAGGGGTTTGAATATCTGATTCTGGCGCCCGCCTTGATGAGCAGGGTCTGCCCCGCCGAAAGTTCTATGGACTCGCCGTCTATCTCTACCAGCTTCTTGCCCCGGAGCACAATGGTCACCTCAACAAACTCAGGGGTTTGGTGCGGTTCGCCCCAGTGCGGCGGGGCCACCATATGCGCTATACTGAAAGCCTGGGTACGGGTGCTGGCCAGCCCAAAATGCTCCTCAATCAGTTTTCCGTCATGGGTGGGTACTTTGAACGGCGCGTTCTGGAGAATGTATTTTTTCTCGCCCATGGGTTAGTTGGCAGTGCCTTTGGAGGTGGCGCATTCTCCTTTGGTGTACGAGGTGACACCGGCTTTTTCGGCCATGCAGTGGTTGCCGTAGGTTTGGTTGTCACAGCCGCACACGGGGTCATACTGCATGGTGCAGGCCCTTTCGGGGTCAATCTTGGTGGGGTCAATGCAGGCTTTCTCTTGCGTGCTTTTGCAGCCGGTTGAGAACAGGACTACCATCACGGGTAGCAGTAGGTGTAGTTTTTTCATAGCAGTGGGTATTGGTAGTTATACGGTCTGCTCCGGCGAAAGATAAGCCGCTTAGGGGGCAGGCTAAAGTAAAAAATTATGGCGCTGCCGCTTAAAACAGCTAACCTGGGACCGAATAAATCCGTAAGTAATTTTATATATATGCAAATATATATTTATTGTGAAGCAAAACGGCGGCAGAGCCTTCTGGTTTACCCGCCCAGCTACTTACAACCTACAATAGAACCTTAACCCTTATTCATTTTCGTATGAAAGACAATTCAAAAATCTTGATCGCGGCCGCCGCTGGTGCCGCTGCAGGTGTTGTTGCCGGTATTTTGATGGCCCCCAGCACGGGCAAAGACTCCCGTGACGGCATTATGAAGTTTGCAAGCCAGCTGGCTGAGAACTTTGGCGGCCAGTTAACCCCTTACCTGGAGAAACTGGGTGGCTTGAGTGCTATGTTGAACGGTGCCGGTGGCGCTAACGGTTCTAGCGCGTCTGTTGGTGCTGATGCCACTACCGGAACCACGGCAGATGGTGCTGGTGCTCAAGGCTAAGCGCCGACAGCCCGGGTGGGTTAGCCCAAAATAACCAAATGAGTTCTTTCCCGTTAAAATAGAACTGACGCTATATAGGGTTGGTATTTCTAACGGAAAGAACTCATTTTTTTTAAAGTACTACTATGAAAGACAACGGAAAAATCATTCTGGCTTTGCTGGCAGGCGCTAGCGCCGGTGTGGTGGCTGGTATCTTAATGGCACCTGAAGCCGGTGAGAGCACCCGCGGCAACCTGAAAAAGTCCGCCTCAAAACTGAGCCAGGGACTCAATGAAAAATTGCAGGGCAGCATGGACCAGTTGCAGGCCCTTACCGCCAGTGCTGGCGCCCTGGTAGGCCGCAAAGGCGGTTCAAAGGGAGCCGCGGCAGATGTGGTGAACACGGGATCCAACACTACTGCTACCTCTCACCTGGACAATAACCCCACCGGCGGCAACGTAGATGCCGCTGGCGCTACCAGCTCCAGCCTGGGCAACACCGGCGGAACCAATGATGCCCCTGCCAGCAGCGGCAAAAAATCAAAAGGTGGCACCGGCGCATCAGGCAAGAAAGCCACTGATACCACCACCACAAAGGCCAAGTCTTCTGCAAGCAGCGGGCAGGGCTCTTCTAAGGGATCTGGCGGCGGTTCAAACGCCTCTGCCTAACTTTTTCTGCGGGCTTTGCAACTTTGTACGGGCAAGGCCGTTAAAGCAAGTAGATATGATTGGTTAAATAGTGAAAGCGAAACCGATGAAGGGATGCAAAGCAGAAGCTTGGCGTTGAAACTTAATATGAGAGATCGATTTAGATTTAGTTTTTAAGGGATACGTTGAGTGCGAGGTAGAACAACATCAAGTAAGTAGCAAAAGACGTTATTTAACCAATATAAGAAAGCCTTCCCAGACGGGGAAGGCTTTCTGCATTTACAGCCTTTCTGTTTTTGGCCTTATTTTCAGAAAACAGGTTAAAAACAGGAAAGAAGTGATTGAGTAAGTGAGTGGCGCAGGAACGTTTAGAAGAGGATTTACGGGATTCAGTGGATCTTCGGGGTTTAGTAACTTTCAAGTTTCGCTGGCGCGAGACTTCCGTCTCGTGACTGACCGTGCGGCGAGTCTCCAGACTCGCCGGGAACCATAAGATGGGAATTGGTGAAACAGGAGTCTGAAGACTCCACACACCCATCGGCACGAGTCTGGAGACTCGCGCCAGATATAATTGCCAGATAAAACCTTTCATCTTTTCTACCAAACAGAAGGAAGTTACTTCCGTGGTTTTCTTTTGCTTGGTAGATGGCTGTTCTACCTTGAGCCGTTTCCCCTCATCCTACCCATCTCCCAGAGGGAGAAGGAACCCGCTTTTGCGTTTTCGGCCTGTTTTGGCCAAAACAGGCCGAAAACAGAAATGCCGTCCCAATTAAAAGAGACGGCATTTCTGGTTTTATGGCACTATTGCTCAGGGAACATTGTCAAATCTGCAAATTGAAAAACAGCCCCTCAACCCATTGAAAAAAATAGCACATTACTCCGCTTGGCGCTCGGGCTTCATCTGCGGGAAGAACAGCACGTCCTGGATAGAGTGTGAGTTGGTCATGATCATGCTGAGGCGGTCAATGCCAATGCCCAGACCGGCGGTTGGCGGCATACCGTATTCCAGGGCACGTAGGAAGTCCTCGTCTAGCACCATGGCCTCTGTGTCGCCGCGTTTGCCCAGTTCCAGTTGCTCCTCAAAGCGGGCGCGCTGGTCAATGGGGTCGTTGAGCTCAGAGAAGGAGTTACAGATTTCCTTGCCGTTGCAGATGGCCTCAAAACGCTCCACCAGACCTTCTTTGCTGCGGTGCTTCTTGGCCAGCGGGCTCATTTCTACAGGGTAGTCGGTGATGAACGTAGGCTGGATCAATTTGCCTTCGCACTTCTCCCCGAAGATTTCATCAATGATCTTGCCTTTGCCAATGTTCGGGTCCAGTTTGATGCCTAGGCTGGCGGCGGTTTCACGCAGTTGCGGCTCGTCCATGGCAGAGATGTCAATGCCGGTGAAGTGCTCAATGGCCTCAAACATGGTGAAACGTTTCCAGGGGCGGGCGAAGTTGATCACGTTCTCTCCCACCTGCACTTCAGTGGTGCCGTGCAGGGCAATGGCCACGCGCTCCACCATTTCCTCCACCAGGTCCATCATCCAGTAGTAGTCTTTGTAGGCCACGTACAGCTCCACCTGGGTGAACTCCGGGTTGTGGAAACGGCTCATGCCTTCGTTTCTAAAGTCTTTGGAGAACTCGTACACGCCGTCAAAACCACCCACAATCAAACGCTTGAGGTACAGCTCATTGGCGATGCGCAGGTACAGAGTCATGTCCAGGGTGTTGTGGTGCGTCTTGAACGGACGGGCGGCGGCTCCGCCGTACAGCGGCTGCAGGATGGGGGTTTCCACCTCCAGGTAACCGCGCTCGTTCAGGTACTCGCGCATGGTGTTCACCAGCCTGGTGCGCTTGATGAAGGTGTCGCGCACGTCAGGGTTCACCACCAGGTCTACGTAGCGCTGGCGGTAGCGCAGTTCCGGGTCTGAGAAGGCATCATACACGTGCTCTACGCCGTTCTCGTCTACTTCGCGCTTTACAATAGGCAACGGTTTCAGGGACTTGGCCAGCAGTTTCAGCTCGGTCACGTGTACCGAGGTTTCGCCTACCTGCGTCTTGAACACGTAGCCTTTGATCCCGATGAAGTCGCCAATGTCCAGCATCTTCTTGAACACGGTGTTGTACAGGTCCTTGTCTTCGCCCGGGGCGATGTCATCACGGCTTACATAAATCTGGATGCGGCCCGTGCTGTCCATGAGCTCGGCAAACGAGGCCTTGCCCATGATGCGGCGGCTCATCATGCGGCCCGCCAGGCTCACTTCCTGAAAGTTGTTCTGCTCGGGATTGAAGTTTTCCTTTATTTCCTTGGCCGTGGCAGTCACGTCAAAAAGTTCTGAGGGATAGGGGTTGATGCCCATCTTCTGGAGCTCTTCGCGCTCATGGCGCCGGCGCAGTTCCTGTTCGCTTAAATGCATGGAAACGTCTTATTCAGTGGATTCTATAAATCAAACCGCGAATTTCGGAAATAATTTGCAGAATACAGGGGAATGGGAGGGAATCCTTGTAAGAAGCGGTTTATAAATGGTTTTCTGGGGTTAGGCCAAGGTTGTTTGGAGAAATGGGCGGAAAGGGGAATGTTTTTTTCCGCACCCCAGGCGTTCAGGGTTGCTCCGGTTGCAGTCAGCATGGGTAGCGGAGAATGTAACCTTTGATGCTGTGCCGTATGAGCGGGCTTTTCGGTTGCAGCAGTGGCAATGCGTAGTGAGTTGTTCCCTTGGCGGGGGAGTTTGATGCGGTGCCTCATAGTCTATTCTGTTCCATTACTGCTGCTGTTGGAATGTGTAGTTCGCTGTTCCCTTGGCTTTGCCGCTTGCTGCAGTGCCGTTATTTTAGGAACACGTGGTCTGCTGTTTCCCATGGCTTTGGCGTTTGCTCCGGTGCGAAATCCCGTTGCTGTTGCATTGCCTCCGGTAAGCGCTCACGGCCGCGGGGCCCCGTCCTGGCGGTGAGCACTGCTGTTAAAACTAGGCCCTCCGGCCTTGCCGCTGGAGCGGCACCGTATTAACAGAGGCGCTCACCCCCAGGACTGGTTTAGGTTCCATTGCAGCTATTGCTTTTCTTGATGTAGATTGTTTGCAGGTTAGTGCTGTAGTTCCGCTAGCCTGAGACGAGCCCGTGCTGCGCACATCAGCCAGGGGCAGAAGTGCTAATTAACAGAGGTGCCACCAGCAGAAGCGTTGATTGTTCATTGCTGCTTGCCTGCCGCTTTCTCTGGTTCAAGTTTCCAACTTGGACCTATGGTGGTGGAAGCTTTCAGCTTCCATGGGGCGGCAGCCTCACATTACTTCTGCTTCTTCTGCCCTCTATGGCGCGGAAGTTACTTCCGTGCCTTCTAACTCCAGCTGATACTCACCCGCTGGCGTGAGTCTCCAGACGCGTGCCTACAAATGATGGGCGGTCTCTGGCTGCTCTCGCGGCGCGGCAGCCCAACCAGGCATTGCTGCTTCATTCGTACTGAATTGCCTAGGGACAAAAAGAAAGGACTCAGGACTCAAGACTCAGGACTCACTTCGATATTCCCTTCCCGGGAGGGGTTGGGGTGGGTTTTATGGCGCCTGCTCCCGCAGTTCCGCCAGCTCCTGACACCCCATGCCATCCGGAGAACCTGCGGCGTCTGTTCCAATTCCCGTTTCTGGCCTGTTTTGCTGAAAACAGGCCAGAAACAGAAGGCCTCAGGAGAAGGGGTATCTCCTGAGGCCTTTTAATTAAAGGCGTTTTGGAGCTGTTTTTCTGAAAACAGCTCCAAAACAGAAGGAATGGCTCCTGATTTATGCTAATTCCAGTTTGTCAAGTTCACTGGTGATGAAAGCCAGCTCCTGAGGGGATAAGTGCAGGTCCATGGCTTTGGCGTTCTGGATGGTTTGCCCGGCGTTGCGGGCGCCCACCAGGGCAATGGTGATGCCGGGTTGGGTAATAGTCCAGCGTAATACCAATTGGCCGAGGGTGGCGTTTTTGTCTTCGGCCAGCGGCCGGATCTTGTCCAGGAACTGATTCACCTTTTCCAGGTTGTTTGGCTGGTAGACGGGTAACTGAGCGCGGTGATCGCCTTCGTTGAAGTGGTGGCCGGGTTTGATTTTGCCGGTGAGAAGGCCGCGCTCCAGGGGGCTGTAGGCCAGAATGGCTTTGTTGTTTTCCAGACAATAGGGCACCACATCGGCTTCAATGTTACGGTGCACCATGCTGTAGGGCACTTGGTTGGAGGCCAAGGTCACGTACTTTTCAGCCTCCTGCATCTGGGCCACGCTGTAGTTGCTCACGCCGGCTTGCCGTATTTTCCCCTCTTTGAGAAGCTGGGCCACCGCCTCAAACGTCTCCTGAATGGGCGTGGTCACGTCTGGCCAGTGTATCTGGTAGAGGTCAATGTAGTCAGTGCCCAGGCGCCGCAGGCTGTCTTCGCATTCTTTGATGATGCTTTCGCGGCCCGCGTATTTATAGACATCAATGGGGTTACCCTGGTTGTCCTGGCTGTGCATGGCAAAGTCGCCTTGGGCCAAGTCCCAGCGCATGCCAAATTTGGTCAGGATCTGCACCTGGTCGCGCGGGATGCCTTTGATGGCTTCGCCCACTATCTCTTCGCTCAGGCCCTGGCCGTAGATAGGCGCGGTGTCTATAGAGGTCATGCCGTGGTCAACGGCTGCTTTGATGGCGGCTACGGCTTCCTGGCGTTCGGTCCCGCCCCACATCCAGCCGCCGGCGGCCCAGGCGCCAAACGTTAATACTGATACTTCTAAATCTGTTGCTCCTACTTTTCTGAATTCCATAAGTACTGGGTTTAAAGCTGCTGCAAAAGGACTGTTGTTCCCATTTTACGCATTTTAAAGAAAACGATTGGCCCTCAGAAAATGATGCCGAAGGGGTGGTTGCCCAAGGTATACCCGGGGGGTGTGCACGGTGCCTGGCGGGCCGTTTTAATCTTTGCCGCCTTTTGCCCGTTTAAGACAAGGTTGATCCCCCAATACGAAAACTATGAAATGTGAATTGAACTTGATTTTTGAAGAGAATGACGGCACCCTTCGCTGGATTTTCAACATTTTAATCTACGCCCACCAAATCAGCGACCCCGACATAAGGAAGGCGTTGCACCCCACCCTGAAGGAGTTTCTGCACAAACGGAGCTTTCAGGAAGTGGTGCGGCTGGCCGAGACAGACATTGACGAGGGGGACTTTGTACGGGATTACCTCAAGCAGAACCTGATCAAGTTCAATGCTTCGCAGGTGAGGTTCAAAGGCGAGAAGATCAAAGCGCTGTGCTTTACCATTGAGCAGGCGGGGCAAATGCAGGCCGCCGCAGACCCTGCCTCTGTTGCCCCTGAAGTTCTGGCCTTGTTTGAGGGCCATGCCCTGAAATTAAACCAGATCAGGCACTGTGCCGAGGAGGCGTTGAAAGAAGCAGGGGCGAAAGGTGTTAAAATTGAGCGGTTCAGCCATGAATAATCTGGTGCTAGAATAAGAACCGGTTTAGAGTTTCCCCCTCTTTCTCTCTGGAAGCGTTTATAGCGCGTAGGCGTGCGCTTTTGCCGCCGTTTTAGGGCTGTTTTTCTGAAAACAGCCTTAAAACAGGGCGAGTCAGCCCTTGCCGCACAAGCGCACGCCGGCGCCCCTAAATACAACAGAAAGCTCTAAGCCGTTTTTACTTTAAAGACACAAAAGCAGCGGGCAACACTCCATTGACAAGGGGAAGAATATAAACGTTTTCGGCCTGTTTTTCATAAAACAGGCCGAAAACAGAAACCGCGCGTAAAGTTCTGCTATTAAATATTATGCGGCAACCGCTAACTGCAGCGTAGCGCCGCCTTGGAACAGTGGGCCTACCTGCGTTTTCAAACGCGCCTCCACAAAGCTGTTTTGTAGGTGCGGGGGCAGCTCCTGCACCAGCTGCCGGTACTTCTCTATGCCCATGGCTTTGGCCACGTAACTTTCATGAATCCCGTTCAGGTAACTCACAATTTCAAGCAGAGACTCATGAAACAGCCTGAAATCAATCTGGGCCTCTACAAAGCGGTCTATTTCTTTGTGAGACGAGGAGATGCGCAGTCGGCTTAAAAGGTCAAACAGGGTAGTATACCCCATGCGCCACGTAATCTGCTGCCAGTGCTGTGCTGACCATTTATCCAGCACCTGGCCTGTTTTGCTGCTCCTGATGGCGGTAGCCGGGTTGTTCTGTACCTGCTGCCTAATGGTGGTGGCCGCCAATTTTCTGGTGGTTCTCAGAAACTGGCCAATTTGCGCCTGCGCCTCTATCTCTTTCCCGGCTATCTGCAGGCCCGCCTTGTACCCGGCCAAAGGCAGCCTGTGAATACTGAAATCATGATAGGGACCGGCCGCATAGAAACCAATAGTTCTGGAGTAGGCGTTTTTCACCACCAGTCGGCCAGCTTCTCTTCTGATTACCGCTTCCTGGTTTGTTTTAATGCCCAAGGTGTACAGGAACGCCTGCAGACCGGCAAACACGGCATAATATGCCTGCGGAAAAGTCCAGTGCAGGGCGTTTCGCAGGTAAGTCTCGTCGCCCAGTTCGGCGGTGGCTCTTAAAGCATACTCGGTGCTCCAGCTGTTGTGGAGCATCTTGGTAAGCGCCTGCAGGTCCTGCTCAGTCAAATCAGCGGCATGCTGCCGGAAAAATACCTGATTCTGAAGAGTAGCAGTTTCCTGGCTATGGTTGATATGGTAGTTAATGGCAAAAAAATAGTTCAGGAACACCTGGGCGGGAATAGACTTCCGCCAAGCAGAATCCTGGGTTTGGGGCTCCTCTGGGAAGAGCGGAATCACGTTTTCATCTGTCACCTTCTTCATGTTTTTAGAACAAATTCCAGAGGGGCAGAGTTGCATTTTCGAGTATTTGTTTGTGAGTTTAAGTGTCCGATATACAGCTATTTATAAAGTATTTTATGTAATGAAAATGAGGATAGGTCTCTCTTTGTCACAGGCATACGTGCATGCTTTGCCTTTTGGCTAGAGGATTTCTGTTTCTGGGCTGTTTTTTAAAAAGTAGCCCAGAAACGCTGGCGAAAAGCCAACGCTTAACACCAAGAAAGAAATAGTAAAAAGTAAGTTGAGAGGGCTAAACACTACCAGGTGAAAAGATAACCAGCTAGGGGAATGGGGGCTGACGCTGGTTGAGACCCTCCTTTCAATTTTTAGAATGGACAATATGATAGAATAAAAATAACCAAAGCATAACATAGGGAATAAGTCTATTAGTTACTTTTGTTTATAAAAGCTGAAGCTCACCAGCTTGCACAAACATACGCTGTTCATGATGCTGGTTATCTCTGTTATTTCCTCTCAAACCAATAATTATGATTAAACATTTACAAAAATTAAGTCTGCTTCTCATAGCTGGTCTCTGGCTAGGAGGTAGTGGTGATGTGTTGGGACAAACTTTTAACGAGGACTTTGTTTATAACAATGATGTCGCCCTTACAGAAAATGGTTGGACTGCTCATAGTAGTGGTGGAACCAATGTTATCAAAGTACAGAACAATGGTCTTAGTTATTTAAACCTGATTGGTTCAGACGTAGGAAGGGCTGTACAGTTAAATTCAACTGGGGAAGACATCAGCAAATCCTTGGGGGCTTCCTTTACGTCAGGGGCTCTCTATACTTCCTTCCTCGTTAACTTTTCAGCTGTACAAACTGCAGGTGATTATTTCCTGCATCTGGGGCCTGCTACGTTAGGTAATAATTTCGTGCCAAGAGTTTTTGCTAAAAGTGCAACGGGAGGGTTGGTGTTAGGCGCTAGTATTTCCTCCACTTCTCCTTCTTACGGAACAGAAGTTTTAGAGCTAAATAGAACTTACCTAGTAGTGGTAAAGCATTCTTTTGTTTCAGGAAGCTCCAATGATGTTGTGCAGGTGTTTGTAAACCCAGCATTAAATGCAAGTGAGCCTGCCACGGCTTACATTAGCGCCACAGGTGGAACTGACCCCGCCAATATAGGCACTATTGCATTAAGACAAGGAAGTGCCTCAAACGCACCTACTTTGCTGGTTGATGCGATAAAAGTTGGTGCTACCTGGAATCAAGTTACTGCTGGTAGTCAAACAGATGATACAGCACCAACTCTGTCAACTACTACTCCCGCCACTGGTGCAACAGGCGTTGATACCAAGATTGATCTGATCTTAAACTTTAACGAACCCATAGTTGCGGGTACGGGTGAGGTAACATTTAATTGGAACGGAGGCTCTATGACAAAGAGCACCAAAGACCAGGGCAATGAAACCTCTGGGAACAGAGCTATTCTAAGGGATATAACGCTGGCTCCTAACACGGTATACACTATCACAGTAGCCAATAATGCCTTTAAAGATCTGGCTGGAAATTTCTTTGGAGGGGTTACCGGGAACAGCTGGACGTTCACTACCTTCAATCCAGTGGCTCCAAGTATATCTGCAGCTGTTAGCAGTCTGACGTTCCCGTTAACAGGAATGAATAGCTTTTCACCTGTGCAATCATATGAGATTGATGCTTGGAACCTGACTGAAAGTATTACAATCTCTGTTACAGGACCTTACCAGATAGCCAAAGGTGAAAACGCAGCACAAGGCATTTTTGGGACTACTCCAATTTCTTTTACCCAAGCGGAGGCAGATGGAGGTGAAAAAGTGTTTGTACGCTTTGCTCCAACAGCTACCTCAGAAAATACCGGAACTATTACCCATTCTTCGGCCGGTGCTCAAAATGTAACAGTGGCCTTGACCGGAAGCAGCTATAACCCCTATGTACAAGATTTCAATGACCCTGCCTTCTTAACCAAGAGCGGCTGGAGCCAGTATAGCGTATCTGGTGCTCAGGTATGGGCAAGCACCAACTTCGGCCAGACTTGTTTAACCGGATGTAATGCCTCCACCCCAGATAAAGCAGCTCAAATCAATGGATTTGTAAATGGGGCAAATAATGTGAATGAAGACTGGTTGATTTCACCTGCTTTAGATTTAGCAAGCTTTACTAATTACCCAGTGCTGCAATTTGCCTCTATTTCAGCGTTTGCGGGTAATCAGTTGAAATTGATGTATTCCACTAATTACACGGGTTCAGGAAATCCTCAAGTGGCCACCTGGACAGAGGTACCCAACGTTTTTCCGGCTTCAAACAGCAGCATCTGGACAATTTCTCCAAACATAGAGTTACCCAAACAAGCCAATGTGTATGTGGCTTTCGTCTATACGTCAACGGCCACGGCTTCTTCTAGATGGACCATTGATAATTTTAAAGTAGAAGACAAAGCGGCCTATTACAACCTGCCAATTGCCTCATTGAATTTTGGGGAGGTAGTAAGCGGAAATACTTCTGCTCCCCAAATGTTTACCTTCAATGCAAAAGGAAATGGAAATATCACCGTTACCGCCCCAGCTGGTTTTAAGCTAAAAGCTAGCGGAGATACCTATGCGCAAAGCATAGTGGTGCAAGAAGCAGACGCCCTTCAAGGACAAAACATTTCAGTGGTATTTGCTCCTACAACAAAAGAGATGTTGATCACTGGAAAAATTTCATTTGCAGGTTCTTCTCTTACTGAAGAGGGAATTACATTGATTGGAAACTCCCTTCCAAAATCTGAGACTTTTGACATTGCCGCTTACAACATGCAGTTCTTTGGTAATGGAACACAGATTGAAGGAAGTTTCGGACCTAAAAACAGAACGTTGCAAATAGAAAATGCTGCAGAGGTGTTCAAGAAAATGAACATGGATATTGTTGGGGTAGAAGAGATCAGTGATGAGTCTGCCCTGGATGAAATGATAGCCAAATTGCCAGGTACGTATGCAAAGAGCATCTCACCAGTATATTCATATTCCATCAAACCAAACACTAGCACAGACCCATTCCCCGCTCAGAAGATAGGCTTCATTTACAATACTGCCACTGTACAACCTGTTTCCTTCAGAGTGATGTTTGAAAATCTGTATAGAGATGCCGTGGCTAAGAAAACTACTCTTATAAATGACAGTTTCTGGTCATCTGGCCGCTTGCCGTATCTGGGGATTTTTGACGTGACCATTAACGGTAAAACCCAGCGCTTGCACGTAATTGACGTTCATGCCAAATCTGGAGGGCAACCAGATGACTATGACCGCAGAAAAGTAGATATTCAAGTATTAACTGACTCTCTAAACGCCCATTATGGCAACGCCAACATTGTTATTTTAGGAGACTACAATGATGATATTGCCAAGTCAATAAGAACCGGTTACCCAAGTACCTACCAGTCTATGATAGAAGATGCTGCCCGTTATAAAGCCTTGACCTATGATTTAAGCGCGGCCGGTGCCTCTACTTTCCCAAGCTCAAATAGTTTCCTGGACCACATTATCATTTCGAATGAATTAATTGATGACTATGTGGCTAGTTCCATCACCATTGAAGATCCAAGAACCTATGTGACTAATTATTCCAGCACCACCTCAGACCATCTTCCAATTTCTGCCAGATTTGCCTTCACTTCCAGCACTCCGTTGGTAACGTTTGCCCAGGCCAACCAAACCAAGGCAGAGGGAGCGGGCAAAGCCACCATTACCTTGAATGTGGCCGAGGCGGTTGCTTCTGAGCAAACCATTAAAGTGAAGGTAAGCGGTAACGGTTCTGCCTCCGCCGGTGA
Source organism: Rufibacter ruber (assembly GCF_014138425.1). Taxonomy (NCBI): domain Bacteria; kingdom Pseudomonadati; phylum Bacteroidota; class Cytophagia; order Cytophagales; family Hymenobacteraceae; genus Rufibacter; species Rufibacter ruber. The sequence goes on from NZ_JACJIQ010000001.1 coordinate 407,292, forward strand.
TTATACCTTGTCGCCCGCAGCTACCAATGACGTGGTCACCCTTACGCTTCCGGCCAACGCCACCTCTGTTTCCTTTGACATTAACATCACAGATGATGCCGAAGTAGAGTTAGACGAAACACTTGATCTGGAGATTGTGGAGGTAGGCAACCTGTTGACCATCGGGACACTGAAAACAGCGGGCCTTAAAATCACAGATAATGACAAAGCCACAGTTTCTTTTGTGGCCGCCTCAGCCTCTAAACAGGAGCGTTTAGGAGGCCAAACGGTAGAGTTGTCTATGAACAAGCCAAGCCCGGTGAGCCAGACAATTACCCTCACGGTTACCAACGGTGCCGGAGTAGCCTACACTACAGACTACACCACCACGCCAGCCGTCAATAATAATGCTATCAGTTTGACGGTACCTGCCGGGCAGACCACCGCTTCTTTCATCCTGACACCTGTCAACGATCTGGTGATAGAAGAAAATGAAACCATCAGTTTTGAGATCACAGCTGTAGGGAGCCACCAGGAGATTGGAACCGCCAAAACGTTTGTTTACACTATAGAGAATGATGATACGCCGCTGGGGGTGGCAGATGCTCTGGCTGGTAACTTTGGGGTAAGCCCTAACCCAACCAGTGGGGCGGCTACTTTGCAACTTCCTGCCTCTTTGGGCACACAGAATAACCTTACTTTACAGGTGTACAGTGTACGGGGTGAAATGATCCTGCAAGCCGTTGGTTCAGAACTAACCCTGAACAACCAACTGAGCCGTAAGCTCCGTACAGCTGCCGCCGGTATGTATGTAGTAAAAGTTCAGACGGGGGGGCAAACCTACCAAACCAGAATTGTGAAGAACTAATTGTCCGTATTCTCTTCAAAGGCCAGCCGTCCCATTTCGGCTGGCCTTTTTTTATGCGCTAATTATTGCTTTACTTTAGCGCCTGTATTTGATTTTGTTGGTTCTCTAAAGTTGTTTTTCAGCTCTTTTACATAAAATAGACCCGAAACATGAAAACCCGATTTTTAGTCTCGTACCTCCTGGTCTTCTCCTTGTTATGGGGCGGTTGCCGCACCACAGAAACCCCTAAGCCGGCTGCCGGTTCAACCAGGGGGGCCGTGGGTGCTAACGGGATGGTGGTCAGCGCCCACCCGGAGGCTACCAGAATTGGACTGGAGATTCTTAAAAAGGGAGGTAACGCTTATGATGCGGCCGTGGCCACCGGGTTTGCCTTAGCCGTCGCTTTTCCGGTGGCGGGAAATATTGGAGGCGGTGGCTTTCTGGTCTACCGTAAGCACAATGGTGAGATAGGAGCCCTTGACTACAGAGAGAAGGCGCCCGCAGCGGCAACCCGTGATATGTACTTAGACGCCCAGGGCAATGTACGCCCAGATGCCAGTACCCTGGGGCACTTAGCCGTGGGGGTTCCGGGCGCGGTAGATGGTCTGTTTACCATGCACCAGAAGCTGGGGAGTCTGAGCTGGGCCGAGGTGGTGCAGCCTTCTATTGACCTGGCCCAGAAAGGCGTGGTGCTCACCGAGAAGGAGGCCCGTGGGTTAAACCAGACCAAAGAAGAATTTGTACGTGCCAATAAATTTCCAACCCATCTTGTGCGGGAGAAACCATGGCAGCAGGGAGATGTACTACCGTTGCCAGAGCTGGCAAAGACGTTAGAGCGCATCCGGGACAACGGGAGAGCTGGGTTTTATGAAGGTGAAACAGCTACTTTACTGGTGAAAGAAATGAACCGCGGCGGCGGTATTATTTCAGCCCAGGACCTGAAGAATTACCAGTCAGTCTGGAGAACGCCGGTTACCGGTTCTTATAAAGGGTATAAAGTAATATCCATGCCCCCGCCCTCCAGCGGAGGTGTTGCCCTGGTGCAGTTGCTGAAAATGGTGGAGCCCTATGACCTGTCTGGCTGGGGGTGGCAATCGGCTAATACAGTTCACGTGATGGTGGAGGCAGAACGAAGGGTATATGCTGACCGCGCCACCTACCTGGGAGACCCGGACTTCTTTCAGGTACCCGTTGACAAACTCCTAGCGCCAGCCTACCTAAGGCAGCGTATGTCTTCCCTGCAAATGCAAAACGCCACTCCTTCAGATCAGATTATGGCTGGAAAGCTGTTGGCCTATGAAAGTGACCAGACCACGCATTACAGCATTGTTGACAAGTGGGGTAACGCAGCTTCCATCACCACCACCTTAAATGGGAATTATGGTTCTAAAGTGGTGGTAGAAGGGGCGGGTTTCCTGCTGAACAATGAGATGGATGATTTTAGCGCAAAGCCCGGGGTTCCTAACATGTTTGGGTTGATTGGCGGCGAAGCCAACGCCATTGCCCCCGGTAAGCGCATGCTCAGTTCCATGACCCCTACTATTGTAGAGAAAGAGGGTCAGTTGCACCTGGTGGTAGGTACGCCTGGCGGTTCCACCATTATTACCTCAGTGTTTCAAACGGTGCTGAACGTGCTGGAGCATGGCATGACTATGCAGGAAGCAGTAAACGCCCCCAGGTTCCACCACCAGTGGCTGCCAGATAGAATTGAGCCGGAGCCAAAAGCCATTGCAAGCCAGGTGCGGGAAGAGCTGCAGAAGCGCGGGCACCAGTTCCAGGGGCGCAGCGCCATAGGTCGTGTAGACGGCATTTTACGACTGCCAAACGGTTCCTGGGAGGGAGGGGCAGACCCCAGAGGCGATGATGCCGCCGCCGGTTATTAGACCAAGGCAAAAAATGTGAACTTTAAGAAGCAGGCTTCGGTTATCCCTCCATCTAAAGCTTATAGAATTGTAACCTTTCTAAGACCGTCTAACTACAAAGACAGAGTACCCTTTAATACAGGATTAAAAATGAAGCTAAAGCAAATTTTGGTGGTTGCTTTTCTGCTAATGGCAGGAGTAGCCCAGGCGCAGATAGAGAAGCACCGTATGACGCTGCCCAGACTCTACCAGCAAAACTACTTTTACCTTAACCCTGCCTTTGCAGGGTCTGAGGGCAAGCGTGAGTTTGGACTGAACACCCACTTGAATTCCATCAAGAAAGAAGGAAGCACCTCGCCGCTGTCTGTCATTGCCCATTACCAGGGGGCAGTAGGAGATACCACCAGAAACGGGATTGGCGTGGTAGCCGTGTATGACCAGTTTGGGCCTTACTGGTTAGGCCGTTTAGGGCTGACGTATGCCAAGCGGTTCAGATTAGGGGAGTATAGCAGCATTGGGGTTGGTACCCAGCTCTCAGCAAAATACCTTAATATTGATTTGGCTGAAGCAACCAGGGGCCTTCCTGTGAAAGAGCAGATGGTGGGGCATGACAATGACCTGAGACCAGATGTAGACGTTGGGGTATGGTTGAATATCCGTAATTTTTATGCCGGGGCCACCTTTGCCTCTCTGCTGCAGCCCAACTTCAACTTAACAGAAACTGCTGAGCGGGAAGACGTGCGGGAGGTGTTTTTAACCGCAGGCTATAAGCTAGAGCTGGCAGACGAGTTCAGTATCACCCCTTCTGTTTTCTTTGACAAACCTCTGAAAGGAGGCGAGTTTGGGCAGCAGTACAGTGCGCTCGCCACCTATAAGTTCCTGTCTTTGGGGGCCACCCACCGCAACGGTGGACAATTCTCTGGGCAACAGGCACCCTGGAGCATCATGGGCGGAGTCAATATCTCTGAAAGGGTTTCCTTTCTGGGCTCTTATGATCTGACCAAAGACAAAAACGGGTACGAGCCTGATCCACAGGTAGAGGCGAACCTTCGTTTCAGGTTTTAATTTCTTTTGAACCGCATAAAAAGGCTCACCCTACGGTGGGCCTTTTTTATTGGCATTTAAAACTAAAAGAAGTTTAGAGTACTCTGTTTTCCATGGCCAGGCGTCTGCTGGTGCGGTAAGGGTAGACGGGCTTCCTGTTTCTGGCCTGTTTTTGGAAAAGTAGACCAAAAACAGGGGCGAGCGCCTACACCTGCGCCATGTTAACCCATCCAGAAAGTAAATGGGGAACGCACCACTGAGGTTCTCTGGGTCAATTATTTCTTTGCGCCACAAATGCCATTGCAGGAACCTTGCCCTTATTTTTTTACGCCTCTGCGGTACCGGTAAAAGCTTAAGAAACAACTTCGGCAGAACTGTGCCCAGCTAGTGGGGCGTATAAATAAATACATAATGATACACGCTCTTATCAGGGGCTTTGCTTTAAACACGGTGGGGGGAGGAGAGCAGCAGATAGGAGCAGGTCCAGCGGGTTTTCCTGTTTTTGGGCTATTTTTTCAAAAACAGGCCGAAAACAGGAAAAGGCAAATGGTTGGCCGTTATCCAGCTGGTTACGTGCCGCAATAGAGTCCAATCAAGGGGTAAACCTACCGTATGTGCCACCCAAACCCTTTCAGCTTATGAGGAGTAGAAGATATTCTAATAAAACCGTTTATGGACCTCTCCTTCATCATTAATGAATTAGGCGAAAACCGGGAGTCTTATTTGAATGCAGTTGCGCCCCCCGTTTTTCAGACCGGGAATTTCGCCTGTAAAACAGTGGCAGACATGCGCCATGCGCTGCAACATGAGACAGAGGTTGCATTCTATACCCGGGGCAAGAACCCCACGGTAGTCATGTTAGAGCAGAAAATAGCGGCTCTGGAAGGAACAGAAGCGGCCATTGCTTTTGGGAGCGGCATGGCAGCGGTGTCTGCGGCGGTTCTTTCCCGGGTGAAAGCGGGAGATCATATAGTGTGCATCAAAAAGCCCTACACCTGGGCCAATAGTCTGATGCTGAAATTTCTTCCGCGCTTTGGCGTGGAGGTAACAATGGTTGACGGCACAGACGCAGAAAATTTTAGAAGAGCCACCCAAAACAATACAGTGCTTTACTATCTGGAGAGCCCCAACTCCTTTACTTTTGAGCTGCAGGATATACGCGCGGTTACTGCCATAGCACGGGAACATAGTGTCTGCACTGTCATTGACAACAGTTTTGCCTCACCGTTGTTCCAGAACCCGGCACAAATGGGAGTGGATCTGGTCATTCACTCCGCCACCAAATACATTGGCGGCCACAGTGACGCCATGGGTGGTATAGTGTGCGGCAGCCGCGAAGCCATTCACCGTATTTTTAAGTCGGAGTACATGACCCTGGGGGCGGTGCTGTCACCCCATGAGGCCTGGCTCCTCATTCGCGGACTCAGAACCTTACCGGTGAGAATGGAGCGCGTGGCCCAAACCACCAGACAAGTGGTGGCATATCTTCAACAACGGAAAGAAGTAGCCGAGATTCTTTGGCCCTTCCTGCCGTCGCACCCGCAGTATGAGCTAGCAAAAGCCCAGATGAAAAACAATACCGGCCAATTCACTGTTCGGCTGAACACAACAGACCTGAAGGTGATAGAGCGGTTCTGCGACAGTCTACGGCATTTTCTGATGGCCGCCTCCTGGGGCGGGCATGAATCCCTGATCTTTCCGGTGGCGGCTACCGTTGACCCTGATTCTTTCAGCGCAACTGGTCTGTTTAACCTGGTGCGGTTTTATATTGGGCTGGAAGATGCAGACTACCTGATAAAAGATCTGGAGCAGGCGTTTGCGCAAATGTACCCGTAGCTGTTTCTGACCTGTTTTTTAGAAAACAAACAAAAAACGCCGCTCTAAACAGAGCGGCGTTTTTGCCAGAAGGTTCATTGGTCTATAAAATATCTTTGATGATAGAAACCGCCTCTTGAATATATAAGTCTTTCTTAGCGTTGCGGGTAAAGGCCTGAAAACGGGCCGACGCAGCAGTGTCTGCCGCCAGTTTACTTACATCTACTTTCAAAGTGGCTACATCAAGGGCAGGAATGGTTTTACGGGCATCTTCCAGTTTCTTGGCCTGCGCCTGATTAGCACGTTCCTGCGCCAGGTAGGTACTCAGTTTAAGGGAACGGGTAGACTGTTCGGTTCTTTCCTTAAGCTGTAAAGCGGCCTGGTTGATTAAGGAGAACGTAGGGCTGCTGTTGATTCTCTTCTTAGAAGATTCCTTCACCTTCTCAAAAGGAACAGCGGGGCTGCCCCAGGCGCTGAATTTGGCTCCCTGAATCTCATCAAACGGCAACGCGTAGTCCTGTTCCTTTTCCCCATACTTTAGATAGGTGTAGGTGTCTGGCAACGTTACGTCTGGGGTAACCCCGCGTAACTGTACCGTTTTACCAGAAATGCGGTAGTATTTCTGGGTGGTCAGTTTTAAGTGGCCCAGTGGTTTCACCGCGTCAAAAGAAGCAGGCAAAACCTGGTCTAAATCAAAAAACTGTTGAACGGTTCCTTTGCCATAGGTAGAGGAACCCACAATTACCCCGCGCTTATAGTCCTGAATGGCGGCCGCCAGAATCTCAGAGGCCGAGGCGCTGTTTTCATTCACCAACACTACCAGCGGGCCGCCAAACTGTACCTGCGGGTCACGGTCTTCCAGCACTGCCGCCGGGCCGTTGGCAGATTTAACCTGTACCACCGGTCCAGACTTGATGAAAAGCCCTACCATGTCTACCACGTCCTGCAACGAACCGCCGCCGTTGTTTCTCAGATCCAGAATGATTCCTTGGGCGTTTTCCTGCTTCAGTTTCTGTATTTCCTCCGCCACATCTTTGCCGCTGTTGCGGCCCCCGGCGTTTTTAAAGTCAGCGTAGAAACCCGGCAGGTGAATGTAGCCAATTGGTTTGGCGCCTTTGATCAACAGAGATTTGGCATAGCCCTCTTCCCGTACCACTACATCTCTGATGATAGAGATCACCTTCATGGTACCGTCTACCTTTTTCACCGTTAAGCGAACTTCTGTGCCTTTTTTGCCTCTGATCAGGCTCACCGCCTTGTCTATGCGCATGCCCTGTATATCAACCGGCGCCTGGTCGCCCTGGGCAACTTTCAGGATCAAATCACCGGGTTTGAGGTCTCCTTGCAGATAAGAAGGACTGCCCGGGGTGATTTCAGAAACCCTGATAAAGCCGTCTTTCTCCTGCAGCACCGCACCAATTCCCTCTAAGCGGCCGGAGAACTCGTAATCAAAATCCTCTTTCTCCTTCGGGGCAAAATATTCAGTATGCGGGTCATACACGTTGGCAAATGAGTTCAGGTACGTAGAGCGCCAGTCTTCATTCTCCAGCTGGTTCATGCGTTTGAACAGGTCGTCATAATTCTCCCGCAGTTTCTTACGGGCGTCTGCCTCAATCTCAGGCAGGCTCTTCTTGGGTTCTTTTGAACCGGCGGTGTCTGCTTTCTCCTGGCTGTCTACGGCGTCAGCCACCCTGATCAGCGCCTGGTATTTAAGGTATTTGCGCCACTCTTCTTTCAAAGCGGCAGGCGTGGCGGCAAACTTGATGTTCTCCGGTTTTACCTCAATGGTCTCGTCCTGGTCAAAATTGAAGGGCTTGTCTAAGATTTCCTTGTAATAGCCTTCCGCCTCTTTCAGTCTGTTCTTGAAGAGGGACATGGAAAGGTCAAAGAATTTGAACGACCCGTTTTTGAATTCATCATCCAGCTGGGTCTGGTAGGTTTTGAGCTGGTTCACGTCTGGCTGCAGCAAAAATTTCTTGTTGTAGTCCAGGCGCTCCAGGTATAAGTCAAAGGCGTGTTTTGAAAATTCATCATCCAGCCGCTCCGGGGAGTAGTGGGCCGAGCTCAGTCCCTGAACCAGTACCTTGGTCAGTACCTCGTTCTTCTGGTCCCGGGCCACCCCGTCCTTTTCCAGGAGCTTGTAGGAAGCGATGCCAAATACCACTGTGGCAGCAGTACTGTAGGCAACCAGTTTCGTCTTGAAGGAGAACATATTTAGATTTAAATAAAGTCAGCAAATATATGTACAAAAGTAGTGCCGTTTCTCTGGGGGAATACTTTCTCTTAAACGCAAAGTGGCGTTGAAAGGTGTGAGAACAGACTTTAATTTGTAGAAGAACTCAAAGTAAGCAGAAGCATTGATTTTTCAGCATTCCTGTTCCCCTTTTTAACAGAATTTTAAAGCTATTTGTTTCTTACCAGCTTTCATAGAAGCATAAACTGTAGGTAAACGATAAAATTATAATTGGCCAGGTTATGGAAATTAAGCGGGGCAGACATCTTATGCGAAACAGAAACCATTTGTCTACTTAAACCACTACCGCCATGGAAAACAAAACCGCACCACAAGCCACCCTCCTGGACATGATCTTTGACGGGCGAAACAAAGCCTATGGCGCTTACCTGCTACGCAGGTTGTACCACCGGCACTTGTCCCAGGCCCTGCTCATGGCCGTCTCCCTTTCTACCCTGTTAATCAGCTTACCCGTGATAGGGACCAAACTTTTTGGGGAAGATGACAGGGCGGTAGTTCCTGAGACAAAGCCAAGGCTAAGAGAAATGATTTCAGTACAGCTCCCCAAAATAGAAGAAAAAGTTGAACCGGTGAGGCAGCAGGAGCCAGCCAGCCCCAAGCCCGCGGGCAAGACCATCAGAAATGTGACCTATAAAGTAGAGCAGGACCAGCTGGTGAGGAACGAGCAGATCCCTACGCAGGAAGACCTGAAGACCGCCAATGCTTCTACGGTAACTTCTGAGGGCAATGGGTTGGGCAGGATAGATGACCCCATGGCGGGTACCGGGCCAGGCACCGGCGGCACTGGTGAAGGGGCAGGGACCGCCCCGGAGAAAACTGAAATATTCATTAGCGTGCAGGATATGCCGGAATTTGAGGGCGGAATGAAAAAACTGATGGACTTTGTAGGCAGAAACCTCAGATACCCCAGGGCAGCCCAGAGCCAGGGCGTGGAAGGAACCGTGGTCACCAGCTTTGTGGTGAGCCCTACCGGTGAACTTACAGATATCTCTATCCTGAAAGGGCTGGGATACGGCACCGAGGAGGAGGTGGTGCGCGTGCTGTCAAAAATGCCCCGCTGGAAACCAGGTATCCAGAACGGACGGGCCGTGCCCGTACGCATGACCCTCCCCATCAGGCTGGAGCTAAAGTAACAGGGAACGGGTTTGGCCTCCCAGAAAAATATACAATTGGATACCCTTCTGTTTTCGGCCTGTTTTCAGAAAAACAGGCCGAAAACAGAAGGGTGGCTTCACCCAAGACAGAACGAACCAGGGAAGGCGCTTGTGTACAGATTGATTTTGCTGGCGAAACGGGGAGCATAAGGTTCTTCTGTAGTGTTTTTAGAGCAGCCTAGCAGCGCTATGGTGCGAGGCAACCGCAATGTCAGGTTCTTTTGAGGCCGGTTTGCAGCGCATAAGACAAAGAGAAACAGGCTAAACGCAAAAAGTCCCCGGCTCATTAAGAACCGGGGACTTTCTGTTACTCAGGATTACCTGTTAACGGTAAATGTGCTCACCGCGGTGGGTGCGCCATTCGTTTTCAAAGTAGTCTGCATCTTCAGCGGTACGTGGGGTTACGCCCATCACAATGTTACCCTCTTTGATACCAGACTCATACGTCTTAGCACGTTCCTCCGGAATACCAGAACCCACCAGGGCACCTAGTAAGCCACCCGTCAAACCACCGGCACCGGCACCAGCCAGGCCAGCTGCCAACGGACCAGCAATCACCAGACCCAGGCCAGGCAGGGCAACAGAAGTACCAATAGCGGCAATAGCCCCCACAATGGCACCCAGGGTACCACCAATGGCAGAACCGGCTCCGGCTCCTTCCAGGGCTTTGTTCCCCAGTTCAGTCTCATGGCCATCTGCGAAGTGACGCTTGCGTGCCTCATCGCTCATGATCACGTTAATATCATCTTTGCTGTAGCCGCGGCTGTGTAAAGCGTTGTAGGCACGTTCAGCACTGTCTCTATCTCTAAACATTCCCGTCATCATACGGGAATTACCGGTGTTTCCATGATGGTTTTCCATAGCTCGTTGTTTAATATTTAGAAGGTGTAACATAGTGGTATTTGATGCGCTGGTTAAATCCAGCAAACTGAACATCAGAGATTAGCTAAACGAAAACGTTTGGTATTAGTTACATCTGCTGGTTGACATAAAACAAGAACGCCTGCGGTTTACCGCAGGCGTTCTTGCCATCAGGGAATAGTAGGTCTCTTAGTTGTACACCTTGACCATGTACACAAAGTCTTGCAGTTTCTTGAGCTGCTGCGGGCGGCTGGTGCCGGCCAGGTTATTTACTTTAGGCAGGTTAACCGGCTGCGGAAGGCGGTGGCTGGGCAGTTGCTCCAGCAGGCTCAGCAAATAGGCAGATTTCACGGCAAAGGCCGCCCCGTCTACCCCCAGCATTTTGCCACTGATTACGCCAATCATGTTGCCGCGGTCATCTAGCAGCGGTCCGCCGCTGTTGCCTGGGTTCAACGGGATAGAGATCTGGTAAGAAGCGGTGTCACCGTAAACGCCGGAGCGGGAGCTGAGGGTGCCTTCGCCAAACACCACGTCTTCCCTTGGGTAGCCCAGGGTGAAAACGCGCTCGCCTAAATCAGACTCCTTAGATTTGAAAGAGTACGGCAGTTTCCCAAATCCGTCAAACGTGGTGTCTGCCACGCGTAGCAGGGCCAGGTCTCTGATCTGGTCTGAATAAATCTCTTCCACTTTGTATTTCTGCCCGTTCTTGTGCTCAATCATGAGAGAGTCTGCGCCTTCAATCACGTGGTAAGACGTGACAAAGTACCCGTCTGAGGTAAGGGCGAAGCCGGTGCCGGTGAACTGGCCCGGATTGACTGCGCTGGCTTTAGGGGTGGCGGTGGCGTCTTGCAGAAGGGCGTTCTGCTTGCGCTTGAGCGCGTCTACTTCCCGTCTCAACTCTACATAGCGGGCTGCCTGCTGCTTGGTGGCTGAACGCCACATCTCCATGCCCAGCAGCGCGCTGAACACCGTGACAATAGCTACCGTGGCGGCTACCCCCATGGTGGCGGCGTACCGGCGCATGAAAAGCTGCATGGGCGTGCGGCGGCGTACCGGGGCCGGGGCGCTGGCGGGGTTCTCCTGTCTCCACTCCTGGTGCAGGCTGTTTAGCTTCTGGCGCAGCTCCTGCTGCTTGCCATACGCCTGTAAAGAGGAGGTCAGCAGCTCAAAGTCCTGCACCCGCTGGGCAAATAGGGGGTCAGTGGCCAGGCGCTCTTCCAGTTCCTGCCTTTCGGCGGAGGTTACCTGGTGCTGGCGGTACCGCTCCATTAATTCAAATAATTCCCTGTCACTCATATATGAATACACCCTGACCGGGTGCCTGTCTTAATTGCTGCGTTTACCTGGGCTCCTGATAGCCCAGGAAGAAAAGCTTCTTTAGGCGCATGAGGCACTTGTACTTCTGGTTTTTAGCCGAGTCTGCATTGTTGTAGCCAAACTTCTCCGTGATCTCGGGCATGCCCATAGACCGGATGTAAAAGTCTTCCAGCAGCGTTTTGCAGGGTTCGCCCAACTGGTTCAAGGCATCGGCCATGGCCGAAAACTTGAGCTCGTTCTGCTCTGCCTGGTCCGCCTCCTGAGACGTGTCTGTCAGCTCCTCCTCGGTGTCTTCTATCAAACCGCTGCTAAAGCGGCTGCTGCGGGAAAGCCTTTTTAGCCAGAGTCTTCTGCAGATGGAATACAAGTACGTCTTAATCTGGCAGTTGAGTTCCAGCTGGCCGGCCTTTATCTTTTCATAGAAGACAATCACGGCTTCCTGAAAGATGTCTTTGGCGTCATCTTCTGTGCCGTTGTTACTCTGCACAAAGAACAGCACCATAGGAAAGTGGAGCTTGTACAGCCTGCTCAGGGCTACCTCGTCATCACGTAGAATCCCTTCAATAATGTCGGTATCGGCTAGCTGCGCCTTACTAGTCATGCTCATCAATTAATACAGTTTCAGGGATTTAGTAACCCACAGAAAAAAAATAAAAATTTTCTGAAAAAGATGGGTTACCTCCCGGGGGGTAGCGGTATAAAGGGTGAAATTAACGCTAAAACCCTTTAAAAATCACTAAAATGAAAAAGGTATTTTCTCTTGCCCTAGTTGCTGGTATGTTCGCTTTCGCTTCTTGCGAGTCTAAGCCTGCTGAAACTACTGAAGCTACAACTGAAACTGAAGTTTCTACTGAAGCTACTGAAGTAGATACTACTGCTGCTGTTTCTACTGATTCTGCTGCTGTTACTACTGACTCTACTACTGCTGTTCAGTAATTAACCGCGTGCAATCACGTACGCAACTAGGTTAAGAATGAAAAGCGTCTTCATGCGGTTTGCGCAGAAGACGCTTTTTGTTTTTTAAAGCAACCGCCCGTGTTTGCGGCCTGTTTTTCAGAAAACAGGCCAAAAACACGGGCGGTATCTGGTTAAGCCCGTCTGTGTTTGCGGCGCTCCATTTCCTTCTTCACCAAAGAAAACTCTCTGCTGCTCTGTCCGGCAATGGCGGTGTTCTCATCTGCCCGGCGCAGCAGGTACGGCATGACCGCCTCTACCGGGCCGTACGGCACGTATTTGGCCACTTTATACCCGGCGTGCGCCAGATTATAGGAGAGGTTGTCACTCATGCCCAAAAGCTGCGCGAAGTAAATGCGCTCATCCTGCGGGGCCAGATGGTGCTGGGCCATGAGCTGCATGAGCAGGTAACAGCTGTCTTCATTGTGGGTACCGGCGCAGATGGCAATGCGGTCAATGTGCTCCAGGCAGAATTTCAGCGCCTCATTATATAAGTCATCTGTGGCTTGTTTGCTGGGGTTGATGGGGTTGCGGTAGCCTTTCTCCTGCGCCACCCGCGCCTCTTTCTCCATGTAGGCGCCCCGCACCAGTTTGCCGCCCAGGTAATAGCCTCGCTTCACCGCATTCTCGTAGTCACGTTTGATCACGTCCAGCCGGTCATGGCGGTAGAGCTGGTAAGTGTTGTAGACAATGGGGCGCTCCTGGTTGTAGAGTTCCATCATCTCAAAGCAGAGCTGGTCAATGGTTTCCTGCAGCCAGCTTTCCTCGGCGTCAATGAACACGCGCACACCCCGCTCATACGCCCGCTGGCAGATGGCCTTTACCCGCGCGCGCGCCCTAGCGTAGGCGGCTTTCTCAGTGGGGGTCAGTTCTTGGTCAGTTTGCGCTTTGGCCAGCAATGCCGGGTCAGCGACCCCCGTCACTTTGAATACACTGAACGGAATGTGGGTGGAGTTGGCGGCCATCTCAACGGTGGAGATGATTTCCTGCACGGTATGGTCAAAGCTTTCCTCGTTGCTCTCGCCCTCTACCGAGTAGTCCAGGATAGTGCCAATGCCCGAGGCCCCCAGCTTCTGAATGGTAGGCTTGCACTCCTGTATGGTCTCGCCGCCGCAGAACTGCTCAAAGATGCTTTTCTTGATGAGAAACTTGACCGGCAGGTTCCAGCTCAGAGCCTTCTTCATCAGGCCACCGCCCATTTTCACCAGGGAGTTGTTGTTCATGGCGGCAAACAGGAGGTAGGTTTTATATAATTCCGCGTCAGATTTATCAGCGAAGGCGATGGCGGTGTCTTCAAAAGAGACGTTCGGGACAGGGTTCATATAGAATGGGTTCGCGCTGGTTAGTAAAGCGCCACAAAGATAACGTAAAAACGGCTGTTAGTTGTTTCCGGTTCATTTCTGGAAAAGGGCGTAAAGAAGAGCTTACCCTTTCCTTCGGCCCCGGGCCGGAGTTGTTCTTTGCAATTTTTGTAACTGATTTTAAGCGCTGTTGCCAGAAGAAAAGGGAAAAGCCGCAATTTCTGAAGATTTTATTTTGAACTCCCCCAGACATTCCCGTTTTTGAGCCTTCATTGCGTTTTTGGCCTGTTTTTAAGAAAACAGGCCAAAAACGCACTAATTTAGAAGAGTACCTTGACCGAAGAAATTTTCATAGGACCGGAGGCCTTGCCCCAACTGGAGCACCTGTTGCAGAGCCGGGCCTTCCAAAAGATAGTGGTGCTGGTAGATGAGAATACCCACCGGCACTGCTATCCGTTGCTGAAACCAATCCTGCCGCCGCACCACCTGGTGCACATCAAAAGCGGCGAAGAGAACAAAACCCTGGCCACCTGTGAGCACGTGTGGCGGGAACTCACTGAGCAGGGCTTGGACCGCTGGAGCCTGCTGGTGAACGTGGGCGGCGGCGTGCTTACTGATTTGGGCGGCTTCTGCGCCAGCCTGTACAAACGCGGCATCCGGTTTGTGAACGTGCCTACTACGTTACTCTCACAGGTAGACGCCAGCGTGGGCGGCAAGACCGGCATTGACTTTATGGGTTTCAAGAACCATTTGGGTGTGTTTCAGGAGCCGCTGGCGGTGCTGGTGAACCCAGATTTTCTGCAGACCCTGGATATGCGCCAGATGAAATCCGGCTACGCCGAAATCATCAAGCACTGGCTCATCTTAGACGCCGCAAAGTTTCAGGAGCAGCGTTACATTGGTCTGTTCACTGAAGATTGGACTGACCTCATTCGCCATTCTATTGAAATTAAATCACGGGTGGTGACCGCAGACCCGCTGGAGAGCGGCCTGCGCAAAATCCTGAACTTCGGGCATACCATTGGCCACGCCGTAGAGAGTTTTTACCTGGAGAAGCCGGGGCTGCTGCTGCTGCACGGCGAGGCCATTTCCGTGGGCATGGTCTGCGAAGCATGGCTTTCTGTGCAGCGCGGTTTGCTCACCGCTGAGGAACTGGAGCAGATTGAGACCTTTATTTTCTCCATCTATGAAAAGGTGAAACTGCCGGCCGGCGACCTGGAAGCCATTAGTCAGCTCTGCCTGCATGATAAAAAGAACGACGGCGCCACCATCAACTGCACGCTGTTGCAGAGAATTGGCGAAGCCGTGTATGACCAACCCATTACCTTGAGCGAGGTGCAGAGCGCCTTGCGTTATTACCAAACCTTATGATGTCAGCTGCTGCTGTGCGCGTGTCGCACCCCACGGGCGTGTTGCGTGGGCAAGTGACTTTGCCCGCCTCTAAAAGTGAAGCCAACCGCGCTTTAATTATCAGGGCCCTTTCCGGTCAGGATTTCCCCATCCATAACCTGTCAGACGCCAATGATACCCAACTCCTGAACCGTTTGCTCTCTACGCCTGCCGGCGAAGAAGTGAGCGCCGAAGATGCGGGCACCGTTATGCGTTTCTTGACGGCCTATTATGCTGCTACCGGCCAGAAACTCAAACTCACCGGCACGCCCCGCATGTGCCAGCGCCCCATTGGCGTTCTGGTAGACGCCTTGCGGAAGTTGGGGGCTAAGATTGAATATCTGGGCCAGGAAGGTTACCCACCCATGCAGATGAACGGGTTTGAAGGCACCGGCACCAACCAACTCACCGTACGGTCAGACATCAGCAGCCAGTACATATCCGCGTTGCTCATGATTGGGCCGTTGCTGCCGCAGGGGCTGGAACTCACCCTGGAAGGGAAAATCAGTTCAGAGCCATATATTAGAATGACGTTGGCCCAGATGGCGCACTTTGGGGTGCAGGCTACGTTTGAAGGAAATCTCATTTCGGTTGCACCGCAAAAATACCAGCAGCAGGAGTTCACGGTAGAATCTGATTGGAGCGCGACCAGTTACTGGTACAGCATCACGGCTCTGGCCAAGGAAGCTGATATTTTCCTGCCTGGCCTTAGAAGCAATTCCCTGCAAGGAGACAGCGTGCTGCCTACGTTGATGGCCCCGTTTGGCGTGAAAACCAAGTTTTCCGCCGAAGGCGTACGGCTCACGAAACAACCGGTGCAGGAGAAAATTGCGCGCATTGATTTTTCGGCTTGCCCAGATTTGGCGCAGACGGTGGTGGCCTTGGCGGCTGGTTTGCGCGTGGAGTTTGACATGACCGGCCTGGAAAGTCTGCGCATCAAAGAAACCGACCGCATTGCCGCCCTGCAGAACGAGGTACAGAAATTTGGCGCTGAGCTGAAAGAAACCGAGCCTGACGTTTTTGGCCTGTTTTTGCAAAATCAGCCCGAAAACGTACCCACCGTGCACACCTATGAAGACCACCGCATGGCCATGGCCTTCGCGCCGCTGGCGCTGAAACAACCCGTGATCATTGAAGAACCCAAGGTGGTGCGCAAATCGTACCCGCGGTACTGGGAGGAGCTGCAGAAAGCGGGGTTTCAAGTAATTGAGAATTAGGAATTAAGAATTATTCTTGAGTTAGGCGGTTTCTTGTGTTTTGGGGCTGTTATTCAAAAAATAGACCATAAACGGAAGCTCTTTTAATACCTCATTTCTCTACAGAAACAAATTGAACCCCTCATAGAAAAGGAAAGCCGCTGTCACGATCTCGTAACAGCGGCTTTCCTTTTCTATGCTTCATTCCTAATTCTTAATTCTCAATTCTTGATCACCACCGGTTTTCCTTTTCTGGCAGATTCATAGATGGCCATCATGAGCTTGACATCCTGCAGGCCTTCTTCGCCGGGTGTTTTGGGGTTCTTGTTCTGTTGAATGCATTCAGACAGATGGTCTATTTCCAGTGCAAACTGGTTCTCTTCTTTGATTTTCATCTCCTGCTTGCCCTCTTTTCCGCTGAGGCTGAGGTGGTGTTCATAGTAATCAGTGGCAGGGTCTAAGGTGAGTACTTTCTCTGACCCAAAGACCTGAAAGCGTTTGGTATCTGAGTAGCCGTAGCTGGAGGTACAGTTGGCCTGTACCCCGCTGGGGAACCTCAGGACGAAATTCACGTTTTCCTCCACCTCTTTAAACCTGGGGTCATGGGGCGTGCTGTGCAGCATGGCTGAGATTTCAACGGGCTCCTCACCGGTAATGTACCTGGCCGCCTGCAGGCTGTAGATGCCAATGTCCATCAGGGAGCCGCCACCCGCCAATTTTTTCTCAGCACGCCACTTGTCCTGCGGTTTTGCGGGGTCCAGGATGCGGCCGTGGTCAGCGGTGATAACCTTGAGTTTGCCCAATTGCCCCCCTTGGGCTAGTTCAATGGCTTTCAGGTTGTAGGGTTCATACTGGGCGCGGTAGGCAATCATGAGTTTCCTGCCCGCCTTCTGGCAGGCGGCAATCATTTTCTCACAGTCTTCTACGGTGGTGGCCATGGGTTTCTCACACATGATATGTTTGCCTGCTTGCGCCCCTCTAATGGTGTACTCCGCGTGCATGCTGTTGGGCAGCACAATGTAGATCACATCTACCTCTGGGTTGTCTCTGAGCGAGTCATAGTTCTGGTAGTTGTAGATGTTTTTAGGATCTACCCCGTTTTCAGCGGCAATGCGCTGGGCTTTGGCGGGGTCTCCGCTCACCAGAGCCACCAGCTTTGATTTCTTGCATAGCGGAAAGGAAGGAATGAGTTGCTTGGTCGCGAATTCGCCCAGGCCCACAATGGCCCAGCCTAGTTTTTTCTCTGCCATAGGTGCGGTGTTTGAAGTTAGAAAGGGAGATGCTGCTGCTTGAAGGGGAGCGATTCCTGCTGCCGCCAAACCCAATCCCAGTTGCTTGAGGAACTGTCGGCGCAAAGGTGCATTTTCCATCACGGTATTCTTTACATCATACAGGGCCTGAGTGCTGTTGTAGCACCGGTATTGTGAAAACGGAAACCTCTGTAGACGGTTGCGGCAAGTACTAAAACTTCATTAGCCCCTTGTAACAGCAGAGGATCTGGTGAAATGGGTTGAGGTTGTCTTAGTTAATTGGTTATGAATTGGTTAACTGGTTTGGGCTCGATAGGCTGGGAGCGCTATATAAAGATTCTGGTTTATACTGAAATTGAGGGTAGATGTCTTTTGAGCGCAAGCCGATTCCAGTTAAACCCGTAAAAGAACCCTGAATAAATAATTTGTTAACCAATCTAATATGAAAAAAACGAACGTATGGGTGCTCTTCTGCTCCCTGTTACTGAGCAGTGTGCTACTGGTGTCATGTGATGACGACGATGAGGATGCGGATGCCCTGATGGAGCAAGACCGGCAGCGGGTGGCGGTATTCTTCCAGAATGCGGCCGTGAGTGACATGTTTGAGATTCAGACCGGTCAGATGGCACAAGTGAAAGGTGAAACCTCTGATGTTGAAACGTTAGGGGCCATGCTGGTACGTGACCATACCCTGTCAAGCAATAAAATCATGGACATGGCAGATGAACGGGATATTCAGTTGCAGATGACCATGCCCGCTCCCAAACAGCAAATCATGACCCGCCTGAACGGTTTAGACGGACTGCCCTTTGATAAAGATTTTGCTGCGGTACAGGTACAGGCTCACCAGGAAGCCATTGCTTTATATGAGCAGGCTGACAAAGAGATAAAAGATGCTGAAGTGCAGGCTTTTATTGACGAAACCTTACCAAAGCTGAGAACGCACCTGCAGCATGCCCGAGACACAAAGACGAAAGTAGACGGCATGTAACAGTTGTTTGCCTACGTTTAAAAACAGCCCATTGCTAAAACAATGGGCTGATTTTTTTGTCTGCTTACAAAGGTGAAAATATAAATTTATTGGATGATAGGAGTGGTGAATGATATATTTGGTAGAAGCCTTGTGACGGGAATTGGGGTGGGTGAATTTGAATTAAATAAATGTTATTCAGGCTTTAATGTATGAATTGGAAGTGTAGTTCTGAACTATTTTAACCTTGCTTTAGTTTTAACGTTAGAAGATGCTCATACGTGAGTGCTGTACAACGAAGACCTAAAACTATGAAAAAAATAAGTTTGTTATTGATCGGGAGTGTGTTTGCTATGAGTAGCACTACATTAGTGTCATGCAGTAGCAACAAGCAGGAAGCCTCTGCGGCTGACCATGCCAAAGTAGAGCAGTTCCTCCAGAAAGCAGTGGCCACTGACCGTTTTGAGTTAATGGCCGGGATGATGGCCGCAGACCAAGGGAAAAAAGTAGATGCGTATGGCCAGCAACTGGTGCACGTGCATTCTAGGACCAGCCCGGTTTTAGAAAGCATGGCTAAGCAGCGCCGGGTAGAACTGCCCAATGAGATGCCCTCAGAAAAGAAAGCGATTGTAGACAGTCTGGAAACCAAAGAAGGCGAGGCTTTTGACCAGACCTTCACAGATGCCCAGCTGGAAGTACAGAAAGAGACAGTGGCCCTTTATGAGCAAGCAGAAAAGGAACTGAAAGATCAGGAAATCCAGGCGTTTATTGACCAGGTGTTGCCCGTTTTAAAGCAACACTTAGCTGAAGCCCAGGAGTTGAAGAATGCAGTTGCCAGCAAGTAGTGGTACTGTAAGAATGGAAGAAAAGCCCCGGCCTCTGTAACAGAGGCCGGGGCTTTTTTATTGGGGAGGAAGGTCTTGCTGCACCTGCCGCAGGAGATCTTGAAGGTATGGGACCGAATGTAAAAGCCGGCTACCGTACCAACTGAACATCTCCCCATCTACCACTTTCACCAGGGCGTCCGGGCAGATCTGCTGGAACTCAGCCAGATGTCTCTCCTGAAAAGGGTAAGGTTCAGAAGAAAGCAGAATTAGCTGGGGTGCGCGTTCCTGCAGCAGTTCAGGGGTGATGACTGGGTACCTGGGCATGTCAGCAACCACATTCTCCAGACCGCAACGGGCTAACACATGGTCTATGAAATTCTCTCCGCCCACGGCCATGTACGGCTTGCGCCAGATAAAGTAAGCCGTGCGAATGCGGGGGGAAATGGGGTGTAACTGTAAAAAGTGTTCCTGTAATTGAGAAACCAGTTCTTGGGCTTTGGTGGCCGTGTTGGTGATTTCCCCTACCCAGGCCATCATTTGCAGGCTGTCTTCCAGGGTAAGGATGTCACTCATCCAGACGGGGTACTTTTGCGCAAGGGCCTCAATGCCTTCCTGGTAATTCTCTTCTTTGTTGCCAATGATAAGGTCTGGCGCCAACTGGTCAATCACCTCCAGGTGAAACTGTTTGGTGCCGCCAACCCTGGTCTTCTTTCTGACCTCCTCTCTTGGGTGAAGGCAGAATCTGGTCACGCCCACCACGCGGTCACCCAACCCCAGGTGAAACAGCAATTCTGTCTGACTGGGTACCAAGGACACAATCCGTTCCGGAAACTGTGGCAAGTCAACCTGCCGGTGCATCTGATCTAAAAACTGCAAGGTATGTTGGTCTAGGTGGTTTAATTCCGAAGAAGGAGTTTCCATCAACACATTTTCACGGCTCCGGCCTACCCAATGCCCCGGAACGGCTGATGACTTCTAAAGTACCGGCTGCTAATGTCTCCCAATAACTATACTGAACAATCAGAGCTTCTGTTTTGGGCCTGTTTTTGGAAAAGTAGCCCGGAAACAAAAATAGGATCTGTTGAAAATAAAG
Source organism: Rufibacter ruber (assembly GCF_014138425.1). Lineage (NCBI taxonomy): Bacteria > Pseudomonadati > Bacteroidota > Cytophagia > Cytophagales > Hymenobacteraceae > Rufibacter > Rufibacter ruber. Next base: position 427,405 of record NZ_JACJIQ010000001.1, read on the forward strand.
CTTTACAATGGTTGCCTGTGCTGCCACTCATGGTCTAACAGGGCGTATACCAGTGAATCACACCACTCGCCTTTGATGAAGATATTCTCCTTGAAATGGGCTTCACGGCGCATGCCCAGTTTCTCCATTACGCGGTAAGAACCCACGTTGCGCGGGTCGCAGTCGGCCCAGAAGCGGTGCAGGTGCAGCTCCTCAAACCCGTATTCGATGAGGGCGCGTGCGGCCTCTGTGGTATAGCCTTTGTTCCAGTAGGTGGGGTTCAGGAGGTACCAGAGCGCGGCTTCCTCGGCGTCATAGTCTATCTTCATTCCCACCCGGCCAATGAGCATGTTGGTGCTTTTCAGAACAACAGCCAGGTCAAAGAGGGTGCGGGGATCTTCCCTGGCTTCGGCCATGCACTGGAGTAGATAGTCCCGGCTTTCCTGGCTGCTGCGTACGTGGCTGGTCTGGTAACGCATAACACTTTCCTGTGATTCATACAGGTGGGTGAAGTGCCAGTCATTTTCCTGAAATTCCCTGAGCAGGAGACGCGGGGTGGACAGTTCCATGTGCAGCGGTGGTAATGGGGCAACAGAGGCCGTGGAAAGGCAAAGACCTGCAGGTATCTTTTCCCCACAGGTCTTTAAATTGCGTTTTGGGGCTGTTTTTCTGAAAACAGCCCCAAAACAGCTAGGTCAGATATCTAAAGTCATGGCCGCTCTCCAGCTGGTTCAGGAACTGGTAGAACAGCTGAATGATGTTGTCTACATCGTCTTTATGAACGGTCTCCACGGTGGTGTGCATATACTTCAACGGCAACGAGATCAACGCCGAAGCCACGCCTTCATGGGAATAGGCAAACGCATCTGTGTCTGTGCCGGTGGCGCGGGTGGCGGCGGCACGCTGGAAGGGGATCTCATTCTTCTCTGCCACGTCAATCAGCATGTTCAGCACGTTGTTCTGTACCGCCGGGCCATAGGTCAATACAGGGCCTTTGCCGCAGTGCAGGTCACCGTTGGTTTTTTTCTCGTAGCCCTGGCTCTGGGTGTCATGGGTCACGTCTGTGATGATGGCCAGGTTAGGCTTGATACGGTGGGCAATCATCTCGGCGCCGCGTAAACCAATCTCTTCCTGCACGGCATTCACAATGTACAGACCGAAGGGCAGTTTTTTCCCGTTCTCTTTGAGCATACGGGCTACTTCTGCAATCATGAACCCACCAATGCGGTTGTCCAGCGCCCGGCCCACGTAATACTTGTCATTCATCACCCACAGCTCGTCATCAAAAGTGACCACACAGCCCACGTGAATGCCCATGTCTTCCACTTCCTGGCGGTTGGCGGCGCCACAGTCCAGGAAAATGGTCTCTACGGTAGGGGCTTTGTCCTGCTCCACCTTGCGCACATGAATGGCCGGGTACCCAAAGACTGCTTTCACGGGCCCTTTTCTGGTATGAATGTTTACCCGTTTTGACGGAGCAATGACCGCGTCTGACCCGCCGTTGCGGCGTACGTAAATGTAACCCTCTGGGGTGATGTAGTTCACAAACCAGGCAATCTCATCTGCGTGCGCCTCAATGACTACTTTGTAGTCAGCCTCTGGGTTGATTACGCCCACTACGGTGCCGTAGGTGTCTACAAAATACTCATCAATGTACGGCTTAATGTACGCCAGCCAAAGTTTCTGGCCTTCAGATTCAAAGCCGGTGGGGGCGGCGTTGTTGAGATACTTTTGCAGAAAATCAAAGCTTTCTTCTCTCATATGCTTTCGTCAATGTGGAGCGAAGCACTTCTCCGGTTCGTTGTTGTGTGTTAGTGTAAGTGGTTGTGGAAAGGCACGGGGTGCTTCACATAGCCCATGCCTTTGGGGCGGTTGTTGGTTATGGCATGTCAGACGCTGGAGGTTAGGTTGCCTGGATAAGTCTAAGGCCTATATTCCAGCGTCTGACATCTTTTTTACAGCGGGATATTGCCGTGTTTTTTCCTGGGCAGCTGATCTACCTTGTTCTCCAGCATCTTGAACGCCTTGATCAGCTTGGCACGCGTCTCAGACGGGTAAATCACCTCGTCTACAAAGCCACGGTGGGCCGCCCGGTACGGCGTCGCGAATTTCTCCTGGTACTCGGCCACTTTCTCGGCCAGTTTGGCTTCCGGGTCTTCGGCGGCTGCAATCTCGCGTTTGAAGATGATTTCAGCGGCACCTTTGGCGCCCATCACGGCAATTTCGGCCGTAGGCCAGGCATAATTCAAATCAGCGCCAATATGCTTGGAGTTCATCACGTCATAGGCGCCGCCGTAGGCCTTGCGGGTAATCACGGTCACGCGCGGCACGGTGGCCTCGCAGAACGCGTAGAGTAATTTAGCCCCGTTGGTGATAATGCCGCGCCACTCCTGGTCAGTGCCAGGCAGGAAACCGGGCACGTCTTCCAGCACCAGCAACGGAATGTTGAACGAGTCACAGAAACGCACGAAGCGGGCAGCCTTGGTACTGGCGTTGATGTCCAGAACCCCGGCTAACACCGCCGGTTGGTTGCCCACAATGCCTATGCTGCGGCCCGCCAACCGGGCAAAACCCACTACTATGTTTTCGCCAAAGTTTTTATGCACTTCCAGGAATGAGCCGCTGTCAATGATGCCTTCAATCACCTCGCGCATGTCATACGGTTGGTTCGGGTTTTCGGGCACAATGGTGTTCAATACCTCACGGGTTTCGTCTGCTTGGGGCTCATAGGGTGCAGACGGCGGCAGTTCCTCGCAGTTCTGTGGCATATAGCTCAGCAGCTGCTTGATGTTCTGAATACACACTACCTCATTGGCGCAGGAGAAATGGGTCACGCCGCTTTTGGTGCTGTGGGTGCTGGCGCCGCCCAGTTCCTCAGAGGTCACGGTCTCATGCGTCACCGTTTTCACCACGTTGGGGCCGGTCACAAACATGTAGGACGTGTCTTCCACCATCAGGATGAAATCAGTGATGGCCGGCGAGTACACCGCGCCGCCCGCGCAAGGCCCCATAATGCCCGACAGCTGCGGAATCACGCCCGAGGCGAGGGTGTTTTTATAGAAGATATCGGCGTAGCCGCCCAGGGAAACCACGCCTTCCTGAATTCTTGCCCCGCCTGAATCATTCAAGCCAATCACGGGTGCGCCGTTTTTCATGGCCAGGTCCATGATCTTGACAATTTTCTCGGCGTGGGTTTCTGAGAGGGACCCGCCAAAAACAGTGAAGTCTTGGGAGAATACGTACACCAGGCGGCCGTTTACGGTGCCGTAGCCGGTTACCACGCCGTCACCCAGGTAGTATTCCTTGTCCAGGCCGAAGTCTTTGGAGCGGTGCATCACAAACTTGCCTATCTCCTCAAAAGAGCCTTCATCCAGGAGCAGGTCAATGCGTTCACGGGCGGTGAGTTTGCCTTTTTTATGTTGGGCATCAATGCGCGCCTGGCCGCCTCCTAAGTGGGCCTCGGCATTTTTGCGGTCTAAAATCTCAAATTTGCTGTTCAAAGGATTGGTGTCTGACATTGAGCAGTTTTGGTGTTGGTACAAGAGACCAAATTTAGGAAAGAATAGGCCAGTGTAAAATTTTTGTTACGCTTTTCTTCCGGAATGTAAAGCCACCCCCAAAATAAATTGATAATCTATACGTTTCGCGCGGAAAAACTGGGGGAGAAAGGGTTATGTATATCTTGCGTTTTTGGTCTGTTTTCAGGAAAACAGGCCAAAAACGCAAAATGTAGCGTCGTTACCCTGTAACGACGTGGCTTCTATGCAACAATACCCTTTCAGTTAAGATAAGAACGTGTCTTTGCAACTGATACCTTCTATTTTGCCCAGGATTTCATTTTGGTCTTAGATGAGATTTTTCCGTTTCAGGGACACACGTCTTTACAGGGTAACGACGCTCCATTTTCTGGCTTCCGTTTCCTGCCTCTTTTTCCGGAAACAGCTCAAAAACAGAAAAGGCTGACAGAATGTCTGTCAGCCTTTCCCAAATCTAATAGAAATTAACGCTTAGTCTTTCTTCTTGCCGTCTGTGGGCGTGGTTTCCTCTTCTTCAGAAGACGCTGACGCATCTGGCAATTCATCTGAGGTGTCTTTCACGTGGTTCTCGCTCTTGCGATTGGTGAATTTCAGCTCTTCTTTGCCTTCCTCGTAGTCTATCTGAATGATGTCCCCTTGCGCCAACTCCGCTTTCAGGATTTCCTCCGCGATTGGGTCTTCCATGTACTTGGTGATGGCCCGGTTCAACGGACGCGCCCCATATTTGGAATCATACCCTTTCTCAGCCACAAAATCTTTGGCTTTGTCTGTGATCTCAATGGTGTAGCCCAATGTTTTCACACGCTCCAGCAACTTGCGCAGAGAGATATCAATGATTTTATGGATATCTTCTTTGGCCAGTGAGTTGAACACAATCACATCATCCAGACGGTTCAGGAACTCAGGGGAGAACGTTTTCTTCAAGGCGGCCGCTATGGTGCCTTTCATGATGTCGTCCATGTTCTCCTGGCGGGTTTTGGTGGCGAAACCAACTCCAGCCCCGAAGTCCTGCAAGTCACGCGCCCCAATGTTGGAAGTCATGATGATGATGGTGTTCCGGAAGTCCACTTTACGGCCTAAACCGTCGGTCAACACACCGTCATCCAGCACTTGCAACAACAGGTTGTACACGTCTGGGTGCGCTTTCTCAATCTCATCCAGCAACACCACTGAATACGGCTTGCGGCGGATTTTCTCGGTCAGCTGACCACCTTCTTCGTAGCCCACGTAGCCTGGAGGCGCTCCTACCAGGCGAGATACGCTGAATTTCTCCATGTACTCACTCATGTCAATGCGCACCAGAGAATCTTCTTTGTCAAACAGGTAGGTAGCCAGCACTTTGGCCAGCTCAGTTTTACCAACCCCGGTTGGACCCAGGAACACAAATGAACCGATGGGTTTTTTAGGATCTTTCAGACCAACGCGGGTTCTTTGGATGGCTTTCACCAACTGCTGAATCGCTTTGTCCTGGCCAATCACTTTGCCTTTCAGCTCTTCGCCCATGTTGAGCAGCTTCTGGCCTTCGTTCTGGGCGATACGCTTCACCGGAATACCGGTCATCATGGCGATTACCTCGGCCACGTTTTCCTCTTTCACGGTGTAACGCTTCTTTTTGGTCTCCTCTTCCCAGCTTTTCTTAGCCGAGTCCAGTTGATCCAAGAGTTTTTTCTCTTTGTCGCGTAGTTGGGCCGCCTCTTCGTATTTCTGGCTCTTCACCACGCGGTTTTTCTCTTCCTTGATGTTCTCAATAGACTCCTCAAGTTTCAAGATATCATCTGGCACCACAATGTTGTTGATGTGTACGCGGGCACCGGCCTCGTCCAGAATGTCAATGGCCTTGTCTGGTAAGAAACGGTCGCTCATGTAGCGGTCGCTCAACTTCACGCAGGCCTCAATGGCTTTGTCTGTGTAGTTGACGTGGTGGTGGTCCTGGTACTTGTCTTTGATGTTGTGCAGAATCTCAATGGTTTCCTCTGGCGTGGTTGGGTCAACCATCACAATCTGGAAACGGCGGGCCAACGCACCATCTTTCTCAATGTACTGGCGGTACTCATCTAGCGTAGTGGCGCCAATGCATTGGATTTCGCCGCGGGCGAGGGCTGGTTTGAACATGTTAGACGCATCTAACGAGCCAGACGCGCCACCGGCACCCACAATGGTGTGCAGCTCATCAATGAACAGAATCACGTCAGGCGATTTCTCCAGCTCGTTCATCACGGCTTTCATGCGCTCCTCAAACTGGCCGCGGTACTTAGTTCCGGCCACCAAAGAGGCCAAATCTAAGGTCACCACGCGTTTGCCGAACAGCACGCGAGACACTTTCTTCTGAATGATGCGCAGAGCCAGGCCTTCGGCGATAGCCGTTTTACCTACCCCCGGTTCACCAATCAGGATTGGGTTATTTTTCTTGCGGCGGCTCAGTACCTGGGCCACGCGCTCAATCTCTTTCTCACGGCCCACAATTGGGTCTAGTTTGCCTTCCTCGGCCAACTTAGTCAGATCACGGCCAAAGTTATCCAGCACCGGGGTGCGGGATTTCTCAGCACCCTTCTTGGCAGTTGAGCCCGCGCCCCCTTTAGAGGAAGAGGAACCGAAGAGTTTGTCGTTGTCGTCGTTGTCGTCAGTATCTGAAGAGGCGAGTGGGTTGTTAGCATGGTAGTCTAACGAATCCCGGATGGCTTCATAGTTCACGTTGAATTTGGCTAAGGTTTGCGATGAAATATTATCCTCATCCCGCAAAATAGACAGCAGCAGGTGTTCAGTACCTATGATGTCTGACTTGAAGATTTTGGCCTCCAGGTACGTTATTTTCAGGACCTTCTCCGTCTGCTTGGTCAGCGGAATGCTGCCGGTAATATTGGTATTGGGGCTGGCGGTATTTTTGGTGGCCTGCTCAAGCGCGTACTTGAGTTCCTCCATGGGTACCCCCAGTTTTTTAAGCAAAGCGATTGCGGTGCCTTCTCCCTCTCTAATCATACCCAGAAGCAGGTGCTCGGTGCCGATGTAATCATGCCCCAAACGTATGGCTTCCTCGCGACTGAGAGAGATCACCTCTTTCACTCTATTTGAGAATTTGGCTTCCATGTAGTCTAGTCTAGTAAAATGTTGTGTGCGTGTACTGCAACGGTTGGTTGCCAAGGCTACGCTAGTAATAAAACAAGCTGAGTGGGGCAAATGTTCAACAGAAAGCCGCAGAATTCTGTAGGTAAATAGATGCCTCTGGGCCAAGGTTAAACAACAAGTCCAGTATACTCAGATTTGATGCAAATTGTTTGCCAAACACCTGCCGGTAGGGAGGGAGACGCAAAATGTCAGGTTCCTTCTTGGGGTGAAGTTTCCCGCGCCAATCCAGCACCGGCTCCTCGTAGGTTTCTACATACGTTTGAGTAAGGTGTATGGGTTTGTTTAACTTCAGGAATTTAGCGAAAAGTTTGAATAAATCCATATTCAGGTCCCATAACTTGGCGGGCTCCCGGTCATAGATGTCTTTTATGTAGTCTGAATAGTACTCAAAGAAGGGAGCGTTGCCGTAGGCGCTCTGGATGGTACGCCAATGGTTGTCGCGCCAGCGCTGGCTGTAGTCAATCTCCAGTTGGGTGATGAGGGTCTTGCGGTTGCCTTTCACCACCGGAATGCTGAGCGGCTGCACGCCCTGCGGCGTAAGAATATGGCAGCGGTTGCGGTAGCTCTGCTTCTGGTAGTGCTCCTGCGCCTCAAACAGAAGTTCATCGGCTTGAAAAGACTTTTGGAAAAAAAGAAGGTTGGGGTTGTACTGGAGTTCTATGAGGAGTTGCATGCAGTGGTGCGTGTAATCTTTGCAAGTACGGGAATTTTATCTTTTCATAAATTTTTGAATGGTGGTAATTCCATCTGTAGAGACCAGGTACTGCCTTGTCTCTTTCGCAGTGCTGGTAAATGTTTCTCTCCCGTCTGTTCCCCCGCCGTTTTTGCGTGTTCTCACCAACAAGCTAAACTGCCTTTGCTCCCGCTGCTTTATTTAACAAACCTCTAGCTGGATTACTTTCTGCTGGTGTTTGTCACGTTGATCCTTGATGCTCAACCTAACAAAAGAATCAAGAAGGGAAGAATCGCTGCCGCTCAGACAGGCTTCCCTTCGTTTAATTACGCACCTGGCAATTGCCGTCTGTTCCATTGCTACGGTAGCCATTATTGTTTTGAACCGTCTCTGCTGGCTCCCGCTAAGCGCCTGCGTGCCTGGCGGCACTGCGTTGCCCGCTCCCGCAGGTACTGCCAGGGAGGCTCTGCGTTTTCGGCCTGTTTTCATGAAAGTAGCCCGGAAACGGAAAACAGTAGCTGCTACCCCCTGGCAGTGCATATTATTCTCACTGTTGCTTTGGTCTACAGCCCCCAATCTGCACCCGCTATGGCGCGGAAGTAACTTCCGTGACTTACACAGCAGATACTCACCCTTTGAAGGGGGCGAAGGGGAAGTCTCCCCTTGAGGATTGCCCAAACGTGAGTTTGAGGCAGCGAGCGAAGCTCAGAAAGAGGGGGTATGCACCTACCGATCAGAGCATTACAGGTGTAGGGCGTATGGCATACGCTCGCACGCATTCCCGGTTACTCCCCTCCTCTGAAGGGGTAGGTTCCTCTCATTGCTGATTTTTATATGGCTCCCGGCGAGCCTGGAGACTCCCAGCACACTTGGTCACGAGCCAGAGACTCGCGCCAGCTCATTGCATAAGCAGCCAGCAATAAACCATCAGCAATGCTAAAAAGACCTAAGGGGCCACGCAGGGGTGCGGTTGGTTTCCTAAAGGTAACGGGGCAAGGGCAGCAGGGCAGAACTTTCAGGGGCTACTTTTGCCTTTTAGAAATGCGCTCGTACATATGAGTTGCACAAGAACCAAAGTTATGAGTACGAAAAAACTTTCAGATATACCTGTTTCGGTCCTGGACCTGGTGCCCATTTTAGAGGGCAAAACCGCTGCAGATTCGTTTAAAAACACCGTAGATTTGGCGCAGCACGTGGAGAAGTGGGGCTACCAGCGCTACTGGATGGCCGAACACCACAACTTTGCCGGTATCGCCAGCTCAGCCACGGTGGTCTTGATTGGCCATGTGGCCGGCAATACAACCAAGATCAGGGTAGGCTCTGGCGGCATCATGCTGCCCAACCACGCGCCGCTGGTGGTGGCCGAGCAGTTTGGGACGCTGGGTACGCTGTACCCCGACCGTATTGACCTGGGCCTGGGCCGCGCGCCCGGCACTGACCAGTTTACCGCCATGGCGTTGAGAAGAGATTTGCAGACGCCGGTAGAGGAGTTTCCGCAGAACGTGGTGGAGCTGCGGAACTACCTGGGCCCGGTTGACCCCACCGCCCGGGTGCGCGCCGTGCCCGGCGAAGGGACTAACGTGCCCCTCTGGATGCTGGGCTCCAGCACCTTTGGCGCACAACTGGCCGGTATTCTGGGCCTGCCGTACGCCTTCGCCAGCCATTTTGCCCCATCACAGTTGCACGCGGCCTTGCGGGTGTACAAAGAGAGTTTCCAGCCATCGGCGCAGCTCAAGGAGCCTTATGCCATTGCCTGCGTGAACGTGGTGGCCGCTGATACAGATGAGGAAGCCAAATTCCTGTCTACTACCATGTACCAGTCGTTCATCAACGTGGTGCGGGGTACGGGCAAAACCATGCAGCCACCTGTCAAGAGCATGGACGGCCTCTGGGATGCCAACGAGCGGTACGCCGTGCAGCAGATGCTGCGCTACTCGTTTGTGGGCAGCGCCGCCACGGTGCAGGAAGAGATGCAGGCGTTCTTAGAGGAGACCGGCGTAGACGAAATCATGGTAGCGGGCAACGTGTATGACCACGCCGCCCGGCTGCGGTCTTATGAGATCCTGGCCGGTTTCTTCAAGAGGGCAGACTAAGTTTTATTTCGGCGGGGCCGGGGCATGGCCGGAGGGGCAGTGGCTGGTCTGGGAGGGCACACGTAACCGTTTTGGGAGGCCCGCCCAAATTAGCTATCTTAGCGCTAGAACAACAGAAGCCGGGCCAGCCAGGCAACTTCCTGTTTTAGGCCTGTTTTCTGGAAAACACCTTAAAAACGCACGTTTGACCTCCATGTCCCGCCCTGACCTTCGCCCCGGCCAACTTCCGCTCTGGTGGCTGTTGAAGGGGATTTCACTTTTGCCGTTCCCGGTGCTGTACGCCATTTCTACGGGGCTTTACTTTTTGCTGTACTACGTGGTGGGCTACCGCAAGAAAGTGGTGCGGCAGAACCTGGGGCGGTCTTTCCCCGGGAAAAGCACCCAGGAGCTCCGCCAGATTGAAAAGCAGTTCTTCCTGAACCTCACTGACATCATGGTGGAGACCCTGAAACTGGCCACGCTTTCGCCGGAGGAGCTGCGCAGACGGGTCAAAGCCCGGGGGCTGGAAAAGGTGAACGCTCCATTAGACCAGGGCAAGATGGTGCTGGTGCTGGGGGCTCACCTGGGTAACTGGGAGTACATGTCGGCAGCGGGGAACGCCCTGTTCCGGCACCCCATTGACGGCGTGTACAAGCCGTTGGCCAGCTCTTTCTTTGAGGCGTTCATGTGGTATCTGCGCAGCCGGTTTGGGATTACACTGGTGAAGATGAAAGACACGCTGCGCCATGTGATTAGGCACAAAGGCCAGGCCCGCATTCTCACCCTGCTCACAGACCAGACGCCGCCGTACGGCGAAATCCAGTTCTGGACCACCTTTCTGCACCAGGAAACGGCCTTTTTTGTGGGGGCTGAAAAAATCAGGTCCTCTTTTGGCTATACCACCTTCTTTGTGGGCATGCACCAGGTTAAGCGGGGCTTCTATGAGATTGAGTTTCAGGAGCTGCTGCCGGCCCCGGTGAGAAACGAGCCCGAGGAGCCGCATCTGCTGACGGAGGCCTTTGCCCGGCACCTGGAGACCTGGGTGAACCGGTACCCAGCCAGCTACCTCTGGTCGCATAAGCGCTGGAAGCATAAGAAGCCGGTGGCCTAACCCGGCGCAGAAAACTTTCTGTTTCTGAGCTGTTTTTCAGATATTAGGCCAAAACCAGCCCCCATGCAAAAAGCCATACCAGCCGTTGACATACCCTTGAGCAAGCGCAAAAACCTCATCATGCTGCTGCTCTGCCTTGCGTTTGTGCTGGCCTCCTGGTTTATCTGGCGCCACGCGGGAGATGAGCCGCAGGCGTCTCTGTTCAGGGCGGTGGCCCTGGCGGGGTTCATGTTCTTTGGTGTGATCTGCGGGGGCTACGGTCTCTACAAGCTCTTTGACAACCGGCCGGGGCTGGTGCTGGACAAGATAGGGATCAATGACAATTCCAGCGCCCTTGGCGGAAGGCTGATCAAGTGGGGGGAGGTGGTTAGGCTGGAGGAAAGGGAGGTGTACGGCACCCCTTTCCTGCTGGTGTTTGTGACCAACCCGGAAGAAGTGATCAGGAAGGAGCCATTCATCCAGCAGAAGGCCATGCGCCTGAACTATAAACTGTACGGCACGCCGGTGGCCCTGTCAGCGAGTGCGCTCACGTGTACGTTTGAGGAGATGGCGCGGCTGGTGCGGGAAGCGTATGGCCGCCACGGCGGAGATGCGTGAAAATGCCTGCATAAAATAGTATGCAATCTTAACCATGAAAGATAAAACTGTCTTTTAAAGCGGCGATGATTCTTTCTATTGTGTTTGCTGTTTTCCTGTGGTGTATGGCAATAAGCAAACTTTAACTTCTGCTATTCGGGATTTTCAATCCCGAATTTAACGAACTGCGGATTCGTAATCCGCGGCGCGTGTAGCTCAAGAAGTGCGGGGATTACAAATACCAGGAGTATGTGCTTCCGGATTAGAAATCCGGAAGAGCTAACGAAGGGTTTTTTAAGTAAAAACGACCTTGAAGTTGATGGGGCGGTTTTCTGTTTCTGGGCTGTTTTGGCCAAAACAGCCCGGAAACAGAAAGTTTTTAGCAAACGCTAGAGGTATTCGTCAATTTCCCCTGCGCCTTGCCGCAGCACCTCAAACTCATCATTCTCGCAGTTGACCACCGTTGAGGCCACGTTGTTGCCGTAGCCGCCGTCTATGACCAGGTCTACCAGGTTGCGGTATTTCTCATAGATCAGCTCCGGGTCAGTGGTGTATTCAATCACCTCGTCTTCGTCATGAATGGAGGTGGAGATGATGGGGTTGCCCAGCTCCTCTACCAGGCACTGGCTGATTTTATTGTCCGGCACCCGTATGCCCACCGTTTTTCGGCGGGAGCCGCCTATCTTGGGCACTTTGCTGCTGGCCTCCAGTACAAAGGTGAACGGCCCCGGCAGCGCCTTTTTCATGACCTTGTAGGTTTGGGTGGAGATTTTGGCGTAGTCTGAGATGTGGGTGAGGTCATGGCAGATAAAAGACAGGTTGGCCTTGGCGGGGTTGAGCCCGCGTATCTGGCAGAGCCGCTCTACCGCGCGCACGTTGTGCAGGTCGCAGCCTAGGCCGTAGATGGTGTCTGTGGGGTAGATGACCAAGCCGCCTTTCTTGAGAACGTCTACCGCCTGCGCAATGGCTTTCATCTGGGGGTTGTCTGGGTGAATCTTGAGTAAGGTTGCCTGGGCCATTTTTTTAAGGAGTGAAGGAGTGGTGAAGTGAATGGGTGAATGATGCAGTGCACAAATTGGCCGTGTTTTGAAACCTATTTGGGCATACTTCACCTACATACGCTCAAACCAAATTTTACGTTTTTAACCTGATTTTCCAAAAACAGGCCCAAAACAGCATTTCCAGGAGGAGGAAGCCGTTTGGGTGTGCAGGATCTGCCCCCCTTTCAAAACATTCACTCCTTGACCCAATCGCGCCTTCAGTCCTTGACTCATTCACTCATTTAATTCTTACCTTTGCTATTATGTCAGAATTGAACACGCCTCCCGCTTCGCCGAGCCCCAGACGCCCGCGCAAGCCCCGCAAGACCAGCAAGTGGACGTATGCCCTGGTGCTGGTGATGTTTTTGTTTGTGTGCTTCTCCTACTACGCCTACCAGATTGTGTACACCGCCAACGTGGAGGTGAAGGGCGAGCCGGTGTATGTGCTCATTCCGCGCGGCGCCACCTATGAACAGGCCATGGATTCCATAGACGCCAAAAAAGTGGTCATTGACCGCCTCTCCCTGCGGTTCATGGCCAAACTCATGGATTACCCTGAGCTGGTAAAACCCGGCCGCTATGAGCTGAAAGACGGCATGACCAACTACAAACTCATTGCCAAGCTACGCTCCGGCGACCAGGACCCCGTGAAGCTCACCTACACCAACGTGCGGCTCAAGAAAGACCTGGCCCAGAAGCTGAGCACGTTCATAGATGCATCGCCCTCCCAGATTGACTCGCTGCTCAACAGCCCGTCTTTCACCAAAAAGCTGGGCTTTGACACCACCACCATTCTCACCATGTTCATTCCCAATACCTATGAGATGTATTGGACCACACCCGCCACCGAGATGATGGAGCGCATGAAGAAGGAGTATGACAACTTCTGGACCGCAGAGCGCGAAGCCAAGGCCCAGGACGTGGGCCTGAGCAAAGTAGAAGTCTCTATTCTGGCCTCCATTGTGCAGGCTGAACAAAGTGTGCACGCAGATGAGCGCCCCAGAATTGCCGGGGTGTACCTGAACCGCCTACAGCGCGGCATGGCCCTGCAAGCCGACCCCACCGTGGTGTACGCCGTGGGCGATTTCTCCATTAGACGGGTGTTGAACGTGCACCTGCGCACGCCCTCCCCGTACAACACCTACCTGAACAAAGGGCTGCCGCCGGGGCCCATCAACCTGCCTGCTATTTCTTCTATCAACGCGGTGCTGAACCCTGAGCAGCATGAGTACCTTTACTTCTGCGCCAAAGAAGACTTCTCTGGCTACCACGCCTTTGCGGCCACTGAGGCAGAGCACCGGCGCAACGCCGCCCGGTTCCATGCTGCCATGAACCAGCGCAACATCATGAAATAGAACCTCCCGTTTTGGGCAGGTTGAACCGGGTACTCCCTTTTTTTACGTTTCGGTTCAAAACCAACTTTTATCATGAAGAAAAACCTCACTTCAGCGTTGCTGCTCCTCTTGTGCCTTTGTGGCATTCACCTGTCTGGTCAGGCGCAGGCGATTCCCTATGACTCCTTGCGGGTAGTTCTGGAGAAAATCCATGACACAGACCAGGGCATCAGGTTGAAAGGGGATACTGTGAAAGAGGAAAACATGAATGCCTTTTTTGCCGAGATGCAGGCGGTTGACTCAGTGAACCAGCTCCAGGTGCAGGCCATTCTAGGCCGGTACGGGTGGTTGCCCAAAAGCAAGGTAGGGGAGAAGGCCGCCAACGGGTTGTTCTATGTGGTGCAGCATTCCCCAACCAGGGTCATAGCGCAGTACCTGCCAGAACTGCAGAAAATGGCCGCCAAGGGCGAAGCCGACAAAACGCTTACCGCCATGATGGAAGACCGGTTGCTCATGTTCCAGAACAAAAAGCAGATTTATGGGTCTCAGGCTACTTCTATGCTCCGGAAAGACGGTTCTTACGCCATCTGGCCCATTGAAGACCCCAAGAACGTGAACAAGCGGCGCAAGGCCGCCGGCTTTACCAGTACCGTTGAGGAAAACGCCAAACGGCTGAAAGCGGCTTATGACCCGGCAGAGAAGATTCCGCCTAACCAGCGCCTGCCTTTCCATTAAAGACTGCGTAAGGCCGGTGGCAAAAAGCTTCTGTTCAATTGGCTATGGCCACATAAGTGGTTGGCGGTAGCCGGTGAAGCAGAGGGCGTTTCACTGAAACACTGCCCCAATGCCTTCCAGGCGGCTTCTGCTGAAGCCGGGTAGCCCTTTGCCAACACAGGCGCCTGAAGACCTGCCTTTGCTGCTTTTTTGAAACCGGGTATGTAAAATAAGATTTCCGTTTTGGGGCTGTTTTCTGAAAAACAGCCCCAAAACGGAGAGTCATCCAAAACAGAGAAAAGTGTTTACATCAGAAGTACAGATACGGGTGCGTTACGCTGAGACTGACCAGATGGGCTATGTCTATTATGGCAATTACGGCGCGTACTATGAGGTGGCCCGCACAGAGGCCTTCAGGGAGCTGGGCATCAACTACAAGGAGATGGAGGCCCAGGGTGTGATGATGCCGGTGCTGGAGCTGCGGTGCAAGTACATTAGGCCGGCGCGGTATGATGATCTGCTCACCGTCAAGCTGCTCTTGAAAGACCGGCCCAGCGGCGCGCGCATCAAGTTTGAGTACGAGGTCTACAATGAGGCCCGGGAGCTGTTGAACGTGGGGGAAACCACCATGGTGTTTGTTGACATGAAAAGCAACCGGCCCACGCCCATTCCTGCGTATATTCACGCCAGGTTAGATTCTTACTACGCCTAAAATGACCCTAACGGAGCGCCTCACCCACAACCGGCAATACCGGAAGCTCATTGTCTTTCTCAAGCGGCTGCGCTTTGTGGAGGGCCGGGTAAGCGTGTACCACGTGCTCAAGGTCATGATTGAGGAGCTGAACCGCGACTCGCTCACCAAGCGGGCGTCTTACATGGCGTTTAACTTCACGCTGGCTATTTTCCCGGCCATCATCTTCCTGTTCACGCTTTTGCCCTACATTCCGGTGGGGCACCTGGACCGCGACATTCTGGGCCTGCTGGAAGACGTAATGCCCCCTGAGATTTATAACGTGGCCGCAGACACCATTGCCGATATCATCAACAAGCCGCGCGGGGGGTTGCTGTCCTTCGGTTTTCTGTTTGCGCTGGTGCTCTCCACCAACGGGATCATGAGCCTCATGGATGCCTTTGACAAAAAGTACCACACCTTCCGGAAACGCACGTACGTGCGCAAGCGCCTCATTGCCACCGCGCTCACGGTAGCGCTGGCGCTTATTTTGCTGGTGGCCATTGGTGCTATCTTCTTCGGGACATATATCCTGGACGCGCTGGTGTTCTATGAGATTGTCACCGAGTCTTTTACCTACGGGCTGTTTATAGCGGTGAAGTACGTGGCGGTGGTGTTGCTGTTCTTTCTGGCCACGTCTATGATTTACTACTACGTGCCCGCCGTGCATGACAAGTGGCCGTTTGTGAGTGCGGGCAGCGTGGTTGCCACGCTGCTGATTTTCCTGGTTTCGTGGCTGTTCTCGCTTTACATTGGCAAGTTTGACTCCTACAACAAATTCTATGGCTCCATTGGCGCTCTTATAGGGTTGATGGTCTGGCTGGATTTTGTGTGCATGAGCCTGATTGTGGGGTTTGAGGTCAATATCAGCATTGACGCGCTCACCCGGCGGCTGGTAAAAGAGAAAGAAAAATAGGAGGGGCGTTTCTGGCCTGTTTTTCTGAAACCAGCCCTAAACCAGGTCAGTTTTTTTGCAGGGCCGCAGCGCAGCCAAGGTGGTAAAAATCATCTAGTTGTGCCCTGGAGGGAAGGCCTCAGGAGATTTTTCTTGCAAAACAGAAGAAAAATCTGCGCTCACCTCTTGACAGGTTCACTTTTGCCTATTACTTTTGTGTCACATTTAGAGAGATGGCAGAGTGGTCGATTGCGGCGGTCTTGAAAACCGTTGACCTTTGCGGGTCCGGGGGTTCGAATCCCTCTCTCTCTGCTTCGCAAAAGCCTCACCAGAAACGGTGGGGCTTTTTTGTTGTTTTCTGTTTTGGGCCTGTTTTACTAAAAACAGACCCAAAACGCATTCTTGCTAAGTTCTCCTCTACCTGCTCCTGGGGCACCACTTCTCCATTCTTAGGCAAGCAGCAGCCCGCGGGGTAAGGGAAACAATTTTTTAGGAAATCTAAAGCTACCTGATTTTTTGGGTTGACTATTGGGGAAGTTTATCGTATTATTGCAATGAAGATAAGCAGACATGGGCGTAACGAAAACAGACAACTTTACCCAGGAGCAGAACAGGCTGGCCGCCTTGGCGAAGGCGCTGGCGC
Organism: Rufibacter ruber; assembly: GCF_014138425.1. Taxonomy (NCBI): domain Bacteria; kingdom Pseudomonadati; phylum Bacteroidota; class Cytophagia; order Cytophagales; family Hymenobacteraceae; genus Rufibacter; species Rufibacter ruber. The sequence continues at coordinate 443,831 of NZ_JACJIQ010000001.1, forward strand.
ATCCGGCCCGGGTGGCGATCCTGCAGGAGCTGCTCAAGCGTCAGGCGTGCATCTGTGGGGATTTAGTGGAGGTGGTGCCGCTGGCCCAGGCCACGGTGTCGCAGCATTTGAAAGAACTGAAGAAGGCGGGCCTCATTCAAGGTACCGTTGAGGGGACCTCAGTATGTTACTGCATTGACCCCCGGGCCTGGCAGCAAACAAAGGCAGTCTTTCAGCAGCTGTTTGGGCAGGAGGTAGAAGCCCCGGGGAATTGCTGTTAAAAAATTTGCCTTGGTTTATCGTGATATCACAATAGAGAAAGTGGTTTTCCTATTGGAACAGCATGTATAGCAACTTTAAAACATTTATAAGATGAAACTATCAGAAGTAAAGGCTCTTTTGGCAAAAGCTGAAACCGTAGAGTTTTCATTAGAAAACGGGAATAAGGTGCCAGACCACTTCCATGTCACAGAAGTGGGTGTGGTATCTAAACATTTCATTGACTGCGGCGGCACTGTGCGCAATGAGAAAGTCGCCAACTTCCAGCTCTGGGATGCCAATGACGTGGACCACCGCCTCAAGCCTCAGAAACTGCTGAACATTATTGGCCTTTCTGAGAAAACGTTGGGAATGGAAGACCTGGAGGTTGAGGTGGAGTACCAGAGCGGCACCATTGGGAGGTATGACCTGGGCCATGACGGGCAACGCTTTGTCTTGCTGGCCAAAACCACCACGTGTCTGGCACCAGACAAGTGCGGCGTTCCGCAGGAAAAAATGAAGCTAGACCTCAGCCAACTGATTGCTGGCCCATCGTGCGAGCCCGGCTCCGGCTGCTGCTAATTCTATGCTCAATTGCCCTTACCTTACTGGAAACGTATGAGAATTGCCTTGTTTAGTGACATTCATGCCAACCTTCCGGCCCTGGAGGCGGTGCTGGCAGACATGGACAACCAAAATCTGGATGCCCTCTATTGCCTGGGCGACCTGGTGGGCTACGGTACCTGGCCCAATGAGGTGGTAGCCGAAATCAGAAAGCGCAAGATCCCCACCATAGCCGGCAACTATGATGAAGGCGTTGGCCTGGGCAGCCCCAACTGCGGCTGCGCCTACAAAACAGATACTGAGAAAGGCCTGGGGCAGCAGTCCATTGACTACACCAACCACGTAGTCACGGCAGAAACCCGCCAGTACCTGCGCCACCTCCCGCGCCACCTCCGGCTCACCTTTATGGATGATTCCCAAACGGGAAACAAGATAGAGGTGCTGATGGTGCACGGCAGCCCGCGTAAAATCAATGAGTATCTCTTTGAAGACAGACCAGAGAAAAGTTTCCTGCATCTGTTTGAAGCGGCCAATGCAGACATCCTGTTCTTCGGGCACACCCACAAGCCGTACCACCGCGCTCTGGCGTATGAGCAAGCTGGCCAAACCCGCTACCGGCACGCCATTAACATTGGTTCTGTGGGCAAACCCAAAGACGGTGATCCCCGCAGCTGCTATGTGATTTTAGAACTGACTCCCGAAAGCAGCTTAACCAATCCAGAAAGTATCAAGGTGGAGTTTGTGCGGGTGGAGTATGACGTGGAGAAGGCGGCGCAGGCCATTGAAGCCAGTCCGTTGCCCAACGAGTTTGCCGCCATGTTGAGAACCGCTTAATCAAAGACTATGAGTCAATGCACTGTAGATAAAAGAAAGAAGCTCTCCCGGCTGGACCAGTTTTTAACCCTTTGGATTTTTCTGGCCATGGCGGCAGGCGTGCTGATAGGGTATGTGTATCCAGAAAGTGAGGCGTTGATTAATTCCTTCCAGACGGGAACGGTGAATTTGCCCATTGCCCTGGGGTTGATCCTGATGATGTACCCGCCCCTGGCCAAGGTACGGTACTCGCAGTTGGGCCGGATCTTCCAAAATGTAAAGGTGATTACCCTGTCTCTGGTGCTGAACTGGGTCATTGGGCCAATACTCATGTTTCTGCTAGCCATTCTTTTTCTGCGGGACTACCCTGATTACATGGTGGGCATTATCCTAATTGGGTTGGCGCGCTGTATAGCCATGGTGCTGGTCTGGAATGAATTGGCCGAAGGAGACCGCCAGTACGCGGCGGGGCTGGTGGCGTTTAACAGCATCTTCCAGGTGGTGTTCTACAGCGTGTTCGCCTACGTGTTTATCACCGTTCTGCCCGCCTGGTTTGGGTTAGATGGGCAGGTAGTTACCATCAGCATGGCCACCATAGCCCAGAGCGTGGGCATTTACCTGGGCATTCCGTTTCTGCTGGGCTTCCTGTCCAGCCTGATCCTCCGCCGCCTCAAAGGCGATGACTGGTACCAGAACACCTTTATCCCCGCCATCAGCCCCGTCACCTTGGTAGCCCTCCTCTTTACCATTGTGGTGATGTTCAGCCTCAAGGGTAATCTGATCGTGAGAATCCCGATGGATGTGGTGCGCATTGCCATTCCGCTGGTCATTTACTTTGCCATCATGTTTGTGGTGAGTCTGTACCTGGGGAAGAGGGTAGGAGCCAAATACGCTGAGAATGCCTCTGTTGCCTTCACGGCCACGGGTAATAATTTTGAGCTGGCCCTTGCGGTGGCCATTGGGGTGTTTGGGCTGAACTCGGGCCAGGCGTTTGCAGGTGTGGTGGGGCCCTTGATTGAAGTGCCGGCGCTTATAAGTCTGGTGAACGTGGCCTACTGGTTCCGGAGGAAATACTATGCTGATCCGTCTCCAGCTGAGCCGCTTCCCGCTGGCAGCTAAGGTTCTCTTTCCTTCTGCTATTGTAAGGCCGAAGGAAAAGTAGAGGTCATATAACGTCTGCAAGTACTCTGTTTTGGGCCTGTTTTTCAGAAAACAGGCCCAAAACAGAAAAAATATTTCCGTCCCTTCCTGAATTCCAGAAACAATAAATATATTTACGTAACTGATTACATAAATAGTTACGTGATGGAATTTTTCAACCAGATTGGCAAAGTAGCCCTAGGCAGTCGTCTGAGAAGGCTAACCGAGAAAATCACAGAAGACGCAGCCCAGATTTACAGACTCTACCGCATTGAGCTGCAGCCCAAGTGGTTTCCGGTGTACTATGTATTGTCACAGGGGGAGCTGAAAACCATTACAGCCATTGCCCGGGAAATAGGGCATTCCCACCCCTCGGTCAGCAAAATCATCAGAGAAATGGTGAAAAGCGGTCTGGTGGTGGAAGAGAAAGATGTGACCGACGGCCGGAGAAACATGGTGCGGCTCTCTGAGAAAGGGCAGGAGGTGACGGCTAAGATCCAACGCCAGTACCAGGACGTGAGCAGCGCCCTGGAGGAAGTCTCCGCCCAGGCAACCCATGACCTCTGGAAGGCCGTGGAGGAATGGGAGTTTCTGTTGGAGCAGAAGTCGTTGCTACGCCGGGTGCAGGAGCAGCAGAAACAGCGGGAAAGCCGGCAGGTGCAGGTGGTGGACTACACCCCCCCGTACGCCGCCGTCTTCAAAGCGCTGAACGAAGAGTGGATTTCCACCTACTTCAAGCTGGAAGAGGCAGACCACAGGGCCCTGGATAACCCTGAAGGATACATTTTGGCAAAGGGGGGGCATATTTTGGTGGCGCTCTATGAGGGGGAGCCGGCGGGGGTGTGTGCCCTCCTGAAGATGGAGGACTCAGCGTATGACTATGAACTGGCTAAAATGGCGGTTTCCCCCAGATTCCAGGGAAAGAACATAGGTTGGCTGCTGGGGCAGGCCGCCCTCCAAAAAGCCCGATCCCTTGGCGCGAAAACCCTTTACCTGGAAAGCAACACCCTCCTGAAGCCTGCTATTGGCCTGTACCAGAAGCTCGGGTTTAAGAAAGTAGTAGGTCCTGCTACACCCTATCAGCGGTGCAACATCCAGATGGCGCTTACCTTAGATGAACAGTAAAGCAGTTTAGGGTCTGTAGAGATGAAGAGGGAGTCTGCGAGCTTCCTTTGGGCATCAGCTGCCCAGCAGGCAAAGATCCCCATTCCGCCTGTTTCCTTCTGTCTTTTCCCTGACCATAGTATGAGATTGAACTGGAAGATACCACTTCTGTAGCTGCACCTGGTTTAGTTGCGAACTTTAGGTCTGGAGAATGTAAAAAGCCCCACTACCCAGTATGTGTTCCTAACCAGAGATGCTTGCCCTCCCTAAGGGCAGTGGGCAAGAGTGAGAACGCAGGGGTAGTGGGGCAAGCTCCTGCCCGGGTGGGGTTTGCTTAAAAGAGGTAGCTGAGGTTCACCATGGCCCGCTGGTTGTTTTGGGTGGCGTGTTCCCCGGCATGGCGGGTAAGGGGAAGTTGCAGCGTGCCTCCAAAGGCTATTTTCTTCACGTAGACATTCAATCCCAGGTTGGCATAGTAAGCGTCTCCCGCCTTGGCATCATGGTCACTGTTGAACTCATCTGCCTGGGCATGCTCATAATACAAGCCGGTGCTAGGCAAAAGGGTAAGGAGGTTCTCCAGGTTGTACCAGTAAAACAGGTTGGTAGAAGCGCTCAGACGATTCCCAAACTTGTAGCCGTCACTGTTTTTGGAGTTGATACGGTAGGTGAAATCATTATTCAGGCCCCATTTGCTGTAGCGCACCGTATAGATTCCGTTCATTATAAAATCTGTGCCGCCGGTGCCGGGTTGTAGGCTGGTGGCCACCCCTTCTTCGCCATTGTGAAGTGAATGGGCGCCGGTAGGCAGTTTCACCCCACCCCCTAGTTGCAGGGTCTGCTTGAAAGATCTGTTGGTGCTGTCACCGGTGTTTACCAGCGCGTAGTTGGCTAGCAAAGTGATGTCACCCAGACCAGAGTACCTGGTATTGCCCCGGCTAGTGCGCTGCTCATTGAAGGCATACGGCACAAAAGCAAACACCTGCACATTTCTGAAGGGGACAAAACGGCCCCAGGCTTCAGCGGTGGTGTACACTTCATCCATCACGTCTGCATGCGTCATAGGCATGCCATCATGCAGGTGGGTGTGGGTGGTGTGAATGGTGTAGCTGCGGGTGGTGTAGCGTACCCCGGCAAAGTTTTTATGGAACTGGGGCAGAATGCCCAAATAGCTTCCGCCCATGGTGCAGCCCCCGTCACAGGCGCTGCTGTTGAAACCTAGCGTTATCAACGCCATGGCAATGAGTAATATCTTTTTCATAACTCAGATCTTTAAAAAGTAAATGTGATTTTCCTGAAGGCTTTCCATTCAACGAATGAGGTCAAATGCCTTGGCGGATGGAAAATCCCGGAAACAGGGGAGGTGCACTCACCTGAAAAGGAATGGGGAATGAAGTCTTGTGGTGCAGGTAAGATAATAGTCTTTGCCACCTCTACCTGGCCCGCCATGAGCTGCAGATCTAAAAAGGGTTTCTTTTCCTGCCCCGCCTGCTGCCGTTCGCGCTGCGTCTCTTGCTTCAGTTGCTTTTTCAGGTAGCATTTTCCCTGGCACTTGGTCTGCGGTTCGTTCTTTTTCTCACATAAGTGCCGGGCTATATAAGGCTGCTCTACTTTGAATAGGAAGTACAGCCCTGTTTTGCTCAGCGCCAAGGCAAGGGTACTTACTACTAAAAGGAGGCAGAGGAGCCGTTTCATCTGGTGGTACTTTTTCCTGGGGGCAAAGATCCTGCAGACCGCTATGGTCAAAAATGATAAAAGTCAATAATAGAAGAGATTAATATCTTTTATTCTCTTTTGTTCCCCTTCTACTTTTGTCACAGAAACAATCACCAAAGCACCTTACATCTTACCCTTTAATCTCAAGAGCCATGAAAAAGGCAAGTACCACTGTTAAAACCCTGCTGCAGCGTACGGCTGTAGCCATAATAGGCAGCATGCTGCTGTTCAACTGTTCGTCTGGCGGCAGTGAAGGCTATGCTGATCAGTACAAACAGGAGCAGGCAAACCAGGCTGCTGCTCAAGAAGCTCCCGCTGAAGAAGATGGCAAAGGAGTTGGGCCGGTGAAAACGGTAGACCTGGGCGCAGACATTGACCAGGCCCTCGCTGAAAACGGGAAGTCGATCTTTGACGGCAAGTGCTCTGCCTGTCACCAACTGTCTGACCAGAAAGTGGTGGGGCCTGGCCTCGCCGGGGTCACTGACAGGCGCAAGCCGGAATGGGTGATGAACATGATCATCAACCCAGAAGAGATGACCAAAAAAGATGCTACGGCTAAAAAATTGCTGGCAGAACACTTAACGCAAATGACCAACCAGAATGTGAATGAGCAAGACGCCCGCGCCATTCTGGAATTCCTGAGACAAAACGACAAAGCCATTTAAGCACTTCTACATTCCCATATTCTTATGGAAACTTTCGCTACTAAACTTTGGAAAAATGCACCCAAAGCTGCCCTGCTGGTAGCAGTGGCCGCGGGTGCGATGCTGCAAGGCTGCAGCAACACAAAAGGCAGTGATGCTACCGGAGCCACCGCCTCAGCACTCTCTTCTGATGCCGCCACACAGGTATATGTGAAACCGGGCTCCCATGATGAGCTGTACTCTTTCCTGTCAGGCGGGTTCAGTGGCCAGGTATCTGTCTATGGCCTGCCTTCCGGGAGGTTGTTGAGAAACATTCCGGTGTTCAGCCAGCATGCGGAGAACGGCTACGGCTATTCTGAGGAGTCAAAGGCCATGCTGAACACCTCCCATGGGTTTGTGCCCTGGGATGACCTGCACCACCCTAAACTGTCTCGCAAAGACGGCATGACCGATGGCCGCTGGCTGTTTGTGAACGGCAACAACACCCCGCGGGTGGCCCGCATTGACCTGACCACCTTTGAGACTGCTGAGATCATAGAGTTGCCAAACTCTGCCGGCAACCACTGCTCCCCGTACCCTACCAACAACAATGAGTACGTGATTGCCGGTACCCGCTTCAGCGTTCCGCTGGATATGAAAGGAGGTACCAAAGACGTAAGCCTTGCTGATTATGCAGACCAGTTCAGAGGCTCCATCTCCTTTATCAAGGTAGATCCTGACAAAGGTGACATGGATCTTGACTTCCAGATTCTTGTGCCGGGTTTTGACTATGATCTGGCTAACGGTGGCAAAGGGCCGTCAGAAGACTGGGTGTTTTTTACCACCTACAACTCTGAGAAAGCCGGTACCTTGAAAGAAGTAGGCGCCTCCCAGAATGACAAAGATTATCTGGCAGCCGTAAACTGGAAGCTAGCCGCTCAATATGCCAGAGAAGGCAAAGCCCGGGAAATGCCCGCCAACTACTACCATAACAAGTTGGATAAAGCAACGCACACAGCCAAATCAACTGTAAAAAAGAAGGTGCGCTATTTATTGGCGGAAGAATGCCCGGGTATGATGTACCTGTTGCCCGCACCTAAATCACCGCATGGCATAGACGTAGACCCAAGTGGTGAGTACATGGTGGTAAGCGGTAAACTGGCCTCCGCTATTCCGGTTTTCTCTTTCTCCAAATTCCAGAATGCCATCAAAAACAAACAGTTTGATGGCGAAAAAAACGGAATTCCCGTGCTGAAATATGAGTCTGTGCTGCAGGCTGAAGTAAAAGAGCCGGGCTTAGGGCCGTTGCACACGGAGTTTGACGGCAAAGGAAACGCTTACACTTCTATGTTCGTGTCTTCTGAAGTGGTGAAATGGAAGCTGAGTGATTTTAAAGTAGTAGACAGAATTCCAGTGTATTATTCCATCGGTCACTTGATGATTCCGGGTGGTGATACTAAAAAACCGCATGGCAAATACCTGCTGGCCATGAACAAAATCACCAAAGACCGGTACCTGCCCACCGGGCCCGAGTTGACCCAGTCTGCCCAGCTCATTGACATTAGCGGCGAGAAAATGAAACTGCTCCTTGACTTCCCCACTATTGGTGAACCGCACTATGCCCAGGCCATTCAGGCTAGCATTGTAGCACCAAAGAGTGTGAAAATCCATAAGCTGGACGAAAACAGGCACCCTTATGTGGCTAAGAACGAAGCCAGTACAGATGTGTCCAGAAAAGGCAATGTGGTACACGTGAAAATGACCGCCATTAGAAGCCACTTAACGCCAGATAACATTGAAGGGGTGCAAGTAGGGGATACCGTTTACTTCCACGTGACCAACCTGGAGCAAGACTGGGACGTACCGCACGGCTTCGCCATCATGGGGGCTAACAACGCCGAAACTCTTATTATGCCAGGCGCTACCCAGACCCTGAAATGGATACCCAAGAAAGCGGGTGTGTTCCCCTTCTACTGCACTGACTTCTGCTCTGCCCTGCACCAGGAGATGCAAGGCTACATGAGAGTGTCTCCTAAAGGATCTAACGTGCCTATTGCCTTCTACACCGGTAAAAAGAAACCTGCCGTGGTGGCGCAAAAATAGGTGATATTAAAAATCAGCGGAGGCTGCTTCGGGAGTCCCGCTGATTTTATTTCCGTTTACTGGCTGTTTTTTCCAAAACAGCACCAAAACAAAAAATAGGGCAAAGGGGCACCTACCTGTTTTCAGGCTGATTTCTAAAAAACAGGCCAGAAACGGCTTCCGCCGGAGGCGCAACATTGCCCAACTTCACTTTCATCTAACTCTAAACAAGATGAAAACTTCTTCTAAAGTACTTATGGCGCTGGCCGCCTTCTCCCTAGGTTTGTTGTTTCTCTTTCCTATGTGGAAGATTTACCTCAAGGCCCCGCAATACCCTGAGGGGCTGGAAATGCACATCTGGGTAAACAAGCTGGCCGGTGACACTGAAAGCTCCATCCAGAACTTCAACATCCTGAACCACTACATTGGCATGGAACCCATTCACGCTGAGTCATTTGACGAGCTGCGGTACATGCCCTACATCGTGCTGGGTTTTATGGTAACTGGGCTGCTGGTGGCGGTACTGGGAAAACGCAAGCTGGCACTGGGCTGGAGCATTCTGCTGATGCTGGCTGGTGCGGTTGGGATCCTGGACTTCTACCTGTGGCTGGAAAAATTTGGGACCAACCTGAGTCCCATGGCACCCATTAAAGTGCCGGGCATGACCTACGTGCCGCCTCTTTTGGGCAGCAAGCAACTGCTCAACTTTGACGCGCTTTCTTTGCCCTCTTGGGGCAGTCTGGGCATTGCACTGGCGGTTCTGCTTTCATTGGCGGTGTTCTTTTTCACGGCCGCACCCACTAAGAAACCTATTACTGTGAATCATAAACCCGCTTTGGTATGAAATTCTTTCTGAAGCTCATTTTCTTCATGGTGTTGATTGGCCTGCTGCAGAGTTGCGCGGTTGAGTCAAAACCAATTCCCTACGGTGCCACCAACTGCGCACATTGCAACATGACGGTGGCAGACAACCGGTTTGGCGCAGAACTGGTGAATGACAAAGGCAAACCCTTCTTCTTTGACTCTGCGGAGTGCCTGATGGCCTACCTGAACGAGAATGCAGCCGAAGGCGAAAAAGCGGCGTTTGTACTGGTCACTGATTTTACCAAACCCACTGAACTGGTAGATGCCCGCAATGGCTTTTTTCTTCAATCTAAAAACCTGCCCAGCCCTATGGGCATGAATTTAGTGGCGGTTGCCAATGAGGCCACTGCAACCCAACTGCAACAAGAGAAGGGCGGCCGTATTCTCTCCTGGCAACAGGTTTTGCAGGCCGTTAAAAACAATGAAAACCCTCAGTAATCATCTTCTGCTGCTGGTGTGCACGTTGGTGCTGCTGCCCTTGTCTTTTCAGGTAAAGGGCGGTACGCTTAACGTGTGCAACACTTGCACCTATACATCGGTGAAGCAAGCGGTGAAAGCGGCCAAGTCCGGTGATAAGGTGGTGGTGAACGGCGGGGTGTACCAAGAGGCCGGCATTGAAATCACAAAACCGCTCACGTTGGTGGGGGTGAACCGGCCGGTGCTGGACGGTAACTTCAAAGGCCAGATCATTACCATCATGGCAGACCATGTGGTAGTGAAGGGGTTAACGTTAAAAAATATTGCCACCAGTTACACCCGTGATGATGCGGCTATACGGGTGGTGGAACGCCACCAGGTAAAAATACTGAACAACACCATCCTGAACACCTACTTCGGGATTTACCTGCAGAACGCTGAGTTCTGTGAGATACGCGGCAACGTGGTGAGCGGGAAAGACGTGGCGGGTCAGAATGAGTCGGCGCTGGGCAATGCTATTCATCTGTGGCACTGCAACAACGCGGTGATCACAGGCAATACATTGCGGGGGCACCGAGATGGTATCTATCTGGAATTTGTGAAAGACAGCCATGTGAAAGACAACCTGAGCCAGAACAACCTGCGGTACGGGCTGCACTTCATGTTCTCAGACGGCAACGTGTACACGCACAATACCTTCCGGAAAAACGGGGCGGGCGTGGCCGTTATGTACACCAGAAACATCAGGATGGAATACAACACCTTTGAAAACAACTGGGGGGCAGCGTCTTACGGGTTACTTCTGAAAGACATCAGCAACAGCCAGATTTACCACAACACCTTTAGGCAGAACACCAGCGGCATTTACATGGAAAGCTCCAGCCGCCTGGATGTGCAGCGCAATACCTTTGACCGTAACGGCTGGGCCATACGGCTGCTGAGCAGCTGTACAGAAGATGTATTCTCCCAAAATAACTTCACGGGCAATTCCTTTGATGTGAGCACCAACGGAAACTCTACCCTCAACCGCTTTGAAAACAACTACTGGGACAAGTACACGGGCTATGACCTCAACAAAGACAAAGTGGGCGACGTGCCTTACCGGCCGGTGAGCCTTTACAGCATGCTGATAGAGAAGGTACCTTCTTCGGTCATGTTTATGCGCAGCTTTATGGTAGACCTAATGGACAATGTGGAGAAAGTGCTGCCCAGCTTTATCCCAGACCAGTTGATTGATGAACACCCAGTGATGAGGAGGATTAAGGATGATAACCATAGAGAATTTACAAAAACGGTACGGTAAGCTTTCTGTTCTGAAAGACGTGAATGTGCGGTTTGAGGCAGGAAGGGTAGTCTCTATCATTGGCCCAAACGGTTCCGGAAAGACCACTATGAGCAAATGCATTTTGGGAATGGTGCTGCCAGATGCCGGAGACATTAAGATAAACAACCAGTCTATACTGAAACAACATGCCTACCGCAGCCAGATTGGCTATATGCCCCAGATTGGCCGCTATCCAGAGAACATGAAGATCAGGCAGGTGCTGAACATGGTCAGGGACATGAGAAAAGAGGTGCAGGAAATAGATGAGGAACTGATTGGGTTGTATGGGCTGAAAGAGATGTATGACAAACCCATGGGGTCTTTGTCTGGGGGTACAAGGCAGAAGGTGAGTGCAGCGCTGGCGTTTCTGTTCAACCCCCAGATACTTATTCTGGATGAGCCAACCGCCGGATTAGACCCTGTCTCTGCTGAAATCCTGAAGGCTAAAATCCTGAAGGAGAAAAAAAGGGGACGTCTTATTCTGATCACCTCCCACATCATGAGTGAGATTGAAGAAGTGGCAGATGAAGTAATGTGTCTCATGGATGGCCATTTGAAGTTCCATGAGACCATTGCAGCCTTGAAAGAACAAACTCAGGAAAACCGGCTGAGCCGGGCAATTGCTAAAATCATGAAAGAGGAGGACTAAGCCATGGGCAAGATTATCAAATATGTCTTCTATGACATTGTGCGCAGCAAGATTGTGCTGGCGTACACGGTGTTTCTGCTGCTGCTCTCGCTGGGGCTTTTTCATTTAGGCGGAAACCCAGACAAGGCCATTTTGAGCCTGCTTAATCTGGTGTTGCTCACCGTGCCCCTGATTAGCATTGTGTTTGCCACCACCCACTTCTACAATTCGTATGAATTTATAGAGTTACTGGTGGCTCAGCCCATTAACCGCAGCAAGATTTTCATGAGTGAGTATCTGGGCGTGGCAGGGTCTCTTTCAGGGGCTTTCCTGCTGGGGGTGGGGGTTCCGGTGCTGCTGTTTGGTGCTTCAGCCACTGGCGGGTATCTGCTGCTCACCGGGGTGCTGATCACGTTTATTTTTGTAGCCATGGCCTTTCTGGCCTCAGTCATTACCCGTGACAAGGCCAAGGGCATAGGGGTGGCGCTTTTGCTGTGGTTTTATTTTGCCCTGATCTATGATGGACTGGTGCTGCTGATTCTCTTCACCTTTAGTGATTACCCCTTAGAAAACCCTACTTTGGTGTTAACTGCCTTGAACCCCGTAGACCTTGGCAGAATTATAGTGCTGCTGAACCTGGATGCCTCTGCCCTCATGGGGTACACTGGCGCCCTGTACAAAAGCATATTGGGGAGCTTCTGGGGGATTTCCCTGGCATTGGGGCTCATGCTGCTCTGGATCCTGGTGCCTATGGTCAGCTCCCGCCAGATCTTCGCCCGCAGGGATCTTTAAATTCTATTCCATATTTTATCTGTGTAAACTATCTGTGAATGGGGTTCTACCCTTGGTTTGAGGCGCAGGCAGTAGTGCCTGCGCTTTTTTATTGAAAGAGGCAGGTGCTGTTTTTAGGCTGTTTTTCTCAAAACAGAACCAAAACAGCAATTGCCTTTGCGCAGCTGACGCAGTGACCAGAGTCATTGTTGCCCAGCTTCATTTCAGGTACACTTGCAGCACCCAAACAAATAGGAGAATTATGAGCCATTTACCCATACAAATTTTAAACCCGCTCACCTACGCTGAGTATAGAAATCTGGTAGAACGGCTGGTACTGGAGGAGAAGGCTACCGGACCGGAGCAGACCCAGGAGCGCATTGTCTATACCAAACTCAACCTGCAGCGCATGAAACGGGGAGAGAAACAGATTGTCTTGCTGCCGGCGCTGGGGGCCCTTCTGCGGGAGCATCAGCCTGACTGGCGCTGGCTGGTCTTGGTAGAAAGTTGGTGCGGTGATGCCGCCCAAACCCTTCCGGCTATAGCAGCCATTGCGGCGGCTGTACCTACCCTGGAGTTGGTCATTGTTCTGCGGGACCAGAACCCCCACCTCATGGATACCTGCTTGACCAACGGGAGCCGGTCTATCCCCAAGCTGATCTGTGAAGACCGCGAAACAGGTGAGCGGCTTTTCACGTGGGGCTCTCGTCCCGAAACCATTCAACAGCAGTTTCTGGCCTTAAAGGCGGAGCACCCGCATCTAAACAAAGAGGAGCTGATGCAGCACCTGCATACCTGGTATGCCAAAGACCGGGCCCAAAGCGTTCAGCTTGATCTTCTAACGTTGGCAGAAGCCACCCTGGTGGCAGCTGTGCCTGTACAACTAGACTGGGTCATATAGAAGTTTATCCCGTGAAGGTGGTTTCAAGACAGAATTGGCTTTTGGTGGCGCTCGCGCAACTGGTTCTAGTGGCCTGTCTGGGGTTGTTGTTGCGGTACCTGTTGGTAGCCCCCATAGAAGGGCTGAACTACAAATACCTGCTACACGCCCATTCCCATGTTGCCTTGCTGGGTTGGCTGTATACTGCGGTAATGGTGGTGCTCCTGTTGGTGTTCTTACCGCCCGAACTGCGTACCAAAAAGACCTATACCTGGCAGTTTTGGCTGTCACAGGCGGCGGTGCTGGGCATGCTGCTCAGCTTTCCGGTACAGGGGTATGCGGCCGCCTCCATTGCCTTTAGCACGGCTCACCTCCTGTTGAACTATTGGTTTATATACCAGTTTTTGAAAGATGCTAACCGGGCCGGGGTGGGACGTTTTTCCCAGCAGTTGTCTTTCCGGTTTATAAAGGCAGCCTTGTTTTTCTTAGCGGTGTCATCTTTAGGGCCTTGGTCGCTGGGGCCTGTCATGGCTACCGGTCACAGCGGGGGTTCCCTCTACTACAACGCCATCTATTTTTACCTGCACTTCCAGTATAACGGCTGGTTTACGTTTGCGGTACTGGGGCTTTTTTTCTGGCTCCTGGAACAGCACGGTCTGGGGGTGAGCCGAAAGAAAGGAAATCTCATCTTCCGGTTGCTTTTCTGGTCCTGTATGCCCGCCTTCCTGCTCTCTGTGCTCTGGACGCAGCCTGCCGCCTGGGTGTACTGGGCAGGAGGCGCGTCAGGGATGGCGCAAGTAGTGGCGGTCTTACTGCTGCTGGTGCATGTGTGGCCTGTAAGGCAGAAATTGAAATTGCTTTTCACCGGCTTGTCCGGGTGGTTGTTCTGGTTGGCAGTGGCGGCCTTCATTGCCAAGAACCTCCTGCAGTTGATGACGGCGTTGCCTTATATAGCAGACATTGCTTATCGGTTCCGGTACTTAATTATTGCATACCTGCACCTGGTGCTCATTGGGTTCATCAGCTTTTTTCTGTTTGCATTTATGGGCAAGCAGGGCTGGCTCCAACTCCAGACCAATAAGAGCCTTTGGGGCATGGGCCTGTTCCTGCTAGGGTTTATTGCTACAGAAGCGCTTTTATTTCTGCAAGGAGCCCTGTTTTGGTGGGAGGCTGGGGCAATACCGTACTACCATGAACTGCTGTTTGGCGTGAGTATTTTTTTACCAGCGGGCATGCTACTGTTTTTCATGTCCCAGTGGAAAGACAAAATGCAAGTGTGCTGAAGTCAGCCGTTCCCTGTCCTTACAAGGAGGCTTTGGGAAAGTCTGTTTTGGCCTGTTTTCACCAAAACAGGCCAAAAACAGGAAAGGCAGCCACTTGTGGCTGCCTTTCCTGTTTTTGATTAACCCAAATTAACTGCACCCCAGGCTGTTGCCGCAGTTCAGACACTTATAGCACGTACCGGAACGGATGGTGAGATGTCCGCAGGTGGTACAGATGGGAGCATCTCCCATCATGCTGGCCAACACCTGGTGGGTCTGTTCTTGCAGGGCAGTGTTGGAAAAAGCCACTTCCGTTAAAATCTTAGCCTTGGGAGCAGGAGGGGCCTTAGGGTTTTCCGTCTGTGGGGCGGTGGCTGGATCAGGGGCAACGGAAGCATTTTGCGGTGCATCAGGTACGTGCACCAGATCAGCCCTGTTCAGGTACTCATACCCCAGTAGCCGGAACAGGTAGTCAAACACTGAGGTGGCCTGCTTGATGTTGGGATGCTCCACCCTGCCTGCGGGCTCAAACCGGGTAAACGTAAAGCGGTTTACAAATTCCTCCAACGGCACCCCGTATTGTAATCCCAGGGAGACAGAAATGGCAAAACAGTTCAGAATAGACCTAAAGGAAGCCCCTTCTTTGTACATGTCAATGAAGACTTCTCCCAGACTGCCGTCTGCATATTCCCCGGTCCTGATGTACACGGTATGGCCGTCAATCTTTGCTTTTTGGGTGAACCCGTTGCGCTTGTCTGGCAATTTACGGCGCTCTACCATGTGTGACAGCTGCTGCCTGAAAGAATCATTGGGTGATTCGGCCAGAATAGCCTGTGCGGCTTTAAGCACCTGTTCGCTGCTGTGGAGCAACTCCTGCTGCTCCGGTTCCTGGGCAGTGTCTGTTGCAGGGGCGGTTGCGGTGGTTTTAGAAGTGAGTGGCTGAGAAAGTTTGCTGCCGTCACGGTAGAGGGAGCAGGCTTTCAGGCCCAGCTGCCAGGAGAGGGCGTAGCAACTGGCCACTTCTTCCAGGGTGGTTTCATGGGGCAGGTTAATGGTTTTTGAGATAGCCCCAGAAATGAACGGCTGTACCGCCGCCATCATGAGAATGTGCCCCTGGGCCTTGATGAAACGGGTGCCTTTGGTGCCACAGCGGTTGGCGCAGTCAAATACCGCATAGTGTTCTTCCTTCAGGTAGGGAGCGCCCTCAACGGTCATGGTGCCGCAGATAAAGTCGTTGGCTTCCTGCAGCTGGGCAGCCGAAAGGCCTAACGCCTGTACCAGCTGGAAAGAGGTGCTCTGGTAATGGGCCTGGGCAAACCCCAGGCGCTCTAGACAGGCCTCCCCCAGAAAGTTCGTACTGAACAGAGAGGCAAGGTCATAGGCGGTAGGGAGGGCGGTTTCCAGCCTCTCTATGTCTTCGGGTAGAAAACCCAGCGCCATCAGGGCTTCAGGGTGCACGTGCGGTGCTCCTGATAAAGTGGCGTGCCCTTTGGCATATTTTACTATTGCCTCTATGTGGGAAGGGGGGTAGCCTAGCCGTTCCAGCGCCAGCGGAAGTGACTGGTTGATGATCTTGAAATAGCCGCCCCCGGCGAGCTTCTTGTATTTCACCAGTGCAAAATCAGGTTCTACGCCGGTGGTGTCGCAGTCCATGAGCAAACCAATGGTACCGGTGGGGGCAATGACGGTGGCCTGGGCATTCCGGAAACCGTGCAAACCGCCTAACCTGAGCGCTTCTGCCCACGCATGTTTGGCTGCGGCAAGCACGTTAGGCGGGCACAGGTCCTGGTCAAGCCCCAGGGGCTGCGTACTTAAACCTTCATACTGGTCTGGCAGGTTATAGGCTGCGTGCTGATGGTTTCTGATGACCCGCAACATACTGGCCCGGTTCTGGCTAAATTTAGGGAAAGGGCCTGCTGCCGCCGCCAATTCAGCCGATGTCTGGTAGCTCGCACCTGTCATGAGCGAGGTAATGCCGGCGGCCAGGGCGCGGGCGGCGTTACTGTCATAGGGCAGTCCTTGCACCATAAGCAGTGCCCCCAGGTTGGCATAGCCCAGCCCAATGGTGCGGTATTGGTAGGAGCGCAGTGCCACGGCTTCAGAAGGAAACTGGGCCATGAGCACAGAAATCTCCAGAACCACCGTCCAGAGGCGGCAGGCATGGGCAAAAGCGTCAGTGTCAAACTCCTGCCGCTCCTGATGGTAGAAGGCCAGCAGATTCAAAGAGGCAAGGTTACAGGCGGTATTGTCCAGGAACATGTACTCAGAGCAGGGGTTGGAGGCGTTGATCCGGCCTTCAGCGGGGCAGGTGTGCCAGTCATTGATGGTGGTGTCAAACTGCACACCCGGGTCTGCGCAGGCCCAGGCGGCCTCATTGAGCTGCTGCCAGAGTGTCTGGGCGGGCACCGTTTTCACAACCTTGCCGGTGGTGCGGGCTTTTAAGGGCCAATCCTGCTGTTGCTCTAGCGCCGCAAAGAAAGCATTGGGAATACGCAATGAGTTATTGCTGTTCTGCCCCGAAACCGTCTGGTAGGCTTCACCTTCATAGTCTGAGGAGTAGCCCCCGGCAATAAGGGCTCCCACTTTCTTCTCCTCCCCTTTCTTCCAGTTGATGAAGTCCAGAATCTCAGGATGGTCCAGGTCCAGGCACACCATCTTGGCCGCGCGGCGGGTGGTTCCGCCAGATTTGATGGCCCCGGCGGCCCGGTCGCCCACCCGCAGAAAAGACATGAGCCCTGAGGAGGTGCCTCCGCCGGAGAGGGGCTCGTCTTTGCCCCTGATGTTGGAATAGTTGGTGCCTACCCCAGAACCGTATTTAAAAACCCGTGCCTCCTGCAGGAGCAGGTCCATGATGCCCCCTTTCAGAGTCAGATTGTCTTCAGCAGACAGAATAAAGCAGGCATGTGGTTGCGGACGTTCATAAGAGGAGGTAGACTCCCGCAGCTCCCCAGAGTCTGGGTCAACATAAAAATGTCCCTCAGATTTCTCTGTGATGCCGTAAAACTCAAACAGGCCGGTGTTGAACCACTGCGGTGAGTTGGGTGCGGCATACTGCCCCAGCAACATGTACACCAGCTCCTCATAAAACACCTGCGCGTCTTGCCCACTCTGGAAATAACCGTAGCGGCTGCCCCAGACGCGCCAGCAGTTGGCCAGCCGGTGCACCACCTGTTTTACAGAATGCTCCGCTCCCAGGCTGCCGTCTGGCTGCGGCACCCCCGCCCGCCGCAGGTATTTCTGGGCCAGGATATCAGTGGCAATCTGAGACCATTGCGAGGGTACCTCCACATTGTTCAGTTCAGCCACCACGTCTCCGCCGGGGGTCTTGATCACTGAGGTTCGCTTTTCATAGGCGTATTGGTCAAAAGGGGAGAGACCCTCCCGGGTGAAACGGCGGGAGAAGGAGAGCCCCGGCGGCTTTAGCTGTTGTTCTTTCATGGGTAGATAATCTTAGTATATATGTGAGGAAGTTTTGACGGTAATAACCTGTGCCATACCAGGGCAATTCACCCTTTCCCGCGCCTAGTTTCTGTTTTCGGGCTGTTTTTCAGAAAACAGCCCGAAAACAGAAACTCAGGCGTGCATGGAAACGGACAGCCAGGTGGCGAGGCCCGGCAAGCTAGCGTACCGGCAAGGCTGTTGACATGATCAACATCATGTGTTCACAGAACTTCGGTCATTCCTTTCCTCTTTCTGTTGCAGTAAACTTATGGTGGCAGCAAGAGGGCGGAAGACCAGTGCTGGTGCCTGTTCAGAAGCAGGGGGCGCGGCTCCCTGGTGGGTAAAGGTAAAACAGATTTAAAATAATAAAATACCTTTTTGTCTTTTATTTTTCGTCCCGCCCTTTTACCTTTACCCCGGTGATTGATTGAAGAAAGACATAAACTATTGCAGCCATGATTACTACAGAAAACATAGACATCTTAAATGTCACCCTCCTTGAGCCTCGCCTGAAACACCCCACCATCTTTGACCGGTTTGACCGCCTGGGCGGGGGCGAGGCCTTTATCATTCATAATGACCATGATCCCAAGCCGCTGTATTACCAGCTGCTGGGCGAGCGGGGCAACGTCTTTAAGTGGGAGTACCTGGGGCAGGGCCCGGAGGTGTGGGAAGTGAAAATTACCAAATTGGCGCCCGCCGAAGGGGAAACCGTGGGGGAGTTGGTGGCCAAAGACTTCAGGAAGGCGCAGGTCTTCAAGAAGTACGGCATTGACTTTTGCTGCGGCGGCAAGAAGTCGGTTGCCCAGGCCTGTGAGGAGAAAGGCGTGAGCCAGGAGCAGTTAGAGCGGGAGCTGGGCGCCCTGCCAGACACATCGGCCGTGGCCGAGACCGATTTTGCCAGCTGGGATCCTTCTTTCCTGGCAGATTACATTGTGAACATCCACCACAAATATGTGCGGGAGGCCATCCCGGCTTTGTACGAGTACACCAATAAGATAGCCCGCGTGCACGGGAGCCGCCACCCCGAGCTGGTGCAGGTGGCAAACCATTTTGTAAATGTGGCCAATGAACTGGAAAGCCACATGCCCAAAGAGGAGCGCGTGCTCTTCCCCTACATAAAGCAGCTGAACGAGGCCAAACAGAAGGGGGCTAAACTGGCACCTGCGGCCTTTGGCTCTATCCAGAACCCCATAAACATGATGGAGATGGAGCATGAGGCGGCCGGGGGGGAACTGGAGGCCATCAGAACCCTGACCAATGACTTTACCCTGCCTGAAGACGCCTGCGCCACCTACCGTGTGGCCTTTGCCAAACTACAGGAGTTTGAGAAAGATCTGCACCGCCACATTCACCTGGAGAACAACATCCTGTTCCCCAAGGCGCTGGAGCTGGAAAAAGAAGTGTTATAAAAAGGAGAAAGGGGCGGGTACAGGATTTGCCCGTCCGCTTTCCCACTAGTTAAACCGGGCGCTGCCCATTACTGTCATGAAAACCACCGTGACTCCCCAAAAGAGAGACAAGAGCCTGATTCCCCTGAGCCGTGAACACCACTTCGGGCTGCTGTTCTGCTGGAAGATCAGGCAGGGGCTGAAGAATGGCACCCAGCTGCGAGTGCTACGGGCGTATGTGCAGTATTTCTGGAAGAACCTGCTCCAACCCCATTGTGCCGAAGAGGAGTGGCTTTTGGCCCGCCTGCTGCCCCAGGACCACGAAGTACGCCTACGGCTGGAAGAGGAACACCGCCTCCTGCAGAAGCTCATAGATCTCATTCAGGAAGGCAGCCCCCTTAACCGAGATCTTTTTAAAGTGCTGGACAGAGACCTCACTGATCACATTAGGTGGGAAGAGCGGGACCTGTTCCCTTACCTGCAAACGTTGGTACCCGCAGAGGAACTGGAACTGGCGGGAAAGCTCCTGGCCCACAACCATGCCCCCCGGGAAGATGCCTTCAGCCCAGACTTCTGGAATACCAAAACCACAGCGGCTTAGGGCCTACTTGTGGCGGAAAAGAGCCGCTAACGCATTTTATGATTAAGTACCTGAGCCGGTCTCCTTAGAGCCGGTGAGGAATTATGTTTTACCCCATGGAAATAGGAGCCCATACAAAGATCTCAGCGTTGATCAAAGCCAATCCGGCCGCCATTGAGGCTATTGCTTCCATCAACCGGCATTTTGAGAAACTCCGGAACCCCATTCTGCGCAAGATTCTGGCAGCCCGGGTAACCATTGCAGACGCAGCCCGCCTTGGGGGCTGTGGGGTGGAAACCTTCTTTGAAAGGCTGGCACCCCTGGGGTTTGTGGTGCAGAAAGAAAAAGAGGGGCCGGTCCCGCAGGTGCCACAGGCACCGGCTGTTTTTCCGCTGTTTTTGAAAAAACTGCCCCAAAACGCCTTCACCTACCTGGACGTGCGAGAAGACATAGCCATGGGCAATTACCCTTTTCTGCGCATTATGCAAGCCGTTGACCAATTGAATGAGAAGCAGGCCCTGGTTCTGATCAATACCTTTGAACCCACCCCGCTGCTCCAGATTTTGCAAAAACGCGGTTTTTTGAACTTCACCCATGAGAAAGAGCCGGAACTGGTATACACCTACTTCTGGCGCCAAACGGAAGAAGTGGCTAATATTGAAGAGGTCACTCCAGAAACGGATGAATATAACCAGGTGCTGACCCGTTTCTCAGGCAATATGAAGCGGGTAGATGTACGTCAGCTGGAAATGCCGCAGCCTATGGTAACCATTCTGAATGAACTGGAGTGGCTCCCTACGGGGCAGGCACTGCACGTGACCCATAAGCGGGTGCCCCAATTTCTCTTGCCGCAACTGGAGAGCCGGGGCTTTCAGGTAGCTATTCAAGACGCAGGCCCTCACCAGACCTATCTGCTGATTTATAAACTGTAAGAAGATGAGCACCGCAACTGCCTCTAATTCCCCCAGTAAATGGGTGGTATTACCCCATTACGCGTTTTCAGCTGTCTCTTTTCTGGGGCTCTGCCTGTTGCTGCTGCTTTCAACAGATGCTTTTGGCGGACACTATTTCCACCCTAAACTCTTAACCTTGACCCATGTGGCAGTACTGGGCTGGGCCACCATGGTTATCTTTGGGGCACTCTACCAGTTACTGCCGGTGGTGCTGGAGGGCAGGTTGTACAGTGAGAAGCTTGCCCTCTGCACGTTTGCGTTTCTGGGCACGGGTACTATTTTGCTGGCGTACAGTTTCTGGTTTTTCAAGGTGGGCCTGCCCATGCACCTGGCGGCCTGCTGCCTGTTTCTCTCTTTCCTGCTTTTCAACCTCAATCTCATACAAACCGCCAGAAAAGCCCCTAAGTGGACCATTGAGGCAGATTTTATAGTAACCTCGGCTGTCTGGCTGCTGCTCACCGGATTCATTGGTTTATTGATGTCGGTAAACTTGTCCAGGCCGTTCCTGCCCCAGGACCACGTGCACTACCTCCAGCTGCACGCGCACATTGGCATGGCGGGTTGGTTTCTGCTTCTGATTATAGGGGTGGGCGCTAAACTGATTCCCATGTTTCTGCTGGCGCACGTAGAGGGCACCAAACAACTGACCTGGTCCTATAACCTGATTAATGCGGGGCTGGGGCTCTTTATCATTGACCACCTGTTTCTGCACACACCGTTGCTGCCCTTGTATGCATTACTGGTGAGCGGCGGGGTGGGCGCCTTTTTACTTTTTCTTTGGGAGGCGAAGAAAACCCGGCAGCGGGCAGATTTGGATCTGGGCATGCAGCAGACGTTTGTGGCACTGGGCTTGCTGGTGCTTCCGCTTGTATTGGCACTGGTGGTGGGCAGTGACGTGGCGTTACCCATGCCGCTGCTTTCCAGCCTGTACCTGGTGTATGGCCTCACTGTTTTCCTGGGTTTCATTACGGCTTTAATTCTGGGGCAGACGTTTAAGACGCTGCCGTTCATAGTCTGGATGCATGCCTATGAAGATCTGGTGGGCCGTTACAAAACCCCTTTACCAAAGGACCTCTACAACCATTCCCTGTTACGCTGGCAGAACATAAGTTACCTGCTGGGGTTTGCGGTGCTGGTGACGGGGGTGCTGCTAAGGGAGCGTCAGTTCATCTTAGCCGGTGCCATAGCCTTAACGTTGGCGGCGGTACTGTTCACCGCCAACGTGTTTCACCTGTTGCTGCACAAAGTGCATGAGCTAAAGCCCTTCCCCTATGGAAACGCCCACCCCTGAGGTTCGCCAGCAAGTGCTGGAGACCTTAAAATACATCATAGATCCAGAGGTAGGGCTGAATATTGTTGACCTTGGCCTTGTCTACAGTGTGCAGCTCACCCAGGAGCGGTTGTACATAGAGCTTACCCTCACCACCCGCGGCTGCCCCATGGGGGCTACCATTACCACGGCCACGCAGCAGATCCTGCAGAAAAGATTCCCCCGGTATGATGTGCAGGTGGAAGTGGTGTGGGTGCCCATGTGGTCTCCTGAAATGATTACCGAAGAAGGAAGGCGTCAACTGGAACAGATCTAATATCTTAGCAGCCGTATAGAGAGGTAAGAGAAAACAGATGCTATCAAAAACCACAGAATATGCCCTGCGGGCGATCGTCTACATTGCCCTGAATGACGCCAATGGTCACCGGTCCGGCATTAAAGAGATTGGAAAGGAACTGGATCTGCCAACCCATTTCATTGGCAAGATTCTGCAGGACCTAGTGCGCAAGGGAGTGATCGCTTCTATGAAAGGCCCAGGCGGCGGCTTTTACCTGCATCGGCCGGCGGCCGATATTAGCATACTGGAGGTGGTGCGCACCATTGACGGGCTGGAGGCTTTCAAAAAATGCGGCATGGGCATGAAGCATTGCTCAGATACCCACCCGTGTCCGTTGCACAATGATATCAAACTGTACCGGGAGCAGCTGCTCAAGACGTTTAACGCTAAAACCATTCAAACCCTGGTAGACGGCATTAACACGGGCATGTTCTTTATCACCAATGAGCAGGAGCCGTTGAAATAGGTTCTGTTGTTGCATTGTGTTCAGCCAACTTCTTCCCGCCCATATTCTCCTGCTGTTTTTGGCCTGTTTTCAGAAAAACAGACCAAAAACAGCAGTACCTTTGTATTCCGTTTCAGAGTTCCTGTTGGGGAAACATGCCTGACAGGCGGATAGAGCAAAAGTGATAGCCGGAGAAGAAGTAGTGACAGGTACTGAGCCAAATAATTTCTTTCAGCAGAAGAGAAGCCCTTCTGAAACCAAGGGGGAGCTGTTGCCTAAGTTCTTACCCGTTTGGGGAGAAGGGAAGCTGGCCGCCCAGAAAGACTCCCCAGCGCCTGCCTTACTCTTTGCGGATCTGAATGCGGGGATTCCGCTGGGGGAGGAAGTGCAACCTGCCACCACTGCCCCTGCTAAAGTACTGAAAACCATCTTTGCCAATTCCGGGGCTCGGCTGAACCTGAACGCAGCTTTCCATACTTTTTTCGCCGATGCCAATAAAACAGCCCTGGCCGCGGTGGAGCAGACGGTGCCGGCGCTTCCGTTTTACGCGGAACTAGGCAACGCCCCCGGGTTTGTGAACGGGCCTGAAAATCAGCTGCCGTTCAAGGAGCGAATGCACTCTGAGATTCCGGCACTGCTGGCGCTGGACCCGTTTGGGTACAAATTCTCACAGGAGGTGCTGGCGCAGGCACTGGGGAACAGCGCCGCAGACTTGTTCCTGTTGTTTGAGGCGGGTAAATTGAAAGCAGCAGCCAAAAGTCTAGACAAATCAGACCCGGTGCAGCAGCTCTTCGGCTCACAGGCGGCGGCCATTGCGCCTTTCTTTGAACGGACAAGCCAGAGCAAAAAGCGGGAGGAGTTTCTGCTGAAAAGCCTGGAACTGGGCCTGCGGGAAAAAGGGTACAGAACCGTCACCTTTGCCTTCGGCTTGCCGGGAAAAGAACAGCCGTACCAGTACCTGCTGTTCGCCTCTGAAAGTGAAGCGCTCTGTACCCGGCTCAAAGAGATTCTGTTAGACTACAGTGAATATCAGGAGGACGGGGTGCCCATGATGGCCGCCGGGGTAAAGCCGGTGCGGCTGTTGGTGCCGGAGTACGCCCGGTACCTGCCGTTCTCCCTGCACAAACTGGTGCAGGAACTGCCGCAGCAGGCCGCCCGGCTGAACCGCCTGAGCCTGGAGAAGATCTACGAAAAGCACAACGTGGAGACGAACTACTGCAAAGCCAACTACTTCACGGCCATGGAACAGCTTAAAGCCCAGGGCAAGATCCTGCTCCTGAACCCCAAGACCGCCCAGCAGGTGCACAAGCTGTCTTTTGGGTGCTTGATAAAGTTTGTGGGGTAGGGGCAGTCCGGGTCATTGCCCATTGCGTTGACCAGTCAGGCAGGGCAACCACCAGGGATAGCCCCGGCCAGTCATACTACCCATTCCTGTTTTTGACCTGTTTTTGTTAAAATAGGTCAAAAACAGAAGAAAAAGATCTGCTTCTTTTACAGGAGCTTTGCCCTCTGCCGTTACATAGTAAAAGATGTTAGAATTCCGGTTTTGGGCTTTCTATATTTGCCTGACAATTTATACCCTATGATTTCCGCCCCATCAACATCTGCCTTTGCTGAGTTGGAAGCCTCTCTCACCGGCGAGTTGTTTTACAATACAGAATCTTCTTTGCACCAGGCCCAGCGGCGGGTGTACGCCACAGATGCCTCCGTGTACCAGGAGATGCCCACGGCGGTGGCTATCCCCAAAACCAAGGAAGACCTGAAAGCCTTAATCCGCTTCGCGAATGAGCATCAGATTACCTTGATTCCGCGCGCGGCGGGTACGTCTCTGGCCGGACAGGTGGTGGGCAACGGGTTGGTGGTAGACATCTCCAAATACTTCACCCAAGTGCTGGAGGTGAATCCGCAGGAGCAGTGGGTGCGCGTGCAGCCGGGTGTCATCCGGGACGATCTGAATGCCACGCTCCGTCCGCACGGGCTGCTGTTCGGACCCGAGACCTCCACGGCCAGCCGCGCTATGGTGGGCGGCATGATTGGCAACAACTCCTGCGGCCTGCACTCCATTGTCTGGGGTGATACCCGCACGCATCTGCTCTCGGCCAAAGTACTTTTAAGCGATGGTTCCGAAGCCGAGTTCAAGCCGCTCACCCATGAAGAGCTGCAGCAGAAACTGGCGCTGCCCAACCTGGAAGGCGAGATTTACCGCAAAACCTACGGCCTCATCAGTAGCCCGGAAAACCGCGCGCTCATTCAGCAAAACTACCCCAAGAAGACCTTGACCCGCCGCAACACCGGCTATGCCCTGGATTTTCTGGTAGACGAAGGCGCGGGCGAAGAAGGCCAGACCACGCTGGATTTATGTAAACTGCTGGCAGGCTCTGAAGGCACTTTGGCCTTTGTGACCGAAGCGAAGTTGAACCTGCTACCGCTGCCTCCCAAAGAAGAAGGGCTGGTGTGCGTTCATTTTACCTCCTTGCTGGAGGCGCTGGAAGCCAACATCATCATTCTCAAGCACCACCCCATGTCATCTGAGTTGGTGGACAAGTACATCATGGATTTCACCAAGGGCCACCGCACCTATGACGCCAACCGCTTCTTCATTGAAGGCGATCCGGCCGCCCTGCTCATGGTAGAGTTCATGGCCGACAGTCAGGACGAAATCACGGCTAAAGCTGATGCCCTCATTGCCGACCTCAAAGCCGCTGGTCTGGGCTACGCCTACCCCGTGGTGCGCGGCGCGATGACCAAACCCGTGTGGGACGTGCGCAAAGCCGGCCTTGGGTTGATTAGGAACCTGCCCGGAGACACCCAGCCCGTGAACCTCATTGAAGACTGCGCCGTGTCTCCCGAGGATCTGCCCGCCTACGTGACCGATGTGCAACAGGTGCTGGAGAAATACAACCTGCAGGCCTCGTACTACGCCCACGCCGGGGCCGGGGAGCTGCATATTGAACCCATGATCAACCTCAAAACCAATGAAGGCAAGCGGGTTTTCCGGGAAGTGCTCGCTGACACCACGGCCTTGGTCAAGAAATACAACGGTTCTTTGAGCGGTGAACACGGCGATGGTCGTTTGCGCGGCGAGTTCATTCCACAGGCTTTGGGGCAGGAAGTTTATGAACTACTTAAAGAAGTAAAGCAGATTTTCGACCCGAAGCATATTTTCAACGCGGGCAAGATTGTGGACACGCCGCCCATGAACGAGTTCCTGCGCTACGAGGAACGCCCGGCCCAGCAGCTCATTCCGGTGGAGACGCTGTTTGACTTCACCCGCCAGGAGGGAATCCTTCGGCTCGCCGAAAAATGCTCGGGCTCCGGCGACTGCCGCAAGACCCATGTGAGCGGCGGCACCATGTGCCCCAGCTACATGGCCACCCGCCAGGAGAAAGACACCACCCGCGCCCGCGCCAACATCCTACGCCAGTTCCTGACTAACTCTGACAAAGTCAACAAGTTTGACCACAAGGAGATCAAGGAGGTGATGGACCTGTGCCTGAGCTGCAAGGCCTGCAAAAGTGAGTGCCCCAGCAGCGTAGACGTGGCCAAAATGAAAGCCGAGTTCCTGCAGCACTACCATGACGCCAACGGCATTCCGCTGCGCACGCGCATGGTGGGCAACTTTACCAAGATGCAGCAACTGGCCTCCGTGGTGCCCGGCGTCTACAACTTCATGATCAGTAACCCCGTCACCAGCAAACTGATCAAGAAAACCGTAGGCTTTGCCGTGGACCGTTCTCTGCCCGAAGTTGGAAAAACCACCCTCAAAAGCTGGTTCAAAAAGTGGCAGAAAGAGAACGCCATCGCCGCCAAAACCGGAAAGCCTGTCTATCTCTTCTGCGACGAGTTCACCAATTACAACGACGTAGAAATTGGCCAAACCACGGTGAAACTATTATCGGCGTTGGGCTATTCGGTGCAGATTCCGGAGCACCTGGAAAGTGGCCGTACTTACCTGTCCAAAGGCCTGGTGCGTGATGCCAAGGAAATCGCGATCAAAAACGTGCAGCTTCTGAGCAAAGCCATGGCCAACGGAACGCCCATCATCGGGATTGAACCTTCGGCTATCTTAACGCTGCGCGATGAGTACCTGGATTTGGTGCCCGCTGACTTAGTGCCCGCCGCCCAACAGGTAGCCGTCAACTCTTACCTTTTAGAGGAGTTCCTGCAAAAAGAGGCCGAAAACGGACATATCACCGCCGCTGCCTTTACGCAGGAGAAGAAGCAGATCAAACTGCACGGGCACTGCTACCAAAAAGCGCTGCAAGTGCTTACGCCTACCCAAAAAATCCTGTCGCTGCCCCAGAACTATGAGGTGGAGATGATTCCCTCGGGGTGCTGCGGAATGGCCGGCTCCTTCGGCTATGAAGAAGAGCACTATGACGTCTCCATGCAGATTGGCGAGCTGGTGCTGTTCCCGGCCGTTCGGAACGCCGCCCCGGAAACCCTCATCGCCGCCGCCGGTACCAGCTGCCGCCACCAGATCAAAGACGGCACCGCCAAAAAAGCCCTGCACCCCGCTGAGATTCTGTGGCAGGCACTGAAGAAGTAAATTCAATGAAACTCCCGCAAGTTTAGCTCCAGCGTAACTTGTGGGACAAATTTCCGCAAGTTTTCAACTTGCGAAACACACATTAAAACAGCAAAGCCTTTCCTCCTGGAGAGGCTTTGCTGTTTTGGAGCTGTTTTTCTGAAAACAGGCCGAAAACAGGAACTTCCTTTCCACTGGCGCGAGTCTCCAGACTCGTGCCGCCCGGTGAACGGAGTCTTCAGACTCCAGTTGATATGTTCTAGTCTCATGGTTTCCGGCGAGTCTGGAGACTCGCAGCATCATTTGTCACGAGTCTGGAGACTCGCGCCAGCTCCATTCCATTGTCACAATCAGCAAATTAGAAAAGACCTCGTAGCGTCCGGAGGACCTGCGAGCGTCTGTGCCAGCTGCCTTTGCCAACAAAAAGCCCTCCCAGGTTAAAATACCTGGGAGGGCTAACCGCTCCTGTTTTCGGCCTGTTTTCCAAAAACTAGCTCTAAAACAGAAATTATTCATTATCGGCTGCATACCACTCTGCAAACGCATTCTCGGTTTCCCAAAGCCGGAGGCTGTGCAGGTGCACATAGGCTGGTAGCTGGGGCTGGAGCTGGTCTTTGATGTGCAGGAGCAGGTTCTCGCAGGTGGGCTGGAAGGCGGTGAGCAGCAGCTTGTGGCCTTGTTCCTCCAAGAGGGAGATAAGGGCGCGGGAACTGGTGTCGCGCAGGAGCAGGGCGTGGTCCAGCAGGTGCAGCACGTGCGTGTTCACGGTCTTCTTCAAATCCCCGAAGTCCAGCACCATGCCGTCTTTGGGGTGTTTGTCCTCTTCCAGCGGGGTGCCCATCACGGTGACCTCCAGTTTGTAAGAGTGACCGTGAATGTGGCGGCAGGCGCCGTCATAGTGGGTTAACGCGTGCGCCGCCTCAAACGTGAAGCGGCGCGTTAATCTGATTCGGTTCATGGTTCTGTCACGTGCGCAGGCGGCGGCCTACGGCTTTTCTGTTTTCGGCCTGTTTTTAGAAAATTAGCCCGAAAACGTCTGGTAATATTTTGTCTTTAAACCTTTTAAGGCTTTCTCTGGCGCAAGCGTCCGCTTGTGTCCGAACATATGGCTGCTCAGTACAGTCCGCTTGCGCCGGAAAGTTGCTGGTCAGGTGCTGCTTGCAACGCCCTGCCTCTGGTGTTGAAATTACTGAAAGTAAGTCACGGAAGTAACTTCCGCGCCATAGAGGCCAGACCATAGAGCGTTACACTGCAACGTTGGAACCAGCGAGCGGTACCCTTAACAGCCATTCAAAATCCAGGAAAATCCAGAGAAAGCCAGGCCGCCTCAGGTGAATCTGGTTTACGCCTGTACCCGCACCAACGCCGCTTCTAATAGCTGGTCTTCGGCCTCCAGCAGTTCTTCCAGCATGATGTACCGTTTCTCCAGTTCGTCTTTAGAGAACAGCATGGGCAGCAGTTCTTTGTAGTAGCTGATACCAGATTGCAGGTTCTGCCAGAAGGTGTTCAGGTATTTGGCCTGCTTATCAGTAAGGGTGTCCAGCTGTTCGGCTTTCTTGTTTTTCCAGTAGTCAATGTACAGCTTGAGCTCGTTGATGAACACGTGCGGACGGTACGTCTGGTTCAGGGCGTTGAAGCGGCCGTAGATGTGGTCTACCATTTCCTGCAGCTTGAAAATGCCCGAGAAGAACGCCAGGTTGGGGCCGGGGCAGATGGCCACCGGTCGGCTCAACGCTTTTTTACCCATGTTATACAGCAGCGACGCCGTGTTGGCCAACCCTTCGCAGAGACACTCCTTGGCCAGGATTTTGGCTTCTTCGGCGTGTAGAGCGGCTTCTGACAGCCCTTGCTGGTGCAGCTGCTCCAGTTTGCGGCGCTGGAATTTCCGCGAAGCGGTGCAGAGGGCCTCGTCTGTGAACTCGGTGTTTGACACCAGGTGCTTTTTCACGCAGGGGCTGCCGGGTTTGCCTTTGTCTATACGGGCGTGGGTCAGTTGCTCGCTGGTGGTGCCGCGCAACGCGTTGAAGGGTACGCCTAACGGCGAAATAGGGCTCAGGTACAGATCTTTGGCGGTGGCCGATGACAGTTTGGTCAGGGTCTCGGCATCTACGGTGGTGGCTTCGGGCACCAGCAGGAAGGGTGTGCCCCAGCCGGTGGCGTCAAACCCGTAATGCTCTAAAAAGAACGTATGTTCTTGGGCGGTGCCGATGCCGCCTTGCACGGTGAGGCGTTGCCCGGGAGCCGCAGCAGGAATCTCCAAACCTTTGGCGGTGAGCGCCTGCTGGCATAGGACCCAGAGTTCGGCTTTCAAGGCGTCACGGTTGGTTTTGAATTCCTCCAGAATAGGCCCTAGCAGCAACCCATCGGTGGCGAAGGCGTGTCCGCCGCAGTTCAAACCAGATTCCACCCTGAATTCAGACACCCAGATGCCTTTCTTGGCCAGAATCTTGCCCTGCACCGCCGCCGACCGGTAATCGCTCACCTTGATGATGACGGTCTTTTCAAATTCGCCCTGGGCGTTGGGCAAGAAGCACGGGAACTGCTCCATATAACTGAACAGCCGCGGGTTCATGCCCGCTGAGAATACAATAGACGAGCGCACGGTGCTGTTGGCAAATCCGCGCAACGCCGCCAGTGCGTCTGAATACTCCGCGGGCAGCGGCGAACCATCTGCGGAGTAATTGGTCTTGTCCAGCTTGGTCATGATGTTCACGTCAATAGCGCCCGGCTGAATGGCTGCGCGCAGTTTCTCCTGCAGAAATTCCCGGTATGGCTGGCTGTCTGCTTTCAGCATTTGCTCATAAAGTTTGCGCAACGGTAACTTTTCTGGCAGCATCTCAAAGTATTTGGTGAGCTGGGTGCCGGGGGCGAATTCCTCCTGGCGCACCCGCTCCAGCTGCTCTTGCACCAGTTCGTCTACCAGGTTAAGGTAGGCCGTCACGCGTTGGGCGCGGTAGTCTTCCTGTTTCTCAGAAATGGGCACGTAGGGGCGCTGATACAGGGCGGTGTAGTACTGCCGCATCTCCTCCAGCAGCTTGTCATCGGCAAGCGAAAGTACCGAGGAGATGCCGTAGCGGGCTACTTTAAGCGGGGAATCAATAGAAAAGGCCAGTCCCATGACCGGAATATGGAACGAATGCAGGGTGTTAAAAGCCATGTTTTTGCTATGCGAAATGGGTATTGGGTCCAAGTAGGGAACCGACGCACAAGGTAGGCACTTCCCTTTTTTGGGGAATAGGGGGAATGGCAGTCTGGGAGATGACCATCATCATTGTAAAAAAGCTATATTCTTTTAAAGAGGTGCCTTTCCAAAGAGGCAAACAGCGAAATGTCCCCTGTTTTGGAGCTGTTTTTCTGAAAACAGCTCCAAAACAGGGGAACTGGATAAACCGGGAACGGAAGGGGCAGGAGAAGGACAGTTTCTGTTTTGGGGCTATTTTCTGGAAAACAGCCCCAAAACAGAGGCTTATAGCGCCGCTGTCAACATGGTTTCATTGGAGAGCAGCAAGCCCGCCAGGGCAGCGGCCTGTTGCCTGATTTCCCGCAGGGCGGTTGACTCATACCAGATACCCTTGAGCGGCGGACCCAACGTGAACAGATGCTCTACCCGTTCGCCCTGGGCATTGAGCACGGTGCCGTCTATAGTGGCAGCCAGACCCAGGTGGAGCGGGTCAGGGGCGATGAGGTTTTGCTGCAGAAGTTGTTGCAGGAGCGGTTCTTTGCTTTTCAGGTAATCGCCCAGCGGGCCGGTGCAATTGATTACTTTGTCTACTACCAGCTGGGTAGGCGCTATTTTTCCGCGTTCCCGCAGGGTGACCACCGCTTTTCCGTCTTGCGGCTGCATGTCCAGCACGTGGGCGGCCAGGCGGTGCAGTTGCCCGTTCTGCTGTAACTGCTCCAATACTAGATGCGAGGTCAGCGGCATGCGGTGGCGGTGCACTTCCCAGTACGGTTTGAGGCGGCGCAGGAATTGTTTTTTCTGGGGCAACGTGAAATTCTGCCAGACCACCGGGACATGGTCGCGCAACGCATCAATGACGCTTTGCCACGGGTTGCCTGCATGTGCCGCCAGCCTTATTTCTTCCCGTACATACTGGAGCGCAGCCAACGGAGTCAGGGGCTGCTGTGGCAAGTGGCGCAAGGTGTAGGCCGGGGCATCAACCGCGTGGGGCTGGGGGAGCAAACCGTGCCGCGAGACTACGTGAACCTGGCCTTCGTGCCCCTGAGCGAGCAGACTACCTACCAAATCTACCATGGTCAGGCTGGAGCCCACCAGCAGTAGAGACGCGTCTTTGGGCAAGGTTTCCGGCAGATTGTTTGACCACGGCGAATCCACGTAATGGGAACTGCGGTAAAAACGGGTGTTCAGGATAGGGACGGGCGCCGGTGCCAAATTTCCCAAGCCTAACACCACTTTCTGCACTTGCAGAGTGCTCGAATCGTTTAACGCCACCAAGAAACCAGAGTCGCCGGTAACCTGACTAACCGAAACCACTTCTGCCGTGAGTCTGATGAACTGAACGCCCGGGCGGGCATTGGCTTCGGCGGCCTGTAAAGAATGCTCCACGTATTCCCCAAAAATATGCCGCGGGATAAAATCTTCGCCGGTGACCGGGTGGGGAAGCTCCTGCGGGAAGCGGTGTTGGTGGGCCCGCAGCCAATCCAGGAAATCATTCGGCTTGTCTAGAAACAGCGTCATGCGTGAAGCGGGCACATTCAGGGGCTGAAACGGCAAACGGCTACTGTAGGCCACCCCTCTGCACCATTTCTGCTCGTCTTTTTCCAGCAGGTACACTGTGGTCGCTTCCCGGGCAGCTTGAAGCAGATGGATAGCCGTGAGGGTACCGCTTAAACCTCCGCCTATAATGGCAATACGCAGCTGTTCCATGGTGTTTCCTTCGGTTTTGATGAAGATTGATGGGGAAGTGTGGGTGCCCTTTTCAGCGAATGCGTACCTATACGCACTCGCCTTTGCGTGGTTATACAGGAGTTACTAATTTAACAGAAAGATATCAGGAGGAGACCGTAAGGAATATTTCCTGTTTCTGACCTGTTTTTAGAAAATCAGGCCGAAAATAGGAAATGAATTTTAAGTACCTTTCGCTGGTGCCCCACCAGTTTCTTTTCTTATGAAATGGATTACCCGCGAACGTCCTAAAATTGACCGCCTGGCCTGTCCGTGGCTTATCAAACGCTTCATAGACGCCACGGCGGAAATCATTTACGTGCCCGAAAACCAGGTGCTGGACCAGGCCAAGGAACGCAACGCCATTCCGTTTGACATACCCGGCGTGGAATACAGCCATTACCAGGACCGCTGCACCTTTGATTATTTCCTGGAGAAGCACCAGCTGCACCAAGACCCGGCGTTGCAGACCCTGGCGCTCATTGTGCGTGGTGCCGATACCGATGACCACACGCTGGCGGCACAGTCGGCGGGGCTATGGGCTATCTCGCATGGCATGGCGTTTAATATCTCTGATGACCAGGAACTGCTGGAGAAGGGGATGATCATTTATGATGGCCTGTACAGCTGGGCCAAGCATTTGCAGAAACAGAAACACACCACGCACCCTACTGAACAGATTTTCCTGCAGGCTTACCACCAGTTTCTGGAGGAGAAAAAAGACGCGCCGCAGAAAGTACCGGCCTGGGCGCAGCACCTCAAAGAGATCATCCAGGACCAGATTGACACCAACCTCACTTTGAACCTGAAGGAAATCGCAGAGGCGTTGGACGTGAATCCGGCATACGTCTCCCGAGCATTCTCCAGGTACTTTGACAATCTTTCCTTCGGCGAATATATCAGGAAACTGCGCATTGAGAAAGCCCTGAACCTGCTGCACACCTCGGGCTACACCCTCGCCGAAATAGCCTACCTCACCGGCTTCTCTGACCAGAGCCATTTTACCCGTATTTTCAAACAGCAGCTGGGGCAAAGCCCGTCTGATTACCGGAAAAGTTTGCGCAAAAAGTAAAACCCATCCAAAAGGTAAATTCTGTGCTAGCCTCAGTTTCGCTGGTGCCGTATTCTTGTACTGACTAATACGCCACTATGGAAACCAAGACACCTGAGACCACCTCTGCCCACAAATTGACCGCTCCAGAGAAGCCTTCTTTCAGAGAGGCTTTTCTGTTTTGGCTTAAGCTGGGCTTTATCAGTTTCGGAGGCCCGGCCGGGCAAATTGCCATCATGCATTCGTTCATAGTGGAGCAAAAACGGTGGGTGTCAGATTCCCGGTTTCTGCACGCGCTCAACTATTGCATGCTTTTACCCGGGCCAGAGGCGCAGCAACTGGCCACGTACCTGGGCTGGCTTATGCACGGGGTACGGGGCGGGTTGGTGGCCGGTATCTTCTTCGTGCTGCCTAGTGTGTTTATTTTACTGGGGCTGAGTGCCGTCTACGTGAGCTTCGGGACTATTCCGTGGGTGGCGGCGCTGTTCTACGGGTTGAAACCGGCGGTGGTGGCCATTGTGGCGCTGGCGTTGATCAAGATTGCGGGTAAGTCTTTGAAAAGCTGGTTCCATTACGCGTTGGCGGCCGCCAGTTTTGTGGCCATTTACTTTTTCAAAGTGCCGTTCCCGTTGATCATTCTGGCAGCGGTGTTGTTGGCGTTGGTGGTGAGAAAAGCATTCCCGGCCCTGTTGCAGGAAAAAGAAGCCACCAAAAAACAGGCCGAGGACGAAGAAAGCTATTACCTTCACGCCGGCAGCGAAGTGGTGGGGGAGGGCGTCACGTTTGGCCGCAGCCTCCTGCGCTTTGCAGTTACCCTGGTGCTTTGGGCGGTACCGCTGGCGTTGTTTTACCTGCTCACCAGCCAGTATTCTTTCTGGGAGAACCTGATCGCCTTCTTTACCAAAGCGGCCTTGGTGACGTTTGGTGGGGCGTATGCCGTGTTGCCCTATGCGGCGCAGGTAACGG
The DNA here is from genome assembly GCF_014138425.1 of Rufibacter ruber. NCBI lineage: Bacteria > Pseudomonadati > Bacteroidota > Cytophagia > Cytophagales > Hymenobacteraceae > Rufibacter > Rufibacter ruber. The sequence goes on from NZ_JACJIQ010000001.1 coordinate 478,121, forward strand.
TTGAGAAATTCCACTGGCTGTCAAGAATGGAGATGATTGACGGCCTGGCCCTGGGCGAAACCACGCCTGGTCCGCTTATTATGGTGCTGGCGTTTGTGGGCTTCATGGCAGGCTTTAACCAGTACGGCGGCTCCCTGGCGATGGGCGCAGTAGGTTTGTTTACTACCACCTTTTACACGTTTCTGCCTTGTTTCTTCTTTATATTGGCCGGTGCCCCGTTCATAGAGCGCACCCGCGGTAACACAGCCGTGAAATCTATTTTAGGTGTCATCACGGCTGCGGTGGTAGGGGTGGTGCTGAACCTCACCGTGTATTTCGGGACGGCTGTTCTGTTCCCCAATGGTATTTCTTTCCAGAGGCTGGACTACTTCGCCTTGGCCTGGATTCTTATCTCTTTTCTGGCCATGTACCGCTTCAAAATAAGTATGATTACCTGGATTGGTGTGAGTGCATTAGCGGGGTTACTGCATCATTTTCTGTTCGCCTAATCTGCCTGATCGCCTATGGTTAGTTTTTTAGGGAAGATGCTGTTTTGAATAACTAATTGTTATTCAATCCATTGAAGAATTAATATTAAAAATTCCTAATAATTGTTTGGCAGGCTCACGAATAACTATTCTATTTGTCTACTAATTCTATAGAGATTAAGAGTAATAGTGCAGGTTTTTTCTATCTTGTCTTGTAGGGTGACCCTGATAAAGTCTGTACCAGCTCTTAAGGAATAATCTAGAAGTGAATAGGTCGTGTGGCTGAGTGGCTAGGCAAAGACCGGCAAAGTCTTTTACGGCGGTTCGAGTCCGCCCGTGACCGCAGCGCATCTTACCGGATATGAAGGTGCACAAGTGCCGCTAGTGAATACGTGGGGAAGGCGTTTTGGAGCTGTTTTTCAGAAAACAGGCCCAAAACGGAAAGCGGCCTTACCGGAGAATACCAAATCAATACATACCCATGAAACCAGATGTTTTAAAAGTAAGCCTGAAAAGCCAACGAATGTGCCGCCTGCCCAGACGTCACCGCTGTTGTTGTTGCCGCTAATCTGCCAGCAACCTTCTTTTCAATGTTACTTTTTTCAACATCAAAATCATGAACCTCAAATTTTTACTTTTTTCTATCTTATTCGCGCTTCCTTTCCTTTCCCTGCACGCGCAGGAAACCAGCCTGGTTGAAATCACGGGCAGAGTCACCGACCAGGCCAACCAAGAAGCGCTGCCGGGCGTGAGCGTGTTTGTGCGCGGCACCGTCACCGGAACCTCTACCAACGCCAACGGAGACTTCAGCTTGAAAACCAGATTAAAATTCCCGTTCACGCTGGTGATTTCATTGGTAGGCTACCAGCCTCAGGAATTTGAAATCAAAGAACCCGGCTCTAGGCTTGACATCGCCCTGGTTACCCAAACGTTGTTGGGCAAAGAAGTGGTGATCTCAGCGTCACGGGTGGAGGAGAGCATCCTGAAATCGCCGGTGGCGATTGAGAAACTGGACATCAGGGCCATTAAAGAAACGCCCGCACCCAGCTTTTATGACGCGCTGGAAAACGTGAAGGGGGTGCAAATGACCACCAGTAGCCTCACCTTCAAAGTGCCTAACACGCGCGGATTCAACATTCCCAACAACTTTAGGTTCATGCAGCTGGTAGACGGTGTAGACATGCAGGCCGCCACGTTAGGCGTACCGCTGGGCAATGCCATCGGGCCCACCGAACTGGATATTGAAAGCGTGGAGATAACCCCGGGCGCGGCCTCGGCGCTGTACGGCATGAACGCCATCAACGGCATGGCCAATCTTATTACCAAAAGCCCTTTCCTGTACCAAGGCCTGAGTGTGTACCAGAAAACCGGGCTGAACCACGTAGACGGCAAAGACGCGGAGCCCAGCATTCTGTCAGAGTTGGCTTTCCGCTACGCGAAAGCTTTCCATGACAAATGGGCCTTTAAAATCAACGCCAGCTACATGAACGGCACCGACTGGCGCTCCAACACCACCACAGACCAAAACCCGAACTCGCTGAACACCGCCAATCCTAATTTTCCTGAGCTGGCCGGAGCCAACAATCCTGCTTATGATGCCTGGAACAAGTACGGTGATGAGAACAACAACGCCGTGACCGTGAGCGGGGTGAACTACCAAGGCAAAAACCAGACGTTTCTGGTGCGCCGCACCGGGTATTGGGAGAAAGACGTGGTAAGCCCGCGGGTAGACAACCTGAAATTTGACGCTGCTTTACATTACCGCTTAGGCGACAACGCCGAACTGGCCTACGGCTACCGCATAGGTAAGATGGACGGTGTTTTCCAGCGCGGAAACAAGATACAGCTGGACAACGTGGTGGTGCAGAACCACCGGTTAGAGCTCAAAGGCGCTAATTATTTTATCCGGTCTTATGTCTCTTTGGAGAACACGGGTGATTCCTACAACGTGAAGCCCATGGTAGACAACCTGGACATTACCAGTGGCGGCTCCAACAGCGAATGGGGTGCTAAATTTAAAGCGGCCCTGCAAACGCAACTGAACGCAGGCACTGATCTGGTGACGGCCATGCAACGGGCGCGTCAGGCTGCCGATGCGGGCAGGGTAGAACCCGGCACTCCGCAGTTTAACGCCCTGAAAAACACCATCCGGGGCATTAATAACTGGGACCACGGCAAAGTGGTGGCCGGTGGGCCAGAGACCGGTGGTGCGTGGCTGAAACAGGAAAGCCGCCTGTACCACGCAGATGCCCAATACAATTTTGAAGACCGCATTAAATTCGCCAATCTTTTAGTGGGCGCAGATGCCCGCGTGTACGAAGTCATCCCGGACGGCAACAACTTCGTGGATTTCTCCCGGCCCATCAATGAGCGCACCCTGCCCGGCGGCAACAACGTGTACTATAAGAAATTCGGGGCGTTTGGGCAGCTGACTAAGACTTTCTTCAGTGATAAATTGAAAGTTTTCGGTTCTCTGAGAGTGGACTATAACCCAGAGTTTGACCCGAAACTGAACCCGAGGGTTGCCGCCGTGTACACGTTGTCTGAGCAGCATAATTTTAGGGTTTCTTACCAGAACGGTTTCCGGTTCCCGGCGCTGTTTGAGGCGGTGTCTTACGTGAACAACGGCAACGTGCGGCGCGTGGGCGGTTTGGGGTACATTAATGAAGGACTGGGCTATCTGGATAACTCCTACACGCTCACTTCAGTCAACGATTTTAACGCGGCGGTGAACAAAGACGTGACTGCCGGCATGACCGCCAATGACGCCGCGCTGAAGAACCGGAACGTGCTGCAGATCACCAGCCTTTCGGCCACCCGGCCGGAGCAAATCAACTCGTTTGAAGTAGGCTACAAGAGCGTGTTGTTTGACAGCAAACTGGTCATTGACATTGATGCCTATACCAACGTGTATGACGGTTTCCTGGGTCAGGTGGAAGTGAGTGTACCCAAAAACAACACCGTTCAAGTGGGCACCGATGAAGCCGTAATTGCCATGCTGGCCGCCAACCGCAATGCCCAGCAAACCCGCTACCGTGTGTACACCAATGCCAAGAACAAGTACAACAACTATGGCTCGTCGTTGGGCGTGACGTACAACTTCTATGAGAAATTCACTCTGTCTGGGAACGTGAACTACAACGCCATTGAGACAAACGCCGAGAAAGACATCTTCGTGACGGCCTTCAACACCCCTAACTGGATCACCAACGTGTCGTTTGGGAACCGTGAGGTGGTGAAGAACCTGGGCTTCAATGTGGTGTGGCGCTGGCAGGATTCTTTCCTGTGGGAGAGTCCGTTGGCTAACGGTACCGTGCCGGCTTACAGCACTGTAGATGCCCAAGTGACCTACCGCGTACCCGAAAGCAAAATCACCCTCAAGACCGGCGGCACCAACCTCTTCAACCAGCGCTACATTCAGTACGCGGCCGGGCCTACCATTGGCGGTTTATACTATGTGGCCATTACCTTAGACGGCTTACTGGCGAAGTAATGTAATTCCTGTTTTCCGCCTGTTTTCCAGAAAATAGCCCGAAAACGGCAAATAAAATTACTTCGGTTTCACTGGCTAAACCAAGAGTTCTTGTGACTACTTCGTGATCCAAAAGAACCCTATTCCTTAGGGGTATGGCACTTTTATTTGACCGAACATACACTTTCCTGTTTCCGGGCTGTTTTTCTGAAAACAGCCCGGAAACAGGAAAGGAAAGCGGTTCCGTGCAGGGAAATATGATTTGGATAAAATAAACCAATTGGTTTATTTTGCTGCCATGAAACAAACCCCAACCTCTAAAGCTGAACAAACCCGCCAACTGATTGTAGAGCGGGCGGCCGTGCTGTTTAACCAGAAAGGGTTTGCGGGTACGTCTTACCAGGATTTGATTTCCGCCACCGGCGTGACCAAGGGCTGTTTGTATGGTCATTTTGCCAGCAAGGAAGAATTGGCCGTGGCGGCCTTTGAGTACGCGGCGCAGCTGCTTATTGACAAACTGGGTGCCGTGATGGCGCCGTATGAACATGCCGGGCAGCGGCTGCGGGCGCTGCTGCACTTCTACCGCACTTACCTGGCCAACCCCGTGATTGCCGGTGGCTGCCCGTTGCTCAACACCGCCGTAGAAGCCGATGACAACCAGCCCGCCCTGCACCAGCGCGTGGTGCACGTGCTCAACCGTCTGCACAAAGGCGTGAGAAAACTGCTGGAGTTGGGACAGGCGCAAGGTGTTTTTCGGCCGCAGGCGAACGCCCAGGCCTTGGCCACCTTTTTCATTGCCACGGTAGAAGGTGCTATTCTGCTGGGGAAGGCGTATGATGAAGAACGGCCGCTGCAGGTGGTGCTGGACCAGCTGGAGCAGTGGCTGAGGGTGGAGTTAGGCAGCTTCTAAAATTTTTTAACCCGTCATAAACCAATTGGTCTATTTTGAAACTATGAAAGAACAAACCACTTCACCCAAACCCGCCGTGCTGGAAAGCCAGACCCGCATCCGGTTTGACCACTGCGACCCCTTTGGGCATCTGAACAACAGCGCATTTCTCAACTACTTCCAGAACGAGCGCGAAGACCAGGTAGAGGCGGCCTATGGGCTTGACATTCACGCGTTCTTCCGGAAAACCGGCCGCGCCTGGGTGGTGGGGCAGAACCAGATAGTGTATTTGAACCCGGCGCAGGTGCGGGAATTGGTGACCATCCAGACCAGCATCCGGCACGTGACCGAGACCAGTATGTTGGTGGAACACCTTATGTTTGACGCCGAGAAGAAACGGCTGAAGTCGGTGCTCTGGACGAAGTTCATCTACATTGACGTGCGCAAGAACGAACGCGCCAGCCATGAGCCCGAACTGATGGAACTGTTCAACGAGGTGGCGGTGAAAGAGGAGACGCCGGCGCTGTTTGAAGACCGAGTGAAGCAGCTGCGCGAGCAGATGAAAGCCTCGGCGCAGCCGAAGGCAGGGTAGTTTTCCAGTTGGTATTGAAGTGCGTTTTCGGCCTGTTTTCCTAAAAACAGGCCGAAAACGCACTTTTGTTTGTAGAGCCTTGCCTGCCGCATAGTACAGGCGGCGGCCATAGCCCTGCGTTGCTGCTAATGCCAGGTTTAGCGGCATTTTTCTGAAGCCCTTCTTGGGCCTTTCATGGCGCCAGCGTCCGCTTGCACCCAGATGTGCTCGTTTTCCTTTCGCCGAATGTAAACCTTGCCTTCCCCACCCTTCTGCCACCATTTGCTCTTCCGGATTAATAATTTCCGCACGCGTGTTTTGGAACCCAACTGTAGACAGCAGTGCAGCGTAAGTGGCTGGTAAAGAGTAGGTAAGCCAGTAAATGTCATTTTCGGCCTGTTTTCAGGAAAACAGGCCGAAAACGACATTTGCTGCAACAGGGATTCTTCCTGTTTCTCAAAGGTGCCTTCGGCCTTGGCCTAACTTTCAGATGACCAGAGCCTGTGGTATGCACTGGGCCGGGGTTGCCACCAGCAGTAGGCCATCCAGCCAAATGTGGTCGGCTTTGATACCTCTCAACAGGTTCAATGGGGATTCTTTTTAGTTTTTGATATGCTCCTGGGTAAGAGTAAAATGACAGGGTTTATTATATTGAGTAAAAGGCTGTTAGCCTCTGGTGGTTCTTAGAGCAGGTTTAAGTTTGTCTTTTGCGCTGGAGACGGGTATCTAAAGAACCTGACTTCGCCTTTTTGTCGCACCATAGCGCTACTATGCTGCTCAAAAAACGCTATAGAAGAACCTTGCGCTCCCCGTTTTCACTTGCAAAATCAAAATGTAAACAAGCTCTAAACATGCCCTTAACCAGTTGCACCTTTAAATCTGATGTAGATCATGTCTTGGCATGATGCCCATCATAGGTGCTACCAGAAGGCCTTGGTTTATTTGTGCATCACATTTCCTATCAAAGAAAGCAATCATGGAAACTATCTTATGCCCCGTTGATTTTTCTGACGCCGGAGTAAATGCGGTCAGGTATGCCAATGAACTTGCCCAGCGCATGAAGGCGCAAATAGTGCTTTACTATAACCTGTATGAGCCAAGCGTGCTGGAAACCACTCTGGACGCAGGCGCCTCTTCTGTGCCCTTGAGAGACGAGCAGGTAGAGCGGTCAGTGCAGGGCAAGCTGGAGTCACTTAAGAAGGTGTTTGAAGACGAAGAACAGGGGGAGGCGGTGCCCTTCCAGATCAAATTGAGCCATGGGGTTACCCGGGAAGCCATTCCGGAAACCGCCCGGCAATTGTGGGCTGACCTGATTGTCATGGGCCATGAAGAGGCAGAGGGCCTGGAGGAAATTGTACAGCACTCACTTGCGGCCCACGTAATAAAAGAAGCCGCTTGCCCGGTACTCATCATTCCGGTGAAAGCGGCCTTCCAACCGGTCCGTAAAATAGTGTTTGCCACTGATTTAACCGGAGAGCCCTTTGGTGATGTTTCTTTTGTCTCCAGAATTGCCGGTCTGTTTGGGGCGGAAATCATGTTCCTGCACATTTTGACAAAAGATTCCCCAGAAAAAAGGGAACAGGCGCAAAGTGCGTTAGAGGCAATTCGGGAACGCTTGGCATACCATAACGCCTCACTCCATGTAGTGGAGGAAGCCCAGGTAGAAGAAGGAATCAGCCGGTTCTGCCGTGACCACCATGCCAACATGCTGGTACTGGGCTTTCACCCAAGAAGTTTCTGGCAGCACCTTTTGCCAGGAAACTACACCCAGGAAATGGCCTGCCATACCTATTTGCCCATGCTGCTGGTGCATTTCAGGCGTTAATCCCTCCCTTACCCCTCTGCGGCAGTGCTCTCAGATACCTCTCCCTGCCCTGCTGTTTTCCTTTCAGCAAAACCACGCCGTGCCCCTGGAGAACGTAGGGGCGGTAGCGCTTCTTAAGAAAGCCGCCTTTGCTGAGTGACCTGTTTTACTGCCTATACTTCTCCAAAATAATGTATCATGAAAACGTACACTCTTCCATTCTCTGAAATCAACCTGCAGCACCTGCCAGTGGTGGGCGGGAAAATGCCTCATTGGGTGAAATGTTCCATCACCTGTCTAGCCTCCAGATCAACATTCCGGACGGTTTTGCGACAACAGCTTGGGCGTACCAGCTATTTTTAGAGGAGAATGGGCTTATCCCGGAGATTGAGGGGCTGTTAAAGGACCTGGATACACAGGAGTTTTCTAACCTGCCTGCCATTGGGCACCAGATTCGCACCTTACTTCTACAAAGCCACCTTCCTGAAGAGGTTGTCCAGGCCATTAAGGTTTCTTACGGGAAATTGTGCGCCCAATATGACCTGCCCATACAGGTGGCTGTCAGGAGTAGCGCCACGGCAGAGGATCTGCCAAGTGCCAGTTTTGCGGGCCAACATGAATCTTACCTGAACGTGTCTGGGGAGGCAGATGTTCTGGCTGCCTGCCTGCAGTGTTACGCCTCCCTCTTTACAGACCGGGCCATCAAGTACCGGCATGACCACGGGTTTGAACACCTAAAGGTGTACCTCTCCGTAGGAATTCAGAAAATGGTGCGCTCGGACCTCGCCAGTGCGGGGGTTTGTTTCACCATAGACCCTGAATCTGGTTTTGAGAAGGTGGTACTGGTAACCGGCAGCTGGGGTCTGGGGGAAAATGTTGTGCAGGGTGCCGTGAACCCAGATGAATTCTGCGTGTTCAAGCCCACACTGCGGGAGGGTAAAAACGCCATCATCAACAAAAAATTAGGCAGCAAAGCCCACACCATGGTATATACAAACCCTGGTGAACAAGAAGGCCGCCGGATTATGAACGTGGAGACTCCTTTAGCCCAACGGGAGAGGTATATACTGGAGAATGCCGAGATTACCCAGATTGCCAACTGGGCCCTGAAGATTGAAGAGCATTACGGCCAACCCATGGACATTGAATGGGCCAAAGACGGTGTTACAGGGGAAATCAGCATTGTGCAGGCGCGCCCGGAAACCGTTCACAGCCAACAAGGGAACGCCCTGAAAGTGCACACCTACACCCTACTGGAGAAGGGCCCTTTGCTGGTGAGCGGGAAAGGGATTGGGCAACGCATCATTAGCGGGGTGGCCAGAATCCTGGATTCGCCCAAAGACGCCGCGTTACTCCAGCCCGGCGAGATATTGGTCACCGACATCACCACCCCTGACTGGGACCCCATCCTGAAGAAAGTATCAGCCATCATCACCAACAAAGGAGGCCGAACCAGCCACGCCGCCATAGTGGCACGTGAAATGGGGGCACTGGCCGTAGTGGGCTCAGGAAATGCCACTGAGGTTCTACAAGATGGGCAGCTGCTCACCATCTCCTGCGCTGATGGGCAGAATGGGCTGGTATACGCCGGCAAGCTGGCCTGGAAGGAAGAGGAGCTTGACTTCAGCCACCTGGCCAAACCAAAAACGCAGACCATGCTCATCTTGGGTGACCCGGACAAAGCGTTTCAATACGCTGCCTATCCCAACGATGGGGTAGGGTTGATGCGGCTTGAGTTCGTGATCAATGACAGTATTCAGATACACCCCATGGCGCTGGTAAAGTACCATGAGCTGCAAGATGAGAACGCCAAAGCCCTCATTGACCAACTCACCCACCATCACCGCAACAAAGAAGACTATTTTGTGGAGAAACTGGCCCAGTCAGTAGCCACCATAGCCGCGGCCTTTTATCCCAAAGACGTGATTGTGCGCATGAGCGATTTTAAAACGAACGAATATGCCAACCTGATTGGGGGGAGGGAGTTTGAGCCTGTGGAGGAAAACCCTATGCTGGGCTTTAGGGGAGCGTCCCGCTATTACAATTCCCGGTACCGTGAAGGGTTTGGGCTTGAATGCCGGGCCATGAAAATGGTGAGGGATGACATGGGACTCACCAATGTGAAGGTCATGATCCCGTTCTGCCGCACGGTGGCCGAGGGCGAGAAGGTACTGCAGATGATGGCAGACTACGGTTTGCAGCGGGGGCACAATGGCCTGGAGGTGTACGTGATGGCTGAGATTCCCAGTAACGTGCTGCTGGCCCGGGAATTTGCCCAACACTTTGATGGCTTTTCCATAGGCTCTAATGACCTGACCCAACTCACCCTGGGCATAGACCGTGACTCCTCAATTGTCAGTGACTTGTTTGACGAAAACAATGAGGCGCCCAAAGCCATGATTTCAATGGTGATTAAGGCCGCCAGGGAAACGAACACCAAAATAGGCCTCTGTGGCCAGGCACCTAGTGACTTCCCCCAATTTGCCTCTTTTTTAGTGGAAGAGGGGATTGACAGTATCTCCTTTAACCCAGATGCCCTGCTCAAAGGCATTGAAAACATTCTTGCCGCAGAAGAATCCAGGCAATCAAGGTTTACGGAACAGGTGCGGGAAGAGCCAGATGGGCGCGTGTTGGCCTAAGGGTGCCTGCGCAACCCCTGATGCCCACCCCTCCAGTGCTCTGCCACCTGTTTTACATAGAACCTGTTTAGAGTTTTTATTTAGCCGGCCTATCATTCATTCTATCTGGCTACAGCGTAGGCTGATGACCATGTTTTGGGCCTGTTTTCTGAAAAACAGGCCCAAAACAGAAGTTATATGCAACTAAGGACACCCGCAGAGTGCTTGCGCCTGAGACCAAGGGGAAAACTCTAAACAGCTTAAAACCTAAAACAGGTGGCAGACTGAGTGAGGTTGCCATTTTTGAAGCTGGTTAGGGTGTGTTTATAATTATCTTTTTCGCTGCAAATAGGTTCTGATAAGCGTTAAAGGTATTTTTCCCTCTCAGCTCAACTTTAGCTTATAAAACTGGGGTAATTTGCCTATTGCCTCCTGTATAGGGTGTTTCTGATATTTGCAAGCCGTGGCTTCAACCTGCTTTGCAAAGATAGAGGCTTTCAGTAATCACTATTTTGACAGTTTACCCGTTCGCCCCCCTTTGAAGGCCCGGGACGCTCACCCGTGCAGAGCAGGTTGCTGGTATTGCACTCCTGAAGCCTCTCGTTATCTTCAATTACCCATGGAATCCGGTTCTTCTCCGGCCCTCATCATCCCGGGCCTTCAAGGGGGGCGGTTAAAAGAAATGCAATTGGCAAAAATTGTGAAGTTGAAAGTAGGGCTTGGAAAGGTATAAGAGCTTGTTTACATTTCGTTTTGCAGCGGAAAAGACAAATTTACACAAGCTCTAAATAGCTTCCTTGAATCAGGAAGATAAACCTATTTTTGTTCAGCCTCTTATAACAAATATAATAGTAGAATGAAACAGCGTTATCTCTATGCGTTTTAGCCTTACTTTCAGGAAAACAGGTCAAAAACAGACTCTTCCGCTCAACTACCAGTATGAACTGGCCTCTTGGATTTACAAGACCATTCACCGGTCAGACTCTGCCTTCGTGTCTTTTCTGCATGACAGAGGCTACCTGGCCAACGGCAAAGGGTTCAAGCTGTTCACTTTCTCTAACCTGAAACTCCCCAAATTCCAGATACAGGGCGACCGCCTTTTGCTGCAAGGCGATACGCTCTCTTTGCAACTTACTTTTGCTTTAGAGCAATCTGCGCAGCATTTCATACAAGGGTTGTTCCAGCAGCAGCGGTTTTCTCTTGGTGACCGGCAAAGCCAGGTAGACTTGGAGGTGCAGCAGATTGAGGCCATGCCTACTCCCACGCTGGCAGAAGGCAGCCAGTTGCGGTTTAGGACACTCTCACCGTTGTGCGTGAGTTCCAGCCGGGAGCATTACGGTAAAATCATGCCGCTGTATCACCACCCAGCTGATGACGGCTATGAGAACCTGTTGCTCCAGAACTTGCTAAACAAGTACACAGCAGCACATGGACATTTCCCTTTACCACCTCTCCGGCCCGATGGGGAATTCGCATTCAAGGTGCTCTCAGAACCAAAATCCAGACTAGTAACCATCAAAGCCAATACACCGCAGGAAACCAAAGTACGCGGCTTCCTCTTCGATTTTGAATTGCAGGCCCCAGAGGCATTGCTGCAGCTGGGGTACGCCGCCGGGCTGGGGGAGAAGAATAGTTTGGGGTTTGGGTGTGTGGAGGTGGTGGGGTAGTAATCTAGTAGGCTCTACTAAAAATCAGGTATTTCCTGTGTTGGTATTGCATCTAAAGGTGAAAAATTATATTATTAATTACATATTCATCACTCATCTCCATGTCAACTTTAATAATCACCAAGAGCCAGGGAAAAGAAGCGGTCAATCTTTTATAAGAAGGTTGATAATAACGCGGCAGGTAATATTTTAGGTTATCTGTCCACTGGCATGACGGTAGCTCATATTTTGGAAGCTTTGCCAGAGCCACTTAGAGAAGATGTGGCGGAGGTTGTTGAATATGGAAGAGATGAAATGATTTAGATGATAGATATTAATTAGTAGATTCAATGATTAAAGAAATTACAGAATTTGTAAAGGAGCTCCCTCCAGAGTTCAAGAGCCTAGGTGCCAAGCCAAAGGATGGATTGCACATTCTTCTGAAAATACAGGAGAGTAAAGAAGGGGGGATAACAGTCGAGAATGATAAGGCTGAATATGAGTATTATCTTAAAAAGAAAAGAGAAACCATTTCTCCTTTTTTAAAGCATTGTATAATACTTCAAGAGTTATCATGGACATTAGATTTTGAAATCAAACCTTATTATCAAAAGTGTTTTGATTTGCCTGAAAAAGGAATTCTATCAATTTCTCCATACTGTTTTTCAACAAAGAGAAAATCGCTTAAGGATGGAACGAAGTATGATAAAGACAAGAGGAAAATTAATGAGCGTGTTGAGCGATATTTTGCAAATACTAAGAAATTAATAACTGATATTAAGAGTGACGAGTATCGTAAAGCGTTATTAAATTATCTTTCTAATTGGAGCAGTTTTGAAAACTTTCTACTGACCATACCTGAATTTGCAGATATGGGGGAAGAAGAACATGTTATTTTGTATTTAGACCTACCCATTGGTACTTATGATGGTGCCTATTCGCAGTACCTGAATAGCTATATCTTTAATAATAAAAAAAGGTTCTATGGTGAAGGTGAAGAGTTAGGAGTAAGTAATTTCTTTAATGGTTTTAATGAAGATAAACCTTTTCTTAAGCATTGTACATCACCTTTTGATTACTCAGGGCTAATAAACAAGAATACTGCTAAAGAATTGAAAGAATTTAAGGATTTGCTTAAACAGGAAACCCTTCCTAATCCCCTTCCTGTTTTTGTGTTTGGAGATGAGTTGCAGGATGAAGCAATCAGAGTTTTTAAGACCTCTGCAGAAGATGGGGTTAGAATCGGGTATCAGGCTATCATTGAGAAATTGTACAAAGAGCATAAAGATGAATTAGGCAATTATTACCTTCTTTTCTATGACCAAAGAAAAGGAGAAATCAAAGACTTTGATTTCATTTCCAAGTTTGAATATGAACTGAAGGATGAAGAAGGTGAGGCTTGGGAAATAAGAGATTGGTTTTCTATAGATTATAAAAGGAATCTGGAGAATGTATTTGACATACAACACACAATTATAGATGCGGTGTTTGGAAAGTCAATTGTTGAAAAGACCAAAACAGGTATCTATTACCGATACTTTGGTGATATAGAGAGTAAATCAGTAAGTATTCTAGTGCTTGCGCAGAGTTATCGGCAAGCGTTTTATGATTTCATTTATAAATCAAAGCGGCAGGCGGTCACGCAGCATACATTCAACCACATTTTACAGACCAGTGTGCTTGAAGATGTGCGGCTAGATGAAATCAAGAATAACCACCATTCCCATGAACGAAATATCCGGCAGAAATTAAATATCTGGTTCAGTCTATCTGAAAAATTTAACCTCCACCAAAACAAAGCAAAAGAAACAATGGCTAGTAAATTACAAGAGCACCGAGCTTTTATGAGAGCCCTCGCCAAGGGCGAAGCATCTATTCAAACCGATGACCAATACGCTTTTGCGGTAGGTCAGGTAATTTACTATCTGCTAAGTAAAAGCAGAACCGCAGACAGAAGCTATAAAAGGTTAGAACCTTTCTTGCAACAGGTGCACGCTGCTGAGCTGAATAAAGCCATTGCCCGTCTTTTTGATACATATAAGCATGAGACGTTTTCAAACAAATTTAGAAACCCATTTGCTGAGGTGATGGATTATGAGACTAAGAAAAACCTGCGTGATATTATGCCCTCAATGCTGGCAGGTATTTTTTCCAAAAATGAGCTCTTCAGTGATAAGGAGTACCAGGAAGTGGCCGTGCAAGTAGAAGAAGAGGAATCAATTGCTTAATCTAAAACTATAAAGAAAATAAATAATGAGTACTTCATTTAAAAACAGAGTATTTGGCTGCGCCATCATTAAATCCATCAACTCTAACTACAATGCTGATTTCTCGCATCAGCCCCGTACGTTGCCAGATGGTACAGTTTACGCCACTGACAAGACGTTGAAATACAGCGTGCGCAACTACATGACAAAGCATTACCCCGAAGAGAAAATCTTCTATTTTAAAAGTCTAAGCGCTGAGATGCAGCCCAGGGATTTAAAGCAAACTTATATAAAATACTTTGGCGAGTTTCCTAAGGTTGACAAAAAAGAGGCTGTGAAAGCCAGAAAGGTAGTTCTAGAGAACCTGCTGAAATGCATTGATGTACGGTTGTTTGGAGGCACGTTTGCCGAGGAAGGCGCCAATCTTTCCCTACATGGCACGGTGCAGTTCACACACGGGGTAAACCGTTTTGTGGAAGGCATCATCTATTCAGAGCAAATTTCCTCTCCGTTCAGAAACTCCAATGAAAAGAGTGCTGAATCTATGCAGACCACGCTAGGTACTCAATTCAAATTAAAGGAGGGCCACTATGTACATCACCTGTCTGTGAACCCAAGAAACCTGGAAGATATGGCTGCGGCGGTAGGGAGCAATGGCGTAACGGCTGATGATATTACCAAACTGAAAGAAGCCCTTTGCTGCGGTGTTACCTTTTATGACTCAGCGGCTAAGGCTGGTACAGAAAACGAACTGTTGCTTTGGGTTCAGTTAAAAGAAGACTCTAAACTGGTGCTGCCTTCTTTTGTAGAACTGGTGAGCATAAACGCTGACCGTGCTATAGATTTGAGCAAAGTGAGCGATGTGTTAAACAAAGAGCATGTGCAAAGCCAGATTGAAAAGGTAGAACTCTACTATAACAAAGCCATTACCAACGTGCTACACTCGCCTGCCAACGCGGTAGAACTGGAGTTGTGCTAACACACAAGCTACTCCGGCTCTTCTATGGCCGGAGTAGTCTTTTCTATTTTTTCTCTTCTATACCATATTCTATACATGAGCCAGGAAAAACTAATATCCATTGACTTACGGGGTGACTTTGGTTTTTTGAAGAAACCAGATTACAATGAAGGCATGCTGCTGTCTTATAACATGCTGCATAAGCCCGCCCTGCTCGGTATTTTAGGTGCCATCATAGGTTTAGGTGGATATCAGAAGAAAGGAGAGCTGCCGGAGTACTATCAGGTACTCAATGACATACCCGTTGGCATTGCACCCTTAGAGGGCAGTCACGAGAAGGGTAACTTCATTAAATCATCTGTCAAGTACTCTAACACCGTTGGTTACGCCAACAAAGACGGAAACCTGCTGGTAGAGGAAACCATGCTGATTAAACCAGCTTACCGCTGTTTTCTTCTGTTAAATCTTGAGAAGCCCGCACAGGCAAAGCTGTATGATTATTTAAAAACTGGGCAGGCAGAATTTGTGCCTTATTTAGGGAAGAATGAATACCATGCCTGGTGGTTAGACGGGGAGGGGAATATCACATTCAGAGAATATGAGTTCCAGCTAGAGGCTACTTCATCATCTGACCTTAAAATTCTTACTGCTTTTAGAAAGACTATCACCTTAAAATATGAAAGAGTGGAAGACGATTTTATGTCGGCTAGCAATCCATTTGAGTTTGTATTCACCCCTACCTCCTTTGCATACTTTGAGCGGTTGCCCGCCGGGTTTCATGCCCAACTGTTCCAATACCACCTGGAAGATTTTACATACTCCAATTTCCCTTTGAAAAAGGGGGTGCAGTTGCCTAATCTTTATTTTTTGCCAGAGCTGCAGGGGTATGTCCAACTCGCTTAAATCCGTTGCAGAAATCAGCAAATCTATTCCGGCACTAGGAGAGTGGTTAGTTGGGGCAGAAAGGTATCTAGCCCATACTCACTCAGCCAAAGAGTCAGAGAAGTTTGCGGCGCATGTGATGCTGGTTGATAGCTACTTTATGCAGTTGTGCCAGGTGCATGGCCTTGACTCTATAATTGATAAGTTAATTACAGCGGTGGTGGAGCTGAATTTCCAGGAATCAGAGCGAGCTACGTTAGCTCAAACCCTGAAAGTGCTTTTTGTACAAGCCATTCATTTCCATGACTTCGGGAAGGTAAATGAGAACTTTCAGGCAGACCCGAAGAAGATGAATAATCCGCTGTTCAAGGTGGTGCCTGACAATCTTCTGGGTTCTTCGCATTCAGCATTGGGAGCGTATCTTTTTGTGGTTACCCAAATGAATGAGACGGTGCCACCTAAGATGAATTTAAGTAATGAGGCATGGACAAAACTGAATACGCTGATCCTGTTATTTTCGTACTGCATTTTTAAACATCATGCACCAGAGTTAGCAGAACCTGTTGCCGGGGAAATTTCTTTCAAGGAAGAGGTAAAAGCCATGAAAGAATACCTGAAGCTGTATCAGTTTAAGGTACATCCTGGTTTAGAAGAAAAGATGCCGCCTATGTGGCAAAAGCAATATTTTGACAGGTTTGACAAAATATTGAAAGTAGAATTCCCGCTCTTTGCTCTGCTAAAGTTACAGTTTTCATTGCTTACCGGCGCAGACTATCTGGCTACCCATGAGTACATGGCAGATACTCCCACCACAGACTTTGGCGTATTCAGCAGTAGAGAAAGAATTACTAAAATCACGGCAAACCTGCGCTTCTACAAGCACAATAAAGCTACATTTGATAGTTTAGCTGCTTTCCAGTTCGAGCACCCAACAGAAAAATCTTTCAGTAATCTGAACCAGCTCCGCACGGAAATGGCGGTGGAGTTAATCCAATCGGTTAGGCGGCACCCAGAGAAGAACCTGTATTATATAGAGGCGCCAACTGGAGGGGGCAAGACTAACTTGTCAATGATTACCGTGACGGAGTTGTTGGAGCAGAACCCAAGCCTTACCAAGTTTTACTACGTTTTTCCTTTTACCACGCTCATCACCCAAACCTATAAAGCCCTGCAAGAGACGCTAGGTTTACAACCCCATGAGCTGGTGCAGCTACACGCAAAAGCTGCTTTCCAGAGTAAAGAAGAAGCCAGCAAAGACGGGGAGTACGGCAATGAGAAAAAAGACTTCATAGACAATTTATTCGCGCTTTACCCGGTCACGGTGCTTTCACACGTGAAGTTCTTTGACATACTCAAGTCTAACCGGAAAGAAGTAAACTATCTTTTGCACCGCATAGCCAATTCAGTAGTCATCATTGATGAATTGCAGTCTTACAATCCGGCTATCTGGGATAAGATGCTGTATTTTATCAGCCAGTATGCCGAGTGTTTCAACATAAAGTTTGTGTTGATGTCGGCTACCCTGCCTAAGATTAGTGCGCTCAACATTGGGCTTTTTCACCAGCCCCATTTTACAGACTTACTGCCTAATGCCAAAAGGTACCTGCAGAACCCCAACTTCGCAGAGAGGGTTACCTTCAGGTTTGATTTATTTGACCAGGAGATAACCCAGGAAAGTCTGGCTGCTTTTGTGCTGCAAAAATCAGAGGTATATGCCGCCTTTAATCAAAAGCATGCCTCCGTCCATACCATTGTGGAGTTCATCTACAAAAAGTCAGCTTCAGAGTTTCAGCAACATATACATAACCAGCCCCATTTTTTTGATGAGGTGTTTGTGCTTTCCGGCACCATTCTGGAACCAAGGCGCAAATTCATCATCAACTTTCTGAAGAACCCTAATAACCGTTCTAAAAACATTTTGCTTATCACTACGCAGGTAGTGGAAGCCGGCGTGGATATTGATATGGATTTGGGTTTTAAGAATGTTTCATTGGTAGACAGTGATGAACAGCTGGCCGGTAGAGTGAACCGAAATGCAGACAAGGCCACCAGCGAAGTTTATCTCTTTAAACTAGATGATGCCAAAGTACTTTACAAAGCTGATGAAAGATTTAAGGTAACCCGAGACAAAGAGAAGCTCAATCAGGAGCAATATGAGCGGGTGTTGCGGGAAAAAGATTTTGAATATCTTTACAATGAAGTGTTTCTGAATCTGAATAACAAGAATGCCTTGCCTTACGCAGACAACTTTAAAGGAGATATTTTATCGCCGCTAAAAAGATTGAGCTTTAGGGAGATAAACGCTAACTTTAAAATAATAGACCAGCAGAGTGCGTCTGTTTTCGTACCCGTTGCTCTTGGGGTTTCTATAGGTGATGAGGCTTCTGGTACCACAGAAGCAGTTTTCACTGGAGAAGAGTTGCGGTTTTTAGAACGACATGGAAGTTTCTCTTTCACAGACGCAGAAGTGGCGGGCCGTAAAGTATGGGAATTATATGTCTCTCTGATTCAAAATCAAAGCAAAGGCTTTCATATCAAAGAGAAAGTAAACTTTAAAATTCTGCAGAGTATCATGGCAAAGTTTACTTTCTCTTTGGTTTCCTTCTCAAAGATGATACCCAGGCTGAAAGAATTTTGCCTGAATGCAGACCTCACATATGGCTATTATTACCTGCTTCATCATGACCAGGTGTACTCAGAAGAAGCAGGCTTGCTAGAAAACCAGTTTGACGCTGTAGAAAACTACTTCCTTTAAACTCTTGCACCCATGCCCGTCAACGCCACCCTCATCAACCTGTACCACATTTGCCACCGGGAGCTGTGGCTGCATGCCAAGGGCATCAGGATGGAGCATACCTCAGACACGGTGTATGAGGGCAAACTCATTGGCAATACCAGTTACCAGCAGCGCCCCGAAAAGTACACTGAACTGGAGATTGGCGGCAGCAAGATTGACTTCTATGATGCCAGAAACAAGGTGGTGCACGAGGTGAAGAAATCAGACAAAGCCGAGCGCGCCCACCTGGCGCAGGTGAAATATTACCTTTGGCTGCTGGAGGAAAACGGCGTAGAAGGGGCTACCGGCATTCTGGAATACCCCAAGCTCCGGCAGACCGAACAGGTGGTGCTTACCGATAAGGATCGCTCCGATATCATGGACTGGCTCACCGACATTGACCTGATACTGGCGCGCAAAGAGTGCCCTGG
Source organism: Rufibacter ruber (assembly GCF_014138425.1). Classification (NCBI taxonomy): domain Bacteria; kingdom Pseudomonadati; phylum Bacteroidota; class Cytophagia; order Cytophagales; family Hymenobacteraceae; genus Rufibacter; species Rufibacter ruber. Next base: position 496,842 of record NZ_JACJIQ010000001.1, read on the forward strand.
CCTTTTGAACAAACCCATCTGCCAGCGGTGCAGCTACTTTGACTTCTGCTACTCTGCTGAAAGCGGATAAGGTTGAGGGCATACTTAACAGGAGGAAAGCTGTTTTGGACCTGTTTTCAGAAAAACAGCTCCAAAACGCATAGAACCGTTTCCCCATGCAAGGAAATAAAGAGGAGTCATTTGATTTTGAACAAGCCGTTTGTCTCTTCGGCGGCTATTAGTTGGCTTTACCTGTTACCTATGAAAAGAAGTTACTACCTCTTCAATCCTGGCCGCCTGAGCAGGCAAGACAATACCCTCAAATTCACGCCTGTGGGCGAAGACGGGCGGGAGGGTACGCCTAAATACATTCCGGTGGAAAGCGCGGCTGATTTCTACTGTTTCGGGAGTCTGGATGTGAACAGCGCCCTGCTCAATTTCCTGGGTAAGCAGCACATCAACGTACACTTCTTTGACTACTATGAGCATTACACGGGTTCTTTTATGTCCAAAGAGTACCTGCTGGCGGGCAAGATGCAGATAGACCAGACGCTGCACTACCTTAACCCGCAGGAACGCATTGAGATTGCCCAGAAGTTTGTGGAGGGAGCCGCCTTTAACATGCTCAAAAACCTGAAGTACTACGCTAACCGCGAACGCGAACTGTCTACCGAGATTGCCGCCATTGAGGAGTTAAGTACGCAAATCAGCTCTACCACCCAAGTACCGGAACTGATGGGCATTGAAGGCAACATCAGGCAAGTGTATTACCGTGCCTTTGACATCATTGTGAATGACTTCATGCTGGAGGGGCGCAGCAAACGTCCGCCTGCCAATGAATTGAATGCGCTTATTTCGTTTGGGAACATGCTATGCTATGCCGTTTGCCTTGGTCAGATTTACCACACCCAACTTAACCCCACCATCAGCTTCTTGCATGAGCCAGGGGCGCGGCGGTATTCCCTGGCCCTTGACCTGGCCGAAATATTCAAGCCTATTCTGGTAGACCGGCCTATCTTCAAACTTTTAAATAAGCGGGAACTGCAGGCCAAAGACTTTGACAACAAGCTCAACAGCTGCGTGCTGAAGGAAAGCGGAAAGAAGATTTTTGTCAAAGCTTTTGAGGAGCGGTTGCTGGAAACCATTAAACACCGTACCCTCAAAAAGAGTGTGAGTTACAAACACCTCATTAGGCTAGAGTGCTATAAATTGAGCAAGCACCTGCTGCGCATAGAAGAATACAAGCCATTCAAAATCTGGTGGTAAGAGACTGGTACGGAATGCATAACACCTCTGGTCCAGCGCCCCCACACTTTAAACACCAACAGAATGTATGTAATTTTGGTATATGATATAGGGGAACAACGCGTGGGACGTATGCTGAAGCTGTGCCGCCGCTACCTGAATTGGATTCAGAACTCGGTGTTTGAGGGTGAGATCACAGAGGTGAAGTTGAAAGAACTCAAGCTGAGGGCTACTCAAATTATGAACGACGAGGAAGACAGCCTCATCATTTTCTCCACCCGCGACGAAAAATGGCTGGACAAGCAAGTGCTTGGAAAAGAGTTAAATAGCTTGGATAATTTTATCTGAAGTTGTCAGTGGGGTTTTTCTAGGGAGGTTGTCGTTCCTAGGACCCCGTCTTTTTGACCCATTTCTGCGAAAACAGGCCAAAAACGCGGTTGTCAGTCTCCCAGTAAAATCATAGCATTCCCCACCGACGCTTCCAAGGCACCATTCATTAACATTTTTAGGTCTCCCATACCACCATTACGTTCTAGAAACGCTATTTTTACATGCCATATCAAACGGCTTCTAATCGCACCAAAGTGGAATTGAAATTGTCTTCCACCGGATTAAGGCCGTCCGCAAAATGCCCTTCTAATCGCACCAAAGTGGAATTGAAATAATGTTAGCTTGGCACCAGGCTGACATCTCGCGCAACTTCTAATCGCACCAAAGTGGAATTGAAATTCTTGTCTATGGCAACGGAGCTGGCGGGATGACCGCCTTCTAATCGCACCAAAGTGGAATTGAAATTGGGAAAATTAGAAACGCTCTTAGATAAGGAGCGCGACTTCTAATCGCACCAAAGTGGAATTGAAATCCTACTACCGATATTCTTATTACGAATGATCAGGGAGGCTTCTAATCGCACCAAAGTGGAATTGAAATTCTTCTGCTTAGGGTTGCTGTTGCCCCAAACATTGAACCTTCTAATCGCACCAAAGTGGAATTGAAATCTGAGGAGATGATCGCCACCCTCACCTCTGCGTCTACTTCTAATCGCACCAAAGTGGAATTGAAATGCTTGAAGCGGCCAATATCACCTGAAACCATTTTGGCTTCTAATCGCACCAAAGTGGAATTGAAATGGGGTTGCGTAAACCGGAATGGTTTCTAGGGTTTTATACTTCTAATCGCACCAAAGTGGAATTGAAATGAATTACCCCTAGACCTTGTATAAACCTCTACCTCCCTTCTAATCGCACCAAAGTGGAATTGAAATAAGTAAGTATTACCGGATGCTATAGGGTTAGTGTTGGCTTCTAATCGCACCAAAGTGGAATTGAAATGCCACATCGTTGATAGGCTTCACCCGCACCGTGCCCGCTTCTAATCGCACCAAAGTGGAATTGAAATTTTGATGAAGCACCTTGGGCAAGCAAAGAGGGCTTTCTTCTAATCGCACCAAAGTGGAATTGAAATAAAGCGCCAGGAACAGCTCCCCCCAGCTCAACCGGCCTTCTAATCGCACCAAAGTGGAATTGAAATGCATAACTGAAACGGCGGTTAGTGGGAGGCACATTACTTCTAATCGCACCAAAGTGGAATTGAAATGAGGGTTTGAAACAGCAGTACGGCGTTTTGGGCTTTCTTCTAATCGCACCAAAGTGGAATTGAAATTCCCAAAGGGCAACACGGCCATATTTGTCCTGGTGCACTTCTAATCGCACCAAAGTGGAATTGAAATATGTGCTTTAGATCTTCCCTGGGCAGTTTACGCTTAACTTCTAATCGCACCAAAGTGGAATTGAAATAAGACCTTTACGGCACACAAAGAATAACCAAGTACGGCTTCTAATCGCACCAAAGTGGAATTGAAATTTGTTAGGCAATTTAACCGCCTTTTCGGTGGTGCTTCTTCTAATCGCACCAAAGTGGAATTGAAATAACGCTTAGATATAGCCGTAGATGGACGTGAGTATGACTTCTAATCGCACCAAAGTGGAATTGAAATCTGTATTTTGGATTATATGGAGCGCACCGCCTACTGCTTCTAATCGCACCAAAGTGGAATTGAAATCGCCAGAGCGCATTAAATCATTGGTGCAGCTGCAGCCTTCTAATCGCACCAAAGTGGAATTGAAATGTATGAGCCTTTTACCTTTGTTCTCCGTGAGGGTAAAACTTCTAATCGCACCAAAGTGGAATTGAAATCGAATTTAAATATATGGACGTAAACGCGCAGTTGAACTTCTAATCGCACCAAAGTGGAATTGAAATAAAGAAAACATGAAAGGAGTATTGTTTTGACTTTCACTTCTAATCGCACCAAAGTGGAATTGAAATTCGTTTAAATAGGTGTTTTTTATAGCGTAATCACACTGCTTCTAATCGCACCAAAGTGGAATTGAAATGCATCCAACGAGCTTACATCTTCGCCTACCTGATAGGCTTCTAATCGCACCAAAGTGGAATTGAAATAGGATCTCGTGCGGCAGCTTGTCGTTGTCGCCGTACTCTTCTAATCGCACCAAAGTGGAATTGAAATTGTTCTACTCCATTTATGAAAATATAGCATTAGAGGCTTCTAATCGCACCAAAGTGGAATTGAAATTTTGGCTAAACAACCAATAACCAATAAACCTTTACTCCTTCTAATCGCACCAAAGTGGAATTGAAATCGGCCACACTCTACACAGCGACAGACGGGGAGGTGACTTCTAATCGCACCAAAGTGGAATTGAAATATTAGCACTAATATAACAAGGGTAATTAGTGCGGCCTGCTTCTAATCGCACCAAAGTGGAATTGAAATTTCCTTGGTAACGCAATTAACGAGGACGATGCGCTGCTTCTAATCGCACCAAAGTGGAATTGAAATCAGAAGAATGGTTGCTGAAGGCGGGGTTTGAGAAGACCTTCTAATCGCACCAAAGTGGAATTGAAATAGTGCGGAGGAGCAAGCGGTAATAGTAGACCGGATGCTTCTAATCGCACCAAAGTGGAATTGAAATTATTATTAGTTGTTTAAAGTTCTAAATTTCATAACTCTTCTAATCGCACCAAAGTGGAATTGAAATTTGACAATGATAATGGAACCGTTTTCAACCCTAATGCTTCTAATCGCACCAAAGTGGAATTGAAATACCTGGAGCCGATTATAAAAAATGCCAACCTGGTACCTTCTAATCGCACCAAAGTGGAATTGAAATATGACCAGATTACAGGAACCGTTAACGTAGATCAGACTTCTAATCGCACCAAAGTGGAATTGAAATAACCCGAACGAACTGAAAGCGGGAGCTTCCAACACGGCTTCTAATCGCACCAAAGTGGAATTGAAATAAGAAAGGCACGGCCCCGGCGAACACCTGCACGCTGCTTCTAATCGCACCAAAGTGGAATTGAAATTCAAATCCAGTTCCTGGAGTTCATTGGAGTTTTTAATGCTTCTAATCGCACCAAAGTGGAATTGAAATAACATAATCGCATGATAATGGGGGCGAAGGTTTTTACTTCTAATCGCACCAAAGTGGAATTGAAATCAGAGAAGGTGTCAAAGATGCCGTTCAGTCCGCCGCCTTCTAATCGCACCAAAGTGGAATTGAAATCCGATGGCGTCCCCAACGTTGGAGAAGAAGTCGCCTACTTCTAATCGCACCAAAGTGGAATTGAAATTGCCTCAGTCTTTAAATTCCAGTTCCTGGCCGGTGACTTCTAATCGCACCAAAGTGGAATTGAAATTCCAAGTTGTCTAACATTGGTGTTCTTCGCCGCCGTGCTTCTAATCGCACCAAAGTGGAATTGAAATAACCCGTTCTGGCCCCTGACCTGTACGAGGAGCTGGACTTCTAATTGCACCAAAGTGGAATTGAAATGCGGGGGCATGGGCGAGGCCAACCCTACGGGTGACTCTACTAATCGCTGAAATCTGTGGCAGAGCGGGGTGAGGCGGCTGACCTTGGCGGCTTCTAATCAAGTCACAATAAGGATAAAAGCGTTTTGGGGCTGTTTTCAGAAAAACAGCCCCAAAACGCTTTCCTTCAAACAGGCAGTACTACTACAGGTTCAACGTTCCCGCAATTTCCTTTAAGGCAACTTCGCCTATTTTGGCTAAATATTGCGCGTTGCTGTACCGCACGGTAGCGTTTACATAGTTCAGCTGCGCATCCCTAACCTCCATAGTGGTGATGCTGCCCAGGCGGTATTTCTCCATGGTAATGTCCAGGTTTTGGCGGGCAATGCGCTGGTTGTTTTCCTCCAGGCGCACCAGGGTCAGGTTGGTGAGGTAGGTCTGGTAAGCAGAAGCCAGCTGTGCGTTCAGGCTTTGGTTGACCTGTTCCAGTTGCAGTTGCGCACTGTTGATCCCTATGTTGGCGTTTTGCTCCAGCCGGCGCTGGTTAAACCCGTTGAAGAGGTTGATAGAAGCATTCACGCCGTAAGTAAGGCCGTTCCCCGTGGAAAGTGTGGAGAACCCCAGAGCTGCCCGGTTTCGGGAGAAACTGTACCCGGTGGTCACCCCTAGGGTGGGCAGACGGCCCGCCCGTACCTGTTTGGCTTCCAGTTCGGCTATTCTTCTGTTGAGCACGGCCGCTTTGAGGGCGGGGTTCTGCTGCTCTACCTGCGCAGACAGTTGACCAAGGGTGAGTTGGTCATCTATGGTAATGCCGTCTGCTACGCTGAAGTTGGTATTCACGTCACGGGCCATGATCTCGTTCAGCCTGATCTTGGTGTTGCGGTACAGCTCCTGTTGTCTTAACAGGTTGGTGGTGTCAGTGTTAAAATCAACCTGGGCATTCAATACCTCTAGGCGGGCGGCTTTTCCTATCTGGAACCGGTTTTGCGCTAACTCTACCCTGAACCTGGACAGGGAAACGGCGGTGTCATAGGCGCGTAACTGCTGTTGCTGCTGCACCAGCTCGTAGTAGGTGCTGATCACATCACCCACGCGGGTCAACACCGTCTGCTGCAGGTTGGCCTCGCCCAGCTTTTCCAGTTCCTGGAGCTGCTCATACCGGGCAAACATCCTGAACCCGTCAAAGACAGTCCAGGTAAGCCCCACCCCGTAATTCAGGTTGGAGCCACGGCCCCAGCTTACTTCCCGCACATCTCCGTTTTGTTGGGTCTGGGAGTTGTTCTGGAGGGTGTTGGTATTGTTTAAGGTGCCGGTAACCGCTGGCAGCATGCCCGCGTTGCCGCGGCTTACGTTGTTTTCGGCAATGCGCTCGTCATTGCTGGCGAGTTTAATGTCATAGTTTCGTTCCAGGGCAATTCTAACGGCGTCTTCTAAGGTAAGAAGTTCCTGGGCCTGCACCTTTCCCGTGCAAATGAGGAGGGAGAGGAGTAGAAGGCCCAGGAGCCTGCTTTTATGGTATGTCATCTCTAAAATTGATTCAGGAATTAAATTAATGCGCCACCGCCTTCTCATACTCTTCAATATGGTCAAACTCTGGGTGGTGGGTACGCTCCCGTGACCACATGGCATAGATGGCCGGGATCACAAACAGGGTCAGGACGAGGGAGAAGATGGTTCCGCCCACAATCACAATCCCCATGCCCATGCGGCTCTGTGCGGCAGCCCCCAGGGCCAGCGCAATGGGCAAGGCGCCCAGGGCAATGGCCAAACTGGTCATGAGAATGGGCCGGAGACGGGCTTCAGCGGCTTCCAGAATGGCTTCCATTTTAGGTTTGCCCTCTTCGCGGAGCTGGTTCGCAAATTCCACAATCAAAATACCGTTCTTCGTTACCAGGCCAATCAACATGATGGTCCCAATCTGGCTAAAAATGTTCCAGGTCTGGCCAAACAGCCACAGGGACAGCATAGCCCCGGCCACCGCCATCGGCACCGTTAAGATAATGATGAACGGGTCTATAAAGCTTTCAAACTGCGCCGCCAGAATGAGGTAAATCAACAGCAAGGCCAACCCGAAGGCGAACATGGTGTTAGACCCGCTCTCCACAAAGTCACGCGACTCCCCGCCTAGGTCAGTAGAGAAGGTTTTGTCCAGTACCTGGTCCCTGATGCGGTCCATGGCGGCAATACCGTCGCCAATACTCTTGCCCGGGGCCAAACCGGCCGAAACCGTGGCCGACAGGTAGCGGTTGTTGTGGTACAGCTGCGGCGGACTGCTACGCTCTTCCATCTTTACCAGGTTGTCCAGCTGGATCAACTGGCCGGTAGAGCTCCGCACGAACAGGGACGTTAAATCCATTGGGTCATTGCGGTCTGGGCGGTCAAACTGGCCCATTACCTGGTACTGGCGCCCGTTCATCAGGAAATACCCGAAACGCTGGCCGCTCAAAGACAGCTGCAGCGTCTGCGCCACGTCAATCACTGACACGCCCAGGCTTTGCGCCTTCTCGCGGTCAATGGTGATGTTGATCTCAGGCTTGTTGAACTTCAGGTCCACATCTGCCATGGTAAAAGTAGGGTCATTGTTGACCGCCTCCATGAACTGGGGCACCTTCTCCTGCAGTTTCTCAAAGTTGGGTGCCTGAATAATGTATTGAATGGGTTGCCCCCCGCGGCGGTTCACTGAGATGGTAGGCTGCTGGGTCACGTTGGTACGCGCCTCTGGGTACCGCCTCACCAACTTGTTGAGGTAATCTGCAACGTCGGCCTGGGAACGCTCCCGTTCTTCTGCCGGTTTCAGGGCCAGGCGCATCATGCCGCGGTTCACAGAACCAGCCCCGCCAAAGCCAGGCGAGGTGATGACCAGGTTCACCTGTTTTTCAGGGATGGAATCATTCACCAACTGGGTCAGCTCCTCCATAAAGCGCTCCATGTACTCATAAGAGGCTCCTTCCTGGGCGGTAGAGATTACCCGCAGCATGCTGCGGTCATCATAGGGGGCGGTTTCTTTCTGCATGGTGGTGTAAAACAGCACAATCAAACCCAGACACACGGCAATGATGGGGAAACTCACCCACTTCCGCTTCATAAAAGAGCCCAGTGATTCAGCGTAGCTGCTGTTCATTTTCTGGAAGAAGGGCTCTGTCCAGTCATAGAATTTTGAGCGTTTGTGGGTGCCCCCTTTCATCAGGTAGGCGTTCAGCATGGGCGTTAACGTCAGGGAGACAAAGGCAGAGATCAATACGGCTGCGCCGATCACCACGCCAAATTCCCTGAACAGCCTGCCCACAAACCCTTCCAGGAAGATGACCGGCAGGAACACGGCCGCCAACGTGATGGAGATGGAGATAACCGCAATGAAAATCTCATTAGAGCCTTTGATGGCCGCCTCATTGGGAGACATGCCTTCTTCTACCTTCTTGTAGATGTTCTCTGTCACCACAATCCCGTCATCTACCACCAGACCCGTAGCCAGTACAATAGCCAGCAGGGTCAGAACATTGATGGAGAAGCCGCACAGGTACATGATGAAGAACGTGGCGATCAAGGACACCGGGATGTCAATCAACGGACGGAAGGCGATACCCCAGTCCCTGAAGAACAGGTAAATGATGATAATCACCAGCACCAGGGCAATCAGGATGGTTTCGGCTACCTCGGTCACAGATTTCTTGATGAACACCGTGTTGTCCATCACAATGTCCAGCTGCAGGTCTTTGGGCAGTTCGGTTTTCAGCTTTTCAAACTGGTCATAGAAGTTGCCGGCAATCTCCAGGTAGTTGGTGCCCGGCTGCGGGATAATGGCCATCCCCACCATGGGTTTGCCAGATTCCGTCATTTTGGTTTCCAGATTCTCCGGACCTAGTTCGGCCCGGCCAATGTCACTGAACCGGGTAATGGTTTCGCCCTTAGAGGAAAGAATCAGGTTGTTGAATTGTTCTGCAGTAGAGAGGTTCCCCAAGGTTCTAACGGTAAGCTCTGTATTGCTTCCGCTTACTTTACCAGTAGGCAGCTCCACGTTCTGGCGATTCAACGCAGTGCGTATGTCTCCCACGGTTAAGCCGTACGAGGCCAGTTTCATAGGGTCCAGCCACAGGCGCATAGCGTACCGCTTCTGCCCCCAGATCTGCACGCTACTCACCCCCGGAATGGTTTGCAGGCGCTGGGAAATCACGTTCTCTGCGTAGTCAGAAAGCTGCAGCTGGTCCCGCACATCGCTTCTTACCGTCATGGTGATGATGGGCTCAGAGTCAGCATCGGCTTTGGAGACAACCGGTGGGGCGTCAATGTCTTCTGGCAGGCTCCTCACCGCCTGAGACACCTTGTCCCGCACGTCATTGGCCGCCTCTTCCAGGTTTTTCTCCAGGTTGAACTCAATGTTGATGTTGCTGGAGCCCTGGTTGCTGGTAGAGGAAATGTTCCGGATGCCGTCAATAGAGTTGATGGCCTTCTCCAGGGGCTCAGTGATCTGAGATTCAATGATGTCTGAGTTGGCCCCGGAATAACTGGTGCGCACAGACACAATGGCCGGGTCAATAGAGGGGTATTCCCGCACGCCCAGGAACGTGTACCCAATCACCCCGAACAGCATCAGGAGCAGGTTGAGCACAATCGTGAAGACCGGGCGTTTTATACTGGTGGTGGATAAACTCATTTTCTGATTTAGTTTTTTTGTTTAGCCAGCGCAATGCGCACCGGGCTTCCTGGTTTCAAAGACAACACACCCGTGGTTAACACCGTATCCCCGGGATTCAATCCTGATGTCACCAGTAAATCATCTTCAGTGCGGGTGCTGGTCTCAATCATCACCTCTTTGGCTTTTCCGCCTTCCGCAATGAATACTTTCTTTCCGTTCTGTATGGGTATGACCGCCTCTGTGGGCACTAAGAGCGCGCCCTCTATCACCGCCAGCGGCAGCTGTACATTGGCAAAAGAACCCGGCAGCAGCGTGCCGTTGGGGTTGGCGGCTTTGGCCCGTAACTGCAGAGTGCGGGTGCTGGCTTCAATGTTGGGCTCAATGGCGTAGACTTTCGCTTTGAACTTGTCTTGTGAACCGGCCACTGTAAAGGTAAGCTCTGCATTCTGTTTAACCTGGCCGGCATATTTCTCAGGAACGGCAAAGGTGATTTTTACCGGGTCTGAGCTCACCAGCGTGGTCACCACAGTTTCTGGTGACAAATAACTGCCCATAGAGATGTTCCGGAGGCCCACTTTGCCGGAGAATGGCGCTACCACAGAGGTTTTAGCCATCTGCGCCTGAATTAACTGAATCTGGGCCTGCGCCGTTCTCAGGTCAGCGCTGGCAATATCGTACTCTTCCCGGCTGATCGCTTCTTTCTCCAGGAGGAGCTTGGCGCGCTGCGCGTTTTCGGCGGCCAGGTTTCTTCTGGTCTGCGCCTGTGACAACTGCGCCCGCAGCTCAGAGTCGTCAATTTTGAGGAGCACCTGGCCTTTGCGCACGTTGCTTCCTTCCTGGAAATTGATGCTGCGCACCAGGCCAGACACCTGGCTTCTGATTTCCACCTGCTCATTGGCCTCAATTGAACCCGTGACAGACAGGGAATTGGCGAACTGCCGCGGAGCCAGGACAACGCCGCTTACGCGCATGGCCGGAGCCCCGCCGGGACCGCCTGGCCCTCCCGGGCCCCGTCCGCCGCCGCCCGGGCCACCGCCCGCCTGTTCCTTATTGCTGGAAATCCTGTAATAGACTAAAGCTCCCAGTCCAACAACGAGCAGCGCGTAAACAATGTGTTTGATTTTCATAGGTGTGGTAAAAGCATTAAAAGAATGAAAGCCCGGGCTATGGAACCCACGCTCATGTATCTACATGTGTTAAGGAGGCAAAACATAAGAATAGCCAGAAGCAGTTCCGGCTAAAGGAAGCAACTGGCAAACTTAGAAGGAATTCTTAGGGAAAACAGGTGCTAAGGATAACTTTCCTGCGGAAGGAGATGGGAGACAACAGGTGGAAGGTTGGCTGTAATCCTGAGAGCCGCTAGGGGGGGAGCCATCAGGGGTAAGAGCGTTTCTTTCATTCCGCAGAGGGGTTAGAGTAGAATAAATGCGTATAAGCTGCCGCGTAGATGGTCTGAACCAACCTCTACTTAACGGCAGCGGGTAAATTTATTGCGTTTTTTGCCTAATTTTAAAAAATAGACACCAAACCTAGGCAAAGGTTTAAAAGGGCGGGTAAATATTTTACCGCTGCTGTTCTTTAATTTCCGTACCGTTGTATATACAATAATCATGCCTGTTCCTGCTGCTCCAGATAAAAAAGCCAACTTTTTTCAAGACGTTTATGAAGTGGTCAAACTTATTCCGCCGGGGCGGGTGTCATCTTACGGCGCCATTGCCGCGTACCTGGGCTCAAAAGGCTCGGCCAGAATGGTGGGCTGGGCTCTCATTGCCTCCCATGCCCAGCACGGGGTGCCGGCGCACCGGGTGGTGAACCGCAACGGGCTGCTCACCGGCAGGCAGCACTATGACGCACCCAACGCCATGCAGGAATACCTGGAGCAGGAAGGGGTGGAGGTGAAAGACGGCCAGGTGGTAGAGTTTAAGAGGCTGTTCTGGGACCCGGCCAAAGAGTTGCTGTAGTGCTGGTGGAGAGGATTCCTGTTTTGGGGCTGTTTTCCGGAAAACAGCCCCAAAACAGGAATCCTCTCCTGAAATTGCCTTCATTGCCCGCAATTCTCATACCCTGCCGCCGCCGGGTACCGTCTCTGTGACCGGGCCGGTAAGCGCAGAAAGGGTTGTGAACACGCTGATGGAGAACAGTAACGTTGCTGGCCCTGATGTTTCCCTGTATATTGTCTGAATTCATGCCCCACACCCCAGACCCCAACAAAATTTCAAAGAAGAAGCAGTTTTACCCGGTCAATGAGCGGCTGCGGCGCTATTTGCGGGAATATGACCGGGCGGCCCCCCTGCCAATCAGCTACCAGGACCTGCTCCACTTCTCAGATGCCTACCCGCTGTTTGACCGCCACGGCCGCGATACGCTCTGGCAGACGGTGGTGTATGACCAGAGCCAGATGCCCCTGATTTACAACGGTCTGCTGCGCATTTACGTGCAGCTCAAGTCTGGGGGCGGTGAGAGCGTGCTGGAGCAGCTGTCTGTGCAGCGGGTAGACTACTGCACCTTCGGGAATTCTAACCCGTTCCGGATCAGGATAGTGAACCTGCTCAATGATAACTATGACTACTTCTACTTCAAGAAGGCAGACGCCTCCCGTATTTACGGCCTGGAGCTGGAGCACGTGCTGTCGCCTAACCGCATCAACTACCTGGTGCAGGACGGCTCCCTGATTGAGGAGCACATTGCCGGCATTCCCGGCGACGAGTTCATCAAGAGCTACCTGGACCGCCCCAACCTGAACAAGGTGCGCATAGCCAAGGAGTTTGTGAAATTCAATGAGCGGTGCTTTGCGCTGCTGCTGGGTGATATGCGCTCGTACAACTACGTGGTGGTGGTGACGCCAGATTTTGAGGATGAGCAGTACCGCGTGCGGCCCATTGACTTTGACCAGGAAAGTTATGAAGGCCGAAAGAGCATGTACCTGCCCCAGTATTTCAAAGACAACAACCCCATAGTAGCCCTGTGTACCCGCTGGCTGCACACAGAAACCATGAAGCAGTACCAGAACGAGGAGCGCACCCTGCTGTTCCGGCGCATCAGGTCTGCGCGCTACCGGCTCAAGGACCTGATTGACTGCCTGCGTAAAGACGTGATCTCCACCCCTGAGAAGGTGCAGCAGCTGCGGCATGAACTGGCCGCCCACCACCAGAACCAGGATTTTTACCAGTGCCAGTCTATGGGTGATATTGTGCGGCTGCAGCTCAAACTGATGGTGCGGCACTTGAAGTGATGCCTGTTTTGGGGCTGTTTTCAGAAAAACAGCCCCAAAACAGGAAAAGCACCGTCTGCTGGCGGCGAAAACTTCAGCCAGAATTTCGTTGATTACGTATAGGGCGGGATGATTGCTCTTATGCCTACCCACGTTCTGTCACGGGTTCAGCCGTTTCTGGTCCTTTTCAAAGAAGCGTTTCTGCTTTTCCGGCAGAATGACCCTTTGCGGCTCGCCTCCTCGGCGGCTTTTTTCGCCTTGTTTTCCCTGCCGCCCATTCTGCTGCTGCTGGTGTCTGTGCTGGGCATTGTCTTTAATGACGCCCTGATCACCGGCGAATTGTTTGACCACATGTCGGCCGTGGTGGGGGAGAACGTGGCGAGCCAGGTGGAGCTGATCCTGACCAACTTCCTGGATTTGCAGGGCAACGGCTGGGCGGCGGTGCTGAGCTTTCTGTTCCTCACGTTTGTGGCCACCACCTTGTTCAGCGTGATCCAGAACTCCATTAACCAGCTCTGGAGCATCAGGCTGCGCGGCCAAGGCCATTTGAAAGACGCGCTGCGCAACCGGTTCAGGGCCCTGCTGATCATCTACTCCAGCGGTCTGCTGTTTCTGGCCTCGCTGGTCACTGACGCTTCTTTTGCCTTCATCAACGACCATTACACTATTTTAGACGAGCATTTTCAGCTGCACCTCATGCAGGTGGTGAACCGCGTGGTGGGCCTGGTGGTGGAGACCGCCTGGTTTGCCATTATCTTCCGGTACCTGCCTTTCGGTTATATGCCCCAACGGGCCATCTGGGTAGGGGCGGCCGTTACGGCGCTTCTTTTTCTGATTGGGAAACTGGTGCTGGCCCGGCTGCTGGTGAACAGTGACCTGGGCTCTATTTACGCCACCTCCGGCTCTGTGGTGGTGCTGCTGCTGTTTATCTTCTACTCCTCCATGATCTTCTTTTTTGGGGCGTGCTTTACACGGGTGTACGCCCGTGCCATTGGGGAGCCGCTGCAGCCCAAGCCGTTCGCCACGTTCTATGAGTGGAAGGATACGGATCAAACGCCGTTTTAGGCCTGTTTTGAGAAAAACAGGCCTAAAACGGCGTTTCCCTGTGACCCGTTAAACGTTTGCCCCGCTTGTTTCAGCCTGGCCCAGGCCTAAGCAAACGGGGCAAACGCATGTTCGCTTTTCTTCAGGCATTGCCGCGGCTTTTGTGTAAATTGCCATTCCTCTGCCTGGCAGAGAATTCTAAACAAAACTTTCAAACACGATATGCAAAAAACCAAAAACATGTGGTTGGCTTCTGCCCTCACCGGGCTGGTAGCCTTTGGGTGTAGTAAGCCTGCCGTGCAGCAATCTGCCTCTGCCACAGAATCTGCGGCGGTGACTGCGTCTGAACCTGCGGTCAAAGGCATTGGGCTGGACATGAACAACCTGGACCGGAGCGTCTCGCCCTGTGAGGACTTCAACCTTTTCGCCAATGGCGGATGGCTGAAACGCAACCCAATTCCCGCCTCTGAGAGCCGCTGGGGCAGCTTCAATGAGCTGGCTGACCAGAACAATGCCACCCTCCGCGAGGTAATACAGTCGGCCGTAGCCCAGACCAATACCGCCCAAGGGTCTTCTACCCAACTGGTGGGTGACTTCTATGCCGCCGGTATGGATTCTGCCGCCATTGAAAGAGCCGGCCTCACCCCCCTGAAGCCAGAGCTGGACCGCATCAATGCCATGAAGAACCGCGCAGACCTGCTCACCACCATGGCGCACCTGAAGACCATTGGCCGTGGCGGTGTGTTTGGGTTCTATGTGGGGCAGGATGACAAGAACAGTACGCAGTACATTGTCAATATCACCCAAAGCGGCCTGGGCCTGCCAGACCGTGACTATTACCTGAAAGATGATGCCCGCTCTCAGGAGATCAGAACCGAGTACCAGAAACACATGACCAACATGTTCCAGCTGTTGGGAGACACTGAGGCCGCAGCCAAAAAGAATGCGGCCAAGGTGCTGGAGATGGAAACCCGGCTGGCCAAGGCCTCCATGACCCGGGTGCAGCAGCGTGACCCGCACGCCACCTATAACAAGATGACGGTGCCCGAACTGCAGAAGCTGTCGCCTAACTTCAACTGGCCCACCCTGCTGAAGAACCTGAGCGTGACCGGTGCCAAAGAGGTGATTGTGGCGCAGCCGGCCTTCCTGAAAGAAGCGAACACCATGCTTTCGGCGGTGCCGGTGTCTGATTGGAAAACGTATTTGCGCTGGCATCTGGCCCGCACCTCGGCGGCCTACCTGCCACAGGCGTTTGTACAGGAGAACTTCAACTTCTACAGCAAGTTCCTGAGCGGTGCCAAGGAAATGCAACCCCGCTGGAAGCGCGTGCTGCGCATGACTGATGCCACCGTGGGCGAGGCCCTGGGCCAGGAGTACGTAGAGAAAGCGTTCTCGCCAGAAGCCAAGGCCAAGGCTCTGGAAATGGTGAACAACCTGCGCGCCGCCTTTCAGGAACACGTGAAAAACCTGGAGTGGATGAGCGAGGCCACCAAGCAGCAGGCGTTGAACAAGCTGAACGCCTTTGCGGTAAAGATTGGCTACCCAGATACCTGGAAAACCTACCAGGGCCTGACGGTGAGCCGCGCCTCTTACCTGCAGAACGTGCTGAACGCCTCCAAATGGGGATTCCTGGACAACGTGAACAAGCTGGGGAAACCGGTTGACCGCGCGGAGTGGGGCATGACACCGCCAACCGTGAATGCCTACTACAACCCGTCTATGAACGAGATTGTGTTCCCCGCCGGAATTCTGCAGCCGCCTTTCTTTGACCCCAAAGCCGATGACGCTGTAAACTACGGGGGCATGGGGGCGGTTATTGGCCACGAGCTGACCCACGGGTTTGACGACCAGGGCAGCCAGTATGACCCGCAAGGCAACCTGCGGGACTGGTGGACCGCTGAGGACAAAGCCAAGTTCAAATCACGTACAGATCTGGTAGACCGCCAGTACAGTGCCTTCCAACCGGTAGACAGCGTGTTTGTGAACGGGAAACTCACTATGGGTGAAAACATTGCAGACATTGGCGGTTTGAACATAGCCTTCACGGCACTGCAAAAAGCCATTGCCAACAAAAATATAGGCAAGATTGACGGTTTCACGCCAGAGCAACGTTTCTTCCTGGCCTGGGCGCAGATTTGGAGAACCAACGCCACGGAGAAGTTCCTGCGCCAGCAGGTGTTGACAGACCCGCATTCCCCGGCCTCGTTCCGGATCAACGGTCCGTTGTCTAACATGCCACAGTTCTACAAAGCCTTCGGGTGTGGCCCAGGCAACAAAATGTACCGCCCAGAGGCGGAACGCGTGAACATCTGGTAGTTCTGTTTTAGGGCTGATTTTCAGAAAACAAGTCAAAAACGCACCTCAGCAACGGGGTGCGTTTTTTTATGCGCCAGCAGGTAGGCTTTGACGCAGACGCTCGTGAGAGCACGGCAGCCTGGGAGGGCCTACTGAGCAGGTGGTCCCGCGGGGCCAGAGGTGCATGAGCCTGAAGTTATCTGCCATCTGTACAGATCTAATCCATAGGCCCGTGCCTCAGCCATGCGTGAAGTGGTAGGTGAATTTTCCTTTATTCGCCTCGCCCGCTCCCTAAAATTCCTGATTGGGGAATGCTGTGGGGAGAATCCCACTTCGCCCCGTCCAAGGCGGAAAACCAGGTAGCGTTAGAAGGCACGGAAGAAACTTCCGCGCCATAGAGGAGCTAGAGAGGGCAGAGGTGAGGCTGCCGCCTCATGGAAGCTGAAAGCTTCCGCCACCATAGGTCCAGGTTGGAAACCTGAACCAGAGAAAGCAGCAAACAAGCAGCAATAAGTAAACAACACTTCTGCTAGTGGCACCTCTGTTAATTAGCACTTCTGCCTCTGGCTGATGTGCGCAGCACGGGCTCATCTCAGGCTAGCGGATCAGCAGCGGTTACCTGCAGAGGCAGACATAACAGCACAAGCAGTTACAGGAGAGGAATCTAAACCAGTCCTGGGGGTGAGCGCCTCTGTTCATACGGTGCCGAAGGCAAGGCCGGAGGGCCTAGTTTTAACAGCAGTGCGAACCGGCAGGACGGGGCCCCGCGGCCGTGAGCGCTTACCGGAAAAGATGAAACAATGCAGCTACTAAACCACCGCGTCAACCGCCAAAGCCAGGGGATTAACAGACTACGTACTGCCCTGCAGCATTAAACAGCACCGCCAAGGGAACAGCGAATAACGCATTTCAGCAGCAATACATCAGTGAGCAACAGGCTGTCCACGGCAGCGGCGGCAATTGGAAGTTGCCAAACTCAGGAAGCAGCAACCGCCACCGCCAGCGGAACAGCAGACCACGCGTACCTGCAGGAGAAGAGGCCCCTTTTTTAGCCAGGCCATCCTGCACTGCAATAGAATGACAGATAGCAGCCGTGGACTATCAAACTCTGTTAAACGCCAAAGGAACAAAAGCCAAAAAGGAAGGTATTGGGCAAGCCTGCCAACAGAAACGGAATTTACCTAATCACCTTTACTTTCATCCCTACATCCTTCACCGGCCATTTCTGCTGGTCTACAGTGACGGCGGCAATGCTGTCTACCACCTCAATTCCTTCCACCACTTCACCAAAAACCGTGTACTGCTCATCCAGATTGGGGGCGCCGCCTTGGGTGCGGTACACTTTCTTTTGCTCGGGCGTCATGTGCAGGTTGAATTCTTTGATGGTAGACTGCAGCTCCCAATCGCTGTAGGGGTGGCCCTGCACAATGTAAAAGTCTCGGTTAGAAGACATGCGCTCCGGATTTTGGTCGTCTCCGTAGCGGGCCATGCCCACGGCGCCGCGCTTGTTGAAGTGGTGCCGTTTGATCTCGGCGGGGATGCGGTAAACCCCAATTTTCATATCCTGGAAATCTGACCTTCCCCCCTGAATCATGAAGTCTTTCTCCACCCTGAAGAACACGGTTTTGTCAAAGAAGCCGTAGTCGGCCAGCCGCACAAAGTTGGCCCGGTGAAGCGGGGTGTCATGGTAAAGCCTGATCTTGATGTCCCCCTTGGGGGTACTGATCAGGACAAGGGTATCATGGGGGTGGGCCTTCGCGTAGGCCGCCAGGGAGTCTGGGGCGGTTGAATCAGAAAGAACAGGAGGGGCAGGCGGGGCCACTGGCGCAGGTGCTGCAGGCGTCTCTGGTTTTTTCTGCTCACAGGCAATGGTTGAGAACAGCAGTACGATCAGGAAAGAAAGGCAAACATTTGGTGAGGTTAATCTGAAATCAAGCATAAGATGTTGTTTAGAGATTTCTTTTAGTCCCTGGCGAAAGCGTCTTTAGGGTAAGCAAGTTTCTGTTTCTGGGCTGTTTTTGTGAAAGTAGCCCCAAAACGTGGGCACAAGTGTGCGCTTGCGCCAGCCAGGAGCCTCTAAATGCAGAAAACTGAAAAACGCTACACATCTTCATACGTGAAAAAAGGGTGCTGTAAGAGCATGGTCAAATTTGTTTTTATACGCTGCAACAGGGCCACAGAAAAAATGGATTTGCTTCTTCTCACGGTGCGCTGCATAGCTCTACAAAAAGGGCTTCTTTAGAAAAAGATTGTTCCCATTTCTGCTGTAAACGTTAAACGAAGAAGCTGTTTCAAGTTTTGAAAAAGTCCCTTCGCAATGTCTCCCTGATTCCTGTTTTCGGGCTGTTTTCAGAAAAATAGCCCGAAAACAGGAATCAGGGAAAGGTGAAATACTTTCCAAAGTACCCTTGGCCCGGCAGTTGTAAATGCTCTAGTCAGTTGCAGGCACTAAGGTATAAAAGAGGCCTTTGATAACTTATTCTTTCGCGGGGCAAAGCATGATTGATTTTGGTTTTCTGCTGTCCTTCAAATGAGGAGTAGATACCCGCTCCACTGATTCCCTTAAAACAAAGCACAAATAACAGCAACGGTTTTGCAGGGTTTGTGGCCGTAAGGGAGCATTCACAGGGGAAGATTATTTTTCTTCGCCCACGGCCATAGGCTTTCCGTTGCGGCACCACTCGCTCCAGGAGCCTACATAGAGTTTGGCACCCGTTAGACCGGCGCTTTCCAGGGCCAAAAGGGTGTGGCAGGCGGTTACGCCGGAGCCGCAATGTACAATGACCTGCTCTGGGGGCACATCGCCCAGTAGTGATTGGTACTTCTCTGCAAGTGCCTCAGGGGATTGAAACTGGCCGTTTTCCTGCAAGTTTTCCGTCAAAGGGACATTCACCGCCCCGGGAATATGACCGGCTACCGGGTCAATGGGTTCGCTTTCGCCTAAGTAACGGTAGGCATCCCGCACATCAATGACCAACCGGTGAGGGTCTTGGCTGGCCTGTGCCGTTTCTTCCAGGTCAGCGGTAGCGAGCTGCCACTGGGTAAAGGGGTAGGAGGGCAGGGCGGTGCTGGTGGCTGGTCCGTGCCCAGTGGGGAAACCTGCTGTCAGAGCGGCCTGTATGCCTCCGCTTAGTACCTGCACCTGCGTATGGCCGGCGGCTTTGAGCATCCACCAGAAACGGGCGGCCGCGTTGGCACCGCCTTTGTCATCATAGACCACCACGTGGGTCTCGGGGGAAATCCCCCGTTGGCCCAGAAGCGCGGCAAAGGCCTCCACCGGAGGCAATGGGTGCCTTCCGCCGTGGGCGGCGTTGTCCGGAACAGCCGCCAGGTCTTTCTCCAGATCTACGTACACTGCGTGGGCTAGATGTTCAGCCATGAATTGGGTAGCCGCCTGCGGGCCCGTGCGGGCGTCTACCAATACCAGATGAGGCTGCTTGGATAGCCCCAGGAGTTCCTGAGGAGTGATGATGGGTTTCATGCATGAAAAGTACAGGTCTTGGGCAAATTTCACAAACTGATCAAAGCAGGCGGGGGCACTAAGCAGAATTGTATCAGAACTGTCTGGGTCAGTTTCCTGCCTGAGGGGCAAGCCAAGTTCCTGTTTTAGAGCTGTTTTTGTAAAAACAGGTCAAAAACAGAAACAGGGGCATGTGTTGGTGACCAGAGCCATTTGCAACAGAGAGAAATATGGAAAGGGTAGTTTCTGTTGATTTAATTTTTCTTACATTTATTGGAAATATTTAATTCTCTAAACCCTTATCACTGAATTTTATGAGAAAGAAAAAAGCAGGGCACCTGGTGCTTGGTTTGCTGCTGTTCTTGGGCTGTGTTGGCTCTAACACCACTGCCGCACAGACCTTAGAGTTAAAAAATGTTACCCGGCAGGGCTTTGAAGGGCTGAAGCCGTTAGACAAAAACGGGTATTACCTGCAGTTCATTGAAGGGGCTAAGGGATCTGGGAAAACTGCCAAGCAATTGCTGCACCTCTACATTCTGGATAATCCGTTAAAAATTGCCTCAGACTTTGTGCTGGAGCTTTCGCCCAATGAGACTGTAGATGATGTGGCCTTTAACGGGGGCAACTTCATGGTCATTTACAGCAACCCTTTGGCCAGAACCCGCACCATGAAGGTGGTAGATAAGCAAGGGAAAGAAATTGCCACTAAGAAAATAGAGAAGCTGCCCTACCGTACGGCAGGAAGATCCTCAGCCATTGAACCGGTTGGCGCTGCAGATTTTCTGGTAATCAACTATGTGAAGGACAAAAAGTTTGGCTACAGTGTAGAACGCTTTGATGAGAAACTGGAAAGTAAGTACAGCCAGCTGCAGATTCCTGAGAAGAAAAAAATCTACCCGGTTGACTACACCCTGTCTGGCAACCGCCTGTACGTGCTGGAGTATGTAGACGCAGATGCCAGTGACTATTTTGAGTACCATTTGGCGGCCTTTGACCTGGCTACGGGGAGCCTGCTGAAATCACAGGACCTTAAAAGTGCAGACGGCAAAGCCTTTGGGTTTGCCACGTTTGTAAAACCGGCCCCCAACGGCGGTGCTGTGACCGGCGGAATGTATTTTGACTCTCCCAAAGTGCAGAAGGCCAACTCAGACGGTTTCTTTGCCGCCCAGATGAAGCCAGACGGCACGTTAGACTTTAGCTATACCAACTGGGACCAGGTGAAAAACGTGGTGAAAGACAAAAGCACGGCGGCCATGTGGGGAGGCAAAACCAAAACATTTATGCATGACCTGGTGGTGAAACCAGACGGCTCTTATACCTTGATTGGGGAGAACTACCGCCGCGGTGACAGTGACCTGGCCGGGGAACAGTCAAAGAACGGGTTGGCAATTGCTTCCAAAGCCCTGAAAGTTACAGACCTGAGTGGTGGGGGAGAGCCTTCTGAAGAAGCGGTGACGGTGGCAGAGTTTGTATTGATTGACTATGACGCCCAGAACAAATTCACAGGAGTAAGAAAAATAGACAAGCCCAACGCGGTCACGGTGGTGAAGCTGACCCAGGAGCAGGGAAACCTATCGTACATAGGTCAGAGGAAAGGCTTGAATCTGGCGAACATCCTGAACAACTACGGGTATTTCCCTTACCGGTTCACGGCGCAGGGTACGTCCCGCCCTTACCTTACCTACTGGCAGCGGTATGACCCTTTGAAAAAGGAGCTTCTTTATTTTACCCCGTTAGATGCTCAGCAAACAGATACCGTGTCTGTAGACGTCTCTAGTGCTGACCTGCAACAGTTCCAGGCGCTGGAGAGTAGCATCACGGGCAAATTAGGTGCCTTGGGGAAACTGGCAAAGAAAGTAGAAGAGGTGAAAGGAGACGACCACAAAAATTACTTTGAACTCAAAGGCTCCCATGACCCGTATGACTACCGCGCAAAAGATTTGAACTCTAGGGTGATGGCCAGCAACGTAGCCGGTAAGATCCTGATCTATGACTTTGTGCCGGAGCCCGGGTCAGAAAAGAAAAGCTTCTTTGCCCAACTGACAGATACCACCCCCGGTACGCTGAAAGTCTGGTATATTGATATTCCCGGTAAATAGCCAGACACGCACCCCAGGCCGGTAAGACAAGCTATGGGTAAGGCAAAAGAAACAGTTCGTTTTAGAGAAAGTACTGCTCTAAAACGAACTGTTTCTTTTTGTTACTCTACCTGCGGGTCTTCACAGTTAATGTCTTTGAACACCTGGTTGATGGCGTCTTCAGCGGTGCGGAGTTTCTGCTTGCAGAGTTTGATCAGTTCTGAAGACCGCTGCACTTTCTGCGTCAGTTCATCTACGTCAACATCATCGTTCTCAATGGCCTTCAAGATGGCCTCTAGTTCCTGGGTGGCTTGTTTATAGCTAAGGTTGCTCATGGCAGTAATTTAAAATTGGGAATTAAGAATTAGGAATTGATTTGATAGAAAGTAGTATTGAGTACATTCTTAATTCCTAATTCTAAATTAATCAAAAAGGTCTGGTTCTTTCAACTTTTTTACGGTACTGGTCACTGAGCCGGCCAACAGCCTGGTCTGCAGCTCAGCCCCCACTTTCAACTGGTCAAGTGACTTGAGCAGCTTGCCGTTCACATAGGTGAGGGTGTAGCCGCGCATGAGCATGATCTCAGGGTCATGGGATCTGATGTCCATTTCCAGCAGCTGGAGCTGGTGCCCCTTCACCTGCACATGGTCTTTGGCCCCGTAGATCAGCCGCTGCTGGTTCTTCTGGAAATTGATCTGGGCCTTCTGCAGTTTCTGTTCAGCCGCCAGTTGCACGCAATGCTCCAGGTGGGTAAGTGAACGTTTGCCTGCGTCCAGCTTCTTTTGGCTGTGGTTCTCCAGGTGTTGGGTGTACTGCTGCTGTTTGCCTTCTTTGGCGCTGAGAAGCTTCTGCACACTGTGCGTGAGCCTGAGCTCCTCGCACATAACATGCCGTTGCTCCTCAGTGAGATATTTCTGCGGTTTATCAGAGAGGGTACGGGTTTGGCACTCCAGCTGGTACTGCCGAGCCTGCAAAAAACGGCTGGTGCGCTGCTGGATCTGCCCCATTAACTGGGCAATGCGGCGTTCCTGGGCAACGGCCAGGGCGGTGGCAATGTCCTTCACCTGCAGAAACTGCTCTTCCAGGCGTGCCTCAAAGGCATTGAGGCGGTCAATCAGAAAGGCCGCCACGGCGGTGGGCGTTTTTAACGGCGTGTGGGCTACCAGATCGGTGACAGACTCATCGCGCTCATGGCCAATGCCGGTGAGCACGGGCAGTGGCATCTGGGCAACCGTGGCCGCTAATTCATACTGGTCAAAGCACAGGAGATCTGTCTGGGAGCCCCCGCCCCTGATGATGACCACGGCATCAAACGCTTGCTGTTGCAGGCTCACGCGGTGGAGCGCGGCTTTGATAGAGGGAACCGCCTCTGTGCCCTGTACACTGGCTTCAAACAAGGCCAAACGGAAGGCATACCCGAAAGGGTTCTTCTCCAGCTGGCTCACAAAATCCTGATACCCGGCGGCGGTGGGCGAAGAGATGACAGCAAGCCGCTGCGGTACCTCTGGGAGCACCTGTTTCCGGTTCAGGTCAAAGACCTCCTCCTTCTGCAGGCGCGTAATGGTTTCCTGCCGCTGCCGGGCCAGATCTCCAATGGTGTAGGTGGGGTCAATGTCATAGATGTCCAGGCTGAAGCCGTACAGCTCATGAAAGCGCGGGCTGGCGTTGAACAGTATCTTGAGCCCGTTTTTAAGGGGGTGGCCGGTCTGTTCCTCAAAATAGCGGGCTATCTCCTGGTATTGGCGTTTCCAGATGGTGCCCCTGGCCTGGGCTATGAGGGTGCTCCTGGAGCCGGCTTCCTTGTCCGTGAGGGTGAGGTAGCAGTGGCCGCTGCCGTGGTGCACACGGGCTTCAGAAATCTCAGCGGTGATCCAGTACCGGTGCGGCAGGGCGTTTTCTATCTCCTCCCGCAGGCGGTGGTTGAATTCAAACAGCGTGAGTGGCCGGTTGGTACTGACCGTGAATGAAATCTCTTCCTGGTGACTTTGAAAACGTAACCCCATGCCGTGCGCTCCTCTTTTTTCAATCTCCTAAAATTACGTTTTTTACCATTGCCGCCAATTCCCGGGAGAAAAAAAATCATCTGCCGCTTTTTGTTGGGCCTCTCCCCGCAAATTGTTGCCAAAGTGCAAATCCTTCAGGGGAGACTTCGCGTTTTAAGAATCATTCCTACCTTTGGTAGCACAACCGGAACAAAACACGTTCATCAGCAAACCCATATGCCAAATCTGATACTTAGCGAAATTAATATCTATCCAATCAAATCACTAGGGGGAATATCGTTAACGTCGGCGCAAGTAGAGGAACGGGGCCTGCAGTATGACCGGCGGTGGATGCTGATTGACGAGAGCGGCATATTCTTGACCCAGCGCAAGCTGGCGCAGATGGCGTTGCTCAGGGTGGCCATGGCCTCAGAGGGGTTAGTGGTTACGCATACCGGCAAAGACATGCCGCCCCTGCTGGTGCCGTTTGAAACCACCAGTACCCGCTCCCTGCTGGTGACCGTCTGGGAGGATATCTGCTTTGCCTATATTGTAAGCCCAGAGGCCAACGCCTGGTTCTCTGAAGCCCTGGGAATAGACTGCCGCCTGGTCTACATGCCAGACAACTCTATCCGGCTCATTGATCCCAATTACGCCAAGCATAAGGAGAAGGTGAGTTTCTCTGACGGCTACCCGTTCCTGATGATTGGGCAGGAATCCCTGAACGACCTGAACAGCCGCCTGGACGAGCCCGTGCCCATGAACCGGTTCAGACCCAACTTTGTATTCACCGGCGGGCAGCCGTATGATGAGGAAACCTGGCGAACCGTCAAGATTGGCAATATCCTGTTTTACGGCGCAAAGCCCTGCGGCCGGTGCAACGTCACCACCATTAACCAGGACACCGCTGAGGCAGGGCAGGAGCCGCTCAAAACCCTGTCTGGCTACCAGAAGAAAGGCAGCAAAGTCATCTTCGGGATGAACCTGATTGGCCTCTCTACCGGAACCGTCTCTGTGGGAGACAAAATCACCGTGATGGAAGCGGGCACCGTTGCCAACGCCGGGTAAAAAGCAGTAAGAGCTTGTTTACATTTTGGTTTTGCAGGCGAAAACGGGGAGCACAAGGTTCTGGCGAAGCGATTTTTGAGCAGCATAGCAGTGCTATGGTGCGAGAAAATGGCAAAGTCAGGTTCTTTTGATACCCGTATGCAGCGCAAAAGGAAAAGTTAAACATACTCTAATTGAAAACAGCCCTTTCTGCACTGCGGAATAAAAAATATAAGATTAGGGGAACGGAGGCTGTTTCTGTTTTCGGCCTGTTTTCTGAAAAACAGGCCGAAAACAGAAACAGCCTGACCCTATAAGGAGCAAAAAGACGAGAGGGAGCTGTGCTGCCGGGTGCTTATTCAGACTTTCTCTTTTGAAATAACCTTTAAGAGACGGTATCTTCTGCCGGAGGCATCTGCGGGTGGGTTCTCCACTTTCTCAATTCTCACTTGAAGCGTGTACACAAAGCCTTCTTCATAGTCAAAACCCTCTATGGTATCATAGAACAGACGCCAGTCAGGTGAGCCTACCTGGTCACCCTCCTGCACCAGAAAACACTGCTGGGCCGCCACGCCCTGGCAGTTCTGGGTGTAATGGTTAATGCGCATAGTGGTTTCTCTGGCCACTTCTTCCTCTTCTTCACAGGCGGCCAATGCGCCTAAAAGGCAAACCATGAGGGAATATTTTTTCATACCAGGTGCTGCTTGTTTCTCTCATGACCCCCAGCCGGCCCCAAAGGTTGCAGGCAACAGCACAATGAAGCTCTTGGCCGTCTGGCTGTTGGGCAAAGCCCATGTTTAGAAAGAAAGGATAAACAACGTAAGCAACTTCTGTCTGTCTGCCTAGAGGAGGCGGGGCCTTCTCCAGGTCTGGAGCGGCAGAAGTTGGCGCAAAAGGGGGCGACAGGCTTGCGGACCAGGCGTGGGAAATGTACCTTTAGCACGAAGGCAGGGCCTGTTTCTGGGGCCCTGGCCTGCTACCTCAATCCTTTAGACAATTACACAATGGCTGAACATACCCGTTACCTCATCACAACCAGCCAGGGACAGGAATTTGACCTGACACTGGCCAAAGAGTTGCGCAGCAACAACCTGTACCCGTTTGGGTTGCACAATTACGCCATCTACCGGTCACCAGAAGGGGTGTACATCAAAGGCACCAATTCAGGGAACCTGCACCTGATGCTGGATACCTATGAGGTCATTCAGGAACCTGAAGCCCAAAGCTACCGGCACCCACACCACCGCCTGGAAGATTAATGTTTCTGTTTTCGGGCTGTTTTTCAGAATACAGCCCGAAAACAGAAACTGAGCCTCGCTTCTGCATCTCCGGCTCAAAACAGAACTTTAGAGATTTGCCTCGTATAGATAACCCAGCCGCCGGAATTTTTTTTCTGGTTGCTGGGTTATTCTTTTTCATTTTAATGAGGTATGAGCCAATCAATTCTGCGCCGGTTTTCCACCCGCGCATTTCCAATTATACTGGTGTGTTTCCTGATCCTTACGGGGTGTAGCCCCCAGAATACGCTGCGGGGGGTATTTAAGAAACAAACGCCCTATGAGAAATACCAGTCAGGACTTAAAGACGCCAAACTGGACCAGACGGCGCTGGGGCAGCAATGGGTAGCGGCGGGGGAGAAAGCGTTGCAGGCGCCGGTGAAAATCTCCCTCCCCTTTAAGGAGACGGGTTATTTCCCCGCTGAGAAACCCATGGCCGCAGGTTATCAGTTTACGGTGAAGCGTGGGCAGAAGGTGGCCGTGAAAGTGCAGACGCAGGGCAAGGAAACGCCGCAGGTGTTTGTAGACCTTTTTGAGACAGATCCAGACAATCTGGGAGCTCCTAAACATGTGGCCAACGCAGACACGGTCTCCAGTCAGCTGGAGTACGAGATTGAGGAGGAGCAGCCACATATCCTGCGGGTGCAGCCAGAGCTCCTGCGCAGCGGGGAGTACACCGTGACCATTGAAACAGCTCCGGTGCTGGCGTTTCCGGTACAGGGCAAAGACAGCCGCGCGGTGCAGAGCTTCTGGGGGCAAGACCGGGACGGCGGCAGCCGGAGGCATGAGGGAATAGATATTTTTGCGCCCAGGAATACGCCCGTGGTAGCCTCGGTGCAGGGGTTTGTGACCCGGGTGAACACCACGCCGCTGGGTGGCAAAGTGGTCTGGCTCTCTGATACCAAGCGCAGGCAAAGCCTCTACTATGCCCACCTTGACAGCCAGCTGGTGAAC
Organism: Rufibacter ruber; assembly: GCF_014138425.1. Lineage (NCBI taxonomy): Bacteria > Pseudomonadati > Bacteroidota > Cytophagia > Cytophagales > Hymenobacteraceae > Rufibacter > Rufibacter ruber. The sequence continues at coordinate 523,885 of NZ_JACJIQ010000001.1, forward strand.
GTGGGGGATCAGGTGCAAGTGGGAGATACCCTGGGGCTGCTGGGCAACACGGGCAATGCCAAAACCACGGCTCCCCATTTGCACTTCGGTATTTACCAGTTTGGGCAGGGGGCGGTAGATCCTTACCCGTACGTTCACAAAGACCGTGAGAAGCCAGCAGCGTTGGAGGTAGACACCCGCCGGTTCAACGCCTGGACCAGGGTGGCAAAGTCTACCTCCACGTTGCGGGCGGCACCTTCTGGCACGGCAGCGGCGCTTGCCACTTTGGCCCGCCATACGCCGCTGCAGGTGCTGGCGGGCTCCTCCTCCTGGTACCGGGTCCTGCTGCCAGACGGTAGGCAAGGGTACATGGCAGCCAGTCTGGTGGAGTCACTTGAGAAACCGTTGCGCACCCTTAAGCTGAAGAGGCAAGCCCCTCTGCTAGATGCGTCAGAAGCCACTGCTGCGGCAAAGCGAACCTTACCGGCAGATTCTTCTGTGCGGGTGCTGGCCATGGCAGGTGATTTTCTGCTGGTGAAAGAAGCCGCCGGTGTGGTGGGCTGGATTTCCACAGATGCGGCTGAATAAGAAGGTAGGCTCTGGCGGTGGTAAGAGCCTGTAACTTTCTGTAATGATCTGCAGTTGAATTATTTAAATTTTATATAACTTTAATCATGTAATCAATATGTCATATGGAGGAGCATTGGGAACTGAAAAATGCTCACTCCAGTATTTCACTGGACCATGTGAGCCAGCGTGATATGTTTTATATAAAGTGGTGTGGGCACATCAATTCAGAAGATGTGATTCAGACAGCTTTGAAATATATTGAGCTGCAGAAAGGGCGAAACTGCCCCAAAATCTTGAATGATAAAAGCGAGGTGACCGGTGACTGGGAAGAGGCCAATGACTGGCTGGAGTTTGAATGGCTCCCCAGGGCGGTGGCCAGTGGCCTTAAATGTTTTGCCATGGTTCTCACCCGTGACCTGCATGATCTAGGGGCGGCGCTGGACCTGGAGCGCAGGTTTACCCCAGAGTGCCGGGTGAAGCTGTTCAAAGAGCCAGACGCGGCTCAGGAGTGGCTGGACACCTGTCATTAGCCGCACTTAGACCAGTCTACTTAACAGCTTTAAACAAACCTTTTGCGTCATGGCCTGTCTCCAGGGTGAGGTATTCTGCCTGAAGCGCCTTGATTTTGAGCTTGTCGCCGGGGGAGATATTTCTTTCCACGGCATCTTTCTTGTGACTCATCTGCTGGTAGATCTCATCTACATAGTCCCAGTCTGCGGCGGTCCAGCCAGAGCGGTTTTTCCTCACATTCTGCAAGAACGTAGCATAGGTGTCATGTACCCGGTCTGGTGCCCAGATAGAGTCCAGGGCGGTGGGCGAGCCTAAGAGTTCAGTCTTGAAGCGCCGTAAGGTCTCGCCGTGCAGGGGCATCTCTGCGCGCTGCTGGCTGCTGGCCTCCCAGTTGTTAAACTTGCGTCTGAGTTCCTTGTATTCTTCTTTTGATGTAGCTGACAGGCTGTCCAGGCGGGCATCAAGGCGGGCGCTGCGCTGCTTGAATTCCTCTTTCACCTCCGGCCACTTGTCATCTGCGGTGCTGTCTGCTTTTGCGGTTTTAGCTGCTACCCAGTTTCTGAAATCTGCCAGCTCCTCCTCCACCTTGTTTTCCGTCTGGGTGACAGCCGTTTGGTCAGATGGGCGGTCACAGGCGGCGGTCAGGAGAAGGGTGGCACAAAACAGGAACGGGTATAAACATGAAAACTGTGATCGCATAGCACCTATGTTTTTATAGGGCATACGCAATCACAGTCAGGTAAGGTTACCAGGAGCCGGTTTTAGGCGGCTTGCGCCGAAGGCAGGTTAGAACAGGCTGGGCTCAAATAACCCGAACAGCTCAATGTTGATCCGCTCTATGATGTGGCCCAGGTCCTCCGGGTTCTGCACAAAATCCATGTGGTTCACATCAATGACCAGCAGCTTGCCGTTCTTGTAGCCGCTGATCCATTGGTCATATTGCTCGTTCAGGTTTTTAAGGTAGGCCAGCGAAATATTATCCTCATAATCACGCCCGCGTTTCTGAATCTGGTCAATGAGCTTGGGCAGGTCGGCTTTCAGGTACACCAGCAGGTCTGGGGGCTTGACCATTTTGGTCATAGACTGGAACAGGTTGAAATAATTCTGAAAGTCCCGCTCACTCATCATGCCTGACTGGTGCAGGTTTTTGGCGAAAATATACGCATCTTCATAAATGGTGCGGTCCTGTACCACCCCGTTGGTGCGCTCATTGATCTGCAGCACCTGGTTAAAACGGCTGTTCAGAAAGAACACCTGCAGGTGAAACGCCCACCGGGGCATGTCCTCGTAAAAATCCTTCAGGTACGGGTTGTCATCAACCGCCTCTAAAAATACCTCCCATTTAAAGTGCTGTGCCAATTTGGTGGCCAGCGTGGTTTTGCCGGCCCCAATATTCCCAACTATTGCAATGTGCATGCGCTCTGACTTGATGTGTAATTAATGCGGATGGCAAAAGTACGGGATTACGCCCACATTTCACTCTGCCAGTAAAAGGCAACGGCAGGCGGCCCACAGAAAATGCGTTTTATGCCTGTTTTTCAGAAAACAGGCATAAAACGCAGGCGCCTTGCCTGTATTAAACTCACCGGCTCCTGGTGAGGAGCAGGTCCTTCTCCTGCAGCCGCCCTTTTTTCCAGGCGTTTCTCTCCCGTTTCAGTTGCTTGTGCTCTGCCTTGGTGCGGGGCGTTGAAAGCAAGGCGGCCAGGTCTGGTTTTCCGCCGTCTACCCAGCAGGTGTACCAGAAGGAGGCGGTTTGGGCGGCGGCGGCCCGCATGCGGTCTTCTACTGTGGTGCCCAGCGCTTTCTGATAAGCCGTGGCAAACGCGTCTGTGTAGCTTCTCCTGGTGTGGCCGTTGCGCTCAGTGAGAATGTATTTGGTCTGATCAGTAAAGTCCTGGCTCACCAGCTTCTCCTGCGCCAGCAGCTCAGGTACCAGCCGGTGAGATGCCCGTACCACCTCCCAGATCTCATGCTCCGGGTTTTGGAGGTACCGGGCTTTGCCGTGCTGCAGGCGGTAGGTGGCCAGGTGCCGCTCAGGCAGCTTTGACTCCCACAGGCTGTGCAGGCCCGTCTGCCCCGTCAGCTGGCCGTCATGGTTCACGGTGGTGTGCAGGGGCACGTGGGCATCCTGTACATAATGCGCCAGGTCTGCTGAATAAAACAGGATACTGTCTGCGTTCTTCTCCCGGAAGACGCGCGTGAGCCTTTCTTTCATGACCATCACCTGCCACGGCACCACCCCATACTTGCGCAGGGTGTCTGCACTGTATTTAGCAACGGCGGGGCCCCAGCTTTCAGGCATTTCATACACGGCCTTCTCCCCGTACACGTCAACGTCAATGTAATGGCGGGGAGCCTCTGCGGGGTCTGTGTTGCGGCGCTCATCTGGCCGTACAGATTTGTCTACCAGGTAGGCCATGTGCCGGTGGTAGAAAGGCTGCATGCCTTTGGGCAGCCCATAGATAGCCAGTTGCTGAATCACTTTGTGGCCAAAGAAACCCCAGCCGAAGCCAGCGGCAGAAACACCCAGCAGCAGGCAGACAAGGAGAAAGGTTTTGCGCATCATTGTAAAAAACGGGAAAAAACTCGTGTTCTGGCAAAAAGGTCAGGTTCAGGAAAAGGAGGCAGGCGTGCCCTGGTACGCTACAACGGGCGGCGCATGATGTAATCATGGAGGGTGAAGGGCCCAAACGGGATGTCTACGGTCTGGGTGATTTCAAACCCGTGCTTGGCATAGAAATGCTGGGCGGGGTTGTGGCGGTGTACATTCAATTCCAGGTGTTTCCCCCCTAATGCCCTGGCACGCGCCATGACGTGGTTGAGCAGCAGCCGGCCATACCCTTTCCCCTGATACTCTGGGTGAATATAGATCTTATTCAGTTTATACACCTGCTCAGCCGGGTGATAAAGGGAAAAAGCGGCAAAGGCGGCAGGCGTACCCTGGTGGCAGAGCAGCAGGAACGTCTGGCCTTCTTGCATCTGGTGGCGCAATGATTCTTGCGTATAGAGCTGCTCCAGCATGTAGTCTATCTGCGCAGGAGAGAGAATCTGCTGGTACGTGGGGTGCCAGGTGGCATGGGCCAGACGGTGAAGGGTAGCGGTGTCCTGGGTTTCTGAGATGGTAATACCGGTAACCGGAGGCGGTACGTGTGCCATAGGAAAAAAGGGCGTTTTGCTTTCTGCAAAAGTACGGGCTTCTCTTAAATTTACGGTGCAGAAAATTAACGCCGCTGCGCTTGCTAATGCCCGTTAGGTTTTCTACCTTGGCCTCTGTTCTTGGTTGAGCAGTAAGTACTTAAACCTGTAAGCGTGATGAAAGAAGAAGAATCATTGCTGCAATCTACCCTGCTACTTGGCTTATTCCTGGGCATTCTTCTGTTAGGAAAAGCAACCCTCCTTTCTGAGGAGGCCCGCCCTGCAACGCCTGCCCATTTCTCTAAACCCCCTCGCTGGAATGGGGAGGAGGTGAACAGTGCCTATAGTATGCAGTTGCTCTACCATAGCCTGTTGCCCAACCGCCCCGCCCAGGACCCTGCCGGCTCCCAGACACAGGAACCGCCTTTTACCCGTACGGCCGCCTTGGCGTGGGCAGTGCCGGTGTGTGGGCTTTTACTTTACAAAGAGCCCGCTGAGAAGGCCGCCCCGCCCAAAGCTTGTGAGAGGGCACGTAAACCCCAGGCCAGGTAAACCTTCTTGCTTGTCTGCACAGGGGCACATGGTTGGGGAGCGAATCCTGAGCTGGCTGTTTTTGGGCTGTTTTTCTGAAAACAGGCCAGAAACAGGAAAGGGCCTGGCTGGCTGACAGTTCTTGGGCAGAATTTAGAGCTTGTTTAAAATTTGTCTTTTGCGCTGCAAACGAGTATCAAAAGAACCTGTCTTTGCCATTTTCTCGCACCATAGCGGGGCGTATGCTGCTCAAAAATCGCTTTGCCAGAACCTTGTGCTCCCCGTTTTTGCCTGCACAATCAAAATGTAAACAAGCTCTAAAGCTGTTATGCCTCCCCCAATAAAAAAAGCCCTGGGTTCTCCAGAGCTTTCCTTTGTCTTCAGCACATGTTACAGCCTGAACCCAACTGAGAGTTGCAGTACGTTGTTGGTGTAAGCCACCCCTTTCTCATTGCTGTCACGGGTATCAGACACCCCTATGTTATACCTGACAGAGAACTGCAGCCTGGACAGGTCATAGCCCAGACCCAGCGCAATGGCTCCGTCATACTTGTTGCGGTCTTCCTCAATGTCATCAGAATGCTTTCCTTCTTTACGGCTTGCCGCCAGCAGAATGCCAAACTGCGGACCCAGCTGGGCGTGCAGGCCGCCAGAGATCCCCACCTTGAAAATGAGCGGCACATTCAGGTAATGGTAGTGTACGGTGTACTTGCCTTGTTTGTAGCCCTGTAAAGAGTACAGCAACTCCGGCTGAAAGCCGAATCTGGAAGAAATGGACGTAGAGGCGAAGCCCCCAACATGCACCCCCGTAATGGGGTCTGTGCCTTTGGCGTCACCCCCTTCGTTGGCAACGTTCAAGCCTCCTTTAATCCCGAAGCTGGTCTGCGCCTGCGCCCCCAGACTTCCTAAAAATGCGACAATGATAAGAGTGAAAAGCTTTTTCATAAGAGTACTTAAAAACACCTGCAAGGTACAAGGAATGTTGCGTAAAAAAACCTTGTGTAAGACAAACGTTCTGCTTTTGCCGCTATTGCCACCTCACCTCTTTCCTCCCCAACTACGGGGGCCAGGTTTGGGGAAAGCCTAAAAGAACATAAGCCTGCGTTTTTGGCCAGTTTTTCAGAAAACAGGCCAAAAACGCAGGCTTAAAAGTAAAGGGGCGGCTACTCCTCTATCTTCCTAAATCTTTTTCCGAAGAAATAGTAAACCGGAATTCCCACCCCAACCAGGATCAGACCCGGCCAGGAGTAGTTGGGTTTGTATATCAGGAGAATGATGCAAATGAACGATGCCATGAGAATATACAGCGCAGGCAGCACCGGGTAGCCAATGGCTTTGTACGGTCTTGGCGCATCTGGCATGGTACGGCGCAGTATGAAGATGCCCGCAATGGTGAGAATGTAGAACAGAAGCACCGCAAAAATCACGTAATCCAGCAGGTCTGAGTAACGGCCGGAGAGACACAGCATACTGGCCCACACGCACTGAATGGCCAGGGCGGCACCGGGTACCGCGTTCTTGTTCAGCCTGGCCATGCTGGGGAAGAAGAGGCCGTCTTTGGCCATGGCATAGTACACCCGCGGCGCGGAGAGAATCACCCCGTTGTTGCAGCCAAAGGTGGAGATCATGATCAGGATGGCAATGGCAATGGTGGCGGGGGCGCCGCCTATGACTTCGGCCACGGCCGTGCCAATGCGGTCATTGCTGGCAAACTGAATGCCGCGGCTAAACGCGTCTGCCCCGGCTGGATCGCCGTTCAATGGCAGAATGGTCAGGTACACCACGTTGATCAGGATGTAGAGCAGCGTCACCACGCCGGTGCCAATGGCCATGCTGAGCACAATGGTACGCTTGGGGTTGACAATCTCATCACCGGAGAAGCCAATGTTGTTCCAGGCATCTGAGGAGAACAGGGAACCAATCATGGCCGTGCCAATGCCCACCATCAATGCCCAACCCGCCAACGGAGCCCGTACCACCTCATTGGTCTGCTTATCCAGCACCACCGACTGGGCATCCCACATGTTGGAGAAATTCAGGTCAATGATCTCGGGGCTGGTGCCCAGCAGCAGACCAAAGCCTAGCAGGGCAAACAACGCAATGATCTTGGTGCTCCCAAAGATGTTCTGGATGATGGTGCCGTTCTTCACGCCCTGCTGGTTGATGAGCGTGAGCAGCACAATAGAGGCAATGGCCAGCAACTGCACAGACGTAAACTGCAGAAAACCCAGGTCCAGCAGCACGTTGTCTTCAGAGAACCACGGTACCAGCACACCAGTAAAACGGGCAAAGGCCACCGCCACCGCCGCAATGGTCCCGCTCTGAATCACCAGGAAAAGGGTCCAGCCGTAGAGAAAGGCCACCAGTTTGCCGTAAGATTCGCGCAGGTACACGTACTGGCCCCCTGCCTTGGGCATGAGGCTGGTCAACTCCCCGTAGCTCAGCGCGCCGGCCAGGGTCATGAGGCCGGTCAGGGCCCACACCAACAGCAGGTACCCGGTACTGCCCACTGAGCGGCCAATGTCGGCGCTCACAATAAAAATACCGGAGCCAATCATGGAGCCCGCCACCAGCATGACCGCGTCAAAGAGTTTGATTTCGCGCTTAAAACCCGTAGAAGTTTCAGCCATAGTTGTTTAATTGGGAATTAGGAATGGAGAATTATGAGCCTGTTTAGCATTTCCAAAAATGAGCTTTAGACAGCTTCTGTACTGGCGCCAGCACCCGCTTGTGTCGCTGTTTTGGCTCTTCTTTTGCGAAAACAGGCCAGAAACAGAAGCAAACAACTTCAAAAGACTACAAAAAAGCAGACACTTGCGCCTATGGTCAGAAAACACTAAACAGGCTCTAAGAATGAGTTAGCAGAAGGCAAACTTTTTACTTTTCATTCTGAATGAACCTGGTGGGCAACCGGGAAAGTCTTACCCTCAGCACTTGCTTTTGCTAATCAGGCAACCCGGGGCCCAGCACGTAAGGCTCAGAACTGCGCGTTAGACTTTTCTGGGCGGCAGGTCAAACGCCACGGCGTTGTGCTCAAAGTGGCCCTTGTGCGACCCGTCACAGAACGGTTTGTTTTTGGAGAGGCCGCAGCGGCAGAAAGACACCACCTCACGGCCCTGCAGGTTGTACTCATTGCCCTGGGCATCTACTACAGTTAAATCGCCTTCCACTTTCAGGGAGCCGTTGTTGTTCACGGTAATCTTGGTTTTCATGCTGTTTTGGGAAAAAGGGGTGTAAAACAGGAGAACAGTGCAGGCAATAAAAGCCGGTAGAACCCGGCCCACCACCCGCCGCGCGTTTCTCCTCGATTCAAAGATAGTTTTTTTGGGTAATTCTTCAGCAGTTCCTGCGCAAAGAGCCGGGGTTGTTTCTGCGTAAAGCAGGGGTGGCGGTGAAAAAAGTTCTGGCCAGCGGTGGTATCCTGCGGCCAGATGGCCAGCGAAATAAAAAAAAAGTTGGTTCGTTGATTAAAAAATCAGTGTTTTAACCCCAGAGCGTTTGCTTGCGTAGGAGAACCAGCTTCTTCTGTGCGTGAAGTACTGAGAAACCAATTTATACCACTATGAAAAAAAATCTGATTACCCCTGTTCTGTCGGCGGTGCTGGCTATGGGCCTGCTGGGCTCCTGTGTTTCCACCAAGAAATATGAAGCGGCCCTGGCCGAAAACCGGTCCCTGGTGGTGCTGCAGGATGAGCTGAACCGCCAGAAAGCCGAACTGGAAAGCGAGCGCGCCCGTCTGCAGCAGGACAAGGAGCGCCTGAACCAGGAGAAGGCCGAGCTGGAGAAAGACAAAGCCTCTACCGAAGCCTCGCTTCGTACCAACCTCAACACCAAAAGCCAGCAGGTAGACAAACTGAGCGCAGACCTGCAGGCCCGTGAGGCGCGTCTGCAGGAGATGCAGCGTATTCTGGACCAGAAAGACAAGGCGGTGAACAACCTTCGGCAGATTGTGAGCAACGCGCTGCTGGGTTTCAAAGCCTCTGACCTCACCGTTGACGTGCGCAACGGCAAAGTGTATGTGTCTCTGTCTAACCAGCTGCTGTTCAAATCTGGCAGTACCAAGGTAGACGCCCAGGGGCAGGAGGCGCTCAAGAAACTGGCCAACGTGCTCCAGAACCAGCCAGACGTGAACGTGCTGGTAGAGGGGCACACAGATGATGTGCCCGTAGCCAGAGGAACCGCCGGTATGCAAGACAACTGGGACCTGAGCGTACTGCGCGCCACTGAGATCACCCGCATTCTCACTGATGCCGGGGTGGCCCCGCAGCGCGTGACACCGTCTGGCCGCTCCAAATACGTGCCGGTTGACCCTGCCACCACCGCTGAGGCCCGCCAGAAAAACCGCCGTACCGAGATCATCTTGACCCCTAAGCTAGACGAGCTGTTCCAGATTCTGGAGCAGAACTAAGTGCCGCGAGTTCTGAGGGAAAGCCCTGCGCCGGAAAGATACCCGGGGCAGGGCTTTCTGTTTTAGGGCTGTTTTTGGGAAAACAGCCCTAAAACAGGCTTTCCCCACAGGCTTTCGCCTTACCCAGATTGGCGTTGTTTTTGCTAATTCTACTTCGGCAGGTTGTACCTGCCCCGCAGAAATACTTACATTTGGTAAGGCAACGAAGTATACGCTATGAAAAAGTTGAGAATTTTAGGCCTGTCGCTTGCGCTGATGGCTGGCCTGCAAACAGTTGGCTGGGCGCAGGAGACGAAAACTGAATCTGAGGTGGAGCAGGACCTGAAACGGCTCCGGGAATGGGTGCGCCTGCAGTCAGACAAAGTGGCCACCACCACCCGCGCCGAATGGCCCAGCGTGAAAAGCGACTTTGCCCGCCACGCAGATAAAATTGAAAGCGGGTTTCAGCAGCTCTCAGAAAATTCAAAACGCGAGTACCTGGAGCTGAAAGCCAAATTCCAGGAGCTGGAGTCAAAGCCGTTCTATGATGAGATCCCGCTGCAGGCAGAGGAGGTGCGCCTGCGCGAAAAGGAACTGCTGGGCAATTTCAGCAACATACAGTCAATCAAACCGGCCCAGATGCGTGAAGCTTATATTACGTTCATGCAAAACGTGCGCGCCAAGCGCCAGAGCTGGATTCCGCGGGACTGGGACTACGCGGAGTATATCCTGCAGAACCTGGCCAAACGCAAAGAAGCCGTTGAGGCCAACCTGACCACCCTGGATGAAATCAAAATCAGAACCCTCATTGGCGAGTTCCACACGCTGCGGTCTGGGCAGGAGTTTAAAGAAAAGCAGAAAGCCAAGTCAAAAGGATAAGCCCGGGCTCCCTGGTTTCTGTTTATCTGATTTATTATGATAACTAAGAAGTTCCCGTTTCTGGCCTGTTTTCAGAAAAACAGGCCAGAAACGGGAACTTCTTAGTTGGGTGGGTTACATGCTGTCGCGCAGCACCTGGTTTTGGGTGGTGGTAGACTTTGAGTTATTCTGTTCGCCTCTGGTGCTGGAGTTGCCCACCCCGGTCTGGGTTTTCTCTGTGGCAGTGGCCCCGGTGGTGTCATTGGGGTCAGGGTTCACAATCCCGGTCTGATTCCCGTCCAGCTGTTCAGCATTCTGATCAGCGCCTACGGTAGGCGGGGTGCCGGAACCCGAGTTGCAGGCAGACAAGCCGGCAATGCCAGCCGCCAGCGCCCATATCAATAGCTTTTTCATAGTTGTGGTTCTAGTTAGGTGGTCAATAGTTCTCTGTAAACTGGCAAACCCGCTAAAAAGTTATAGTTGAACCCCTTGCCCCGCCGGGTGGGTGGCGCCTGGGTTTATTTTACCTGGTTTTCAGAAGCAGAAATTGGTTGCCCGCAGGAAAGGGCGGTGCACAAACAGACCGAAAATTAGCTAGCTTTACCTTTGGAACAGACCGGACTGGCGGGATTGGCAGCATCAAGTGAACATCATTGACTTTCATGGCTTTAACACGAACCGCCACCTGGGCGTGGCTTCTTTCTTTTGTTTTACTGGCGGCTCCCTCGTTTGGGCAGGGACCCCGCAAACCAAATGCCGCAGATATCAGGCAGGCGCTGGAGAAACTGAACGTGCTGGGCTCGGTGCTGTACTTTGCCGCCCACCCAGATGATGAGAATACGCGCCTCATTGCGTTTTTGGCCAATGAACGCAAACTGCGCACCGGCTACCTGTCGCTCACCCGCGGCGATGGCGGCCAGAACCTCATTGGGCCTGAGATACGGGAGGAACTGGGCCTGATCAGAACGCAGGAACTGCTGCAGGCGCGCCAGATAGACGGCGGCGAGCAGTTCTTCAGCCGTGCCAATGACTTCGGGTTTTCAAAGAACCCCGCAGAGACGTTTACCATCTGGAACCGGGAGCAGGTGCTGGCAGACGCCGTCTGGACCATCAGAAAGTTCAGGCCAGATGTGATCATCACCCGCTTTTCGCCCGTTCCCGGCGGAACCCACGGGCACCATACGGCCTCGGCCATCATTGCCCAGGAGGCCTTTGAGGCCGCCGCAGACCCCAAACGCTTTCCGGAGCAGTTGAAGACCGTAGAGGTGTGGCAGGCCAGGCGCCTGGTCTGGAACACCTCGTCTTTCTTCTACGGGCAGGGGCAGAAATTTGACACTTCTAACAAGCTCACGCTGGAAACCGGCCTGTACAACCCCTTGCTGGGGAAATCTTACAATGAAATTTCGGCTGAAAGCCGAAGCATGCACAAAAGCCAGGGGTTTGGCAGCAGCGGAAGCCGCGGCGAGGCCCTGGAATATTTTGAGCACCTGAAAGGCGACCGCGCCCAATCTGACTTGGTAGAAGGCGTTACCACCACGTGGAACCGCCTCAAAGGCGGCGAAACGGTGGGCAAAATCATCTCAGAGGCCATCAGAAACTACAATCCTGCCAACCCCTCGGCTAGTGTGCCCACCTTGCTGAAGGCAACATTGGCCTTGGCCAAACTCCCTCATTCCTACTGGAAACAGGTGAAGCAGGAGGAACTGGACCAGGTCATCAAAGCCTGTCTGGGGCTGTATCTGGAGGCCACCGCGCGGGATTATTCGGCCACGCCGGGAGAGGAAGTGAACATCCAGCTGGAGGCCACCAACCGTTCTGCCGTACCCGTAACGCTTACGCAGGTGGAGTACCTCTTCGCCAAGCGCGATACGGCGGTGCAGCAGAAGCTGGAGAACGGTAAGCCGTTGATGCTACGGGCGTCTGTTCCTAATTCGCCTTCGGCGATGTATTCCCAGCCCTACTGGTTGCGACTGCCAGGCACCACGGGCATGTTCAGGGTAGACGAGCCAGAGCTGATCGGTTTGCCTGAAAACCCTGCGGCGGCCCAGGTGCGGGTGCAGGTAACGGTGCAGGGGCAGCCTTTGTCATTTACGCTCCCTGTGGTGTATAAGCGCACAGACCCGGTGGAGGGTGAGCAGTACCGACCGTTTGTGGTGACGCCGCCCGTATTTGTTAACCTCACCGAGAAAGTCTACGTCTTCCCAGATGCCCAGCCCAAACCAGTTACGGTGCGCGTGCGCGCGGGGCAGAACAGTCTGGAGGGGCAGGTCACGCTGCGGTTACCGCAAGGCTGGCGCGCGGCACCCGCCTCAGCTGATTTCAAACTGAACCAGAAAGGCGCGGAGCAAACCTTCACGTTTCAGGTGTACCCTGGCACGCAGGAAACGGAGAGCACCATCAGCGCCGCTGTCTCCACCTTGGGTAGAAATTTCACTCAGGGCCTGAAGACCATTGAATATGCCCACATCCCCACGCAGACGTTATTTCCTGAATCTGAGGCCAAAGCCGTTAAGCTGGAGATCAAGCGCAAAGGCCAGCGCATTGGCTATTTGATGGGCGCGGGAGACGAGATTCCGGCCAGCTTACAGCAGATTGGCTATACCGTAGACCAGCTGCAGGTAGATGACCTTTCTGCCGCCAACCTGCAGAAATATGACGCGGTGGTGACGGGCGTTCGGGCGTACAATACGCTGGAGCGCCTTAAGTTCCAGCAGCCGCAGCTGCTGGAGTACGTGCGCAACGGCGGAACTTTGGTGGTGCAGTACAACGTGAGCAACGGACTGGTGACCTCTGAGCTGGGGCCGTACCCCCTGAAACTCTCCAATGACCGGGTGACGGTAGAAGATGCTGAGGTCCGTTTCCTGAAGCCTGACCATGCGGTGCTAAATTCGCCCAACAAGATCACCCAGAAAGATTTCACGGGCTGGGTGCAGGAGCGTGGGCTGTATTTCCCTAATCAATGGGCGCCAGAATATGAGGCCATTTTGTCTATGAATGACCCAGGCGAAACTGCCAAGGAAGGAAGTCTGATGGTGGCCAAATACGGCAAAGGGCATTTCGTATATTCTGGGCTATCGTTCTTCCGGGAACTGCCCGCGGGCGTGCCTGGGGCGTACCGTCTGTTTGTGAACCTGCTGTCTTTGGGGAAATAGCGTTTTGGGGCTGTTTTTGAGAAAACAGGTCAAAAACGCACTGGAAGGTATAGCGTGTTCGTTGAGAGTATATTTGTAATGTAGATATGTGACTTCCAACCTCCGTTTTGTCATCCTGAAAGGATCTTGTGGGCAAATAGTAGAAATGGAGCTACGCAGAAAACTCAGCTATGCCAACCTCTTCATACCGATGGAGGTAGTAATGGAGCCGGAGAAGTACTTATCAAAAGGTACTACCGTTTGCCCACAAGATCCTTTCAGGATAACAAAAGGGGGAGAAGGTGAAAGAGGTGAAAATCTCTTTTTGGGGCTACCTTATATTCCGTTTATAAATCAGTAGATTTTCACCACCAACTATGAAAAAAGGAGACATTGACCCGCCGCCGTTCTTTAAAACCTGGACAGGCATGTACTGGCTGGTGCTGGGCGTGCTGGCGGGGTTGATCGTGCTCTTTTACCTGATCACGGAGGCCTACAGATGAGCAAGCTGGACTGGGGCGTGCTGGTGGGCACCATCGCGTTTATTGTGATCTACGGCGTCTGGAAAACCCGCCACACCCGCAACATGCAGGGCTTCCTGAAAGCCGACAACACCGAGCGCTGGTGGATGATGGGGCTTTCCATCATGGCTACCCAGGCCAGCGCTATTACTTTTCTCTCTACCCCAGGGCAGGCGTTTGATGACGGCATGCGGTTTATCCAGTTCTACTTCGGGTTGCCGCTGGCCATGGTGGTGTTGTCAATCACGGCCATTCCCATTTATTACCGCCTCAAGGTCTACACCGCCTATGAGTACTTGGAGAGCCGGTTTGACCTGAAGACCCGCTCCCTGGCGGCCTTTCTGTTTCTGTTGCAGCGGGGGCTTTCTACCGGGATTACCATTTATGCCCCGGCTATCATCCTTTCGGCCATTCTGGGCTGGAATTTAACGGCCACCATTCTCTTCATTGGCGTGGTGGTGATCTTCTACACGGTGGTGGGCGGCACCAAGGCGGTGAGCCAGACCCAGCGCCTGCAGATGACCGTGATGCTGGGCGGCATGCTGGTGGCGGCAGTGGTGGTGGTGCGGCTGTTGCCGGAAGGGGTGGGGTTTTCAGAGGCCTTGGTGGTGGCCGGTAAAATGGGCAAGCTGAACCTGGTAGACCTGAAATTCAACCCCAATGACCGTTATAACGTGTGGTCCGGGCTCATTGGCGGCTTCTTCCTTTCGTTGTCCTACTTCGGGACTGACCAAAGTCAGGTGGGGCGGTATCTGGGGGGCGAGACCATAGCGCAGAGCCGTCTGGGTTTGCTCATGAACGGTCTGGTCAAGGTGCCTATGCAGTTCCTGATCCTGCTGGTGGGGGTGCTGGTGTTTGTCTTTTACCAGTTCCACCAGCCGCCCCTGTACTTTAACCAGCAGCAGGCTGATAAGGTAAGGAACTCTGATGCTGCCCCAACGTGGCAGAAATATGAGGCGACGGCGCAGGAGGCGTTTACCGAGAAGCGCGAGGCGGCCCTTGCCTTGGTCAAAGCCCACCAGAGCCAGGATGCACCAGGGGTGGCAGAAGCGGCCCGGCGCGCCCAGCTGGCCGAAACGGCCCGGAAGTCCATCAGGGCAGAGGCGCAGGCGCTGGTGAAGGCGCACAACAACGGCGTTGACCTGAAAGATACTGACTATGTCTTCCTCACGTTTGTAACGCAGCAGCTGCCGCGGGGACTGGTGGGCCTGCTGCTGGCGGTGGTGCTGTGTGCCGCCATGGGAAGCACGGCCTCGGCATTTAGTTCGTTGGCATCTACCACGGTGGTTGATGTGTACAAACGGTCCCTGAACAAAACCGGGTCTGACCAACACTATGTCAATGCATCACGCTGGTTCACCATTGGCTGGGGCACGGTCTCCATCTTTTTCGCCCTGTTCGCCTCGCAGCTGGAAAACCTGATTCAGGCGGTGAACATTCTGGGCTCCTTGTTTTACGGCACCATTCTGGGTGTTTTTGTGGCGGCGTTTTATTTCAAGCGTTTAACAGGCAACCCGGTTTTCTGGGCGGCGGTGCTGACCCAGGGCATTATCTTTCTGCTGTACTATGCCACCCCCATTGCGTATCTCTGGTATAACCTCATTGGGTGTGTGCTGGTGGTGGTGCTGGCGTATCTGCTGCAGCCGTTGCTTAGAAAGGCCGCCACAGAGTAATGTTTTTATTTTATGATGTTTACCATGAGCAACCCTTCTTATCAAGCCATACAACAGGTCATCACCGGCCGAAGAACGATCAAACCCGCCCAGATGAACGGGCAGTACATTCCCAACGGGCAGGTTCAGGAACTGCTTGCCCTGGCTGACTGGGCCCCTACGCACGGCTACACTGAGCCATGGCGCTTTCTGGTGTACGCCCACGCAAAGGTGCAGGATTTTTGTTCGGCGCACGCCGAACTCTACAAAGCCAACACAGACCCGGAGAAGTACCTGGAGTTCAACTATGAGAAGCTGCGGCACATGGGCGACAAGGCCTCGCACGTGCTGGTGGCCTACATGCGGCGGGGCGATTTGCCTAAAATCCCCGCGCTGGAAGAGGTAGCCGCCACCTCCTGCGCTATTCAGAACCTGCTGCTGGGAGCCGCCGCCCTGGGTATTGCCAGCTATTGGGGCTCAGGGGGTATGGCCTACCGCCCGGCCATGAAAGAACTGCTTGGGCTCAGAGAGGAAGATGTGGTGCTGGGAATCTTGTACCTGGGTTATACAGACAGCCCCTGGCCTGATGGAAAGAGAACCGTGCCGTTAAAAGAGAAGGTGACGTGGGTGTAAGAAGTATCAGTTCTGTTTTAGGGCTGTTTTATGAAAAACAGGCCAGAAACGCTATTTCTTGCCTTTGATCTCTGCAAGGAGTTTCTCGTTCAGGGCTACATAATCTGCGTTGTTTTCTTTTTTGGCCAGCTCCAGTGATTTTTGGGCGGTGGCAGTGGCGCCTTTGTAGTCTTTGGCTCTAGCTTGGGCTTTGGCCTGGTAGTGCAGGTTCCAGAACTTAGGGTCTTTCTCATTGGCCAGTTTGAACCAGGTAATGGCCTGCTTCAGGTCTTTGCCGTTGTCTGCGTAGTAGTTGGCCGCTGAGGCATAGAGGGCGGGCGTCACGTTGGTGCCGTTGATCACTTTCTCCTGGATCTGGGCCATTACCTTGGTGTCAACATCTGTGGTGATTTTTACCGGCACCAGCGTGTTTTCCCACATAATGTTCATCACCCCGCTGTTGTTGGTGAGGTCAGAGAAGCCAATGGTGAAGGTTTCTGCTTTATCTGCCAGCTTTTGGGCAGGTACTTTGAACCGGACTAGGTCTTCTTCCTGCTTATACGCGGCTCCGCCGTCACCCCAGTGCTTGGTGTTTTTGTGAATCACAATGGTCCACTCGTTCTCCCCTGGCACGGTATACAGGGCGTACTGACCGGCGGGTACCTTGTTTCCTTCCAGGGTCACCTCATCAGAGAAGGTAAGTTTGGTAGAGGCGTTGGCGCCGGTTCTCCAAAGCCTGCCGTAAGGCACCAGGTCCCCAAAGATTTTGCGGCCTTTGGTGCTGGGTCTGGAGTACTCTAAGGTAACATCTGTCAACCCAACAGGTTGCTTCACCGTGGCGGTGGGGCTGGCAGCCGGCATTTTAATCTGGGCGCTGGCCGCAGATCCAATCAGCAAAAAGGCGCAGGCAACTGCCCACATCAACTTCATAGACATCATTTTTTTCATAGGTGCACTTCAATTAATTCTCCTGATTTAGGATTGTAATATTAGCAAAAAGAAACAACTCCACCTATTGGGTGGCCGTGTCCAGCCTGGCCCAGATCTGCTGTAGGGCGGGGGCGGGGGCAGGGGTAGGCTGATAAGGGTGCCGTTTCATCAGCTCCTGCAAATGGGCCAGGCGGTCTGCCGTGAGCGGGTGGGTACTTAGCAGGGCCGGCGGCTCTGCCCCAGCGGGAACCGCCTCCTGGAGCCGCTGGAACAGGCGCTGCATGCCCTGTGGCGCCAGCCGGTTGGCTTTGAGCAGCAGGAAGCCCTGTTCATCTGCCTCTTCTTCCAGGGAGCGGCTGTACTGCAGGGAGTCCAGTTGATCAGCATTCTCCAGCAGCAGGGCGGCCAGTCCGCTTATGTCATTGAACAGGAGGGAGACCAGGAGATAGGTGGAGAGGCTTCGGGCGAGGGCGCGCAGGGTGTGGCGGTGCTGGCTGTGGGCGAACTCATGCCCCAAAAGGGCGGCCAGTTCCTCAGGCGACTTCAGCCGGTTGAGCAGCCCCGTATAAACCACCAGTTGCCCGCCCGGCAGCGCGAAGGCATTGACCGTCTCCTGGTTGACCACCGTGACCTGAAGCGGATACTGGGTCACCACCCTCAGCTCCTGCAGAAAGCGGTTCACCTCTTTGGTCCGGGCCGTGTCAACGTCATTGGGGTCAACGGTCTGGGCATACAGTTGCTGCCCCAGCTTTACCTCCGCCTCCGGCGGAAGCTGGCGCACCGCCCAATCAGCGAGGGCGGGTAATACAAAGAAATAGCAGGCCAGCAGCCCGCCAATGAGCAGCAGCAGGAGCAGGTAAAGAGCAGAGCGGTTCGGTTTGGCGGCAGGCAACGCGTTTCTGTGGAACACCGCTGCCGGGTACGCCTGCCGGATGTGTTCGGCAAAGATGGGGGAAACCACCTCCAGGGCCAGTACCGGCTCCTGCCCAAATCTCAGCACGGTAAGGTCTGCCTTCCGGTAGGCGTGCGGGTGAAGCTGGGGGGCAGGCCAAAAGAGGGCGGGCTGCCGGTTCGCCTCAAACTCCAGTTTGAGACCTTCTGGCTCTGGGGTAACCTCTACGGGCACTGCCGGCAGTGAAGGGCTTTGGGTGAGCATTCCGGAATAGGAGGAGGGGTAACGCATGGCGGTCAAGGGCTGTTGAGGATGCAAGGTGCAGTTTACATTTTTTCCGGTAAAATCAGAGGCGGAAAAGCCGTGATAGCCAACTTCTGCCCTCGTTCCTGCGCCTTTGTGCCTTGGCCTTTGCCCTCAGTGCTGTTTTTGGCCTGTTTTCCCCAAAACAGGCCAAAAACAGGAAGAGGCTCTCTTGCCAAGGGAGAAGGTTGCCGCTACTGGTTCACCGGGCAATACCGTTGCTGCCCCCGCGGCCATCTGGCCTCTGCAGGAATGGTAGAAGTGAGCCACCTTGCTGTTCAGTTGCCTGCGCCGGGTTTTTCAGGAATTGCAGCGGTGACACAGAGAGAGGGTGCCATATTGGTTAGCAGCTGCATGGGTTGGCTGGGAAAGCGTTTTCGGCAGAGCCGAAAGGGAGGGCCATACCTTTTGTCTGGAAGGGCGGGAGAGATATAGCACCTGAGCGGCCAGACCCTGAGGAAAGCTGATTTCTGTTTTGGGGCTGTTTTCTGAAAAACAGCCCCAAAACAGAAATCAGGGAAGCAGGAGTGAACTGTCACCGTAGCTCAGAAAGCGGTAGCCGTTGGCCAGGGCGTGTTTGTAGACTTTTTGCCAGGTGGGGCCAATGAGGGCGGCTACCAGCAGCAGCAGCGTGCTTTGGGGCTGGTGAAAATTGGTGATCAGGCCAGTGCAGAGTTTAAAGCTGTAGCCGGGGGCAATCAA
Organism: Rufibacter ruber; assembly: GCF_014138425.1. Lineage (NCBI taxonomy): Bacteria > Pseudomonadati > Bacteroidota > Cytophagia > Cytophagales > Hymenobacteraceae > Rufibacter > Rufibacter ruber. Next base: position 542,598 of record NZ_JACJIQ010000001.1, read on the forward strand.
AATGCGCGTGGTGGCCTGCAGGTACGGCAGCTGGTTTTCATCCAGGTAATGCAGCAAGGCCTCCAGGGCTTCCTGCACAGACAGCGTGGTGCGTACGTCATACGGGAACCACTGGGGCAGAACCAACTCCTCCTCATCCTCGGGCGGGAGCAGGCCCAATGAAATGCCGGCACCCAGCCAGTAAAGGCTTTCCAGGGTGCGCATAGAGGTGGTGCCTACAGGAATGATGGGTTTGCCCAGGTGGTGCAGGAGCTTTTCAATCATCTGGCGGCTTACGTTCAGCTGCTCGCCGTGCATGTAATGGTACTGCATGAGGTCTGCCTTGACGGGTTTGAACGTGCCGGCGCCCACGTGCAGCGTAACAAAGGCCTGCTGGTGCCCTTGCTGCTGAATACGCTCCAGGAGCTCAGGGGTGAAGTGCAAACCGGCGGTAGGGGCCGCCACCGCCCCTTTTTCTGCGGCGTACACCGTCTGGTAACGGTCCTGGTCACTGACTTCTGCATCACGGTTCATGTACGGGGGCAGGGGCAGCAAACCAGCCTTCTCCAGAATCTCCGCAAAGGTGAGTTCGCCGGGGCTCCAGGTGAAATGAATGGCATACCCTTCCTCTGCCGGGGCCAGGCGCTCTGCCCAAAGCGTTCCGTCCTGCGGGTAAGGCCCCAGCGGCATTTCCAGGCGGCTGTCTTTCCAGCGTTTGTTGTTTCCCACCAGGCATTTCCAGACCACAGAATACGTTTGCTGCATGGCCACCTGTACCTCCCGCACCGGTTCCAGCGGCTCCAGGCAGAACAGCTCAATCATGCCGCCGGTGGCTTTCTGAAACCGAAGCCTTGCCTGTACTACCTTGGTGTCATTGAAAACCAGCATGGCCTGCGGGGGCAACACGGTAGCCAGGTCCTTGAACTGTCCGTCTGAGATCTTGCCCTGCCGGCAGAGCAGCAGGCGTGACTGGTCCCGCACCTCCAGCGGAAACTGGGCTATGCGGTCTTCTGGTAAATCATAGGTGAAATCAGTGATGGAAAGCTGTCTGGGGTGTTGGTTACTCATGCTCGTGTTATGCGAAGAAAAGACAAAGGTAGGAAGTGGAACCCAGCTACAATAGTCTGCGGCAAATGTATACAAAAACAAAATTCCTGCTGCCAAAGCAATGGTTGACCCAAAGATACTCCAGCGCCCGGCATGAGGAGGCAAGGTTTCGTTCAACCTTTAAAAAGACGCCTTGAATATAAAGGAATAGGACGAATTGAAGGGAAAGGTGAAGCTGATTGGTTCCTGGTAGGTGGGCCTGGAGCCAGACCGGGCAAGGCGGGCAAGAGCAGGTTTTAAATGGGCACCCCCTTTTGATCTGCCCCGCTCACCGGGTAAAGGCTGGCGCAGGGTCGCCCTTACTTGCTCTCTTCCTGTTCAATGTCACTTAACTCCAGCTCCAGGGCCTTGACGGAGATTTGGATCTCCCACAGGGAGAGCGCCATGGAAATCATGAGCAGGATAAGGCTCAGACCAAAGATTATTTTCCCGGCGGTTTGCCAGCCCTCATACAGAGAGAACATGCACAGCACGCAGGAGAACATGCTGCCAATACCAAAGGCCTGCATGTTCCTGATCAGCAGGAGCCGGGTGCGCAGGTTCTGGATCTGCCCAAAAATGAGGCGGTTCTGGGTGGTTTTGTACTGGTGTTTCAGGTTTCTGATCAAAGAAGCCAAGGCCATAAACCGGTTGGTGAACGCCAACAGCAACAAGGAGAGTGCCGGGAAAAGAAGGGCCGGGGTGGTGAGGGTGATTTCCATCAGGAGGCGGCGTATGAGAAACCGGTAACGTTGCTACGCATGGGTGTCCGGGTCCTCCTGGTCAAACTCCAGGTCCTGGGCCAGATCTAACGCCTCCACAATAATCTCATCTGCTTCCTCTTTAGAGGATGCGTGCAGGGTGGCCTCAAAGAGGGCCAGTACCGCCTCTGCCTCTGTGTTCACATAGAGGTCTGTGTAAAGGTCTTCAAAGAGGTGGCTTTTCTGCTGAATGGTTTTGTCAATTTCAGCTACGTTGCCGGCTGCCAGCGCCTGCTGGAGCAGGTCCCGCACCTCCTGGCTGTCTTCGTCGCCGCCCAGGTCCATGAGCAGTTGCATGAGCAGGATCCCAATGCCCAGGCGCAGCCGCTCAAACCGGTAGCTGATCTCCTCCTGGCTTTTGCGGCCGGGCCTCGCGTCTTTGAACGCCTGGTTCAGGTCTTGGTACAACGGGGAAAGCTGGGGTTGTAAAGAAGCGTGGTCTTGGGTAAGAACCAGATCCACCAACTGCTGATAGTGTGAGGCGCTCATGCGTGCAAGGAATAAGGTGCTGAAACAGGTTTTTGTGCCGGCCTTGGCCAACTGGCGGGGCAAGTTAGGAAAAGAACGGATGCGTTTTAGCCTTGGTTTTCTAAAAACAGCTCAAAAACAGCCGGTGCCTCCCTATCTAAGGGAGGCACCGGCAGAAACAGGCTCTTATCTGGCAGACGCGCCGCTAATGATAGACCCAAAGAAGATACTGTTCAGGAAAAGTTTGTTGGTGCCGTACCAGAACGCCCTGAAATTGGGGTTGTCAATGATGCCAATCACCCGGCCGTTGCCCACCGCTGACACGCCAATGGCCGCAGAATTCTTGATTCTGGCATAGTTCTGTTTGCTGATGTAGCCCGCTTGCAACGGTTCAGCGGTGTACATCAGCGGATTGGCAAAAGGATTGGCCACCCGCTCCAGTGACAGGCTGCTGTTTCTGAAGATGCTCAACAGCGGTTGGGTGTAGCCGTAGCCCAGCGGATGGGTCAGGTCTAACCGGGTCTCAAAGATGGCACCGCCTATTTCCTGCGCGCCCTGCGTGTTCTGGAGGTCAGCGTAAGCCAGCTGGCTGCCCCTGGTGTCTCCATTGCCGGTGCCGCTTCTAAACGTGAAGTCTCCTATCTTGTTGTCAGCTAGCCATTTCACGGCATTGCCGGTGGCAAGAAGGGTGCCGCCCGCCTGCACCCAGGCGCGCAGTTTGTCACGGGAGGCGGTGGTGAGGTCGTTAAAGGAGCCGTCTGGCAGAATGAGGGTGGTGTAGCGGTTCAGGCTGGCCCGGTTAAAGCGGTCCTGGTTGAGCAGCGTCAAGGGCATCCCGAAGCGGTCATCCAGCAGGTGCCAGATTTCGCCGGCGTCCAGATACCCAACCCCGTCGCCCACCACCATGGCCACCTTAGGCGTTGAAAGCCCCAGCATGTTAGGGCTGCCCAATTTGATTCCCTTGCCGCTCAGGCCGGAGCCCAGGCTGTGCAGGGTGATGCCGTCTTCCTGCGCCACAGCCTGCAGGCGGGTGTGCAGCGCCTCCGGGGAAAGCGGTTGCCCTGCGGCCGAAATCAGAATTGTGCCGTACCCAAACTCTTTCCCCTCCGGGGAGGTGAACGGGCTGGTGGCCACCCGCGTCTGGATTCCCTGCCTCTGCAGCTTGTACAGTGCCCGCGGTGCGTAATAGCCGGTCCATTCAAACGCATAGGCATAGGCGGGAGAGCCGCCCTCCAGTTTGCCGGTTGGCCTCACCACTTTTTCCACCCGGGGGCCAAACGCCTGGGTGTTGTTCAAGGGCGCGTACGCTAAATCAAACGCCAGCGGAAACGTCCAGGCAGAAATATCATAGAAGAGGCTGTCCTGAAAGGTGGTGCGTTTCTCAAACATGGCCAGAATGAGCTTGTACTGCGGTTGTTCCAGCGGTACAATAAAGGCGTTCTCTGGGGTGTAGGTGGCTTTGCCAAGGGTAATGTTCTGCTTAGGCCGGTGTAACCGAATCTGGTGCTGCTGCATGATCTCGGCCAGGTGGTACGCCCGCATGGGATCCTGTTCAGCACTGAAGATATAGCCTTTCACCTTGTCTCTGGCGGCTTCTTTGACTGCTTGCTGGTAAAAAGTGCGCTGGTGTTCCAGCAACTCTTCCCGCAGGTTGACAGCCGCCTCTAAACTGGAGAGGGTGGTGGTGAACTGGTTTCTGATGGTAAAGGGGAACGTGAGCACCCCGTTTACACTCTCCTGCGCATGGCCGCGGGAGCTGGCCTGCTCAAACAAGATGCCAATGGCGCCGTTCACATCTGGGTAGGTAGAGCCCTTCCCGTAGTAGAAGTCATCATAATCCTGTTCTGTATAGTACAGCGAGCCAATCTTGTCCAGGGCCCTGGCGTGATAGGTGCCAATCTTTTGCGTGAGCTTGAAATTGCTAAGCGGCGTGAGCGGGTGGTTCCGGCTGGGTACGCCCGGCTGGAAGAAAAACGTGGAGTTGGTGCCCATCTCGTGGTGATCGGTTAGCAGGTTGGGCTTCCACTCGTGGAACTTGGCCAAGCGCCCTCTGGACTCCGGGTGCTGCAGCGGGAGCCAGTCGCGGTTCAGGTCAAACCAGTAGTGGTTTGTGCGCCCGCCCGGCCAGGTTTCTGAGAACTCCCGGTGGTTGGGGTCTGTGACCAGGTTTTTGCCGCGGTTGGCGTTCACCCACGTAGAGAACCGCTGCAGGCCGTCTGGGTTAATGCTTGGGTCTACCAGAATAACTGTTTGGCGCAGCAGGTTGTCTATTTCAGGGCCCTGGGCCGCCGCCAGGTGGTAGACCGCCAGCAAAGATGCGTTTGTGCCGCTGGGTTCGTTCCCGTGTACGCTGTAGCCCATCCAGACCACCGCGGGCATATCTTTCAGGCTCAGTTTGCCTGAGACAGCGGGATCAGTGAGCTGCTGGTGCTGCGCCTTGATCTGGTCCAGGTTCTGGTGGTTCTCTTTAGAGGTAATAGTGAGCAGTACCAGCGGGCGGTTCTCATGGGTGCGGCCGTATTCAGTAAGAGTGAGGCGGTCAGAGACAAAATCTACCACTCGCAGGTAGTTGAGCAGCTGGTCATGGGTCACATGCCATTCACCCACCTCATACCCCAGCACCTGTTTGGGGGTGGGGATTTTCTGGTCATAGCTGAGGTGGGCAGGAAGGTAGTAGGAGAGGGTGGGCTGGGCAAAAGCGGGCAGGCAGAACCCTACACAAACCAGATGGATCAGGATCAGAAGCTTCTTCATGAAGAATAGAAAGGGTGGCAGAAAAGGAAGAATTGGCCAATGCAAGATGGGGGCAATTTTCCCATTTCGCAAGTACCTTTTGTGAACCTGGGGGAGCAGGGGGAGATTTCCTGCTTTGTATAAAATATCTTATATTGAACGGGTTATACTGTTGCTGATCTGGTCTATGTGGCTTCTTAGGGGAGTACTCTTCTGCTGCACGCTCTACTGCCTCCTGCAGGGTGGTCTGGCTGTGGCGCAGCCAGAGCAAAAAGCGGTAGAGGAACTGCAGTTTCCGGCGGGCCGGAACAAGGTGCGCATCCCGTTCAAACTGATCCATAACCTGATCATTGTGCCGGTGCAGATCAATGGTTCAAAGCCCCTTTATTTTGTGGTAGATACCGGGGTAGACCGGGTGTTGCTGTTTGAACTGGGCGTAACCGATACCATTTCCCTGAACAATGTGGAGCACCTCACGCTGCGGGGGCTGGGGAAGGGGGAAGGCCTTAAGGCGTTTGCCTCAGTGGGGAATAAGATTAAAATAGCCGGGGTGGAGGCCTCTAACCAGGAACTGTTAATTCTGGAGGAAAACGTGTTTGACCTGTCTTACCGCCTGGGGGTGAATGTGAATGGCATCATTGGCTACCCGTTGTTCAAAAATTTTGTGGTGGAGATAGATTACGCCAACGGCTATCTTACACTTTACAAACCCGGTAAATACCCCCAAAACAAGAAGAAGCGCTTTACAGAGGTCCCGCTCATGATTGAAGGGGCAAAACCCTACCTGAACGCAGAGGCTGTTTTCCCCAGCGGGCTGAGGCAACCCGTCAAGCTGATTATTGACAGCGGTATGAGTACGTCGGTGATGCTGTACCCCCCAACCCTGAACGGGGCAATTCTGCCCAGCCCCACTATCTCCGCGTATCTGGGCCGGGGGCTCAACGGCGATATCTTAGGGGAAATTGGCAGAATCCAGGCGTTGCACATTGGCGGGTACCGGCTGCACAAACCCGCGGCTTCTTTTCCAGACACGGTTTCCATCAGGCACGCGTTAGGCATGAACAACCGCAACGGGAACCTGGGCGCAGATGTGCTGCAGCGGTTTAAAGTGGTCTTTGATTACGGAAACGCCACCATGCTGCTTTCCCCCAATTTCAAGTACAAAAAGCCCTTTTATTTCAACCTCAGCGGCATGGAGCTGAGCTCTCCCATTCCGGGGTTGAATTACTACACCATTTCTGAGGTGATTCCAGACTCCCCGGCCCATGTTGCCGGTTTAAAGGCGGGAGACGCCCTGGTTACCATCAACGGCATAAAAGTGGCAGACAAATCGCTGGCCGAGGTGCTTCATTTCTTTCAGAGCAGACCCGGGAGAAACCTGAGGTTGCAGGTGAGAAGAGACACAGAAGCATTTGAAACCACCCTTACCTTGCGGGATGTCATCTAATCAGGCGTGTTTCTGTTTTCGGCCTGTTTTCTGAAAAACAGGCCGAAAACAGAAATCTTATTTGGGGTTGATGAACTGGTAAACGGCAGAGAAGTCTTCACCGGCCAAACCCGCTTGTTTGGCCTGGGCAAACAGTTCTTTTGCCGCATGCAGGAACGGCAGCGCAATCTCCTGCTCATAGGCCGTGACACCGGCCAGGTGCAGGTCTTTATGCATCCATTCCAGCGGGAACTCAGGGCTGAAATCACGGGAGAGGAGTTTGTTTTCCTTCCCTTTCAGGAAAGGGGCGCCGCCGGGGCCATTGAGCAGGGTCTGGCAAAGGGTTTCTTCTGTCATGCCCAGGTAGGTGCCCAGTTTCAGGGCTTCAGCAAACGCCACCATGATCTGCCCAAAGAGCATGTTGTTCACCATCTTCATGCTGGCGCCCTGCCCGTGGCCGCCAATGTGTAAAACAGCTTTGCCCATGGCGTCCAGCAGCGGCCTGATCTCAGTAATGTCATTTTCTTCGCCCCCAATCAGGAAAACCAATTGCCCGTTCTCTGCCGGGGCCAGGGAGCCGGAAACGGGCGCGTCCAGAAAGCGGTGCCCCATTTTGAGCGCCGCTTTGGCCATCTGGCGGGAGAAAGACGGGTTCACGGTGCTGCAGTCTACCCAGAGCGAATGGCCGGGGAGCTCCTTCAGGAAACCCTGCTGGCCCAGCGCCACCTCCTGCACCGCCTCCGGGGTGGACAGCATGGTGAACACCAGACGGCACTGGCGCCCCACCTCTTCCGGTGACGGCGCCAGTACCGCCCCCGCCTTCACCAGCGCCTCTGCCTTGTCTGGGGTGCGGTTGAAGACTACCAGTTCATGCCCCGCTTTCTGCAGGTTGGCGGCCATTCGGCTGCCCATGATGCCTAATCCTATAAATCCTATTTTCATGTTTGCTTAATTGATATGACACTAAGTAATACGTTGGGGCGGGCTAAAGCAAACCGTTTTCTTGCCGGCGTTTTCTGTTTTGAGGCTGTTTTCTGAAAAACAGGCCGAAAACAGGAAATTACAGCTCAGATGGATGGCTGAAGTTTTCCGTTTCCTCAAAAAGAGCTAAACTTACCGCAGGTTGCCTCTCTGCCACAAAATGCTGTAAGGTTTTGATGGTGGGAGCGACTCTTATTACCTATGCCCGCCCCCCGGAAGCGCGGGTGCGTACCTCTACCTTTACCATACCCCATGAACCTGAAAAAGTACCTTGCCCTCTCCCTGGTAGCCCTGCCGCTGTCAGGAGCCTTCGCCCAAAAAGACATTCAGCAGCAAGACGTGGAGCGCATCATCAAAACCCTGGCCTCAGATGAGATGCGGGGGCGCCAGACCTTCACGCCCGGCATAGACAAGGCCGCTGATTTCATCTCTGCTGAATTTAAGAAGATTGGCCTCCAGCCGCTGGCCGGTGACACTGATTTCAAGCAGGAGTTCAAGATGTTCAGGCTGAAGCCGGAGAAGGCCACCGTGGAGATCAATGACAAGGACCTGAAGCCGGAGGAGTTTTTCTACACCACCGGGCACCGCAAGTTTGAGTGGGAGGAAAAAGCGCCCCAGCCGGTGTTCATTGGGGAGAACGATGATTTCAGAAAAGCCTTTGGCGCCGCCATGCGGGGGGAGAAAGATGCTTTGATTGTGGTGCACCCCAAGCATGAGGCCATGTTCAAACGCTATGCCGGTTTCTTTAAGCAGTCAAGCCCGGTAATGGAAATAGGCAAAGGGGCTACCCATGTCTTTGTGCTGTCTCCGCTCACCTCGCTCTCCTCGTTTGAGGTAGAAATCAAGAATGAGGTAGAGGAGCTGTCCCTGGCCAATGTGGCGGGCATGATCCCGGGCAAGCGTGCCCAGGAGTACCTGGTTTTCTCCGGTCACTATGACCACATTGGCATTCTGAAACCGGTGGCGGGTGACTCCATTGCCAACGGCGCTGATGATGACGCCTCTGGGACTACCGCGGTGATCACCCTTGCCAAACACTTTAAGAAGCAACCCAAACCAGAGCGCACGCTGATCTTTGTGGCCTTCACCGCCGAGGAGATAGGCGGCTTTGGGTCGCAGTATTTCTCTAAGCAGCTGAACCCAGATGAGATTGTGGCCATGTTCAACATTGAGATGATTGGCAAAGGCTCTAAGTTTGGCCCGAACAGCGCCTACGTTACCGGCTTTGAAAAATCTGACTTCGGTACGTTGCTGCAGCAGGCGGTGAAAGGTACCACTTACAGCTTCCACCCAGACCCGTACCCAGACCAGAACCTGTTCTACCGCTCAGACAACGCTACCCTGGCTAAATTGGGAGTGCCGGCGCACACCATTTCCTCCGTGCAGATTGACCAGGACAAACTTTACCACTCTGTAGATGATGAGGTGGAGAGCCTGGACATGGCGCACATGACCAATATGATCAAGGCCATTGCCATGGGCGCGAAAGATTTTGTGCAAGGCAAAAAGACGCCTAAACGAGTAGATAAGGCACAGGTGCAGTAAGGTAGGGCATTGTCTGTCAGACAGAAGGCATACGCCGTACGCCACAAGACTCAAGACATAGGGAAGCTTCCGTTTTTGCGCTACTTTCTGGAAAAGAGGCCAAAAACGGAAGCTTTTCTTTTTACGCTTTGGTACTATAAGGTGACCCCCGCGAGGGCTACACCCTGAATATCTTTTGATGCTGCACCTCCCTCTCTTTCAACATCTTCTTTCTGTCATTCTCCAAAGATCTTATAGGCAAGCGAGTGAGGCAGTGATGTACTGGTTTTGCCATTCGTGAACAAGATCATTTCAGGAGGAAAACTGAAGAATGCTTCTAAAAAGCCTGGGCTCCGGCACAATTCCTGTGCGCATGCAGACAACCTTTGGAAAGGGAGACAATCTGCTACAGAACCTATGTTCAAAAATAAGGGAAAGAGCAGCAAGGAAGAGCCTGTTGCTGGGACTTGTGCAATACAGGCTCCCAAAGAAGTGGTTTAATTCCTGATTCCAGGTTAAAGAGAAACCCGCCTGTTTTCCGCCTGTTTTTCTGACAATACTTCGGACAATTTTAAAAGGCAAAAAGAGGCTTTAGAGGCTATAAATGGGGTTTAAGTAATTAAATGGCAGTTAGGTATTTCCCAAAATGGAGAAAAAACATTGGATGCTAAACCTATACATGCCCTCAAACGCTACAAACGCACTTTTTCTACTCATCTAAACTGTCCGAAGTATTGTCTGAAAAACAGGCCGAAAACAGGCGGCATTTTTTTAAGTACGGTTAGAAATTCCCTCTCACGGTGAGCACCAGATTTCTGCCCGGGGCACTGACGCCAGAGGCATACACCCGGTAAAACCTATCCAGGATATTTTCCAGCGCGGCCTGTAGCTGCACGCGCGGGTGCAGCTGGTAAGCGGTTCTCAGGTTGAGCGTGTACCAGGCCGGTACGCCTTCTGGGGTAGCGTACTGCAGATTGTCTTCCCCCACTGGGTTGTAGTCTTTCAGCCGCTTCCAGCCGTTGTACTGCACAAAGAACTCAGACCTAAACTTGGGCAGGGTCAGGAAAAAACTGGTCTTGCCAAATACCGGCGGAATGTGGTCCAGCGGCATCTCGCCGGGCTCCGCCTGCAGACGGCCGTAGGTGTAGGTGAGGGTGGAGGTAATCCGGAAGGCCTGGGTGACATCTGCAGACAGCGAGCCGCTGAACCCGTAAATGTAGGCTCTGTTGGCGTTCACATTGGCCGTGACTACACTGGTTTGTCCGTTGTATTCTATGGTAGGTTGGCCCTGAAACAGAAACGGCTGGGTGGTGATGGCGTCACGGTACCAGGTGTAAAAGCCCACCCCCTCCACGCGCACGCTTTGGGCCACGGTTTTGCCAATAGAAAGTTCTGCGTTGTAGGTGAGCTCAGGCTTCAGGTCTGGGTTAGGCACAATCAGCTGGCCGGGCACTGACTCAAACACCTTGCCCAGGTCATCTACGTTGGGTGCCCTGAACCCGGAGGAGGCCACCGCGGCCAGCCGCCATTCCCGCCCCGGCTGAAAGACGAGCCCCAGGTTTCCGTTCACGGCGGTGTTCTTCTGTTGCACTTCCTGGAAAGGGAAGGGGAAAAAGGCCTTGTCACGGGAGAAATCTGCGTTCAGCGCTACTCGGCTCAGCCTGATCCCGTCAGAAAGAATCCAGCGGGGGCTGATTTCCCAGGTGTGGGTAAAATAGGCGGCGGCGGTGCGCATGTCTGACCCGCCGCTGGGGTAGCGGGTATCTAACGGTTGCTGTTCTCCTGTATCTATATGGATGCCGTGGGCATTGGAGGAAACCTCATGATTGCTTCCCTCCAGTCCATAGCGTAGCTCATGCTCCCCCAAAAGACGGCTGGCATCTGCGTTGAGGGTGAAAATATCTACGTGCTCAAAACGGTTCTGACGCAACCTCTTGCCAAAGCCGCGGTTATGCCTGCTTTCCTCTACGCTTTGATATGCAGCTGTAACTCGCAGGTTCTCTAGCCAGCCTTTGCCTTGGGTAGCGAAGGTGTACGCTGCGAGCCAGCGTTCCTGTGGGCCATAGTACCATTCTGCCTGCTTGAGATTCCCTTTCCCGTCTACTTCTGTTAAACGGTCATACCGGGGTATGTCTGAAGACGTGGAGAACTGTACGTTCAGTAAATGGGACGTGGTGGGCGATGCCTGGAACAGAATCTTCTGCAGCACATCATACTGCCGGTACCCGCTCTGCTGCTGCACGTTGATGTTTTTATTGGGCACCCTCACATCCTGCCCGTTTTGCCGCTGTGCGTAGAATGGGCGCAAACCCCAGGTGCCGTAAAAAGGATCACGGTTAGCACCCTGCCTCAGATCATCAAAATCAGAAAAGGTAAGACTGGTGAAACTCCCCCATCGGCGGCCGCCGATGGAAATGTCTGCGTGCGCCGTTTTCTCCTGGTTGGCGGTGGCGTACCTTAGAAAAGCCCCGCCGTTCACCCGCGGGCCAGCGCTATCTGCCAGTGTTGGGTTTTTGGTGTAGAAATGCATGACCCCGCCCAGCGCATCTGACCCGTACACCACTGACCCCGGCCCGAACACAACTTCTACCTTCTCCAGGGCGGCATTGTCTACGGTGATCACATTCTGGAGGTGGCCGCCGCGGTAGATGGCATTGTTCAGGCGCACGCCGTCAATGACCATGAGCACCTTGTTCGCTTCAAAGCCCCGCAGAATAGGGCTTCCGCCGCCGGCCTGGCTTTTCTGCACCAGTACCTGCCCGCTCTGCTGCAACACATCTGCGGTGGTGGGGTTGCTCTGGAATTCCAGCTCCCGCGCTTTGAGCACTTCTATCTGCTGGGCCACGTCTATGCGTTTCTCCTCAAACTTGCTGGCAGAGATGACCACTTCGTCAAGTGAATAGCTTTTCTCAGTGAGCAGCACGCGGTACGCCTGGGCCTGAAGCTGACGTACCGCATGCGTGCGGGGCTGGTAGTCTGACCGCTCCAGCCGCAGACTGTCTGTTGCCCGGAACAGATCAAGGTTGAACTGGCCCTTGCCATTGGTCATTAAGACGGCCCCGCCTTGTGTGGGAGTGACCCGCACCCCCGCCAGAGGCTGCAGGCTGCCTTTGTCTAGCACGGTCACTGTCTGGGCGGCTGCCCCAAAAGTAAGGGCCAGCGAGAGTAGAAGTAAAATTGGTTTCATAAGCCGGTGTAAGAGCATGCTTAAATTTGTCTTTTGCGCTGCAAACGGGTATCAAAAGAACCTGGCTTCGCCTTTTTCCCGCACCATAGCGGGGCGTATGCTGCTCAAATAACGCTATAGAAGAACCTTTCGCTCCCCGTTTCCGCTTGCAAAATCAAAATTTAAACAGGCTCTAAGGGGGAGGGAATAGTGGTTAAAGGGCCAGTACCATTTTGATATCAGCGCGCTTGTATTCTCTGAGCTCATCAGGCACCTCCTGAAAACCCAGGTTGCGGTACAGGTGCAAGGCCGTCTCCAGCTTGCGGTTTGAGAGCAGGAATAGGGTTCTGGCACCCAGGCCGCGGGCTGTCCGGATGGCGGCTTCCCCCAGCCTACGGCCAATTTTAAGGCCCTGAACCTTGTCAGTGACCGCCATTTTGGCGAGCTCGTAGGTGGTGTGGTCAACTTTGAGCAAAGCACAGGTACCTACCAACTCACCCTGGTAATCGGCCATGAAAATATGTCCGCCCCTGGCAATGATGTAGCCGTCTGGGTCGCCTAAAGATTGGTGGTCTAGTTCCTCCATTTCAAAGTACCGCTCAATCCAGGCCTGGTTGAGGGCTTTGAAGGCGGGGGCATGGGCAGGTACGTAGTCTATGATAGTGACAGGGGCACCGGGGGTAGGGGTAGGCATAAAGTTGAGACGCAAGAAACTGGCCAAAGATACAGATCCTTCTTCCTGTTTTCGGCCTGTTTTCTGAAAAACAGGCCGAAAACAGGGCCTGGTTGACAGGTATCATCGCTTAATCTGGCAAACCTGAACGAGTTGCCCGTTTTTCCTGTTCAGGTTGTAGCTCAAAAAGCCTATATTTCGGCTTCAGACTTGACAGACATGAAAAAGAATTCTCTCCCCCTCCTTTTGTTCGCGGGGTTTCTGGCCGCCTGCTCCAGCAGCAAGCCAGCCCCTGAAGTGGCAGCCGTGCAAAGGGTGTCGGCTACGGCGCCCTCGGCCTTTACCCCGCACCTTGAAGCCGTTAGGCAGCAGTTTGCCCCAGATAAGCGGGTGGCGCTGTTTAAGGTGAGTGCCAATGGCTCGGCACTGGTAGGGGAAACCAACATGCCCGCGGCCAAAACGGCTCTGCTGGAAAGGCTCAAGGCGGCGGGAATCTCTTACCAGGACAGTATTCAGGTGCTGCCAGAGGCGGCGTTGGAGGGCAAGACCCAGGCGGTGGTGACGTTGTCTGTGGCCAACCTACGGTCTGAGCCGGGGCACCCGGCAGAGCTGGCCACGCAGGCCACCCTGGGAACCCCCTTGAAAGTCTGGAAGTACCAGCGGGGCTGGTACCTGGTGCAAACCCCAGACCACTACCTTGCTTGGGTTGACGGCAGCGGGATCAAAACCATGGACGCCCCCACCTTTGCCCAGTGGCAGCAGGGCGAAAAGCTTCTGTACACCAACCCCTACGGCTTTGCCTATGCGCAGCCAGACCAGAAGGGAGCCACGGTGTCTGACCTGGTGTATGGTGATGTGATGGTGTTGAAGAAGCAAGGCAAAGGCTTTTACGAAGTAGAGTTCCCAGACGGCCGCACTGCGTTTGTGGCATTGGGGGAAGCCGAAAAATATGCCCAATGGGCCGCTACCCGCCAACCCACTGAGCAAAACCTGGTGGAGACGTCTAAAAAGCTTCTGGGTCTGCCCTATCTGTGGGGTGGTACTTCCTTTAAAGGCGTAGACTGCAGCGGGTTCACCAAGACGGTGTATTTTATGAATGGACTGGTGCTGCCCCGTGATGCAAGCCAGCAGGTGCACGTGGGGGAACCGGTAGATACCAAAGACGGCTTCCAGAACATGAAGCCCGGCGATTTACTCTTTTTTGGCACCCCGGCCAAAGACGGGAAGCCGGAGCGGGTGGTGCACGTGGGCATGTGGATAGGCAACAACGAATTCATTCACTCTGCCGGGCGTGTGCGCATCAGTAGCATGGACCCGGCCGCCCCTAACTTTGATGAGCCTGAGCGTAAACGGTTTCTGCGGGCTAAACGGGTACCGCCGCAGGCAACTTTGCTGGATTTGAGAACAGCGGCCCTCTATCAATAGGTTTATTAATTTTTTTAATTACTTTAACACTGCGGCAGAGCCAGGTAAACAATCCTGGTCTGCCGCAGTGTTTTTTGTTTCCCCCTTTTTATTCTTCTGCCCATGAAAAAAATCTACTTTCTGTTTCTTTACACAAGCCTTTGTAGTCTGGCCTTTTCTGCTCAAGCCCAGTCTACGCATGAAGAGGAGCTTAACCGGTATCGGCACCTCAACTTTGCCACAGATGCTGAGTATGACCTGGCTCTTGGCCGTGACCCTGAGGTGTTGCGCAAAGCAAAGAAAACGCAAAACCAGCGCCGAACAGGCGACCCCCTGAGCAAAAAAGTATTTGGCTGGCACCCTTACTGGCAAGGGGAGATGTGGAATACCTATGATTTCAGTAATTTGCATACCATTGCCTGGTTTTCTTATGAGGTGAATCCTAGTACGGGGGAGTACAGCACCATTAGGAACTGGAACACAACAGGCTTAATCCAGGCCGCCCATTCTGCCGGCGTGAAGGTCGTGCTAACGGTGACCAACTTCGGCGAAGCCAATAATGCCGCTCTCCTCAACAAAGCCACCAGCAGGGAAACCCTCATCAGCACCCTTATTTCTTTGGTTAAGTCCCGTGGTGGCGACGGGGTAAATATTGATTTTGAATTTGTGGCTGCCGCAGAGCGGAATGCCCTTACCAGTTTCATGAATACTTTGGCAGACAGATTTCATGCGGAGATACCGGGATCAAGGGTTTCCATTGCCCTGCCAGCGTCGTTCAGCAGCACCAATGCCTTTGATGTGGCGGCCATGACGCAGGTAGATGATTTCCTGATCATGGGCTATGACTACTGGTATGCAGGTTCCCCTACGGCGGGCCCTGTTGCGCCTTTAGGGCCCAGCGGTTGGGATTACTGGGGACCGTCCCAAAACTTGACAAGGTCTGTAGATAATTATTTAACCCAACTCCCGGCTGCCAAGGTATTGCTGGCGTTGCCTTTTTACGGCAGAAGGTGGGCCACTGAGAGTGATGTGGTAGGGGCTGCCTCTAAAACCCAGAACAGCAAAGTGGCGTCAGAATCTGTTACCTATGCTACTGCCAAACAAGAATTAGCAACAAAAGGATATGTTAGGAAATGGAATTCACAGGGTTCAGTGCCTTATTATATTTATCAGGAGAACAATCAATGGTTTCAGACCTATTATGATGATGTAGAAAGTCTGGGTTTAAAATTAGATTTAATCAATTCCAAAGGCTTGGCCGGCATGGGAATCTGGGCGTTGGGCTATGATAAGCCAAGTGTTAACCCTGAAGTAAATGCCCTCCTCAGAGCCAAGTTTCCGCCTGCCGCCCTGGCTGCCGGTGATGAGCTGGAGACAGACCGCCAGCCAGTTGCCTACCCTAACCCCGTGGCCCGTGGCCAGAAAATGTTCTTAGGGAAAACTGTGGCCGGTACTCAGTTGTTTCTCAGAGATGCCGTGGGAAGAACTTATCCTGCCCCTGTGGTAGGAGGTGACGGCTCTTTGACCACCCAGCAGCTTGCTGGCGGACTTTACTTTTTAACAATAAGTTCTCCCCGGGGCACCACCACGCACCGGGTGGTAGTGGTAGAATAGGTGACATACGCGTCATAAAAAAAGCCTCGCTTACCTGTACGGGTGGCGAGGCTTTTTAGTACTGTTCCTGTTTTTGGGCTGTTTTTTAGAAAACAGCCCAAAAACAGGAATGCTCAAAAGACCAGGGCTAGTATTTCTCGTGCACCTCGGTCATGATACGCACCATTTCGTTTCTGATGTCTCCGGAGGAAACCCTGAAGTTGTTGTTCATGAAACTGTACAGGAGCATTTTGCCGCTTTTGGTAATAATGTAGCCGCTTTGGTTGTGCACGTGCGCCAGCGTTCCTGACTTGCCAAAGACAAAGGGCGGCTCTGCTTTGTAGATGTTCCTGAAAGTACCGGGCCTGCCTCCGGTGGCCATTAAAGGCAGCAGGCGGTCTGTGGGGCGTTCCTGCTGGAGTTTCTGTAAAAGCGCAATGATGCTGCGGGGGGTAAACATGTTCATGCTGGACAGCCCTGAGCCGTCTACCCAAACCGGGGCGTCTGGCAGATCAGCCAGATATGTTTTCACCACATGGCGTATCGCTCTTTCAATAGAGATGGTGTCAGACAGGGTACCGGAGCAAAGGGCCATGAGCTGCTCGGCAAAAAGGTTGTCACTCACCTGCAGCATGCGCTTGTACACAGAATCAGACGGCAGGCCATAGAAGGTTTGTGTACCAGTTGGCAAGCGTCTGTTCTTAAGGTATGTCACCTTTTTTTTGAGGGTATCGGTTAAAAGCCGGACAGTTACCTCTGGCGAGGGAATGAAGGGAACCTCCACGGAGAAATCTGCCGGTGCATGTTTGGGAAAATAAACAAACTCATTGGTGCGCCATGCCCGTACAAATGCATCTCCATGCGGGTAGCGGGCGGTATCTGTCTTCAGCAGGGGCTTGAACAGTGAAGGGGTGGTAGAATAGGGAACGGCGGCTCCCCCTTTCCGGGTAAACTTGACCACGTTGCCGTGAATAGGAAAAGGGCTGCGCTCCGGCTGGTAGTAGTAGTTGTAATCGTCCCAGCCCCAGTTGTTGGCAAAGGGAGTACTGGTCATGGGGGCGTCTATGTAATATAGCTTCTCTTTCCGGTTTTTCAGGAAGTCATAGGCTACCTGGTTTTTAAGGTCCATATGGGTGAAGGTGGGGTCACCGGTGCCCCAGAAGAGAAGCGAATCACCGCGCACCACGTATTTGAGTGCCGGAATGGAGTCCCCCAGCATTTTAAGGCAGGCATAGAAGGTGAAGAGCTTGGTGTTAGAAGCGGGCACAAAATATTTATCGGCGTTATGTTCTACTACCATTTTACCCAATGCCGGGTCATACAAGGCAAAGCCTACAAAGCGGTTTTTACCCATCTCAGACTCCAGCACCTGCTGCTTTATCACCTCAGGGCCATAGGGCGGTGGGGAAGGAGGAGTGGGGGCTGTAGCGACTGGAGGTTGTTTGGCCGCGCTGCAGGCCACCAGGAACAGGAGAACAAGGCAGGGGAGTAGCCGCCAGAGACGGCGCAGGAACAAGGTTTGCATAGTGAGTGAGCTGGATGGAAATGACTAGATAAAGGTTAAGTGATCATTGGGAGCACCGTCAAAAATAGAAGAAATCAGCAAGTTTTTAATTTTAATAAGGAAAAGAAGCGGTTATTGCTAAAAAGTATAAAAAATCACCGCATGACCCAGGCAAACCTATTATTTTAACAGCCAAATTCGCCCTGGCATTTACACATCAAACCATGACCCTCCTTTCACGCCGCCGCCTGCTCGCCACTTTGTCCCTGGCCACTGCCGGGTTTCCGTTGCTTGGCTTCTCTGCAGTGCCTGTGCCAGAAAAAGGGCACAAAGCGCTTCTCCCCCCTAAATTGAAAGCCGGGGATACCGTGGGCTTAATCTGTCCGGCCGGGGCTGCCTTCAGTAAAGAAACGGTGCTGGTGACCAAAGAGTCGCTGGAGGCGCTGGGGTTGAAGGTGAAACTGGGCAACCACGTGTTTGACCGCCACGGGTACCTCGCGGGCACTGACCAGGCGCGCGCCGAAGACGTGAACGCTATGTTCGCCGATAAAAGCGTACAGGGCATTCTGGCCATTCACGGGGGCTGGGGCTGCGCCCGATTGCTCCCCCTGCTGGATTACAAGATGATCCAGAAGAATCCCAAGGCGTTGATAGGGTATTCAGACATTACGGCGTTGTTAGTGGCTATTTATGCCAAGACGGGGCTGGTGACTTTTCATGGTCCGGTGGGGGCGGCCACATGGAACCAATTCACAGTAGATTCTTTTAAACAAGTACTCTTTGAAGGCGGGGCCACTACTTTTCAGAACCCTGTTGAAAGGGGAGACAACCTCACCGTTACCAATGACCGCATCACCACCCTTACCCCCGGTACCGCCAGAGGCAGGCTGGTGGGGGGCAACCTAACGGTCCTGACCGCTATCATAGGGTCTGCCTATTTGCCAGACTGGAAAGACAAGATCCTCTTTCTGGAAGATACCAACGAGAACGTGTACCGCGTTGACCGCATGCTCACGCAGTTAAAGCTGGCAGGGGTGCTGGACCAGGTGAAAGGGGTGGTGTTTGGCAAATGCTCTGACTGTGGCCCCGGCAACGGCGGCTATGGTTCCCTCACGTTAGAGGAGGTGCTGGAGCAGCATTTACAGCCGTTACACGTGCCTGCCTTCTCAGGGGCCATGATTGGGCACATCACCCACAAATTTACCGTGCCGGTGGGGGCCGAGGCTGAAATAGACGCCACTGCCGGTACCATAAGGCTGCTGCAGGGGGCGGTGGTGTAGCCTGTTCCTGCCTTGGCCTGTTTTTTGCAAAAAAAAGTAAGACTTTAGCTCATTCTCACATACTTCCTAACTCTTGATTACTTTGAAAAAATACCGTTTACCCTCCCTCTTCCTGTTACTCGTATTCCTGGTAGGTGCACTGAGCCTGCAGGGGCAGACCAGAGCCAAGAAAGCAGCTAAACCCGCGGCCAAGAAAACGGCGGTTGCCGCTTTTAACCCCAAGACAGACCCCCCGTTCCTGAACGCCAAACAGAAATGGGTAGACTCAGTCTTCAAATCCCTCACCCCGGAAGAGCGCATTGCCCAGCTCATCATGATACCGGTGTACTCCAACAAGAACCAGGCGCACATAGACTCCATCAGCAAGCTGATCACCACCTACAAAGTAGGTGGGTTGATCTTCTTTCAGGGAGGGCCGGTGCGGCAGGCTAACATGACCAACCGCTACCAGCGCGAAAGCAAAGTGCCCCTTATGATCTCAATTGACGGCGAGTGGGGGCTGGCCATGCGGCTGGACAGCACGGTGCGGTTCCCGTACCAGATGGCGCTGGGGGGCATTCAGGATGAGAAGCTGATCTATGACATGGGCGCAGAGATTGCCCGCCACTGCCGCCGTATGGGCATTCACGTGAACTTTGCCCCGGTGGTAGACGTGAACAACAACGCCAACAACCCCGTGATTGGGTTCCGCTCCTTCGGCGAAGACAAATACAATGTAACCAGTAAGTCTATCGCCTACATGAAAGGCATGCAAGACAACAAGGTGCTGGCCAATGCCAAGCACTTTCCCGGGCACGGTGACACCAATGTAGACTCACATTACGGCCTGCCGGTGATCCATTTCTCCAAACTTCGGCTTGACTCAGTAGAGCTGCACCCGTTCCGGGAGCTCATGAAAAACGGCTTAGGCAGCTTAATGGTGGCGCACATGAACATACCCGTACTGGACAACACCAAAGACCTGGCTTCTACGCTGTCAAAGCCCATTGTCATGGACCTGCTCAAGAAGGAGATGGGCTTTAAAGGATTGGTGTTTACAGACGCCCTGAACATGCAGGGAGTAGCCAAATTCTACGCTCCCGGTATTGTAGATGTGAAGGCCCTGCTGGCGGGGAATGACATGCTCTTGAATACCATGGACGTGAAGACCACCATTGAAGAAGTTAAAAAGGCCATTAAGAACAAAGAAATCACGCAGGAAGAGGTAGATGCCCGTTGCCGGAAAGTGTTGGCCGCCAAACAATGGATGGGGCTGGACAACTGGAAACCCATTGAGACCAGGAACCTGATTGAAGACCTGAACAACCCGTACGCCACGTACCTGAACCGCCAGTTAACAGAAGCATCTTTAACCCTGCTGCGCAACAAGGGGAACATCCTTCCGCTGAAGGCCCTGGATACGTTAAAAGTGGCGGCTCTGGCCATGGGCACACACCTGGAGACTGATTTCCAGCGCAGTCTGGCCAAATACACCAAGGTAGACAATTTCTTCCTTTCTCCTACCAGCTCCATTGCCGAACTACAACTCCTGAAAGAGCAGCTGAAAGAATACAATGTGGTGATAGTGGGCGTGCACAAACTGCAGTTGAAAGCGTCTGGCAGCGGTACGTTTGGGATTACCGCCGAAATGAACTTGTTCATGAAAGACCTGATCCGGTCTAAACCCACCCTGGTGAGTGTCTTTGGCAACGTGTACAGCCTGAACCGGTTTGAAGACATTGAAAAAGCCCATGGCGTGTTGGCCACCTATCAGGAAAACGAACTGACACAGGATGTGGCGGCGCAGATTATTTTTGGAGGGGTAGGGGCCAAAGGCAAGCTGCCGGTGAACGTATCCAGCTTCTTCCGGATCAATGACGGCCTCACGACCGATGGCGGACTGCGCTTTGCCTATACCCAGCCAGAGGCGGTGGGGCTTACCTCCCAGGATTTTGCCCAGATAGACACGTTGGTGCAACAGGCCATTAGGGCCAGAGCCACCCCCGGTGCGCAGGTGCTGGTGGCCAAGAACGGCAAGATCATTTACAGCAAGGCATTTGGCTACCATACCTATGAGAACCAGGTGCCGGTGAAAAACACAGATTTGTATGACCTGGCCTCGGTGACCAAAATCACCACCTCGTTGGCGGCGCTCATGAAGTTGAGCGGCGAAGGCCGGTTTGATGTAGACCGTACCCTAGGCGAATACCTGCCCATGATGAAAGGCTCCAACAAAGAGAACCTGCGCTACCGCGATATCCTGACCCACCAGGCCCGCCTCAAGTCCTGGATTCCGTTCTGGAAAGAGGAAGTGAAGAAAAATGGCGAGTTGAAAGGCAGTGTGTTCAGCGCTGACTCGTCGGCGAAGTTCCCTACCAAGGTGGCGCAGAACCTGTACATCAGAAAAGACTTCTCTGAGGAAATTTACAAGCAGATCAAAGAGTCACCGTTGAACGAGAAGCCGGGGTATGTGTACAGTGACCTGTCTTTTATTCTGGCTCCTAAAGTGGTGGAGAACATCACAGGGCAGGAGTTTGAAACCTATTTGAAGGAGAATATCTACAAGCCGCTTGGGGCCACAACGTTAACATTTAACCCCTACAAGCAGTACCCGCTGAGCCGCATTGTGCCCACTGAGATTGATACCCTGTTCAGAAAGCAACTGCTGCACGGCACGGTGCATGATGAGGGAGCGGCCATGCTGGGCGGAGTGAGCGGCCACGCCGGGTTGTTCGGCAACGCCAATGATCTGGCCAAAGTGATGCAAATGTACCTGCAAGACGGCCAGTACGCCGGCAGACGCTACATTGCTGACAAGACCGTGAGCACGTTCAGCAAATGCCAGTTCTGCCCTAACAACTACCGCGCCCTTGGGTTTGACCGTCCGTCAAAACCTGGTTCTGAGAACGGGAACGCCGCCAAAGGCGCCCCGGCAGAGAGTTTCGGGCATACGGGTTTCACCGGTATCTACAGCTGGGTGGATCCGGTGAACCAGATTGTGTACATCTTCCTGTCTAACCGCGTGCACCCCACCCGCGAGAGCTCAGTGCTGAGCAAACTCAATACCCGCACCAACGTGATGCAGGTGGTATATGATGCCATGGAGAAAGCCAAAGGCAGACCGGTGGCCAGCCCGCTGGAAAGCAAACTGTAGGTTAGATTCACGCAAAACAGAAAAGGCCGCTCTAAGTAAGAGCGGCCTTTTCTGTTTTCGGCCTGTTTTCCTGAAAACAGGCCGAAAACAGACCGAAAAAAGTTTAATCACTCAACGTGAGTTGGAACATAGTACCTTTTACTGATTTATTATTTAGCCATTTGTTACTCCACTTACCCTGGCGGTACACCCAAGTGACATTTTCATTCCCGTTTAACCGCCTGGCATTGATGGAAGGTTCAAAGAAAGTAGCTGTAGTCTTTTTATGAGTTCCTTGCGAAACTACTATGTGTTCATTCTTATTCTCATCAATGAGAAGCCATTCAAAGGCGATGAAAAGCCCTAATTCAGGAACTTTAAGATTGAATTGGCTTATATCTAGCTGAACAAATTTACGCCTGCCTTTTGGGGCATAGCCAATCAAAGGAGTGGTCAGAAGGTCTTTCCCTGGTTCACCATTTCCTTCTACCTTAAAAATCCTTAATTGATATTTTGCTTGGTTAATAACACTAGATAAGGTAAACGTAATTTCATCTAAGTAAGGAGTGTTTTCAAAGGCTGTCTGGTAAGGTATAAAATCTGCCACAATCCAGGGGCCTCCGTACGTGCCATAGCTGTGGGAAACTTTACTTCTCTTGAAACTATTTACCACCAGCTTATTGCGCCGCTTACTCTTCTTTACCACCACCTCTTGCAAGGCAATGGCTGAAGGTTGCAACTGTACCTTCATTTGCAAAGCGGAAATGGGAAAACGGCCCCTCTCATACCCAAGGCTTGACACTACCAGGGTTTTGCCAACGGCAGAGGAGTCAGCAAAAAAAAAGGAGCCGTCTTCAGAGGAGGTGACGCCCAGGTTCTCGTTCTCTACCCAGATATTGGCGTAGGCAACCGGTTTTCCAGTGGTTTTATCCGTAACAGTTCCTTTAATTTGAGCAGTTACCCAATGCCCCAGCAGGAGCAGACACAGCAGGAGGGGGAGAAGTCTTCTCATGGACGCGTTTTGGGCTTGTTTTCAGAAAAAGAGGTCAAAAACAGAAATTAATCGCTCAGCGTGAGCTGGAAGTGCGGTTTAGCCAGGGAGATGGCCTCGGCCTCGCTCACGTTAGTGCTCAGCCACTGGCCTTTGTCATAGATCCAGCCGTTGTGCGCCTTGTCTGACGGTTTGTAGCTGCGCACGCTAGGCTCATAGGAGACAGAGCTGGAAGCAAACGGAAGGCCTGTTTCCGGATCAGTGTTCTGGTACCTGTTCCTGGGGATGATGAGCCACTCAAACGCCACAAAGACGCCTTTGGGCGGCAGCTGCAGGTTGTACTGGCTCAGATCCAGTTTCACGGTTTTGATGCCCTTGGGCGCTACGGCCAGCAGCGGCACCGGAAGCAGGTCCTGTCCCGGCTTTCCATCTTCGGTGACCTGCAGGAGGCGCATTTTAAAGCTGGCGTTCTTGATGTTGCTGGAGGTTACCAGGGCTATCTCATCCAGAAAAGGCGTGGCGGTATAGGTAGGCTGATTCGGGAAATACTGCGCCACCATCCAGGGCACGCCGTTGCTGCCAAAGGTAAACTCAGTGTTGGCATCCAGTCTGTTCAGGATTCGCTTCTGCCGCCTGGTGTTTTTCCGGACCGTTACCTCCTGCAAAGAAATGGCGGCGGGCGTGAGTTCCACCCTCAGGTAATTGCCCACCACGCTGACCCGGCGGCGCTCATAGCCCAGACAGGAGATGATCAGCGTTTTATCCTTAGGGAGAACAGACGGGAAAAGAAATTCCCCTTTCTCATTGCCGGTGGTACCCAGGTTCTCATTCTCCACCCAGATGTTGGCATAGGGCACCGGCTTCTTGGTGGCCTTGTCTACCACCAGGCCTTTGGTCTGCGCAAAGCCGGTTCCGGCCACAGCCAGAAGGAGACAAAGCAGGAGAAATGCTTTTTTGTTCATGCCGCGGAAAATTGGGTTAAAAGCGTTTCGGGGCTGTTTTTGAAAAAACAGCCCCGAAACAGGTAAGCGTGAAGAGGGAAATCTCTATGGTAACGCTGCCTGGGAAAAGATATTGAGACTGTATTCCTAAATTTCTTACGGTAGCATATTCAATTAATAATTACAGGTTGCGATTTGCAACGTGAACTTACCCAGCGTAAAGAAGTACCCACTCCTGCCCCTCTAAGAAGGGGAATTTTCCCTCACTGCAGTGCTCCCTCCTGAGAGGGGTGGGGGTAAGTTCAAGGGCTTTGGTAAGTTGCAACCTGGGGTAAAAAAAATGGCAGACAGAAGTATCTCTAAGAGGAGCTTTCACCTGTCTTACCCAACCCTGTACACGTCTGCCACCACCACATCATCTTCTGGTTTTCTTATGGCCGATGGGCTGTCATAGACAATGATAATGTGTTGGTCATCATAAACACCCAGCCCTTCGGCTTTGTCTTGGCCGCTGGTCACACCGCTGCCGTACGGTACGTCAAAGAGGCGCTCCAGGTCCTTGCGGTGCACCAGCTGTTCTTCCCCCTGTGTCTGGGTCATGGCATTCCGCCACCTGAAAACCGAAATCACCCCGTCCAGATCCATAGTAGGCCCGGCCAGTAGGTAGAGGTCGTTCCCGTTGATGCGAAGTTCCCGCACCCCCATGCCGTTCATGTGCAGGAAATGCTTTTTGTAGAGCAGTCCGTCTTGGGTGAGGGGGGCCAATTGCAGCGCGGTGCCGTCTTCCGTTTCTTGCAGCCTAATCTCCAGCACCATGGCCCAGCCCCGCAATACCGGACCGCGTAGCCCTAGGAAAATCCGGTCCTCATGCAGGGCAAGCCCCTCAATGTCAAAGCCGTTGTCTTTGCCCGGAATAGGTAAAAAGTGGGCTAAGTGCAGATCATGGGCAATCGCATCCATCAGCTGGTTGCTTTTGTCTGAGCCAAGCAGCTGGGCGGCGCGCAACGTTTTGGAGGGGTCCTGCGGGTCAGGGCACTCTCGGCAGAGGCTGTACTCGCCCGTTTCAGGGTGGTGCACCAGCGGGATGCGGGCAATCAGGTAGCGGTTGGGGTCTGAGGTGACCTTGGCCAGCCGCTTGATCTGCTTGGCCACAGGGTCTTCCTTGCGGGGCTTCTTGCGCTTGAGGCTATGCGAGCCCACCAGCCAAAGATAGCCTTCTGCCATACCTAACCCTTCAATATCAATCTCTGAGTTGTTCCCGTCTGGCAGGTCCAGGTACTGGGTCAGGTCAAAACTCACGTGTTCGGCAAAGGTGTGCTCACCCGTTTTTTTCAGGCGCTCCAGCGTGGTGCGCTCATCACAGCTTACCCAGAGATAATCGCCGGTGCGCAGTACCGTGGAGAGGCCGTCTCGTACGTGTTTGCCGTCTGCGTTGGTGCTTAGTTCTGGGTTGAACCTCAGTTCAAGGAGGGCAGATAAATTCTTCATAGTCTGGTTTGGTTAGGCGCACGCGCCGAAGGAAGATACGCGTTTTTGGCTTGTTTTGCCGAAAACAGGCCAAAAACAGGAAAGGCAGCCAACGGCTGCCTTTCCTGTTTGATGTAAACGGCGTAATCTGCCATCAAGGAACCCAAGTAGGATTTGCCAGTGCTTTTGAACCCACCCCTACCTTTCCAAGGAGGGGAAATTTTCCTCTAATGCAGAATTCCCCTCCTTGGAGGGGTGGGTAATACTTTGCGCACGATATATCTCACTTTATAACTGCCACTTGAGTATAGTAAGTAGACAAAGTAAACAATACATTTTGTCATCTTGGAAAGATCCCGGTGGCAAGGTAAGATAGCAATTAGAAGGAGCTACTACCGTTCGCCCCCGAGATCCTTTCAGGAGGACAGAGTGGGGAATCAAAGTCGGGCTGTCTAAGGACTTTATTTACTTACGACTGCTTGTCAGGCGCTGCGGCTTCTACCACTTTCACTTTGTCTTCGGCCTTGAGGCCGTCAACCACCTGAATGTTGATACCGTCTGACAAGCCGGTTTTCACCATGCGTTTCTGGAACTGCTGCGGACCAACTTCCACCTCCACATACACGCTGTCTTTGCTCTTCTTCCCGAACTGCAGTAACCCTTCCTTGATGGCCAGCACGTTCTCTTTCTGGTCCAGCACAATGTCTGCGTTGGCGCTGTAGCCCGCCCGCAGGAAGTCTCCCGGTTGCAGGAGCACCTGCGCCTTCACCTGAAACTTCACGGCACCTTCCTCCAGCACGCCCTTCGGGGCGATGTACTCCAGCTTGGCCTTGAAGACTTTGTTCTCAATGGCGCCAATGGTGAGGTTCAAGTCCATGCCTTCGCGCAGTTTGCCCACCTCAGACTCGTCAATCTTGCCTTCAAAGATCAGGCTCTTCATGTCGGCCACGGCCGCGATGGTGGTGCCCTCATTGAAGTTGTTGCGTTCAATCACCGAGGCGCCCACTTTCACAGGCACGTCCAGAATCATACCGTCTACGGTAGAGAAAATTACGTTAGAACCGCCGGTGCGCTTAGAGGTGCCTGACTTCACCAGCTGGCGGTTGTTCTCAGCAGAGGTCAGGTCTTCTTTGCGCAGGTTATAGTCCAGCACGAAGCGGTTGTATTCCTGCTCTGCGATCACTTTCTGCTCAAACAGTTGCCGCTGGCGCTCCATTTCACGCTTGGCCTGCTCAAAAGCGATTTTGGCCGTCTGAACGGCGGTCTCAGCCTGGTTCACGCTCACCATGTTGGGTGCAATCCTGATTTTGGCAATCTTCTGCCCCGCCTTCACGGTCTGGCCCGCCTCCACATACAGTTCCTCCACAATACCCGACACCTGCGGCTTGATCTGAATCTCCTTGCGCGGCACAATAGAACCCGTGGCCACGGTTTTCTTCACAATATTGGTGACGAATGGTTTTTCAGTCTGGTATACCACCGGGTCAGTGGTAGATTTCTTGTAGAAGTAGTTTCCAATCCAGACGCTGCCGGCCAGGAACAGGACAATGAACAAACCAAGAATTACTTTTTTCATGACAGAATGGGTGTGATATTGACTTTGCTTTTTATGTTTTGCGTTTTCGGCCTATTTTCCTGAAAATAGGCCGAAAACAGCTTTTCTATTTGTTTGAACCTTTTCTGCCGCAAGTTTAGCGCTAGCGTAACTTGTGGCTTAACATGAGGCCAGTTTGTAATTGGCGTGGTACCTCTGCTAACCTTAGCAAGGTGAAAACTTGCTTTATAAATGCTCCAAGTTACCGCTGCACTCAAACTTGAAGCAGAGTCAGTTCCTTACAGGAGGCCAGCGCCTGAGGCTTAATTCTATTCGTCCTTCAGGGCCACCACCGGGTTCACGCGGGCAGCTTTGGTGGCGGGAATGAGGCCGGCAATTGCGCCCATCACCACCAGCAGGGCCACGGCCATAAAACCTACTTTGGGGTCTACTTCGGGGTTGGAGAACATGGCACCTTCGGCGTTAAACTTCACCATGAGGTAATCAATCAGGGCAATGAGTCCCGTGCCGGCCAGCAGACCCAGATACCCGGCCAGTGCGGTGATCACCACAGACTCCTGCAGAATCAGGCTGATCACCGACCAAGGCGTGGCGCCCAACGCTTTTCTGATGCCAATCTCTTTGGTGCGCTCTTTCACCACAATGAGCATGATGTTGCCCACGCCAATGACCCCGGCTATGATGGTGCCAATGCTCACGAGCCAGCTGAAACCCGCAATGCCCGCAAACAGCCCCTGCACCTCTTCAAACTCCTTCTCCACGTTGGCAGACCCGAAGGCTTTCAGATCAGTGGGCGCCACCTGGTGCCGCTGCGCCAGCAGCGCTTTCACTTTGTCTTCCACCACCACAGAGGCCACGCCCGGCGCCGGAATCAATTTGTAGTGCCCCACGCGGTTCTGCTGGTTGAACGTTTGCTGCAGCGTGGAGTGCGGAATGTAAATAGTCTGCGCGCTCTGCACAATGTCTTCGCCTTTGCCTACCGGCTGAAAAATGCCCACCACCTGAAAATGGCTGCCTTTGATGTTGATGTACTTGCCCAGCGGGTCTTCGTCTTTCTTGAATAGCACCTCCTGCGCCCTTGGGCCGATGATGCAGATCTTGCGTTTCTCCTCAATGTCTAGTTTGTTCAGAAAACGGCCTCTGGCAATGGTGAGCGGCTCTACGTAGGGCAGTTCGGGGTATTCGCCGTTCACCGTGAAAGACGAGTTTTTGTCTAGTCGGCTCACCGTGAAGGTGCCCCACAGTTGGCTGCTGGGGGAGATGATGCCCACCTCGGGAATCTGGTTCCGGATGGCCTCTGTGTCTTCATTGGTGAGGTAAATGTAGCGCCCAGGCTGCATGCCCATGTACGGCACGCTGGTACGCTGCGTCCAGACGAAGATGGCGTTCTTGGCCACGTTGAAATCCTTCATCACGCCGTTTTCCAGCCCTTTGCCCGCGCCCAGCAGGAGCACCAGCATGAAGATGCCCCAGAACACGCCAAACGCCGTGAGGCCCGTGCGCAGCTTGTGCTTCTTCACGGTGGCGTAAATCTCTGACCATTTGTCAATGTCAATCATGTATTGTTAGTCTTGAGTTCTGAGTCCAGAGTCCTGAGTCACTTATTTCTTTTTTTCGGCCATGGCCGATATTCTGTTTTTGGCTTGTTTTCTGACAATACTTCGGACAATTTTAAAAGCCAAAAAGAGGCTTTAGAGGCTATAAATGGGGTTTAAGTAATTAAATGGCAGTTAGGTATTTCCCAAAATGGAGAAAAAACATTGGATGCTAAACCTGTACATGCCCTCAAACGCTACAAACGCACTTTTTCTACTCATCTAAACTGTCCGAAGTATTGCTGAAAAACAGGCCAAAAACAGAAGCTGTTTTTCTAGGCTTTAGCCAGGGTTGTTCTTCCTTTCTTACCCAATTCTTAATTCCTAATTCCCCATTCCTAATTAACATCAGTCTGCCCTGAGGGCTTCAATGGGTTTGATGCGGGCGGCTTTCATGGCGGGGAACAACCCGGCAATGGCCCCCGCCAATACCAATAGAACAGTGGCCGAAACCGCCACCCCCAAATGCACCTCGGGATTGGAAAAAAACGGAAGCTCTGCGCCAGAAGCCTCCAACCCATACCGCATGAGGTCCAGCAGCCCAACCCCGGTCAGCAGACCTAAATAGCCTGAAAGAGCAGTAATCAAAATGGATTCCTGTAAGATGAGGCTGATGATGGAGAAGGGGGTGGCGCCCAGTGCTTTTCTGACCCCGATTTCGCGGGTGCGCTCCTTTACAATGATGAGCATGATGTTGCTGACACCCACAATACCGGCAATCAAGGTGCCAATGCCCACCACCCACACAAACAGGCTGATGCCGTTGAACAGCCCCATTAACTGATCATATTCCTTCTCATTGTTGTTGATATCCAGCGCTTGGGCGTCTTCTGGCGAGAACTTGTGGCGCTGCGCCAGAATAGTCTTTACTTTCTCCTCAATGACTTCGGCTTTAACGCCAGGCTTGGCCACCATGCCCATGAGCTGGACCTGGTTGGGCTGGTTGTAGGCTACCTGCAACGTATTGAAAGGAATGTATGCTCTTTCTTCGCGGCGGCCGCTGTTGTTGCCTTTCACGGTGAACACCCCCACCACTTTGAAGTGAATGCCTCTGATATTGACATATTCGCCAATGCCGGGGGCGTCTTTGAACAGTACCTTGCGCACAGCCTCGCCAATGATGACCACCTTGCGTTTGTCAGTGATGTCTTTCTCGTTCAGGAGCCGACCAGTTTTCACGTTCTCGCCGTTCATCTCCAGAAAGTCTGGCGTAGTCCCGAAGACCTGGTAAGAGCCGTTCTCTGTCTTGTAGTTGATGGTGTATTCGCCCCACAGGCGGTTACGCGGGGAGATGATCTGCACCTGCGGCACCTCGCGGGCAATGGTGGCCAGGTCTTCATTGGTCAACTGAATCTGTCGGCCGGGGCCGAGGCCTTGGTGGGCGACCGCTGTTTTAGCGCCAGAGAAGAAAATGCTGTTCTTGGCGCCGTCTCCAAACCGGTTGAACACCCCGTTTTGCAGCCCTTGCCCGGCCCCCAGCAGCAGCACCAGCATGAATATACCCCAGAACACCCCAAAGGCGGTCAGGAAGGTGCGGAGCTTGTTCTTCCGGATGGTGCCCAGGATCTCCTGCCATTTGTCTACATCAAACATAGCGGCGCGGGTTAAATTTGAGAATAGGCTACAGGTGTGAGAAAATCATCTACTTTGTTGCCTTGGCCGTCATCTACCACCACGCCGTCTTTGAGCCTGATCAGGCGCTGGGTCTGCTCGGCAATGTCGTTTTCATGGGTTACAATCACCACAGTCATGCCTTCGCGGTTCACTTCCTTGAAGATCTCCATGACCTCTGCCGTGGTTTTGGTATCCAGGGCGCCGGTGGGTTCATCGGCTAGGATCAGTTTGGGTTTGCTGATCAAGGCGCGGGCAATGGCCACCCGCTGCCGCTGCCCCCCTGACATTTCATTGGGCGAATGCTCGGCCCATTCCTTCAGCCCCACGCGGTCCAGGTATTCCATGGCCAGTTTGTTGCGTTCTTTGCGGCCCACTTTCTGGTAGTACAGGGGCAAGGCCACGTTTTCCATGGCGTTCTTGAAGGTGAGCAGGTTAAAGCTCTGGAACACGAAGCCCAGAAACTTGTTGCGGTAGTAGGCGGCCTTGGCCTGAGATAAGTTGTGGATGGGCGTTCCGGCCAAGGTATAAAGGCCCTTGTCATAGTCGTCCAGAATACCCAGAATGTTGAGCAGCGTAGACTTGCCGGAGCCCGAGGAACCCATGATGGACACCAGTTCACCCTCCTGAATTTGCAGGTTAATGCCCTTGAGCACGTGAAGCTTGTTGTGCGCCACCGCGTAGTATTTGTGGATGTCCTGGAGCTGTATCATATGTGTATAAACGATCATGGGGCAGCGCCTACTGCTGCGGTTCCCCTTGAAAGATGCGTCTTCCTTGCCTTTGGTTGCTTGGCCATGACGGCAAGTATAAGTTTTTTATAAATGCGAATTTGTTGTGTGTCAGGGGAATATATAACCTCTGCCTCACATGGCGTGCTTCTCTGTTAAAATTTGTCGAAGCTTTTCTGTTTTTCTTACAACTAAAAGTGGCAGTAAGCGTAAAGGCTGTCCTTTCTGGGTTAGGAGGAAGTTTTGATAGGAGGAGGAAGGAGGCATTGGCTGCGGCGGGAAGGTGTAGTTTGCTGTTCCCTTGGCGGTGGCAGGAATGCGTAGTCTGCTGTTCCCCTGGCTCTCCCGTTTGTTTCAATGCCTCACTCACTTTTCTGTTTCATGGTTTCAGCTAAGCGCTCACGGCCGCGGGGCCCCGTCCTGGCGGTGAGCACTGCTGTTAAAACTACGCCTTTGGCACCGTATTAACAGAGGCGCTCACCCCCAGGACTGGTTTGGGTTCCTCTCCTATAATAGCTTGTGCTGTTATGTCTGCCTCTGCACGTAACCGTTGCTGATCCGCTAGCCTGAGGTGAGCCCGTGCTGCGCACATCAGTCAAGGGCAGAAGGGTTGATTGTTCATTGCTGCTTGCCAGTTTGTCTGGTTCAGGCGTTTCGGAGAATGGTAGAGACCAGGCACCGCCTTGTCTCCCACGCATACCAGATACTCCCCCTTTGAAGGGGGCGAAGGGGGATGTTGACACAGGAGGACACGCATTCCTGATGTGCGTTCACATGGTGCCACATATAGTTGAGCCCTGCCTAGCATCGCGCTCTTCCAAATTTGCAATCCGGAAGCTGGTACACGGGGATTTGCAATCCCCGCGGCGGCACGTTTGATCTGCAGGCGCCTCGGATTGCACATCCCGGACAGCCGAGGGACTCGCATGGCAGAGGTACGGTCACCCGCCACTTGCCCCGCGCATGCCAGACAACTCCCTCCCGGGAGGGGTAGGGGTGGGTTCCACAGATGGCTGATCTCCTTGCAGCTCCCGGCGAGTCTGGAGACTCGCCCCATCCCGTGGCACAAGACAGGAGTCTCGCGCCAGTACGTTGTTTCAACCATTAGCAATTAACAATTGGCCATTAACCATCTGCAGTTCTTAAAAGACCACGTAGCGTCCGGAGGACCTGCGAGCGTCTGGTTCAAAAGCTGTTTTCGGGCTGTTTTTCCAAAAACAGGTCCAAAACAGCTTAGGTTCGCTGGGGAAAGGTAAAGCAGAAGGTGGTGCCCTTGTCTAATTCTGACTGTACCGTTAAAGCAACCCCATGGAAACGGGCAATGGTCTGCACAATGGGAAGGCCCAAGCCGTGGCTTTCCCCGTCTGGGGCATGGAAACGTTTGAACCGGCTGAAGATGTGGGGGAGTTGGTCCTGGGCAATGCCAACACCGGTATCTGAAATGCATAGCTGGTAACCTTTGGCAACGGCATTTCCGGCAACAGTAATGTTGCCAGAGGGTTTGTTGTATTTGATGGCGTTGTTGACCACGTTGAACAGCATGGTGAACAGAAGGGAGTGGTTGGCGGGGATGAACACAAAGTCGCCGGTGAGTTGTACCGAAAGGGAAATATCCTTCGCCTCCGCGCGCTCCTGAATTTCCTCTGCCACCTCATTTACCAGCTGCGGCACGTCTACCCGTTCGTTTTTCAGGTACTGCTCGTTCTCAATGCGGGAGATCAAAAGCAAAGCCTGTATGATGCTTTTTAGCCGGTGCAGGGTGCGCAGGTTGTCTACCAGTTTCACCAGCAAGGGCTCAGGCGTGTCCGGGTCTGCCAGCAGGTTTTCTAAGCGGGTCTGTAGAATGGAAACCGGGGTAAGCAGCTCATGGCTCACATTGCCAATAAATTCCTTCTCCTTCTGGAACGCCTCCTGAATCTGCCCCATCATGTCATTGATGGTGTTGTTCAGGTACAGGAAGTCGTCTGTAGAAGTCTTCAGTTTCTTAGGCGTGAAGGTGGTGGGGTGTTCAATGCGCTGCAGCCGCTTGATGATGGTGGTGAGGGGCTGCAGCAGGATTTTGGAGAAGGCCAGGTCTACAAACACTGTGAGCAGGACCACGGCGAGCAAAAAATAGAGCGCGTAGTGCTGCAGGGCCTGGCTGTTGTCGCCAATGGTGGCCAGGGACCGGCCAATTTCCAGCAGGTACCGTTTTCCGCCCAGGTCAAAGGTGGAGGAAAGCACGCGGTACTCCACAATGTCATTCTCTACCTTTCGCAGGCTGTTCTCAATGGTGTTGTGCACCCTGCCTGAAGAGATCTCCTCCAAAGAAATAAACTCTTCCTTCAGGAGATTGTAGGAGCCGTAGGCATCACCGGTTTCTTCAGTGATAAAAGAGTCAATGCCTTGTTCCTCAATAATCTGGTACATGCGGGCCTCTTTGTCCTGCAGGCGTACATCTGCGTTGTGCAGCGCCACCTGGTTGACCAAAGTAGGCAGCACCAGAATGAGCACCAGCAGGATAATGATTTTGGAGACCGCGCTGAAAACAGTCAGTTTGGCTTGTAACCGCATGGATCAATTAGAATAGGCGAGCAGGGAGTCGTGAAAGATATAGAATCTAAATTGAAAATCTGTTTTCGGGCTGTTTTTCAGAAAACAGCCCGAAAACAGAAATGGGGAGAAATGCGCCCTCTTTCTTCCAACGCACCTTTCCGGCAGATCTCCCCACTTCAGGCTTTTGTGACGTGGTTAGGTGGTGAGCCGGTAGCCTACCCCGCGCACGGTTTCCAGAAAATCAGTGGGCTCATAAACAGACAGCTTCTTTCGCAGGTTCTTCATGTGCACATCAATGTAGTTGGAGTCATAGTCCTCTTCCAGGATGTTGCCCCAGATATGCTCTGTTAACTGTAGCCGGGTCAGGATGCGGTTCTTGTGCAGGAGGAGGTAGTGCAGCAGGTCAAATTCTTTTTTCGTGAGCAGAATCTCGCTGCCGTGGTGGTGCACCCGTCTGGTGCTGCTGTCCAGCTCAAACCCGTGAAACTGCATGGTAGACGACTTCATCTTAAATTTACGGCGCACTACCGCCTGCATGCGGGCCTGCAGTTCCAGCAGGGAGAAGGGCTTGGGCAGGTAATCGTCGGCGCCTAAGCCCAGCCCCCTGATCCGGTCTTCCAGAGAACCGCGGGCGGTCAGCACAATCACCGCCGGGTCATGCTCCAGGCCTTTGGTTTCGGCCAGAAGGTCAAGGCCGTCATAGTCTGGTAAACCCAGGTCCAGCAGAATGAAATCATACAGGTTGACGGCAATTTTTTCTGAGGCTTCACGGCCGTTGGAGGCCCAGTCGCACTTGTAATGCTCCTTTGAGAGAAAGTGCACCAGCTCAGTGGCCAGGCCGGTCTCGTCTTCTACAATCAATACATGCATAGGGGGCGTGTTAAGTGAGGTAGGTTAAAAGGTGTAGCTCACATTCAGGGAGTAGAACGACTGCGGTTGAGACTCATCGCCCTCCAGTTTGTTCACGGGGTAGGAGTACCGGTACGTAGGCTCGAAATCAAAATTACCCAGGCTGAACACCACGGGTACGCTCACGGTATAGTTGAGTACCGTGAATCTGCGTTTGTTCTCAGTGGTGGTGGTGGTAGAGCCGTTGCCGGAGCCCGATCCATTTTTTCCGTTTCCATTCCCTTTCCCGTTACCGTTGGGCAAATTCCCCAAAATACCGTCTAAGGCGTCTTTCTTGTTTTGGGTGACCACGGTATAGGTTTCTGAGAATTGCTGGGTGCCGACAATTACGCTGATTTTTGGGTCCAGCCCTACGGCCTTCTTCCCCTTCCAGAGCGGTTCCAGCGGAATGTAGCGGGAATTGTCCAGTACGGTGAAGAGGTCACTGCTGCCCCCAAACGTATAACTCACGGTAAGGCCAGAATACAGGTAGACCCAGTCATACTGGCCGGTGGCCGAAACCGCATTCTCAGTGACAGCCTGGATCAGGGGCGTGTTGGGCCCGAAGAAAAAACGGGTGTAGCTCAGGGTGCCGTCAAACCGCTCGCCTATCTTAAAGCTGTACCCGGCAGAGACATCTGTCTCATCAAACACATCTTCTGTGTTGAACAGCTGGTAAGACATGGCAGAGAGCCACAGCCCTGATGTATGGGTATAGGTGAGGGACTGCGCCACGTAAGGATAGTGGGTAGCGGTGTTTCGGCCATAAAAAGAAGCGTTGTTGGCCGTTTCAAGGCCTATGGTCCACCAGCCTTTCCTGGCGGGATCATCAGCTTTGGGGACAGGCAACGTATTGTTTTGGGCTACGCTAACAGACACCCAAAAACAGCTTAGGAAAAAACAGAATCCAAGTACTTTCTTCATCTGCTGCGCGAATTACGTGGTACAATATGATGAATCCAGCCGTTTCACGGGTAGAAACGGCTGGAGGCTATGCTTCCTTTTAAGACTAATTTTTGCCAGCTTTCACGCCTACGCCTACTTTTACCGGCTTAGCGGCTTTGACCGCTTTCACGGCGCCGCCGGTGGTTTTGGTAACCGTAGTGTTGGCTCCCTGCACGGCCCCGCGGGCAGCACCCCGCCCGGGGCGGGCAGCCGATCTGGGCACTTTTGCGGCGGCCTCAACGGGTACCTCGCCAGAGGCATCTACTTTCTCAGGTTTGCGCTGGCGCCTGGCACTGGCCACTTCTTTTACTTCCTGCCCTTTGTCTGCGCCTGTTTCTGCTACCTCTTTGGCTACGGGGCTCACTGCTTTGCCATGGTTGTCCCCTTTCTCTTTAGAGGGTTCTTGTTCCGTGCGTGAAGATTTATCTTTCTTGCTTTTTCTGGGCCTTTCCTGATCCTGCGGCAGAACGTTCTCGGGTGTCTCAGTCAGGGCTGTGGCAGAAGCCTCCATCTCCGTCAGCGCCTCTTTCTGTTCTTTTCTTACCTGTTTCCCGTGCTCTTTCTTCTCTTTGGTCTCTTCTCTGAAGGCTTCACGTTCTGCTTTCCGTTCCTTTTGCCGGGCAAGGGCAATCTCCTGCACATAAATGTCTTGCTTCTCTGGCTCAGCGGCGGCAGATGATGGGGTATGGGAGCGACCTTGCGTGACCGGCTGGTGGGCCAGGGTGGCTGGAGAGGCAAACGTAAGTAGGCCACCTGACGTCTGGGCGAACGTGGTGGCGGCGGCTAAAAGGGCGGCGGCTAGTAAAGGTACCTTTTTCATAAGGCTAAACAATAAATGGGCGTGCTGGGAGTAAAGGTATGGAGGCAAGATGAAGACAAGATGAAGAAGCACTTCATTTGGCCTTTTTTTCTGACTTTTTTGGATTGTCTTCTTCTACCGGTGACAAGTGGTCATAGGCTGGCAGAAATTCTGTTTTCCCAAGCCATACGCAGGATACGATACAGCGCAGAGGGTGTTCAGAAACAGACAGAGTAGCAGGTAGAATTTCATTGTTGGTAGGGGGAAAGTAAGGCATAAGATCAGCCGGTGCCCGCTGGGGGGGCCAGCTGATCTTAAGCCTGCTTAGTTTTTGCCTACTTTGAGGCCGGCTCCGGTACGCACTCCGGCTTTGGCTTTCACGGGTGCTGACCCCACATTGGTTTTTCTGGCAGTGGTTGGGGTCTGGCGTCTGGCCGACGATTTCACTTTCACGGTGGCGCCTGTCGCGGTTTCTGCTCTGGCCCCTCTTGCCGGTTTGTTTTCAGTAGCGACTTGTTTCACTGCCAGGCCTTTTTCCTTTCCGGTTGCAGTAGTGGTTTGGGCAGTGGTGCTCACCTGCTGGCCATGGGTATCTTTCTGTTCCCGTACCTGCTCTAGGCCGTCTTCCACGTTGGTTTTAGTCTCAGCCCGTTGTCTGGCAGCGGCTTCCTTGGCCTCTCTTTTCTCCGCTTTGGTTTTTTCCTGTTGTTCCTTGGCCGCCGCTCTTTTTGCCTGAGCGGCGTTTTTAATTTCCTGTCCTTTTACTGAGCCGTCTTCAGAAGCCTGGCCAGCGACATTGGTTTTGGCGGTAGCGCTAACTGTCTGGCCGTGGGTGGCTTTGGCACTGGTTTCCTGTGAAACAGCAGTAGAGGTGGTTTGGGCGAAGGAGGTAGCGGCGGCAAAAAGGGCGGCAGCTAAAAAGGTCATCTTTTTCATATGTGTGAGGTGTTAATGATTGATTACTGAGCCAAAACTATGATGTCAAGATGAAGGGAAGATGAAGAACTGCTTTTGTTTAACTTTTTTTTAATTTTTCTCCGGAAGGCTGGAATACGGGCTTTTTGTTGCTGCCCCAGTTGATAGGTAGCCGGTTGGGAAAGCTGAATTCAGATGCTTGCTTTTCTGTTTTGGGGCTGGTTTCTGAAAAACAGCCCCAAAACAGAAAAGCCGCTCCTCAACTAGAGCGGCTTTTCTGCAGCAAGAAAACCGGAATGCCTTTAAAGCACCTTCACCTTTAAATAACTTGGCTGCTGCGGGGTGAAGTACACGCGGTGCGTGGCCTTCTGAAAATCTTCGGCCTTGGCCTGGTAAATATTGGGAACAAACTTCTGCGGGTTGCGGTCAACCAGCGGGAACCACGTGCTCTGCACCTGCACCATAATGCGGTGGCCTTTCTTAAAAGTGTGCAGCACATCTTGCAGCGGTACGTTCACGGCGGTTACCTGGTTAGGCGTGAACGCTTCTGGTTTTTCATAGCTGTTCCTGAAACGGCCGCGCAATACCTCACTGCGCACCATTTGCTGGAAACCGCCCATTTTCACCGAGGCAGGGTTGTGTGGGTTCTGCGCCGCGGTGTCTGGATACACGTCTATCAGTTTCACCACCCAGTCGGCGTCTGAGCCAGTGGTAGAGACGTTCAGGGCAGATAAGATTTCGCCCGCCAGGGTCACGTCTTCCCTGAGAACGTCTGTCTGGTACACCAACACATCTGGGCGGCGGCTGGCAAACCGCTGGTCATCGGTCATGTATTCGCGGGTCATGCCCACCGTGGTCTCCTCTGAGAACGGTACCGGTTTGTTGGGGTCACTGATGAACTCGTCATAAGAAGGTCCGCCCGCGGCGGATGGTTTCTCAAAGCTCAGCTTCCCATTCGGCCCAAAATACAGCAGGCGCTCCTGGGTGTTTTTAGGGGGCCAGGCGGCAAATTCTCGCCACTGGTTTGCGCCGGTGTTGAACATGTACGCCTCTGGCAGGGCTAATTGCCCTTTACCGTCTCCTTTCAGGAAATGGCGGAAAAATCTTGCCTCAATCTGCGGCTGGTAGAACTCTGAGGTTTTCTGCGAGAAGGATACTTTGCCCAGGGTCTGGCCATTGGAGCGCGCCCAGCCGCCGTGGTACCACGGACCCATCACCAGAGTGTTGTAGGCCTTGGGGTTATTCTTCTCTATAGTCTTGTAGGTCTCCAGCGCCCCAAACAGGTTTTCAGCGTCAAACCAGCCGCCTACCACCATTACCGCGGGTTTGATGTTGGTCAGGTGCGGCCGTATGTTCATGGCCTGCCAGAAGGCATCATAGTTGGGGTGCTCCATCATCTGGTTCCAGAACGCCACGTTGTTGTGCAGGTATTGGGCATTGGCGTTGGTCAACGGCCCCATTCTCAGAAAGAAATCATAGCCGTCTGGGGTGCCGTGGTTAAAACGTGGGGCACCGGTAGGCGATGGCTGCGGTCTTGGCTGCCCAAAACTGGTTAAGAAATTGAACGCGTGCGGCAGAAAGAAGGCGCCGTGGTGGTGAAAGTCATCCCAGAACCA
Source organism: Rufibacter ruber (assembly GCF_014138425.1). Lineage (NCBI taxonomy): Bacteria > Pseudomonadati > Bacteroidota > Cytophagia > Cytophagales > Hymenobacteraceae > Rufibacter > Rufibacter ruber. Next base: position 580,877 of record NZ_JACJIQ010000001.1, read on the forward strand.
GTCGGTTACGGGCGCCTGCGGCGAGGCGGCTTTCAACGCCGGGTGGTTGCTCAATAAGCCCACGGTGGTATAGTAGCCGGGGTAGGAGATGCCCCACTGGCCCACGCGGCCGTTGTTGTTGGGCACGTTCTTCACCAGCCACGCAATGGCGTCATAGCTGTCAGTACTTTCGTCTACGTCTTTCTTGCCTTTCTTCGCTTTGATGGGTTTCATGTTGATGAACTCCCCTTCGCTCATGTACTTGCCGCGCACGTCCTGGTAGGCAAATATGTAGCCTTCGCGCAGCATCTCAGAAGAAGGGCCCAGGCTGGTTTTATACTTGGCTTCGCCGTACGGTGCCACTGAATACGGCGTACGGTTGAGCATGATGGGGTATTTCTGAGTCTTGTCTTTTGGGGCGTAGACAACCGTAAACAGCTTCACCCCGTCGCGCATGGGGATCTGGTGCTCGGTTTTAGTGTAGTGCTGTCTGATATAAGCTGAGTCTGAGAGGGCTTGACCTGACACCTGTGTGGCGGCAAAAAAAAGCAGCAACAGCAGGCTGGGCCAACGTAAGTTTTTCATACGGTTTTGTTAAGAATGGTGGGTGAGCCGGTTTACAGTTTGTCTTTTGGGCGGCAAAGGGGCGTGGTCAGCACCCGCCTTCACCCCTTGATAGGGCTGGTGAAAGGCTTCAAGGCCGCCCTGGCAAAACGCTACGCTGCCCTGGTCGCTTGCAACTTCAAAAGGTAAACATGCTCTGAGGGGCGGAAATTAAACAATTCAGAGGCAGGGGGCAAATTCTGTTTTTGACCTGATTTTCAGAAAACAGCCCGAAAACGCAGGTTGGGGTTCTGCGTATTTTTTCCCACTTTGTAGCTTGGTTTAAACATTTGCACCCATACCCTGTCATGATGAACTTCTGTAACAAGCGCTGGTACTGCCTGGCCTTGTTTTTCTGCTGGTCTTTCACGGCCTCCGCCCAAAGCACGCTGCAAACCCCTGCCCAGTTCTTGGGCTACCAGCTGGGGGACCAGTTCACGTATCACAGCCGTCTGGTAGAGTACGTGAAGTACCTTGCGGCCCAGAACCCGCAGAAGATGCAGTTGCAGACTTACGGCCATACGTATGAGAACCGTCCGTTGCTGCTGGCTACGCTTTCAAGCCCGGCCAACCTGCAGCGGCTGGACGAGATCAAAAGCAACAACCTGAAGAACACCGGCCTTTTGGTCGGCCAGCCCACGGGCGGCAAGCAGCCGGCCATTGTCTGGCTCAGCTACAACATTCACGGCAATGAGGCGGTAAGCTCAGAGGCGGTGCTGCAGGTGCTGTATGATCTGCTGGACCCCTCTAACGCGCAGGCCCAGAAATGGCTGGAGAACACGGTGGTGCTGGTAGACCCCTGTGTGAACCCAGACGGCCGGGAGCGTTACACCCAGTGGTACAACCGAGTTCGAAACCAGCAGCCTAATGCCTCGCCCTGGGCGTGGGAGCACCAGGAGCCGTGGCCAGGCGGCAGGCCCAACCACTATTACTTTGACCTGAACCGCGACTGGGCGTGGCAGACGCAGGTGGAGTCAAAGCAGCGGGCGGTGGTCTACAACCAATGGATGCCCCAGCTGCATGCAGACTTCCATGAGCAGGCGGTAGACAACCCGTATTACTTTGCGCCTTCGGCGAAGCCGTACCATGATGCTATCACGCCCTGGCAGCGCGAGGCCCAGAACTTTATAGGTGAATACAACCGAAAATACTTTGACAGGAACAACTGGCTGTACTTCACCCGCGAGAATTTTGACCTTTTCTACCCCAGCTACGGTGACACCTGGCCCACTTACCAGGGCGCCATTGCCATGACCTATGAGCAGGGCGGCAGCGGCAGAGCGGGGGTGGTGATCCAGAAATCTGACGGCGATAGCCTTACCCTGGGGCAGCGCATTGCCCACCACCACGCCGCCAGTTTGGCTACCGTTGAAGCCATGTCAGACAAGGCAGACCAGGTGGTGAAGGAGTTTAAGAAATTCTATGCAGACGCCCAGAGCAGACCCTTTGGCACCTACCGCAGCTATGTGTTTGCCATGAAAGGGCAGGAAGGCCGCCTCAGGGAGCTCACTGAATACCTGGACCGGCAACAGATCAGGTACGGGTACGCCGGCAGCGCAGGCACCGCGAAGGGGTTTCTCTACCAGACCGGCAAAAACGAAACCGTGAAGTATGCCGCCGGAGATTTGGTGATCAGTGCGTACCAGCCCAAGTCAACGCTGCTGAACGTGTTGTTTGAGCCCAATGCCCGCCTGGAAGACTCTGTGACCTATGACATTACTGCGTGGTCCCTGCCGTATGCGTACGGCCTGAAAGGAGCAGCCCTTACGTCTAAAGTGGCCATGAAAGAAAGTAAACCCGTGGCCAGTGTTGCCAATGCGGCGGTGCCGGAAGCGTATGCGTACCTGGTCAAGTGGAACGGGGTGCAGGACATCAAATTTCTGGCAACCTTACTCAAAGCCAAGGTGCGGGTGCGGTATTCTGAAGTTCCGTTTGAACAGAACAAGGAAACGTTTGCCGCGGGCTCCCTGGTGATCACCCGGGCCGGAAATGAGAGCTTAGGCACCCGGTTTGATCAGCTGGTAACCCGCGCGGCAGATTCTCTGGGTATCAAGCTGGCCACGGCCGCTACAGGGTTTGTCACCTCCGGCTCAGACTTCGGGTCCAGGAATATCAGGCACATCAAGGCGCCGCGCGTGGCGCTGCTGACCGGTGAAGGGGTCTCAGCGTACGGTTTTGGCGAGGTGTGGCATTACTTTGAGCAGCAGATAGGCTACCCCGTGACGGTGCTGGGCGCTGACTATTTTGCCAGTGTTCCGCTGAGCGAGTTTGATGTGCTCATTCTGCCCACCGGCTCTTACAGCAGAATACTGGATGAGAAAACGCTGGGCAAGGTGAAAGACTGGGTTCGGGCCGGCGGCCGATTGATTGCCATGGAGAGTGCGGTGAGCTTCTTAGCTGACAAGCCTGATTTTGCGGTGAAAAAAAAGGCGGCTGAACCGGCTTCCTCCGGCAAGAAAGAAGCAACAGAAGAAGACCTGAAGCGCTATGCAGACCGGGAGCGGGAGTCTATCTCAGAAGAAGTGCAGGGAAGCGTTTTCAGGGTGACGTTAGACAACACGCACCCGCTGGCCTTTGGCTACGGCAACTCGTACGCAGCCCTGATCAGAACCGCCAGCCTGCCGCAGTATTTGAAAGACGGCTGGAACGTGGGCGTGGTGAAGCAGGAAGGCCCCGCCACCGGTTTTGTAGGCTCCAAAGTGGGGGCGAAGCTGGAAAACGGACTGGTGCTGGGGGTGCAGGGGCTTGCTCGCGGGCAAGTGGTGTACCTGGTAGACAACCCGCTGTTCAGGGCGTTCTGGCAGGGCGGGAAACTGCTCTTCGGGAATGCGGTTTTCATGGTGGGGCAGTAAATAGCCAGCGGCCACTTACGCCTGATTTGATGTAGGGCGTCTGTTTTTGGCATATTTTTCAGATAGTAGGCCAAAAACAGACGCTAACAGTTTGGGTTACCTTTACCTTCTTTCATAAGAATGATGAAAAGAACCTCTTTCAAGATTACTTTATTTTTAGGCATTTGCTGTAGTCTGATACAATTCAGGTCTATAAAGCCTAATCTTTGGCTGGAAGAGGTACTCTTTACTATTCCGTTTTTAATTCTCTGCATTTTGGCGGTTGCCTATCTTATAAATGACACCCGCAGATATGATGACGGCGATGGCGTTGTTTCTTATCTTCCCTCCTGCACAGCTATCTTGTTTATCAGTGTCATTTTTATCCATATCTATCACCGGTCAAGTAAAGGATTTGGAAAAACGTATTTTATTGCCACCAATGAACAATTCGGTCATGGTCTTAAGATGGATTTTAAGTCCAATAATAACCTAAAAATCACCCAATACTATAAGTTTGGAGAGACTGAGTATTTTGGAGAGTATACAATTTCTGGAGATACGGTTTTCTTAGATATAGATACAGACTTCCAGTTAGGAGCTAAGGCAATTGTAGCTGATGACACATTACGCTTTGAGGAACAAAATCTGGCGTTCAGCATAAGAAAGCCTGCAAAATAGTATTGATTTCAGTACAGAGAATGTCTGTAGACGGGCCAAAACCTTTTTCTCCGGTTGCTCATCAACAAAGCTTTTCAATTCACAGATGCACTTTTATGGTTTCCTACGCTAGAATTTTTGCTTTCATACAAGTTGTGTTGTTCACTTTCACCAGTTGCACCCGGTCTACCTCTACAGCGGGCAATGACGCTGCTGCCCCACAGGAACAAGCACTTTCTGAGGCAGATTTAGACAAAGCGCGTACCAACTATGTGAACTACTGCGGCGGCTGCCACGGCAGAGAACTGCAGACGTTTGTGAACCGAAAATGGCAGCACGGGGCTTCTGCTAAAGATCTGTTCAAGTCTATCAAGTTTGGCCACCCCCAGGAGGGAATGCCCGCCTATGACACCACGTTCACCGACCAGGAAATCAACCTGCTGGTGGCCTACCTCAGAAACGGGATCAATTCTCAGAAAAGCCTGGGCAACACGCCAGACCTCAGCAAAGGTGCCGTTTACCAGTCTGAGGAATTCAGATTTAGGCTGGACACGGTGGTCACCGGGCTGGAGGTTCCCTGGGCCATGGCTTTTCTGCCCAACGGTGACATGCTGATCACTGAGCGCAGCGGCACTCTGTACCGCTTCACCCAGGCAAAGCAGTTGCAGAAGGTGGCGGGAACGCCTGAAGTGCTGGCGCAGGGGCAGGGCGGCCTGCTGGATATCCAACTCCACCCTGACTTCAGCAAGAACCAGACGCTTTTCCTGTCTTACTCTGCGGTGAAACGGGAGGGCGGGCAAACCCTTTCTACCACGGCGGTGATGCGGGCCCGGCTGCAAGGGAACACACTTCAGGATCAGAAGGTAATCTTTGAAGCCCAGCCCTATGACCGTACCCGCCACCACTACGGCAGCCGGCTTGCTTTTGGCCGCGATGGTTTTCTCTACCTCACCATGGGGGACCGGGGCGGCACCAAGACCAATCCGCAGAATTTGAGCGTGCACGCGGGCAAGACCCACCGCATCAAAGAAGACGGCTCCATACCCGCAGACAACCCGTTTGTGGACCAGAAAGATGCCATGCCCTCTATTTTCACCTATGGCAACCGGAACGCCCAGGGCATGGCCAGAAATCCGGAGACGGGTGAGATCTGGCTGCACGAGCACGGCCCCAAAGGCGGGGATGAGGTCAACATCATCCGGAAAGGCGCCAACTACGGCTGGGCAGAGGTCACGTATGGCATCAACTACAACGGGTTCAAAATCTCAGACCTTCAGCAGAAGGCGGGCGTGACAGACCCCATCAAAGTGTGGGTGCCCTCCATTGCCCCGTCAGGCATGGCCTTTGTTACCGGTAACCGATATAAAGGCTGGAAGGGCGATCTGCTGGTGGGGTCACTGAGCTTCAGGTTTCTGAGCCGGTTAAAAGTGAACGGAAACAACATTGAAGGGGAGGAGCGGCTGCTGCAGGATATTGGCCGGGTGCGGGATGTGCGCATGGCCCCAGACGGCTATGTGTACGTGGCGGTAGAAAGCCCCGGCAGAATCTTCCGGCTGGTGCCCGTACAGGAGTAATCTTTCCGCCCGCGGCGGAGCTGTAGAAGCTGGCTTTCTGTTTTGGGGCTGTTTTCCGGAAAACTGCCCCAAAACAGAAAACTAGTCCAGTCCCACATATAGCCCGTCTTCCCGGCTTTCCAGCGGGTAGCGCTTCAGGGGCGTGGTGCGGCCCCGGCATTCTTCGCCAGAGGCCAGGTTGAACCGGTAGCTGTGCCACGGGCAGATAATCTCATTGAGGTAATTGGTGGTGCCGCGGCTGAGGCTGTCGCCCAGGTGCGGACACGCGTTGTTCACCGCGAAGAGCCCGGCGCGGGTATGGGCCAGGCAGAGCTCTTGCCCCGCCACCACCACGGTGACGGCCTTGGTCAAAGGGATTTCGGCTTTCGCCGATGCCTCACTCTCATAAAGTTTTATCCACTGCATAAAGGGAAGATACGCAGGAAGTTTCTGTTTTGGGGCTACTTTTTGAAAAACAGCCCCAAAACAGGTTCGGGGCAGCCTACCCGCCTGAAAATGAAAAAGCCCGGATTGATCCGGGCCCCTTACACCAAACTAACAAACAAAACTTTAAACTAAACCTAAATAATGAAGACCAGGCAAAGCGGTGGGGAAGAAGCCAGCTGAGAAAGACCCAGGGGCTTTTGCCTTGCTTGGTGATACAAAGATGCAGGGTTCCTGCCCGCGCGGCAACGCAATTAAGAAGAAGCGGCCCTTTTCCTGTCTGAAACCAGAAAAACCCGGAGCGAAACGGACAACCGTTAGGTAAAACGGGTAAGCAGGCTGCCCAAGCAGAAGCAAACGAGGAATCTTTCTTCCTTTGAAGGCAAAGGCGCTTCTGGCGCGCCCGCTGGTTGTCATGGGGGCTTATATTGGGGAGGCTGAAGTCTGAACGGTAATCAATACCAGTTTTCCTTGCCCCCTGGAAATGAAAAAGCCCAGAATCTTCCGGGCCCCTTACACCAAACTAACAAACAAAACTTTTAAACTTCTAAATCTATAGGAACCTGAACGCGGTCAGGAGATTCTCTTAGTGAAACAGCTGCTCTGGAGGTCTCCAGGTGCCGTTGTCCTTTATTGTGATACAAAGATGCAGTGTTTTGCAGGCGCTACCAATCTAAAAGGGAGGAAGCAGGTCTTTTTGTGACTGAAGTGCGACTTTCACGGAGTGAAGTGGCCTGGGGGGAGATGAAACCAACCAGCCTGGTGAAAGGAATAGGCGCTCCCGTAAAAAAGGGAAGGGCATAAAAAAAGCTTAAAAGCAGTCAATCCCCAGAGCGCAAGCGGATAGTTGAGACTACTTTTAAGCTGAAATAGAGTGTGAATGTAATAGCTTTTACGCCACTAAACACTTAAGGTTTAAGAGTATAGAAAAAATTGTTTAAAAAGATCTTCTCATTCTTCTCAGACTGCTCCAGAAGCACAATTTTTAAGGTTTGGGAGCCGGTGTTCCAATTGTGAAACCGGGTCAGGTCCAGGAACAGACAGTCACCGGCTTTTACCTGGATTTCTTTTTCGGTGCCATCTGGGGTCATCATGCGCAGGGTGCCTTCTGAGGCGGCATAGGCGGCCTGGTCTGGCGTGGCGTGGTAATCTAAGAATTCACCGGGGGCCAGCTCTAAAGAAAGAATACGCAGGTTGTCTGTCTTCAGCACCTGCTGGAAGACTTTGGTGGTGCGGGACGCAGGGCCGTTGCTGTTGCCACCCGCAAACGCTGGGGCCATGCCAAGGGCAAAACAAACGGTAAGGAGGGCGGAGGTGAAACGTGTTTTCATAATTTTTAAGGTGAGGTTACAGTTATCTTATTTTTGGAGGGGGCCAACTCTTGGTGGTGCCCCTTTTGATTTTATAGATGCAAATTTGAGAAAAACGTTGCTTATCAAGGTGTTAATGATTTGTTAAAGGCCCGTATTTCTAGATGAAGCCGAATAATCTGTAGATGAGGCGGTTTTTTTTGCTGATGAAACGGAAGCCCGCTGTCAGGCAATTTTCTAGGAATCAGACCAGTAGGGAAATGCCGGCTATCCGGCTGGTCCAGACGTTCGCAGGAACTGCGCATACCATCTGGTTGTGGGAGCGTGAGGTGATGCGGTGCCTCTCAGAAGTGTGCGTTTCTGGCCTGTTTTCAGAAAAACAGGTCAGAAACACAAAAAGCAGATTCTTCTAGGTTCATGGAGAAGGTGAAGCTGAGCAAGGGCTGTTCTGTTGGCAGTGCAGAGTTCTCTGCCACAGACGCTCGCAGGTCCTCCGGACGCTACGAGGTCTTTTGAGCAAGCGGTGAAGCGGTGGCAGGCGTATGGAACCCACCTCTGCCCCTCCCGGGAGGGGAGTATCAGAAATGCCTGGTGCAAGTGACGGGTGGCCGTACGTTTGGCATGTGTGGACCGGCAGGTGTCAACATCCCCCTTCGCCCCGTTTAAAGGGGGAGTATCGGAGTGAGTTCTGAGTCCTGAGTCTTGAGTCCTGAGTCCTTTCTTTTCATCTTAGGCACTTCAGCAGGAATGAAGTAGCAATGCCTGCTCTCGCGGCCGTGCCGCGAGGGCAGCCAGAGGCCGCCCGTCATCAGTAGGCACGCGTCCGGAGACTCGCGCCAGCGCGGGAGTATCAGCTGGAGTTAGAAGGCACGGAAGTAACTTCCGCGCCATAGAGAACATAGAGGGCAGAGGTAATGTGAGGCTGCCGCCTCATGGAAGCTGAAAGCTTCCGCCACCATAGGTCCAAGTTGGAAACTTGAACCAGAGATTGTGACAAACAAGCAGCAATAAGTAAACAAACAACAATTAACAATCAACACTTCTGCTAGTGGCGCCTCTGCTAATTAGCACTTCTGCCCCTGGCTGATGTGCGCAGCACGGGCTCGCCTCAGGCTAGCGGATCAGCAACGGTTACCTGCAGAAACAGACAGAGCAGGAGAAGCAATAACAGCAAAGGAACCCAAACCAGTCCTGGGGGTGAGCGCCTCTGTTAATACGGTGCCGCTTTAGCGGCAAGGCCGGAGGGCCTAGTTTTAACAGCAGTGCTCACCGCCAGGACGGGGCCCCGCGGCCGTGAGCGCTTAGCAGAAGCTATGGAAAGGGCTGAGGTTTCGCACCGGAGCAAACGCCAAAGCCAGGGGAACAGCAAACTACGCATTACCACAGCAGCAGCAATGGAACACAGCCTATGAGACCTTGCATCCAACAGCCCAGCCAAGGAAACAGCAGACTGCACACTCCTGCAACGGTAGAGACACTGCGTCAAGCGGCCCACCCAAGGGAACAGCAACCACACAACTTAGACAGCATCAACCGCCCCAGACATGGCTGGAATAGCAGAGTAAGCTTCGCCCTCAAACAGCATGAAGGGCGCGGCAGACCAGGCATAGCACAAAAGAGCAAGATGGGTTTGGCCGTAAACAAGTGTAAGATGAATGGAAATCTGTTTTCGGGCTGTTTTCAGCAAAACAGCCCGAAAACGCAAATGCCATACAAGCAAAAAGGCACCGCATGCGGTGCCTTTTTGCGTTATCAACTCAACTGTGGTTACACAGAGAAACTGTCGCCGCAGCCGCAGGTACGGCTGGCGTTGGGGTTGTTGAAGAAAAAGCCTTTGCCGTTGAGGCCGTCAGAGAAATCCAGCTCGGTGCCGGCCAGGTAGAGGAAGCTTTTCATGTCTACCACCACCTTCACGCCCTTGTCTTCAAACTCCTGGTCCATGGGCTTTACTTCGTCATCAAAGTCAAGCTTGTAGCTCAAGCCGGAGCAACCGCCGCCGGCCACTGAGGCTCTCAACCTGAAGCTGTCATCTATGTTAGACTCGCGCTTCAGCTTCTCTACTTTTTCTTTCGCTTTATCAGAAACGGTAATCATACGCGTATCCTCCTTTCTTTTCTAAGAGACCGGGTTCAGCACCACACTGAAAACCGTGATGGTGTTCATGTCCCGGCCGTAGTATAATTTATCTAACGCATCATACATGTTGGTGGCCCGGAAGTAGGAGGTTTGCAACTCCCGCTCGCCCCGCGCCATCCACTGGATGGTATAAGAGCTCTCCTGGTCCCGCGACTGCCGTACGTAGTCCAACATCTTCCTGAGTGCATCTATCCGGTCATAGCCCGTCACGGTATGGAACAGGAACGACTGGTGGTGCCGCGGGTTCACGGTGATGAGGTCTAAGCGCATCCGGTCTTCCATGGGTCGGAAATCAAACAACAGCTGATTCCCTTCTATGCCCAGATGCTCCTCAATCTGCCGCTGAATGCGGGCACTCTCTACGTGCACATTGGTGGATGTCTCCATGCTTGCGCCGCCCCTTTCTTAGTGGTGCGACTTGGCTTCTACCAACGGCTCCAGACCGTTTTTCACGCGGTAGTCGTTGATGGCAGACTTGATGGCATCTTCGGCCAGCACAGAGCAGTGAATTTTCACCGGCGGCAAGGCCAATTCTTCCACAATCTCCATGTTGTCAATGGCCAACGCCTCGTCAACGGTTTTACCTTTCAACCACTCAGTGGCCAGAGAAGAAGACGCAATGGCAGAACCACAGCCGAAGGTTTTAAACTTGGCATCGGTAATTACCTGGTTCTCATCTACTTCAATCTGCAGGCGCATTACGTCACCACACTCAGGGGCACCCACTAAACCGGTACCCACGTTAGATTTTGATTTGTCCAGCGTACCCACGTTGCGCGGGTTGCTGTAATGGTCAATTACTTTATCTGAATAAGCCATAGCTCTAGTTAATTAAGAATTTAAAATTATGAATTGAGAATTTGGGTTAAGTAATTAGTTTATACGTTTTTAGGTTGAAAACGAACAATTCCTAATTCTTAATTCCCCATTCCTAATTGATTTTAGTGTTCTGCCCACTCTACAGAGTCAAGGTCAATTCCTTCTTTGAACATTTCCCACAGCGGGCTTAGTTCACGCAGTTTGGTCACGGCCTCTTTCACGTGGTTGATGGCGAAGTCTACTTCCTCCTCAGTCGTGAATCGGCTTAAGCCGAAACGCAGGGAAGAATGGGCCAGGTCATCACTCAAGCCCATGGCTTTGAGCACGTAAGACGGCTCCAGGGAAGCAGACGTACACGCAGAGCCCGAAGAAACGGCAATGTCTTTCACGCCCATCATGAGGCCTTCGCCCTCTACATATTTAAAGGAAATGTTGCTCACGTGCGGCAGACGGTGCTCTTTGTTGCCGTTCAGGTAAGACTCTTCCATGGTCAGCAACTCACGCTCCAGGCGGTCACGCATGGCCACAATGCGGGCGGTGTCAGACTCCATGTCAGTGCGGCAGATTTCGCAGGCTTTTCCTAAACCTACAATGCCAGGCACGTTCAAGGTACCGGAACGCATGCCGCGCTCATGTCCGCCACCGTCCATCTGGGCGGTCACTTTCACCCGTGGGTTCTTGCGGCGTACGTACAACGCACCAACCCCTTTAGGGCCGTACATTTTGTGACCAGAGAAAGCCATCAGGTCAATGCCGTCTGCCTCTACGTCTACCGGAATTTTACCCACGGCCTGGGTGGCATCTGAGAAGAACAACACGCCGTGTTTCTTGGCAATGCGCCCGATTTCTCTGATGGGCTGCACCACGCCCACCTCGTTGTTTCCATACATGATGGAAATCAAGATGGTTTTGTCTGTGATGGCGGCCTCCAGTTCTTCCAGGTTAATCAAGCCTTCAGAATTTACCTGAAGATACGTCACCTGCCCGCCCAGTTTCTCAATGTGCTTGCAGGTATCCAGCACGGCTTTGTGCTCGGTAGTGGCGGTGATGATGTGGTTTCCTTTGGAGGCATACATCTCAAACACCCCTTTGATGGCCAGGTTGTCAGACTCAGTAGCGCCGGAGGTGAAAATCAATTCTTTGGGGTTGCAGTTGATCAACGCGGCAATCTGCTCACGGGCGTAATCAACGGCTTCCTCGGCGGCCCAGCCGAAGGGGTGGTTCCGCGAAGCCGCGTTCCCGAAATGGTTGGTGAAGTACGGCAACATGGCCTCCAACACGCGCGGGTCCATGGGCGTGGTGGCATTATTATCTAGATAAATCGGAAATTTCAGCATCTTCGTCAATAGTTTTCCTCGGTTTCACTACTCAAAAAACAGAATACTTCGTCAGTTAGTTTGATAGTTGGCGCAAAAATACACAAAAATCGTCAGTTAGAATAAGTTTAAATAAGCAGTATGCAGGTAGAACACATAGGCATAGCCGTAAAAAATTGCAATGACGCCAATCAGTTATTTGAAAAATTGCTGGGCACCGCGCCTTATAAGGCCGAAAAAGTGGAAAGCGAAGCCGTAAACACGTCTTTTTTCCACGTGGGGAACACCAAAATAGAGCTGCTGGAGGCCACCTCTGAAAACAGCGCCATTGCCAAGTTCCTGGAGAAAAAAGGGGAGGGAATTCACCACATTGCGTTTGAGGTGGCAGACATTCACGCCGAAATGGAGCGCCTGAGAAGTGAAGGTTTCCAGCTCCTGAATGAGGTTCCCAAACGCGGGGCCGATAACAAATTAGTGTGTTTCGTGCACCCCAAAACGGCCAACGGCGTGCTGGTGGAACTGTGTCAGGAGATACGGGAATAGCAGTTTCTGTGCGTTTTTGGCCTGTTTTTGGGAAAGTAGGCCGAAAACGGAAAAGCAATATTCCCTCTCCCTCGGGGAGAGGGTTAGGGGCAGCGGTGGCTACTGGCATAGTCGCTCGCAGGTCCTCCGGACGCTACGAGGTCTTTGGGGCCGGCTGTAAAGTAGGTGAGGAGGGCGTTTGAAAAAGGATTTTCTTTCTGGCCTTTGCTCTCGGTTATCTTGACTTTGCTTTCCTAAAGGATACTAGGTGAGGTAGAGGTGAGGAGTTTGACTTTGGACCTAAGACCAAGAAGTCGCTGACATTACAACAGGCACAAGGCCTGGAAGTAACTTCCGCGGCATGGTGGAATGCGTTTGGCTCCCGGCGAGTCTGGAGACTCGCACCACTGCTAGGCACGAGTCAGAGACTCGCGCCAGCGCTACACTTTTATAACAAACAGCCATCAACAATCAGCAATTTCATAAAGACCTCGTAGCGTCCGGAGGACCTGCGAGCGTCTGCGCCAACGGCGGTTGCCCAACCAAAGACCTCACAGGTTTTCAGACGCAGGAGGGCAAACCCAAGACTTCCGTTTTCGGGCTGTTTTGGCCAAAACAGCCCGAAAACGCTTTGCAGAGCTCCCCTCTCCGTGGGAGAGGGGCAGGGGGTGAGGTCGGGTTTACTATTTTCCCGTACCTTTGCTGCCTCAAATACGCACTTCGCCGCAGGCGAAGAAAAGCGTACACCATCAAAATCAACACATTGCCCATGACCACCCCAGACATCACCCTTCCAGAACACCCGGTTTTTGCCGTAGTGGCCCAGGCGGCCAAAGAGCTGAACCAGGAGGCCTACGTGATTGGCGGGTTTGTGCGGGACTTGGTGCTCAAGCGGCCCAGCAAAGACATTGATGTGGTGTGCCTGGGCAACGGCATTGAACTGGCCCAGCGCGTGGCAGACAAACTGCCCAACAAACCCAAAGTAGCCGTGTTCAAGAACTTCGGGACGGCGATGCTCAGGACTGAGGACGGCTGGGAAGTGGAGTTTGTGGGCGCGCGCAAGGAGTCTTACCGCAGCGAGAGCCGCAAGCCCGACGTGGAGCAGGGCACGCTGGAAGACGACCTCAACCGCCGCGATTTCACCATCAACGCCATGGGCATCAGCCTGAACGAAGGCAGTTTCGGGCAGCTCATTGACCGCTTTGACGGCCTGAAAGACATTCGGCGGAAGAATCTCAAGACACCGCTGGAGCCCGGCATTACCTTCTCAGATGACCCGCTGCGCATGATGCGCGCCATCCGGTTTGCCAGCCAGCTCAACTTTGACATTGACCCAGATACGTTCGACGCCATTTCAGAGAACAAAGAGCGCATCAAGATTGTCTCGCAGGAGCGGATAACCGATGAGCTGAACAAGATTGTGCTCTCCAAAACGCCCAGTTACGGGTTCAAGCTGCTGTTCCAGACAGGGCTGCTGCACTTGATTTTCCCCAAGATGGTGAAGCTGCACGGTGTGGAGACCATCAACAAGAACAGCCACAAAGACAATTTTTACCACACGCTGCAGGTCTTAGACAACGTGGCCGACGTCTCTGACGACCTCTGGCTGCGCTGGGCCGCCATTCTGCATGACATCGCCAAGCCCGAAACCAAGCGCTACAACGAGAAAGTGGGCTGGACCTTCCACGGCCACGAAGACCGCGGCGCCCGGCAGGTGCCCAAGATCTTCGCAGATTTAAAGCTGCCGCTCAACGAGCACATGAAAATGGTGCAGAAACTGGTGAAGCTGCACCTGCGGCCCATCGCGCTGGTGAAGGAAACCGTCACCGATTCGGCGATACGCCGCCTGCTGTTTGAGGCCGGCGATGATATTGACCGGCTCATGCAGCTCTGTAAGGCAGACATCACCTCTAAGAACCATGACAAGGTGAAACGTTATTTGCAGAACTTCGCCAAAGTGGAGCAGAAATTGAAGGAAGTAGAGGAGAAAGACCAGCTGCGCAACTTCCAGCCGGTGATTACGGGAGATCTGATCATGCAGACCTTCGGGATTGCCCCGTCTAAGGAGGTGGGCATCTTGAAAAGCGCCATCACCGAGGCTATTCTGGAAGGCGAGATCCGGAATGAATATGACGAGGCCTTTGCGTTTCTGCTGGCGCAGGGCAAGCGTTTAGGCTTGACGCCTGTTGCCTCGGCGTAGCCGAAGGGAGCGAAGCCATTGTGTAACCCGGCTCCTGTTTTCGGCCTGTTTTCTCAAAAACAGGTCGAAAACAGGAGCCGGGTACTTTATGCGGCAAAGGTGCTAAAAGAAAAACCGGGCCTTCATCAGGTATACTACCCTAGAAGAGGCCCGGCCTATCATACAAACAACCAAACAAAAATTTTCTTTAAGTATCAGGAGAGGAATAGATTGCTTTATTTTTCTATTTTGTTATCCTGAAAGGATCCTGGTGGCGAACGGTAATAGCGGGTCATATGTGCTTTCCTGGTTTGAGCCGTCTGCTGTTGGGCAGGCTAAGGGCGCTTCTGGAGTTGGGGTAGGGGAGCAGGGCCGTGGTCATAACTGAGAACTCTGGCCATTCTCCAGGTGCCGTTTTGCAGCAACCAGAGGTTTGAAAATTTAGCTAAGCCAGCCAACTGCTCTTTCTTTCCTTTTTCGTGCTCGTAAAAATAATGGTCTCCTGAGATTATGGCGCCGTAAGCCTGGTCTGCGTTGTACAGCGGGTACACGTGAATGGTGCCTTTGACTGCCTCTCTTCTCACCCTGTACTCCTTGTTGCTACATAAATTGTTCTTGATGCTGGAAAGGAATTTTTCCTTGCCTAAGGTGATCCCGCCTTTGTCATGGTAGAATTCCACGTCATCAGAGACAAACTGCTTCATGCGCTCAGAGTCACACTGGTTGTAGGAGGTCCAGAAAAGGCTGTCAAGGGCAAGAATGGTCTGGGTAATGGCTTGTGACGGCTTTTGAGCCCTGGTGCTGGTCGCACTGCCCGTGAACAGTAGCGTAATCATGATCAGTGGGAGAAGATATTGTTTCATAGTTGCATCTGTTAAGGCTGTGGTTGGGCAAGAAAAGTTTTCTGAAAGAGGAAAAAGAAGGAGGACTTTGCCAGAAGCGCGTCCTCCTTGTCACAGGGAGCTCTAAGAAATCCAGAGAAGAACTCCGTTGTGATTTGCGTTTTGGGCCTGTTTTCCTAAAAACAGGCCGAAAACAGAAACTATTTGCGGCTCACGCTGGAACCGCCAGACTTGTCTGCGTCTACCTGCTGCACCTCACCGGTGTAGCGCACATCACTGGCGCCGCTGGCGTGGGCCTGCAGGTATTCTTTCACGTTGACCTCTGCGTCACTTGCTCCGCTCAGGTCAAGGTTGGCCCGCACGGCGGTGAGTCTGAGTGCATTGATGGAACAGGCGCCGCTGGCGTTAATATCCAATTGGTCAGCGTGGCCCTTGAGGTGCAGCTGTGAGGCACCGCTCAGCTCAGCGTCCAGGTTCTGGGTGCTGATGGCCATGGCCACCTGGCTGGCCCCTGACTGCTGCAGTTCAAAGTTGTCTGGCGCGAAGCCTATGATTTCGGCCTTGGCCGCCCCGCTCAGGTCTACTGACCGCAGGTCTGGGGTTTCAATCTCAATGAGAATGGCTTTGGTGTTCATGCCCCAGAACTTGAAATAGCCGTTGTCGCGTTTAATTCTGAGCACCCCGTTCTGCTCCCTGATCTGCAGGCGGTCCAGCTCTTTCTCTGAACCGGTCACCCGCACGTGGTGGCGGTATGACTGCTTGATTCTGATGTGGTAGGCGCCTCCGGCCTCTACCTCATTGAAGTCACTCACGTTGTAGATCTTTGACACGCCGCTGTAGTCATCATTCAGGATAGAAAGCTCGTCATCAAGGTTGGCGGCCAGGCCTGTGCCTGCGGTGGAGTCAGGAGAAGTGCCGGTTCTGGTGCTGTCTACTACGCTGCAGCTCAGGCACACCAGTCTGCCGTCTTTGATTTGCCAGGTGTTGTTGGCCAGGTCATCTGCGTCATAGTCTCCCTGGGTGATATCACCGTAGAAATGGTTGGCAAAGCCAGAGGAGAAGCGCACGTTTTTGCCTTCGGGCACCAGAATTTTTATGTCCAGGTCCTGGGCCCGGAAGATGGCGTTGGGTTTAAAGGTGAACGCATCATCAAACCTGAGCACAGAATCTCCTTGCGGAACAATCTTGTAAGACAGCATCTGGGCGTTTTTAATGGCGTCTGCCTCGTCAAGGCCCTGGCCTTTGTAAGTCTGGATCACCTTGACATCAGTGCCCGTATAGCCTTCCAGCTGTACATTCAGGTGGTGGCCGTAGTCATAGTTGGTGTCCCGCACTTTGAGTTCCAGGGTGTTGTACCCGGCGCCGGGGAAGCTTTTCTCTACCACTACTTCACCAGACTCCTGGAAATGGCGGGCTGAGAAGGCGATGCCGGTGGCCAGGGCGGCCACGGCTACCAGCCAGATGCCCAGCATAGACCAGCCAATGGTGGGTCTCAGGTAGAACCGCTTGGTTAGCAGGCCAACGCCTACCAGGAACAGGAGCAGCGCCGGAATGATCCCCGCAAAGAAGGCTGCCCATACCAACCAGCTTGGCAGACCTCTAAAGAATTCAGCCACCGGCAGGTCGCCCAGGTGAATAAAGCCAGGCTGGGAGATTTCGCCAATGGCAGCAATGAGCATAACCAAGAGGGAAATCAGGAAAGCACCCGCAATGAACATGAGCAACAGCCCCGCAAAAATGCGGATGAGGGTGATCAACACCGTTAGCACCGGGTGGAGGGCCTTTGACAACACCTGAATGATTTGTGAGATCAACCGTACCGGGAACAGGAGGACTTTGGCTAAGGTGCTCTCCTGGCCGTTAGCGTCCTGCATGTTCAGGTTGTTTTTAACCGAGGCTTCTATACTGGAGAGCGTGACGGGGTTTCCCTGCATTTGCACCCGCTCTGTGATAGATTTGGCCTCTGGTACGGCAATCCATAAGATGATATAGGTGATCAACCCAATCCCGAAGAAAAAGAAGATCAGGAACAGCAGCCGGATGATGGCCACATCTGTGCCGAAGTAGATGGCAATGCCGCCGGCCACCCCGCCCAGTTTCTTGTCTACGGGGTCCCGGAACAGTTTGCGCACTGGTATCTCGGGCAGGGCCTCGTTCTCAGGCAGGGCAATCCAGCAGATGACGTACAGGATTGCGCCAAACAAGGTGAAGCCACCGGTGAACGGCACACCCAATACCAGCAGAATAAAGGCCAAACGCACCCAAAGCGGGTCCACCTGCAGGTAGTTGGCAATGCCAGAGGCCACGCCGGCCAGTACTTTGCGGTTTACGTCACGGTACAGGCGTTTTTGGCCGGTAGAGGTGGTGTGGTTGTAAGCGGCTGAGGCGGCAGGGGCTGGTTCTTCTTCCAGGGGCTCATCCATCTCAAAGTCAGTCACGGTTCCCATCTGGGCAATGAGGGCCTGCACGTCTTCGCGGGTGATCACCTGCTTGCCGGGGTTGAGGCGGGAGAAGAAGATTTCGGCTATGCGGGACTCAATGTCTGCCACTATTTCTTCATGGCCTTCATAAGAGGAGAAGTAGGCCTTGATAGCGGCCAGGTACTGGCGCAACATCTCGTAGCCGTCTTCCTCTACATGGAAGATCATGCCTTGCAGGTTGACACTAATGTTCTTTTTCATGGCTAGTTGGATTTCTTGCGGTTGGTGATGAAGGTGGTGGAGTCTACCAGTTCCTGCCAGGTAAGGCGTAGCTGTTCCAGAAACTCGGTGCCAATGGCGGTGAGTTTGTAATATTTGCGGGGTGGCCCCGAGGTGGATTCCACCCAGGAGTAATCTAAGAGGCCGGCGTTCTTCAGTCTGGTCAGCAGTGGGTAGAGCGTCCCCTCCACTACTATCATCTTGGCCGCGGTCAGTTCCTCCAACATGTCAGAGGCGTAGACTTCGCCGCGCGAGATGATTTCCAGAATGCAGTACTCCAGAATCCCTTTCCGCATCTGCACTTGTGTGTTTTCTACTTTCATGGTCTGTGAGTCTGAATTGTTGATGCAAATATATAAGCAGGTACTATGTAACACAAGGTACTGTAAAAATTTATTTTTTGTTTCACCTCAAAAGTGCGAATGGCGCCAATGCTGAGGGGTTGAGCGCAGAAGCCGGTTTCTGTTTTAAGGCTGTTTTTCCAAAAACAGCCCTAAAACAGAAAGAGAAAATAAGTCTGCGGCAGTAAGATTTTCTGAGGGATGAAGGGGCTAAACGGAGGCCTGGGTGTAGAGGAAAGATGGCTAAATCAAACGTTAGGGGAGGCAATCTGGTGAAAAGGGGCGGCTGAAAAAGAAATATGCTCCAAAGTGGAACACTTATAGACACTTAATTGTAATAAGCGTTGAGGCGTGAAGAGTATCTGGAAAAGGCTGGAATACAGCTTTCCCCCCACAAGGGGTGGGTCTCTGCAGACGCAGCAGCTGAGCGGGTCAATCCCGTTCTGTGCCACGGGTAATGCAAAGACAGGGCTTGGACAGCGGCATGGGCTGCCCAAGCCGGAATTTAAACAGGCTCTAAATAGAATAGTACGTATATATTTACATCTGAATTAGCGTTGGTGTCGTTAGTTTCTCTATATGGCAAAAAGATTTTTACTCGCGTTTCCCCTTCTTTTTTTCTTGTTTTTCACCCGCTCCGGGCAGGCGCAGGAGATTTCTGCCCCTAAATACAGCAATGAGTTCCTGAACATTGGAGTGGGTGCCCGTGCGTTGGGAATGGGGGGAGTGCAGTCGGCTATTGTGCGGGATGCCACGGCTGGTTTCTGGAACCCGGCGGGTTTGGTGGGCCTGCCTAAACGCCATAACGTGTCTTACATGCACTCTGAGCTGTTTGCCGGCATTATCAAAAATGATTTCGGGTCTTACGCCACCAACCTTGACTCCACCAGTGCCCTGGCTTTCTCTGTGATCAGGTCTGGGGTAGATGATATTGCTGATACCCGCAGGCTCCAGAATGAGTACGGGGCCATCCAGTATGACAGTATAGAGTTCTTCTCTGTGGCAGATTACGCGTTCCTGGCGTCTTATGCCCGCCGCAGTAACTGGCTGCCCGGGTTAACCTTAGGTGCCAACGCTAAAATTATTTACCGCAACGTGGGTGACTTTGCCAGCGCCTGGGGTTTTGGCCTGGATGCCGGTGCCCAATTGCGCCGGGGTAACTGGCAGTTTGGCGTGATGGCCAAAGACATTACCACCACCTTCACTGCCTGGAAACTAAACCCAGATGAATTAGAGTCTACGTACCTGCAGGAGGAAAACTCCTTCAACACCAATAGCATTGAAGTGACCCTGCCGCGCCTTATTCTAGGGGCTGGCCGGTCTTTCCAAATGACTGACCGCTTCTCGGCTACCGTTGCCACTGATCTGGATATCACCTTTGACGGAAAACGGAACACGCTGCTGGCTACTGGTGTGGTGTCTGTTGATCCCAGGGTTGGGTTTGAACTGGGGTATTCCAACACTGTTTTCCTGCGGGGCGGGATCAATAACATTCAGCAGTTTGAAAACCTGGACGGGAAGGGCAGTTGGAAAGTACAGCCTAATTTTGGGGTGGGCGTGGCCACCCATGGGCTCCTGTTAGATTTGGCCTTGTCAAAGGTGGCTGACAATTCCCAAGCCTCTTCTTTGATTGTATCTGTTGCCTATAGTTTTGATTGATTTGTGTGCCTGCTATTAAGATGAAAACACCTTACTCTCTTCCATTTACCTTTCTGACGCTTCTGTTCCTGGCGGTTCTGGTGGGTACTGCTGTGCAGCCTTCTTATGGGCAGCAGACCACCTATGGCAATGAATGGATCAACTACAGCCAGAAGTACTATAAAATCAAGGTGCCCGCTACGGGTATCTACCGCCTTGACAGGAACTACCTGCAGGCCGCCGGTATAAGCGGGGTAGACCCTAGAAATTTACAACTTTACCGCCGGGGGCAGGAGGTGGCCATTCTGGTGTCTGGCGAGGCAGACGGCTCTTTTGATGCAGGTGATTTCCTTGAATTCTACGGCGAGAAAAATGACGGGGCCTTAGATGCCGAATTGTACAAAGACCCTGCTGATCAGCTAAACCCGCATTATAGTCTTTACACAGATACGGCTTCCTACTTTTTGACCTGGTCAACCAGGGCCGGGAAACGGATGCAGGTAACCCGTTCCTCTCCTGCAAATATCACCCCAGAACCTTGGTTTTGGCAAACGCGCTTAATTCAGTTTACAGACAGTTATTCACGGGGAAAAGCGTATGGCTCCAACCACATGTCTTGGATGGATAGTGCTGAAGGCTTTATGTCTGGAGCATCTTCCGGTACTAGGAATGTAGTGGTAGATTCGTTGCTGAACCTTTACAACCTTGGCCCAAAGCCAACGGTGGAAGTGGCTTTGGCGGGTTCTAATGCTTCTACCCCAGATGTAGATGTTTATGCGGTGAATGGAACCTCTGAGAGATTGCTGGGCAACCTCATGTTCCCGGTTTATGGGTCGGCCAAAAGGAGCTTTCCTTTAGAGTTTAGTGACATAGCCGCAAACGGAAGGGTAACCATTCGTTTTATCTCTAAAAATGGCAGCTCCACCAGGGTGTCATATGTAAAGGTGAAGTTTCCGCAGCGGCCAATTATGCATATAGCCGCGTTAGGTTTAGAAAATGCAACTTCTACTACAGGCTCTACCTTGTATAATCTTGAAGGGACCCATGCTGCCAATGCCGTTGCTTATGATATCACTTCAGCAACCAATGTTGTTAAAATAGAGGGGGTCGCCAATGGCACGCAGAGAAGTTTTGTGTTTACCCAACCCGCTAGTTCTTCCCTTCAAAAAGGTCTTTTATGGGCTAAGGCACCAATGGTGCCGGTATCTGCGCGTGAAGTTAAATTTAGGTCTTTTAGCGGAAATTCAGCCTCCTACCTAATCCTCTCTCATAAAAGTTTGATGGCTTCCTTTGGCACATCTACAAATCCTGTGAAGGATTATGCCAGTTACAGAGCATCTGCCGCAGGCGGAAGGCATGACACGTTGGTAGTTGATGTTGACCAGCTGTATGATCAGTTTTTCTATGGAGACAAATCAGCCGCCTCTATCAGGCGCTTTATGAAGTACATGCTGGCCCACGGTACTCCAAAATACCTGTTTATTTTAGGTAAGGGAATTGAGCCAGACAATGTGACGTTACGGCGCACCCCTCATACCTTGGCGGCGAAAGACCTGATACCAACAGGCGGCGTACCCAGCTCTGACGTGTTCTTTACATCTAACTGGGAATTAGACCAGTATGAACCTTTGGTAGCAACCGGGCGCCTGCCGGCCCAAACCCCGGCAGATGTTCTGGCTTATCTGGAGAAGGTAAAGGAACATGAATCCTTACCTCAAAACGCTGAATGGCGCAAGAACATCCTGCATCTAGGGGGAGGAACCACTCCAGAGGAAGGGAAAAAATTAGAATCTTACTTGAACAGTTATAAAGCTGTAATTGAAGGGAAGCTTTTAGGAGCCGAAGTGAAAACAAGGGCGCGTGAGAGCCATCAGAATTTAGAAGTCATTAATGTGGCATCTGAGTTGAATAGAGGCTTGTCTCTAATCACGTTCTTTGGGCACAGTTCCTCTACTACCTCAGATCTGGACATTGGGTATGTCTCAGCACCACAAAATGGCTATAACAATAGAGGTAAGTACCCCATGATTCTAATGAATGGCTGTGGGGCAGGAAATAGTTCTACGGTAGAGGTGTCATTTGGAGAAAACTGGCTATTGACACCGGCCAAAGGGGCCTTGCTGTTTATGGCTCATACAAGTACCGGCTACCCTACGTTGCTGTATGCCTTTAGCCGTACTTTTTATGAAGTTGCTTTTTCAAATGAAGAATTTTATGGAAAACCAGTTGGTGTAATTCAACAGGAAACGGTAAGGCAACTAGACAATTCTATTGCGGGCTTCAACTCCAAGGCCATGCTCATGCAAATGGATTTAAAAGGAGATCCTGCTGTGGCTTTGGTGGCCCCTCAAAAACCTGATTATACCATCAATAACAGCTCATTGTCTATAAAATCACTAGACGGAAGGCCGCTCTCTGCGGCTACAGAGAAATTTGCGGTAGCGGTTGATATCCGCAATCTGGGCAAGGCGGTTGATGCTCCTTTTTATGTGAAGGTTAAAAGGGTGCTTCCAAACGGAGAGGTTTTGCAATTAGATTCTGTAGAAGTATCCCATCTGTATAACAGAGATACAGTAGAAGTAATGTTTGAGTCTAAAGTGCCGGTTCCAGGTGTCAATTACTTTGAGGCTACGGTTGATTCAAGAAATACTATTGAAGAAATTGAAGAGGCGAATAATACTGCCCGTTTTGAATTCTTCTTCCCGGTGAGCAGTGTATTGGCGTTGGCACCTAAAAATTACAGCATCGTTCCTACCCAGACAGTGAAACTTATTGGGCAGTCTACCAACCTGCTTACAAAAGCCCCTGATTTTTATTTCGAGATTGATACGGTAAGCACCTTTAATAGTGCCTGGAAAAAGTCTACAGTAATACCAAGCACAACGTTGCCTATCTGGGAGGTGACTTTGCTTACGCCTACAGGGCAGAATGACAGCATTGTGTATTTCTGGAGGTTCCGGAACAAAGATATTGATCCACAAGAAGAAGTAGTTTGGGCTACAAGTTCCTTCAGGCACATTCCTAACAGCCCTGCCGGCTGGTCACAAAGCAAGATAGCCCAATTAACAGAAGCAGGCACCAAAGATTTGGAATTAGATGTGCCAGCAAAGAAGATGGAGTTCAAGAAGAACGTCAACAAGTACATTATGATTAGAGGAGTTGGCGGGAATATCCACTTCGGGTTTCCACCAAACTCTATTTATATTGAGGGAACCAGAACTATTGACGCTGACTGTTACACAGACCGCCCCAATATGATGGCCATTGTGTTTGATGACAAAACACTGGAGCCCTATATGCAAATGCCTGAAGGGCTTGCTTCACTCTGCGGACGACCAAAAGAGGCTAAAATTACTTACAACTTTGTTGATTTAAGAAAACCAGAGAATCTGGATAAATTGGAAGCATTTCTAAGAAGCGTGCCAGATGGGTACTATGTAGCCATGGTAGGGATGAGGAATGTGCCTTATAACACCATGAGTGAATCACTAAAGGCGCAGTTCAGAGGTTTAGGATCTGCTTTAATAGACCAATTGACTGCCGGTGACCCATTTGCCATAATAGGCAGGAAAGGCGCAGCAATGGGTACAGCCCAAGAGGTAGGTCCGGTGAGAGATGGGGAGATTGCCTCTGCTGATCAAGCTATTGTGTTGGAAGGCCAAATCAAGACTAGCTCCGGGGTAGGATCCATAAGCTCAACTTTAATAGGCCCTGCCAAAGAATGGAAGAGTCTCCAGCACCAGTTAGTGCTTGAGAATTCAGATTCATATCAATTAAGTGTGATAGGGGTTGATTTAGAAGGGAAAGAGACTACTATTTTAAAAGATGTTAAGTCCAGTACTTATGATCTGTCTTCTGTAAATCCCGCAATTTTCCCTTACCTCAAACTGAACTTGTCACTTAGTGATCTTGAAAACAGATCAGCGCCGCTGTTGAAAGAATGGCTGGTACTTTATGAAGAGGTGCCGGAGGGGGTTCTGCGGCCAGATATAATAGGGCTTGAAAAGTATGCCTCAGTGGCAGAGCAGGCTGCGGGGGGTGAAGTAGAGCTACAGTATGCTTTCCACAATATCACCAATATAGATTTCCCGGAGCAGCTTTCAGTAGTGGCCACATTTTTCAAAGATGACGGGACTTCCCTGTCAGAGACCTTTAAAGTTGATCAGTTGCTGAAGCAAGATACCATCTACTTTAAGCACAAAGTTTCAACACTTGGTTTGAAAGGTGCTAACCGCATCAGAATTAATGTTAATCCTCAACTGTTGCCGGAGCAGAATTATTTTAACAATACACTAGAGATTCCCTTCAACATTGGTGATTTTGCAGGAATGCCTCCCGTTCTAGACGTTGCTTTTGATGGCTCCCGCATATTAGACGGCGATATTGTGTCACCCAGCCCTGTGATAAGTATCCAGTTGAAGGATAACTCAGGAAAGCTGCCTGTGAAGCAGTCACAGAAAATGAAGGTGTACCTCCGGAGGCCAAATGCTACGCAAGCAGAAGAAATACTAGTAGATACCAACCAAGATGTGCGCGTGTTTCCGGCAGACGAGAAAAATGATTTACGGGTAGAATACAATCCCAAAATGTTGCCAAACGGTACTTATACATTAGAAGCCGAAGGACTGGATATGAACAACAATAAGTTGGGGGGTACCTATAAGATAAACTTTATAGTAGAGAACGAATCCAGTGTGACCAATTTCTACCCGTACCCCAACCCATTCTCGTCTAAAACACGCTTTATTTTTACTCTTACAGGAAGTTATATTCCAGAACGTATAAAAATCCAGATACTAACCGTAACTGGTAAAGTAGTTCGGGAAATACAGAAAGAGGAATTAGGCGCCCTCAAGATAGGAAACAATATAACTGAATTTGCTTGGGATGGAACAGATGAATTTGGGGATAGACTAGCTAATGGCGTATACCTTTATCGGGTAATGATGGACACGGGTGCCACTGAAATGAAGCACCGCACGTCAAAGAAGATTGGTGATAAAGGTTTTAAGGAAGGGTACGGGAAAATCTACATTCTTAGATAAAACTAACCTGGGTTTTTATTGGGAATGACTCAAATAGAATTCTAACAAAGAGGCCACCTGATAACAGGTGGCCTCTTTGTTAGAGTGGGAATATTGACCAGAGAAGGGATAGTTGCTAAAACTGTAGTGACGGGAAATAATTAACAAAGTACTTCTCTCCTGTTTCTGGCCTGTTTTCTAGCAATACTTCGGACAATTTTAAAAGGCAAAAAGAGGCTTTAGAGGCTATAAATGGGGTTTAAGTAATTAAATGGCAGTTAGGTATTTCCCAAAATGGAGAAAAAACATTGGATGCTAAACCTATACATGCCCTCAAACGCTACAAACGCACTTTTTCTACTCATCTAAACTGTCCGAAGTATTGCTAGAAAACAGGCCAGAAACAGGAGAGAAGTTTATGAGGCTAATTCCTGCTGAACCCGGCTTTTCTTCTAAAGGTAAAGAAGGTGAAAGGGTAGGGGTGCTTTTCATCTGCGGGGTGTTCCTGCTGTTCGGTTACTTCCCAGGCAGCGGCCTCCAGCTCCGGGAAAAAGGTGTCTCCCTCAAACGACTCGTGCACAAGGGTGAGATAGACCACCTCCGCTAACGGAAGAGCCTGTGCATAGATCTGGCCACCCCCAATCACCATGACCTGCTCGTCTAGCGCCAGAGCCTCCTTTAAAGCTTCTTCCAGCGAAGTGGCTTTGAGGCACCCCTCTGGAAGGACAAAATCTTGCCGGCGGCTGACTACAATAGAAGTTCTGCCGGGAAGAGGCTTGCCTATGGCTTCAAAAGTTTTACGTCCCATCACCATGGGGTGCCCCAGCGTAAGGCGCTTGAAGTGCTTCAGGTCTTCTGGGAGGTGCCAGAGCAACTGGTTGTCTTTCCCAATGGCCCTGTTTTCTGCAATCGCGACGACCAGTGCAATCATAACGCTTGCTGAAAAGTGTACCCTCTAAGAAAATCTTTGATGCCCATGCGTTTCTTGCCCTCCATCTGGAGCTCTTCTACTGCATACGCAGTGCCCTCGCCGCATTGGACCTGGAGAAAATCCTTGCCGTCTGTGGTGTAAGAACCGGGAGCCTGACCATGTGAAGAAACAGCAACTGCATGACCGGCTAAAATTTTAAACTGTTTGCCTTCCAACACCGTCCAGGCGGCCGGGTAAGGAGAGAGCCCGCGTACAAAATTATGGACCTGCGCAGCGGGTTGCTGCCAATCAATCTGGCAGGTCTGCTTGAAAATTTTGGGGGCAGACCGAAGCGGCTCCTGCGGCTGTGGCTGGGGATACGGCTGTACCCGGTCTTCTACAATGGCTTCTACCGTCTCCAACAGCAACGAAGCACCGGCATGTTTCAGTTTTTCATACAGAGTCCCAAAGTTGTCTTCAGGGGCAATGGCTACTTTCCTCTGGAGGATAATGTCTCCCGTATCAATCTCGTGCTGCAGAAAAAAGGAGGTAACCCCTGTCTCCTGGTCCCCATTGATCAGGGCCCAGTTGATGGGGGCGGCGCCCCGGTAATGCGGTAACAAGGAGGCATGTATGTTCAGGGAGCCCAGCGGAGGCATGTTCCATACAGCCTCGGGAAGCATTCTGAATGCCACAATCACCTGTAGACTGGCCTGATACCTCTTCAGTTCCTCCTGAAAAGCAGGATCTTTCAGGTTGGTAGGCTGTAATACCGGTAGGTTGTGCTGCAGGGCCACCTCTTTCACCGGTGACGGTACTAACTTTAGACCGCGCCCGGCAGGTTTGTCTGGGGCGGTGATGACGGCCACCACGTTCCAACGGTTCTCTACCAGCGCCTGGAGCGCAGGTACCGCAAAGTCTGGGGTGCCCATGAATATGATTCGTAAATCTTCTTTCTGCATTTTATTGGGCGTCTGGGTAGAGGAGGTACTGGGTGCGCATGGCTTTATAGGCATCTAACCCTGGTTTCCAGCTGGCCCTGATTTCCTGTTCGCTCATGCCTGCCATGACTTGTTTCTGCAGCTGCTCAGTACCCGCCAGGTTGGTGAAAAACTTATTAAAGAATTTTTCCTTTTGCCCAGACGCCTGGTAAAACTCCAGCAGGTAACGCAGGGTAAACGGCTCTTTCAGCTCCAGTTGGCGAAGGTCACGGCCGTAGCAAACCTGGTTCTTGTACGGCGGCTCCATAGACATGCCTGGTATAGGAACAGGGGTAAAAGAGAAAGACTTGTCTGGGAAGTAGGGAGCGCCAATCACCTGGAACGGCATCATGGTGCCTCTTCCCTGGCTCACGGTAGTCCCTTCAAACAGACACAGGAACGGGTACAGTTTGATAGACTGGTCATTGGGCAGGTTGGGTGACGGTTTTACCGGCAGCGAGTAGAACTGGTTGCGGTCATAGTTTTTGACTTTAACAATTTTAACATTGGCCTGCACGCCATTTTTGAGCCATTTTTCCCCGTTAATCATCTGGGCGTACTCCCCCAGGGTGAGGCCGTGGGAGATGGGAATGGTGTTCATGCCCACAAACGATTTGTGCTGCGGCTCCAGAATAGGCCCGTCAATCAGGTAACCCACGGGGTTGGGGCGGTCCAGCAGGAGCAGGGGCTTGTTTTGTTCGGCGCACGCCTCCATGACATAATGCATGGTGCTGCTGTAGGTATAGAAGCGCACCCCCACGTCCTGAATGTCAAACAGCACCACGTCTACGTCTTTCAGCTGCTCTGGCTTTGGTTTTTTGTTGCTGCCGTACAAGGATAGGATAGGGACACCGGTTCTGGCGTCTACAGAGTTGCTTATGTGGGCTCCCGCGTCTGCGTCTCCCCTGAAACCGTGTTCCGGGGCAAAAATAACCGTGATCTTGACGCCGCGGCTCAACAGACTGTCCACCAGGTGGGTTTTCTTGCCAATAATGGAGGTCTGGTTGACCACCATACCCACCCGCTTGCCCTGCAGGTAGGGCAGATACAACTCTGTCTGGTCTGCGCCCGTTAGGAGGGGAGCATCCTGTTGCCTGGTGGTTTTAGTGGCGGCGGCTGAGGTGGCCGGGGCGGCAGACGTGCTGTGGGCCGGTACAGAGCCGGTTTGTTTACAGGCTGCCAGCACCAGACAGAACACTGCCGTACGAAGGAGGGTAGAGAACATAGGTTTAGTTTAAGATCAGATAACTATCTTTAAGCGCAATTTTAAAACAAGAGGTGAATCTTTCCCGCTACATTGCCAGCCGTTTGGCCGGCGCCCGTTCAGACTCGTTTACCGCATCGGTCACAAAAATAGCAAAGTTCAGCGTAGGGCTGGGCATTGCCATCATGATTGTGTCTTTTGCCATCTTAGAAGGCTTCCGGTACGAAATCCAGAACAAGATCTTCAGCTTTGGCGGTCACCTGCAAGTTAGCAAATTTGACACCAACAATTCATTTGAAGGCTACCCCATGAGCACCTCTACCGGGCTGGAGGATTATACCAAAATACCGGGGGTCTCCCACCTGCAGCCCTTCGCCCGGAAAACAGCCATTATCAAAACCGACGAGGAAGTGCTGGGTGTGGTGCTGAAAGGGGTAGACTCAACCTATGACTTCAGGGGCATGCGCGCCAACCTGGTTTCCGGCTCTGTGATGGAATTCAATGACAGCGCCGCCTCTGAGCAGATCATGATGAGCCAGCTCATGGCAGACAAACTTCGCCTGAAGGTGGGAGATGGCGTGTTATTCTACTTCATTCAGAACCCGCCCCGCATGCGCAAGTTTGAGGTGAAGGGGATTTTTAAAACCGGTCTGGAGGAATTTGACAACGTGTACGTACTGGGTGATCTGAAACAGATCAGGGAGCTGAACCAGTGGCCTGACTCACTGGTGGGCGGCTATGAGATCCTGCTCAATGACTTCACCCAGATTGATACCGTGGCCAACCAGGTGTTTGAGAAGATGAACTATGACCTGCAGCTGGAGAAAATCACTGACACCTACGCCCAGCTGTTTGACTGGCTGGAGCTGCTCAAACGCAACGTGATCATTTTTCTGGTGCTGATCATTTTTGTGGCCACGTTCAACATGGTGTCCACCCTGTTCATCATGATTCTGGAGCGCACCAACATGATTGGGGCCTTAAAAGCCATGGGGGCCACCAATGCCCAGATCAGGAAAATCTTTCTGCACCGCGGGCTTCGGCTCACCATTGTGGGGTTGATTGGCGGCAACGTACTGGCATTCGTATTCTGTGCGGCCCAGGACTATTTCCACCTTATTCCCCTAGATCCAGAGAATTACTACATGGAGACTGTGCCCATTTACTGGAGCTGGAAAATCTGGCTTGGCATCAATGTGGTTACCTTTGTGTTGACCATGCTGTCTGTGTTACTGCCCTCCCTCCTGATTTCCCGCATTCATCCGGTGAAAGCCATAAAGTTTGACTAAGTTTCAAAATCAGGTATCTGCCTCAGGGCCAAATGGCACGTTTACTGGTTCTTGCGGTAGCCATTTGCGGCACGGCTGAACGGGTAAGAACTACCTAAACAAGGCAACCTGTTTTGGGGCTGTTTTTCAAAAAACAGCCCCAAAACAGGTTGTTATATAACGGGAACTGGTGACGGTGCTACTTCAGCGCGATGCCGGCTTTCTCAAAGGCGTCTTTAATTTTTTCAGTGAGGTCTTCATAAGCCCCTGACCTGAACGTGCCGCGCTCCCGTTGTACCCAGACCCGCACAAACAGGGTTACGGCTTGCGCCGAAAGTTTCTCCACCCCAACACTTGGCTCCGGCGAAAGCAGCACCCGCTCATCTGTTGCCACCACCTTCAAAATCTCCTCCCGCACCTTTGCCAGCGGAACGGTGGCTTCTACGGTCAGGCTCAGCTCCAGCCGTCTGGTCTGTTCCACATCATAGTTCACAATCACCGCAGAGGCCAGGGGCCCATTGGGGAGGTAGATGGTTTTATTGTCTTCGGTGGTGATGACGGTGTTAAAAATATTGATGATGAAAACGGTGCCTTTCTGCCCCTGCGCCTCAATAAAATCGCCCACCCTGAACGGCTTGATCGTCAACAACAGCACGCCTCCGGCAAAATTGGCCAGGCTTCCCTGCAGCGCCAGCCCCACCGCCAGGCCTGCTGAACCCAGCAACGCCAGGAATGAGGTAATCTGCAGCCCCACCTGCCCAATCACCACCATGATGAGCAGCACCAGCAGCACTACTTTCAAGACGTTGCGCAGGAACGGCCTTAAAGACGGATCCACATCTTTTCTGGTCATTAGGTCATAGGCCCAGGTGGTAATCCTGTTCACCAGGTACAGCCCTATCATCAATATAAAGAGGGCTATAATGAATTTCAGGCCATAAAACAGGACGAAATCCTGTACCTGCACAAAAAGGCGGTCAATGTCTAACATGGTCTTAAAATGAATTGGAAGGTTAATCCTGTTTTCGGGCTGTTTTTCCAAAAACAGCCTGAAAACAGGAAGTTGGTTAGAGCTCCTCAGCCCCAGGCTTGCAAAAGTAAGTTTAGGAGATGCTTCCTGCTAAGGATTTTCAACAATCCCTGACGCTAGATTTTACGGCAGTTCAGCAACAAATTAGGGTCCAGGCAGATCTGTCTGAAGAAGGGGATTTCAGACGGCGCGCACACTCCCGGGAAGTCACCTGCTTTGCCCTGCAGGTTGGCCATGAGCTGGAAGTGCAGGTGCGGTGGCCAGTCGCCGTTTTCTGGGTAGGGGCCAAAAGAGGCTATTTTTTCGCCGGCGGCGAAGGGTTTGCCTACTTCCAAATCACACAAAGAGGCGCGGCTCAAGTGACCGTACAAGGTGTAGAAGGGAATGCCTTCCAGCACATGCTCTAAGAGGATGGTGGGGCCGTAATCGCCAAAGTGGGCATTGTCTTTAAAGCTGTGTACTTTCCCGGCCAGCGGGGCGTACACCGGGGTTTGGGCGGGAGCCCAGAGGTCTACGCCCAGATGCACCGACCGGGATTCAACGGCGCCTTCAAAATGGCCGCTTCGGCGGTAAATTACGCGGTGCTCAAAGTAGCCACCCACGCCCACGGTGGCGTTTCTCTCCTGCAGCATCTGGTGCACCAGTTGTTCAAAGGCTTGGGTGTCTTTTAGATCAGATTGGAGCAGAAGCGGGTTGGCCGCGGTGAAATCAAGACGCGTGACATGTGGGCCGTTCAAGTCAAAGCCCAAAAGAGGGGCAAAGGTGCCCGCCCGCGCCCGCAGCAGAGCCTCCAGTGTAGATGAGTTTTCCATGAAACAAGTCAAAAACGTAAATCCTCCTGAAAGAGGCAGGCAGCCAGAGCATCATCTCTGCGCCTAAAAACACGTATTGCAAGAGAACCGCACAAGTTACGGCAAAATGCTAACGCCCGATAGTTTTTTTACCCAAGGTTCGGGCGGGGCCGTGAAAAGTTGTAACTTTCCTGCTTTAATTCAGTTCTGCAAAACAAAGCTTTTTGTTTTATCTATCATAAACTATGAGCAACGCCTATTTTACCATGAAGGTGGCCGACATCACCCAGGAAACTGCCGATGCCCTCACCCTTCATTTAGAACACCCTGATAAGAACAACATTCCCTTTATTCCGGGTCAGTTTCTTACCCTGATCCTTCCCATCAACGGCCAGAAGGTGCGCCGTTCCTATTCCTTGTGCAGCACCCCAGACGAGCCTTACTTCTCAGTAACGGTGAAGCGCGTAGAGGGTGGCCTGGTGTCTAACTATGTGGCTGACCATGTGAAAGTGGGGCAGGAGATAGAGGTGATGGCCCCGCTGGGGAACTTCAACATCAAGGCAGACCCTAACCAGAAGCGCCACCTGTTTTTCTTTGGCGGCGGCAGCGGCATCACCCCGTTGATGTCTATGACCAAGAGCGTGCTGAAAGAGGAGCCGCAGAGCCGCATCACCCTGGTGTACGGCAACCGGAACCTGAATTCCATTATCTTCAAAGATGCCCTGGCCCAGCTGGAGCAGCAGTATCCTGAGCGGTTTAAAATAGTGCACGTGTTCAATGAAAGCATTGCAGACGCCACTGAACCGCAGGAAAACATTGGCCTGCTTGACCGTACCATGGTGCTGCAGCTGCTGGAGAACCTGAAGGTAGAAGGCTTCTCTCAGGAGAGTTACTACATGTGCGGCCCTGAGGGCATGATGAACGAGGTGCGCGAAGCCCTGCAGTTCATGCGCGTGCCCGCAGACTGTATCTTTAAAGAGAGCTTTACCGCCCCCACCACCACAGAAGACCACGGTGCAGATGTGGGGGCTTCAGACTCTGACGAGATCATTACCCGCACCGTCACCATCATCTATGAGGGAGACGAGTACCAGGTAGAAGTAAAGCCCACTGAAACCATTCTGGAAGCCGGCCTCAAAGCCGATATTGATTTGCCGTACTCCTGCCAGGCCGGCCTTTGCACCGCCTGCCGTGGCAAGTGTCTGAGCGGCCGCGTGCATCTGGATGAGCGCGAAGGTCTGTCAGACGCTGAAATTGACCAGGGGTACGTATTGAACTGTGTAGGCCACCCGCTCACCGCCAACGTGGTGATTGAGATTGGTTAACCGTTTTTGACCTGTTTTATGGAAAACAACCCCAAAACAACCGCGCTGCCCACCCCCAGGCCGCGCACGTATCTGCCTGCCAACTTTGAGGTCACTGACTGGGCTTCACTGGAGCCCATTTTTGAGGAACTCAAGAACCGGGAGATCCCTTCAGCAGAAGCGCTGGAGAAATGGATCTCAGACCGCAGTGAACTGGAGAGCGTGCTCTCTGAGAACATGGCGTGGCGTTACATCAAAATGACCTGTGACACCCAGGATGAGGCGCTGACAGAGGCGTTCCAGTTCTTTGTGCAGGAAATTGAGCCCAAGGCGTCACCGTATGATGATGCTTTTAACCGCAAGTTGGTGGAGTCGCCTTTCCTGGACCAGTTAGACCAGGAGAAGTACCGCATCTACCTGCGCGGCGTGAAGAGGGCCATTGAGTTGTTCCGGGAGGAAAACATTCCATTACAGACCGAAATCAGCACCAAGCAGCAGCAGTACGGCGCCATTGCCGGGGCCATGACCGTGACCCTTGACGGGCAGGAAATGACCCTGCAACGCGCCGCTGACCGCTTAAAGCAAACTGACCGGGCCGTGCGCCAAGAAGCGTACCTGGCCATACAGGAGCGCCGCCTGCAGGACAAGGAGAAACTGGACGAACTGTACACAGAGCTGATCAGGCTGCGCCACCAGGTGGCCACCAACGCCGGGTTTGACAACTTCCGGGATTATATGTTCGCGGCCCTCGGCCGATTTGACTATAGACCCGAGGATACGTTTGCCTTCCACCAGGCCATTAAAGAAAATGTGGTGCCGGTGACCACCCAGATTGACCGCGAGCACAAGGAACAGCTGGGGCTGGAGGCCCTCAAACCCTGGGACCTGGATGTAGACCCTACGCTGCAGCCACCGCTGGAGCCGTTTAAAACCGGGGAGGAGCTGCTGGAGAAAACCATTGCCTGCTTCTACCGCCTAGACGGTTTCCTGGGTGACTGCCTGGTGACCATGCGTGAGATGGGCCACCTGGATCTGGAATCACGCAAAGGCAAAGCACCCGGCGGCTACAATTACCCGCTAGATGAGATTGGCGTGCCGTTCATCTTCATGAATGCCACTTCCTCACTGCGCGATGTGGTGACGTTGCTGCATGAGGGCGGCCACGCCGTGCATTCCTTCCTGACCCGTGACTTGCCCTTGAATGCCGCCAAGCACCCGCCGTCTGAGGTGGCAGAGTTGGCTTCAATGTCTATGGAACTGCTTACCCTGGATCACTGGGACCTTTTCTTCCCTACGCAAGAGGAGCTGGTGCGCGCCAAGCGTCAGCACCTGGAAGGCGTGTTGGAGACGTTCCCGTGGGTGGCCACCATTGACAAGTTTCAGCACTGGGTGTATGAAAACCCCAACCACACCGTTGAGGAACGCCACCAGAACTGGGTGCGCCTTTTTGAGGAGTTCAACCAGCAGGAAGTTGACTGGAGCGGCCTGGAGCACCTGAAGCCGTTCATCTGGCAGAAGCAGCTGCACCTCTATGAAGTGCCGTTCTACTACATTGAGTACGCCATGGCCCAGCTAGGGGCCATTGCCGTCTGGAAACGCTACAAAGAAGATCCGGCGGCCGCCCTGGATGGCTATAAAAAAGCGTTGAGCCTGGGCTACACCGCCACCATTGGTGAAATCTATGAAGCCGCCGGCATCCGGTTTGACTTCTCCAGCGACTACATTCAGTCTTTGGTAGATTTCGTGAAAAGTGAACTGGCGAAACTGGGATAATTTCAGGTATCGTCTGTAAACAGAAATGCCGCTGAAGCTCTAACTTCAGCGGCATTTCTGTTTTCGGCCTGTTTTGGCCAAAACAGGCCGAAAACAGAAAATGTATTCAGTATTGTAAATGAGAAGAACACTGCTGCTTTACATTAAGAGCTTGTTTTCATTTTGATTTTGCAAGCGAAAACGGGAGCGAAAGGTTCTGGCAAAGCGTTTTTTGAACAGCATAGCAGCGCGCTATGGTGCGAGTCAACCGCGAAGTCAGGTTCTTTTGATTCCCGTTTGCAGCGCAAAAGGCAAATTTAAACATGCTCTAAAAGTCTCTGCTTCACGTTTTCAACTTGGACCCATTTTATGAGGAAAGCTTTCAGCTTCCGCGGGTAGTGCGTAGAAATATTCGCAAGTTTAAAACCTGCCTCATTAAGAAGCTACTAGTTGGAAACGTGAAGCAGGAACTTGCTTTGGAGTGTAATATTTATAAAAGGGGAGGGTGGGTTTATCCTGCTGTTCGGGATTTATGATCCCGAACTTAGTTAACTGCGAATTTGTAGTCCGCGCATCTTCCGGCACAAACATGCAGAAGCGGGGATTGCAAATCCCCGGAGTATGTGCTTCCGGATTGCAAATCCGGAAGAGCAGTGGAACAGTTAGAATTGTCCTCCCTCATTTTACGCATTCCCGAGATTCCCCTCCTTGGAGGGATAGGTTCAATAATTGTGTAAATCCAATTATTGATTCGCCTGCGCCGATGAATCTGGTTTCTCAATCCACTGAAACAGCGGTGCCGGTTGCAGGGTGTCATAGGGTTTGCCCAGGTTGGGCAGGCGTTTTTTATACCTTCTCAACAGCGTGTTCATCTCAATGGCGGTTTTGTCATAGCGGCCCCGGTAGAAAACGGTCTCGTTGTGAAGGGTGGAAATGCTCTGGTACAGGGAGTCTACCCGCGCCAACCCTGAGGGGCCGTCTGTGGGGAGAAAAGCCCGCAAGGCGTTCCACACTGAGTCATGGGCTATGTCATAGGCATCAATCCTGCTGGAGTTTCTTACTGTGCGGCGGTCATAACGCAGGGTAGGCAGCCTCCTGATGGATTTTTGCAGGTCGGCGCGCTGTTGGGGCGGCATGACGGCGGGCGGTAGCGCGGCCAAAAGTTCTTCCATCTGCTGAATCTTCACGCTGTCACTGGTCATCATCACGTTCCATTTTCCGGTGAGCGTGTCTGAAAGGGT
The DNA here is from genome assembly GCF_014138425.1 of Rufibacter ruber. Classification (NCBI taxonomy): domain Bacteria; kingdom Pseudomonadati; phylum Bacteroidota; class Cytophagia; order Cytophagales; family Hymenobacteraceae; genus Rufibacter; species Rufibacter ruber. The sequence goes on from NZ_JACJIQ010000001.1 coordinate 616,253, forward strand.
GGTGAGTTCCTGTTTCAACTGGGTATCTGAGATGGGGCGGGCCAAACGGCCGGGCTTGCCGGAATCACGGGAGCAACTTGCCATGCCCAGCACCATCAAAAAGGCTACTGCCACGGCTAAAATAGTTTTCATACGTACTTACAAAGGCTTAAACTGTTCAAACAACTGCCGGCAGTCGTTACAGAAGTACATGGCGCGGCATAACGTAGGGCCGAAAGGCGTGCGCAAGGTAGTGTTTTTGCTGTGACAGTTGGGGCACTCGGCGTATTCCAGTATATCCAGATCCAGAATGCCCTGGTACGGCTGGGGCGGTGCCAACCCGAAATCCTTCAGCGCCTTTCTGCCTTTCTCACTGATCTTGTTAGAGTTCCAGGGTTCGTCAAAACTCATCACCACTGTAAACGCCTCCACGCCGTGCCGCTGCAAACTCTGCTCTACCTCTGCCCGCATGTACTCCATGGCCGGACACCCTGCAAACGTAGGAGTCATGCGTACCGTTACATGCCCCGTCTCCGGTGCCACCTCCACACCCGTAATCACGCCCAGGTCGTTCAAAGAAAGTACCGGTATCTCCGGGTCTTTCACCTCCTCCAGAAAAGCACGTATTTGATCAGGGGTTAGCATTTGGGTAGTAGTTGTTTTTTTAGTTATTCGTTGTTGGTTTGGTTTACGGAATTTAGGAAGAGCTGTGGTAAATGTAAGTTGCCGTTTTCGGCCTGTTTTGCGAAAAGTAGGCTGAAAACGGAAGTTGCAAAACTCTACTCGGCAGGCCCGGTTTCGCTGCGGGGCAGCGAGGGTAGTTACAAACTACCCATCATCTATAGGCACATGTTGTAAACTCGTGCCAGCGGAAGAGATCTGTAGGAGAAGAAGTAATAGAGGTCTGTACCAGTCCTGTTTTTGGGCTATTTTTCTAAAAACAGGCCGAAAACGGAAAACTTGATTCCTCACTTTCCCTCTTACCACTCCTGCACTCGTTCTTTCCTACTCTTTCCTTCGCTCTTTCTTTTACCTTATCCTCTTTTCCTAGCCTTCCTTTATTTCCCACATTTGGCATTCTCCCTCTTTTGTCATTCTGGAAGTATCTTGTGGGCGAACTAGAAATGTGTTTGCAAAGAAGCCACTACCGTTCGCCCACTGTTCCCTAAGTTCCTTGCAGGGTGGTAAAAATGAGGTTTCTGTATCTGCGTGTTTATGGCGCAAGCGTCCGCTTGTGACCTTCGCATTGCTGATTAGAGATATTAATGGGCACAAGCGGTCGCTTGCGCCATGGTTTGACGAGCAAGCAAGTAAACCAACAACGGGCAACTAAAGAACTACCACTCCGCCGTAGGGTCAATCTTGAACACTTCGGCCATTTCATCTAACAGCGGCTGCAGGTGCTGGGTGTGCTGCCCGTAGCGGCCGCCGTACACGGGTTGAAGGCTTGCCCAGTCAGGTTGTTTTAGGCTTGTTTTGGCCAAAACAGCCGATATGCGCTCTTGCCATTGCGCCTGCAACGCGGCTTCGCCGATGTAAATACCTGTATCAATCAACTCCTGCTCATAGGTAGATGGCTCAAAGATGCCCAACGCAAAGGGCAGCGCGTACTCCAGCGACTGCTGCAAACGGCTGATGCTGTCTTGGGTGGCGGTGCCCAGCTGCTTGACCATCGTGTTGGCGTGCAGCACGTGGTACTTGATTTCCCCCTTCAGCTTGGCGGCAATTTTAGCGACTTCCTCATGAGAGGACTGGCTTAAGGCTTCAAACCTCAGCAGCTCGGCATTGTCAAACAGAAAGTGCCGGATCAGGCTGAAATCGTATTCGCCAATGGGCAGCTCTACCAGCTGGCAGTTATGGAACTGGTCAGCGTTGCGCATAAAGGCCACGGTGTCTGGGTCGCCTTCGCCTAATTCATGGAGCAGCGTGTAGAAGGCCAGGCTGTGGCCTAGTTTGTCCTGGGCCATGCTGGAAAACGCGATGTCTTCTTCCAGCATGGGGCCAATACCGGTCCATTCTGAGTTGCGGTGGCCTAAGATGAGTTCATCGTCGGCTATCTTGTAGAGAAGGTCTTTTAACGCGAGGTCCTGCATGGTTATTGGGCTTGTCGTTCGGCTTTGAAACGGTCAATCTTGTCTTGTACGCGGTAGGCAATGGCCTCGCGGTATTTTTTCTCGGGCGTGGTGGCCCAGATGTCTTTGTCTTCCTCTTCCCGTAAAATCTGATTCTGCGGAATCACCCACACATTTACCACGGGTGGCGCTGCATGTAACGTTTGCCTGGCAACCTCCAAGGCATGCTCTGCTGAACGGGCAGTGACCGTGCCCGCATGTTGGTGGGCTTTGCCCCGCTTTTTCAGGTGGAAAATCTCATACGCCTGTTCCGCTGCGTCTGGGGTTGAACCAAGGGCGGGTAAACTTTCATACACTGAGGTGTTGTCATCGGCGTAGCCGGAAACAAGCACGTGCTGCGTTTTCACTACCCACATGCCCGTGCACATGGCACGGCGGCTGTATTGCTCTTTGCCGAACAGAAACGCCACTTCCTCATTGGCGGCGTGCACCGGCCCCACATATACATACGGCTGCCCTTCCTTCTTCTGCAGGAACACCTCATACGTCTCCAACTGGTCTAGCTGGGGTTTGGGCGCGGGGTTGGGTTCCTCTTCTATGTGCAGGCGCGTCACGCGCGGGTCTAAGGATTGAATGTGACCTTCTTCTGGTGACATGTTAGTTGGTGTGGGTTGGTGGTGGTCTATACTTTAGAAGCTGGTGCGAAGTTTATTACTAATGCTAGTTCGGATTCAGGGACAAATTTGAGTTGGTTTATCTTCTAATGCTTACTTCATTGTTGTCATTCTGGAAGAATCTCGGTAGCGAACTAGAAATGCATTTCAGAGACCCTATTACCGTTCGCCACCAAGATCCTTTCAGGATGACAAAAGGGGGAAGGAATTGGTAGTGAAAAAACTTCTAATCAATTGTGCGGGTAGGTCCCTTCTCAAACGGTGTTCTCCAAAGCGTAAGCACCGTTTACCTTACGTCTCGGAGCTCTGGTCTCAGAACTCAAGACTCAGAACTCAGAACTCAGAACTTGCCTAGCTTAGCTAGGCTAATGGCCGCACATACTCTGCCTTGGGCGAAAGCAGGGCGCGGCGCACCCAGGCCCCGCGTTCTTCGGCGGTGCGGCGTACGGCGAGGCGTTCGGCGTTGCAGGGGCCGTCACCGTTGATGACGCGTTTGAACTCGTCCCAGTCGGGCTCCGTGTATTCCCAGACGCCCTGTTCGTTTTTGCGCAGTTTAGGGTCTGGCACAGTCAATCCCAGTTCCCAGATTTTAGGCACGTACATGTCCAGGAACTGCTGGCGGCAGGCATCATTAGAAGCCATTTTCACTTTCCAGCGCATGAGGGTCTCAGTGTGCGTGCTCATCTTGTCACTTGGTCCGAAGAAAGTCATGATGGGCGGCCACCAGCGGTTCAAAGCTTCCTGAATCATTTTGCGCTGAATGGGCGAGCCGGTGGCCATGTGCACCACGGCGTCATGGCCGTACTTTAAATGGAAGGCTTCTTCGGCGCAGATTCTGTCCAGGGCGCGGCAGTAGGGGCCGTAGCTTCCCTTTGCGTTGGCCATCTGGTTCACAATGGCGCCCGCGTCAATAAGCCAGGAGATGATGTTGGAGTCTGCCCAGGTGAAGGCCGGGTAGTTGAAGACGTTGGAGTATTTGCTTTTGCCGTTGATGAGGTCGGTGAGCATCTGCTCACGCGTTTTGCCCAGGGTCTCGGCGGCGCTGTAGAGGAGTTGGGCGTGGCCCACTTCGTCCTGCACCTTGGCCATCTGGGCCAGTTTGCGCCTGAAACCGGGGGCACGGGTAATCCAGGTGCCTTCGGGCAGCGCCCCAATGATTTCTGAGTGCGCGTGCTGCTCAATCATGCGTATTAGCTGCTTGCGGTAGAGTTGGGGCATCCAGTCGGTGGGCTCAATCTTCTCGCCGCGGGCAATGCGGGCCTCAAACTCGGCTAATTTAACCGGGTCTTCCTGCTGCAGGTCATCAAACCTGGTGGCCTCAAAAACGTTTCCTCCTCCGTACATCTTTTGGTGTGTTTAGCTTCTTCTTAGAAATTCTTAAGCCCGTTGAGCAGCAGGTTAGACAGGTACTCTGCAATCTCGTCTGGGCTCATCTTACCCTCAGGTTTATACCACATGTGGAGCCAGTTCAGGCTGGAGAGCAAGGTGAGTACCACAAATTTTTCGTCTTTCACCTGGAATTCGCCGCTGGCGATGCCCTGGCGCACTATCTCGCGCAGGCTTTCCTCATACTGGTGGCGCAGGTCGTTGAACTTGCTCAGAGACGGCTCGCTCAAATGGCGCCACTCGTTCAGGAACACGCCCGCCGCCGGCGGATTCTTAGTTAATACGCGTACGTGCGATGCAATGGCCAACCGCAGCTTTTCGCTGGCGGGTACGTCCTGATTCTTCACTTCGTCAAAAGCGGCCATGAACTCATCTGCCATTCTGAAGCAGACGCGCTGCAGAATATCTTCCTTTGATTTGATGTGAGAATAAAGGCTCCCGGCCTCAATGCCTAATTCCTGGGCAAGGTCCCGCATGGTGGTGGCGGCAAACCCTCTGGACTTGAACAATGAGGTGGCGACTTGGTCAATTTGTTCTTTACGCGACATAGTGGTACTGATTGGTATCCAAATCTACTAAAGCTAACGCCCGTTAGCAAATAAAAGTTTATTCTTGAAGCTACTTTACACCTGCCATAGAGAGCGCCGGAGAAAACGCTATCTTTGCAGTTTAAAGATGTTTTTCTAAAAATAAGCCGAAAACGCATAGCTCGTGCATTTCAAGGCAAAAATATATTGTAAAGTAGAAATAGTATGTCTGAATATACTCCTTTAGAAAGCTTAGGCGAGTTTGGGTTGATTCGCCGGCTGCAGGAAAACCTGGAAAATACCCAGCCGTCTACCGTGGTGGGTATTGGCGATGACGCCGCCGTGCTGGAGCCGGGCCAGAAACAGATTGTGGTTTCTACAGACATGCTGGTGGAGAATGTGCATTTCGACTTAACCTTCTGCCCCTTGAAACATTTAGGTTACAAAGCGGTGGCCGTGAATGTGTCTGACATTGCGGCCATGAACGCCATACCCACGCAGATTGTGGTGAGCCTGGCCATTGGCGCGCGCTATACCGTTGAGGCCATGGAGGAGCTCTACGCCGGTATGCGCCTGGCGTGTGAGAACTATAAGGTAGATCTGGTGGGCGGTGACACCACGGCTTCGCGCGGCGGTCTGGTGATTAGTATCACCGCCCTGGGCGAAGTAGAGAAAGGCAAAGCGGTTTTGCGCAGCACCGCCCAGGTCAATGATTTGATCTGTGTAACGGGTGACCTGGGCGGCGCTTATCTGGGCCTGCAACTGCTGGAGCGCGAGAAACAGGCGTATCTGGCTGACCCGGAAACCCAACCTGAACTGGAAGGAAAAGATTATGTGGTAGGCCGCCAGCTACGGCCGGAGGCGCGCATGGACGTGATTCACGAGCTGCGCGAACTGGGCGTACACCCCACCGCCATGATTGACATTTCTGACGGACTGGGCTCTGAACTGCTGCACATCTGTTCGCAGAGCCGGGTAGGCGCCAATATCTACCAGGACAAACTGCCCGCCGATCAGCAGACGCTGGAAACCGCCGAGGAATTCAAGCTGGACCCGGTGACCTGCATCTTGAACGGCGGCGAAGACTATGAACTGCTCTTTACCGTGAAAATGGCCGACTATGAGAAAATCAGGAACCACCCAGACATCACCATCATTGGCAACATCACAGACGCCGGTGAAGGCGTGAAACTGGTAACCCCTAGCGGTAACGCGTTCCCTATCAAAGCGCAAGGCTGGAACCACTTTGGGTAAGCGTTCTCTGCTGCTGGTGCGGTTGCTGGTCTTTGCCGTGGTGCTGGGCCTGCAGTTTCTGGCACTGGAGGCCTTGCAACTGGGCGCGCACCCGTGGGGCTTGTTCCTGATGACAGTGGGTACCTATGTAGCCGGAAAGCTCCTGCAGAAATATTCGGCTTCGCCGATGGGGAAAGCCATGGGCTGGGGCGTGCGTTGGGCCGGGGTAGCTGCGTTGGGGCTGTGGGTGAGTTTTATGGTGTGGCTCGCTTTCTTTTGGTAAGGGACATGATTTGTCAAAAGAAGCAGAAAGGCAGGAGAGAATCCTGCCTTTCTGCTTTTTGATAAAATCTGTATTTGGGTTTTAAGGGTACTCTTAAAGTATCGTCTTTCTCACCTGTTAAACTTCTGGCGCAAGCGTTCGCTTGTGGCCACGTTTTTGGGCTGTTTTCTGAAAAACAGGCCGAAAACAGAAGATGCCTTATTGGAGGCAAACACATAGAGTAAGCAGGCAATAAAAGTCTTAACTCCTTTCTCCTGCATTTATCAGCTTGTCCTGTGTGCTATCTTTTGTCTTAAATAGGCTCTAATGCCTAAGCTAAGTGCAGTAACAAAATCAACTATAAATTTTGTCATCCTGAAAGGATCTTGGAGGCCAACTAGAAAAACATTTTCCATCGGCTACTGCCGTTTGCCACCAGGATCCTTCCAGAATGACAGAGAGTATGAGGCACCAGTATTTGTGTTCTGGTACTTATATCTCTCAGTCAGCATTTCCGGGAGGGACAATAGCGGTGATTTCAGCGGTTTCTGTTTTCCCTTTCCCTTTGTGGTGCTGGATCTTGATTCTCACCCGCTGCACCCCCAACTGCTGGAATTTAGCGGCGGGGATAGCATTTTCTGTCAGTTGGTTTTTGACTAGTTGCCTGCTCCACAACAGGCGGTTAGAAGCGGCGTCAAAGATCATGACGGTGAGTTGGGCGCCTGTGGGGTAACGGTCTAACGGAAGCGCCAGGGCAGCGGGGCGTTTTATTGGCGGTTTCAGCTGATACCATTGCTGCAAGACGACTGCGGGAGCGGCATCTGGCAACACGGCTAGCACCTGGTACTGGTAAACGCCAGCCGCTGAAAGGGAATCCTGATACTGGTACGCCCTCACAAAGTCGCCAAAGCTGTTCCGTTTAACAGGCAAGGTGGCAACGGTGAGGCTCTTCGGTTGGGAAGTTTCCCACCGCTGAACTTTGAATTGCTGTGCCGCTGAAAGCGAATCTGGCAGTACCCACTTCAATAGCGGCGAAGCGGCCGTGACCGTGGGCGCGGCGGTGATGGCAGAGGTGTTTCCTGCCGGAATACCTTTGGCTTCCTGGCTTACCTCCAGAGAGAAACGGCAGAAGTCATGCAGGTACCCATCCAGGTTCAGGAGGTACGGCTTGCCCGCTTCCAGATCAACGGCCACAAACACATCATCTTGGTTGCCCAGTGAAGTGCAGGAAAGCACGCGATAGGTACTAGGTTCACAGGGTTTTCCGCTTAGCACCACCAGCTGAACGCCCCGCGTATCTCTACATATCTGTTGACCAATATTGATATAGAAACGGCCTGGGCGGGGAGGGGTAAACTCAAACCACTGGTCATTGTGGTAGTCAATGCACTTGCCCGTCAGTTTTTCATTCACGCAAGCCCATTGCACCGTGCAATTTTCAGTTGAGGAGGCAACGGGCTTCTCTAACAGTAGCCGAAGTCTGCCCTCAATATTATCATTGGTCACTTGCGCAAACGTAGTAGTTACCACTAGGCACACTACCACCGGCATTAATTTTTTGATGAGACGCAAGAGAAAGTGACCTGTGAGGGGAGGAGGTGGCGGGGAATTCAAGGTTATTCTTCGTTTTCGGTCTAAAATCCAGAAAATAAGCCGGAAACGCAAAAGCCCTCAACGGTTTTCAAAACCGGTGAGGGCTTCCTGTTCTAAGAAACAATACGCTTAATCCTCTGGGTACGGCACAAACACGAAGTTCATGAAGTCACGGTCAATCACAAAGAGGCAGCAATACTCATCAGCGTCACGGTAGGCTTGTTGGAACTCCTCCACTTTGTCTTCGCCCACCAGCTGGCGGTTCAGAAAGTCTTCCAGGTACGAGGCGTTGATGTTCCACTCCAGGTCCCGCTCCTGCGCCCCAATCAAAAGCCCGCCAATCCTGGTGATATCGCGGGAGAACACGAAAATGGGATACTTGGAGATTTCGCGGCGTCTGATCTGGTAAGAAGCCTCTTTCAGGGTGTCAGACACCTGCACGAAGTCTTTGGTGATGGTGCCTAGGTATTTTCCGTTCAGTTCTGGGTCGTTCTGCATGGTAGTATCACGTATTGCGTATCAAGTAGCACGTACAAATTTAAAATCAGATGCGTTTTGGGGCTGTTTTTCTGAAAACAGGCTAAAAACACAAGCACTCCTTCCGCCTCTCGCGCTAAGCTTACTAAGTAAAAATATGCAGCAGTTTTTTCTGCCGCACGGCAAAGCAGCTAACTGCTCCTAATCTCTCCATTAGGATGCTAGCCGCTCGTTCCTATTTCTGAATTCTCGTCGCTCTTACGGAGTTCTACTCCGAAAGCACCCGGCCGGGCAGTTCCACTCCCCATCATTTGCCCGTAGTCCCGCGGGGAATAGAACTCCCCCCTAGATGAGTTCGGAAGTAGAACTTCCCAAACTGCAAATGACTGTTTTCGGCCTGATTTCCAAAAACAGGCCGAAAACAGTCATTCTTACCGCAACGTGAGCAACGCTACGCTCTCCACGTGGTAGGTCTGCGGGAACATGTCTACCGGCTGGATCTTCACCACGTCATACAGTTCTGCCAGCATTTCTAAATCCCGGGCTTGGGTGGCGGGGTTACAGCTCACATAGACAATGCGGTTGGCTTTCACCTCCAGCAGCTTGGCCACCACGTCTGGGTGCATGCCCGCCCGCGGAGGATCAGTGATAATCACGTCTGGTCTCCCATGGCGGGCAAATAACTCGTCATTCAATACATCTTTCATGTCACCCGCGTAGAAGTGCGTATTGGTGATGTCATTGATCTGCGAATTGATTTTGGCGTCTTCAATGGCGCTGGCCACGTATTCCACACCCACCACCTGCGCACTCTGCCGCGCCACAAAATTGGCAATGGTGCCCGCGCCGGTGTACAGATCATACACGTTCTCGGTGCCGTTAAGCAGGGCGAAGTCCCGGGTCAGCTTATAAAGGTTGTACGCCTGCTCAGAGTTGGTCTGGTAAAACGACTTCGGGCCGACCCTGAAGCGCAGGCCCTCCATCTGTTCATGAATGAACGGTTCGCCGTGGTAGCACACCACGTCCAGGTCATGGAAGGTCTCGTTGCCCTTGCTGTTCACCACGTAGTGCAGCGAGGTAATCTGCGGGAACTCCTGCAGCAGGTGGTCCAGCAGCGGCTGCAGCCAGTCCATTCTGTCCTGGAAGACCTGCACAATCACCATCAGGTCACCGGTGTTGGCCGTCCGGATAATCAGATTCCGCAGAAAGCCTTCCTGTTTTACCAGGTCAAAGAACGGCAGGTTCTGCGCCAGCGCATAGTTTCTCACCGCCAGGCGGATTTCATTAGACGGGGCCGGTTGCAGGTAGCAGTGCTGAATGTCCACGATCTTGTCAAACCGCAGTGGCACATGGAAGCCCAGCGCGCGGCGCTCTAGGTCCAGGCCGCTGTCAATCTGCTCTTTGGTGAGCCAGGCGTGGTCTGAGAAGGTGAACTCCAGCTTGTTGCGGTAGTAGCTCACGCGGTCAGAGGGCAGAATGGGCAACAGCTCATGCCCAGAGATCTTGCCAATGCGCTCCACGTTGTCATTCACCTGCTTCTGCTTGAAGAACAGCTGCGTGTCATAGCTGATGTGTTGCCATTTGCAGCCGCCGCACACGTTGAAATGCTCACAGAACGGTTCCACGCGCAGGTCAGACCGCTCATGGAAATGCACGGGCACGGCCTCCAGGTAATTCTTGCGTTTCTTGGTCACGCGCACGTCCACCACATCACCGGGGGCCACGTCTGAGATGAACACCACCAGGTTCTCATGGCGAGCCAGGCACTTGCCCTCGGCGGCCATCTCCTCCACGCGCAGCTGCGCAATGTTCTCGAACTTATGTTTTTTCTTCTTGAATTTTCTCACGATGCCGCAAAAATACAAAGAAATCCCGGGAACCGGGAGCCGGGCGCAGATTTGCGTTTTCGGCCTCATTTCCAGAAATCAACCCGAAAACGGAAATCTTCCTCTTAAGAAACCAAAAGCGTAGCTTTGTGGAGGTGCTATGGCACGTGAACCTGGAAAAGAACCATATGAAAGATAAAGTCATCATTATCACGGGCGGGTCGTCGGGCATTGGGCGGGCCTGCGCGCTGGCCTTCGGGCGGGCCGGCGGAAAAATTGTGATCAACGGCAGAAACGCCAAGAAACTGAACGAGGTAGGACAGGAGCTTTCGGCCGCAGGCATAGAGTATCTGGCCATACCCGGCGATGTAAGCCAGGAACATGATTGCCGCCAGCTCATTGAACAGACCATAACCAAATATGGCCGAATTGACGTGATGCTCAACAACGCGGGCATCAGCATGCGGGCGTTGTTCCAGGACGTGGACCTGGACGTGATCCGGCAGCTCATGGACATCAACTTCTGGGGCACGGTGTATTGCACCAAATTCGCGCTGCCGTACCTGCTGCAGAGCAAAGGCTCTGTGATTGGCGTGTCTTCCATTGCGGGCTACCAGGGTTTGCCCGGCCGTACGGGCTACTCGGCCTCCAAGTTTGCCATGCAGGGGTTTCTGGGGGCGCTCCGCACCGAGACCCTGCACCAGGGCCTGCACGTGATGGTGGCCTGCCCGGGCTTCACGGCCTCCAACATCAGGAACACCGCCCTGGCCGCCGACGGCAGCCAACAGGGCGAGTCGCCGCGCGATGAGGCCAAGATGATGACCGCTGAGGAAGTGGCTGATCATATTCTGAAAGCCACCCGCCAGCGCAAACGCGACCTTGTGTTGACCACCCAGGGCAAGCTGGCGGTGCTGCTGGGGAAATTCCTGCCCGGCCTTACTGACAATCTGGTCTACAACCAGATGAAAAAAGAGCCTAATTCGCCCTTCAACTAAATTTCTGTTTTGGGGCTGTTTTTGTAAAAACAGCCCCAAAACAGAAATCAACCCGTGCGCGTGCGCTGCAGGAAAGAATGTTAATTGGTTTTCAGGGGGTGGGGGAGCAGCAGGAGGTTGTTCTTTCTGATGTAGGCTACCTGGTCTTCCCACTCAATGCGGTACCAGATGTCCTGCTCCCCCAGCACGTCTACTTTGTGGCCGGTTCCCACAGAGGCTATCAGTCCGGCCCCCGCCGAAGGGGCGGTCATGATAGGCACATTGGCTTGCTGGATAATTCCCTGCTGCCCCAGCGTCAGGAAATTCCCGAAGTAGAAGAGAAACAGCAGGAAGAGGAGGAACCCCAGCTTGAATTGCTTGCTAATGGGGCGCTTCTTGCGCCACCTGATTAAGGCAAAGGTGGTGGCCGCCGCCGCCAACAGAAGCAGCACCTCCAGTATCTGGGGGTAGTATTTGTAAAACTGGGTTTTAAAGAAGTCCCAGTCTGTATACTGGTACCCTTTCAGCCGCTGCTCCATGCCTACCTGTTCCATCTTCTGCAGGACAGAGCGGCTGGGGTACTTGCTGTAGTACAGCTGCAGGTAGTACATAGACTGGGTGTACTGTTGAAGCCCCTCATGAATGAACGCCATTTTCAGGAGCATTTGCGGTGTGTACACCTGGTCTTGCTGCAGGAGGCGGGTATAAAGGTCCAGTGCCTGGGTGTACTGGTGGCGGGTATACAAAGAATCTGCCTGGGCTATGCGTGGGCTAGGCAATTGAGCCATAGAAAGTTGAGAAAAACTCAGCCACAGAACGCAAAAAAGCCAACAGAATTTATGGGAAATGTTTGGCATTTACAGAAAGGGATTATACTTTTGCATCGCAAATGAGGGTTACGCCCTTCTAAGCAAAGGTAGTAAAAAGATTCTGTAGCTCAGCTGGTAGAGCAATACACTTTTAATGTATGGGTCCTGGGTTCGAATCCCAGCGGGATCACTGGAGTAACAAAGGCCTTTCCGGCTAAACGGTCGGGAAGGCTTTTTTACCACCTTACTACTTACATTTTTCTGATTCTGTAGCTCAGCTGGTAGAGCAATACACTTTTAATGTATGGGTCCTGGGTTCGAATCCCAGCGGGATCACTGGTTTTAGTTGAAGCCCTTAGATTTTTATCTAAGGGCTTTTTTATTGCCTTGCCGGCAGAGGTGAGAGCTGTTGTTCAGAGGGGGGTGGCCAGGAGGCCTTCCATGAAACAGGGCTGGAGCGAGGGCTTTCTGTTTTGGGGCTGTTTTCGCCAAAACAGCCCCAAAACAGAAAGCTATTGAGTGTGAGGTGTTTGCGCAGTGGCGGAAAGGTGATAATCAACTATTGTGAAGCCTTTCAGCAGTCATCATTCTGGTAGATGGTTTCTTCCAGGGCTTTTTCCAGTTTCTCCTTCTCAGTGGCCTTCAAGGGCTGTAAGACCAGGCTGACCGGCAGCTGTCGCTTCCCATCTGGGCTAAGCCAGGTGCCTGCCAAGCCTTTGGCGCTCTTTTTCAGCAAAAGCACCCCGGTAAACCCCGCCTCCATAAACCCAAAGTTATTCTGGTAGTCTGTGGTAGTGGTTAGCTCAATCCACTTGGGGTTGGCGCTGTAGCGGTACATGGCTGTGTAGAAGTCTTTTCCGCCGCATTCGTTGACCTGGGTTTTGAGGTAGAGTGTAATCTCTTTCGCGTCAAGTTTCCCTTTGTACAGCCAGACCTGAGCCTCCTGGGCGTTGGCCCGGTGAGCAGAGGCCAGTGACAGGATGAAGAACAGGAACCAGATTTTCATCTTTTGGAGCAGAGGTAGGTTTTCAGACATAGGAAGGAATTAGAGTGATTGCTTGGACGTAATGATGTAAATAGAGGGTTGCTCGTGGGTTTTGGAGTAGACTAAAAATGCCACAGGCTGCGCCGACGTGGGCGAAGGGGGCAAGGTGTAATAATACAGCCCCGTGTAGTACTCGCTGTCTGTGCCATAGAACAGAGAAGATCTGGTGCAGGGAATCTTTACTTTTAGTTGCTCCTGCTGAAAGGTGATGTCATAATACCCGGTGCCTTCCCAGGTGGGGCAGGGGGTGCCGCCATTGAAGGGGCCAATCTTGAAGGGATTCAGGCACCCGCCGTTAAATTTTTCCTTTGCGAAATGTCTCAGGTAAATCTTCTGGGTAGGGTCAGTCCATTTCTGGTAAGGCAAGAGCTCATTCTGGAGCACAATGCAGTTCTGCAGAAAGTCCTTCCCGCGTAAGTCCATGCCCTTGACAGCTTCCACCACTTGACCGTTGTTGCCAATTCGCACGTAATGGGTCATCACATCTAGGGTGAGTTTACCGGTGATGGTGTCACGGGCATACTCTTCAGTATGTAGCACAACATTGTGCCGGAGGGTGTCATAGTAGAGGTGGCCGCTTGCATCTCTGGGCTGGCCGTACCGTACACCGGCCTCAGGGGCCGGCCGTTGAACGGAGGACGGGTGGTGGAAGGTGGTGCCCGGCACCTTCACCTTTTGGAGCCGGAAGTTTTCTGAGGTGGCCCCCTTGTCAATAGCCGCATACGCCTTGTCTAAGGCGGGATTAGGGAAGGAAAAGAACCACATACCTACCACGGTTAGTGAAAAGAGGAACGTCAGGAATAAGGTTGCCAACATTAAGAATTTGAACCTGCGTTTTACTGATGTCATGGGGCTTGCCAGGGAAACATTAAGTTTAACCAGGTATTTAAGCGACAGCAGGTGGTCCAAAGCTTTACTTCTCTATCTGCCAGATTGGCCTAAAATCACTTGTTCAGCTATATACGTGGTTTACCAGGGCCAGTTGAGTTACTGTTTTCGGCTTGTTTTTGGAAAAACAGGCTTAAAACAGCTGGCACACTACCTCCCTGTTGCCTCTCTGAGCTGGTTTGAAATTGGGTTTGGACGTGAAAAATAGGAGCATGAGGTGCGGGCAACGCCAATTAGTAAGAGGAGAACCACCGTTACGGGGAGAGAAACCGGCAACCATAGGTTCTATTAATACCTTTTTGGATCCCGAAAGTGAGATGTAAACCTACCCCAACCCATCAGAAGATAGCCTCTGCTTTTTAGCCAGGAGAAGTAGGGAAAGGCTAGAATGAACCATTTTACTATTTCTAATACCTCACTCAGGTTAGCAGAACAGGTACAACAAGTGTGGAAAGGGCACTCTAAAGGGTCACTACAAGTTAGGGTAAGTGCAACCAGCTTCTTTTGCACTGAATACGCTGGCTGTTGACTCCGGGGTTTTACCGGGGCTAGATACTTGGAGGCAAGGTGGGGCTGGAGAGTACCTGGCTGGTTATCTACAATGTAGTGACGCTAAGAATTAAAGTCTATTATTTCTATAGAGATTCAGAATATATGAAACTTGTTATATCTTGGCGCTGCAAAGGCAAGGTGCCGAAACACATATACAGGAACAACAGGAACAGGCTCAATGAAATTGGAAAAGACAGAGCAAAATGAGGAGCACAGAAGACAGACCCAGCAAAAAAAGTTGCGCCTGATTCATGGAGACGATCAGCCCTTAACTGTGACCATAGAGCCAGACACGGCAGCTTCTGTAGAAGCTCTCCTTACCCTCTTTCAAGTCAAGAAGGTAAGAAACCTAAGAACAGTTTAAAACTCAATAAACCCACCAATTCCCTTTTTCCTCAAGGCGAAACATTTAAAGGAAAATAGCAGGAGCCTGGCAGGAAAGCCTCGGTTTTCTGGTAATTGCCTGCTGTTCTGCCGCTGACTTACAAGAAGCCGGTATTAGCAAATTGTAAATGAATTATAGTCTTTATGTTATTAAGTATTGCTGAAAAAGCCACTCTGGAGCTTGTATTGTCAATTTTGCAATTTCTTCTACAATATTTACAGGAAAAGAGACAAACGTGATATTGCTGACTTTTAGATAAAACTAGCTTTGACACCATGATTAGCCAATGGTTTAAACCTGTACCTGAAAATGTGAAACCTTGTTGAGGTTACTATCTGTCTCATGTCACATTTTTGAGGTTCCCTTTTGCATCTCGGGCTGTGGTTTAGGGGGAATAATAATTCTGTTTTAGGTAGAAAGTAGCCCTAAAAGAAAAGCACACCCCTGGGGCAGGAGAAGCTTTAATTGAAGACTCTATTCAGCTTCGTCCTCAAATAAAAAGATTATTTAAAGTTATATAGACAAGTGATGGGGAAGTCCTGATCAATTATTCAAAGCTCCTTTTTAGCTGTAAAGCTATTGGCAAGGAGATGTGATGCTGTGTCAGTTTCACTAAAACAAACTAACTGTGTTTTTTAGAAAGGAGGTTCTTATAGTGCAGATTTCTACTACCTGTTTCCAGTTCTTGCCCACACCCACTTCTCATTTGCCATGAAGATATGTCATCATGGCAATTCTCTCCTAAACTGACTAAACCAATCATAAAAGACAAAAGCATGAAAAAGCTTAATGATATATTCATAAGTAAAAACATTGTTAAAATACCGGACAAGGCTTTTAATAGACTCTTGCTTGTGCTGTTGGTGCCATTTCTAACTGTTCCGTCATTTGTTTGGGCGGGTACTTTCCCTGGAACCGAAAATTTTAAGGAAGACAAGTCTTTCAAACAGCCCAAATCCCTGTGGGCCATAGCAGACATCACCGTTAGAGGGCGGGTGACTTCTGCCGCAGGTGAGCCATTGGTTGGGGTAACCGTACTCTTAAAAGGATCTACCAGGGCCGTAGTGACTGACATTGAGGGCCGCTTTACTATGGTGGTTCCAGACAATGCGGTTTTAGAAATCTCTTATGTGGGTTTTGTGAAACAGGATGTTCCTGTAAATGGACGTACCCAGCTAGAAGTAAAGCTGCAGGATGAGGCGGTTGCAGTAGATGAGGTAGTGGTAGTAGGCTATGGGACTGTGGCAAAAAGTGACTTTACCGGTTCAAGCAGTACGGTAAAACTGGAAAACGCCAATGACAACCGTTACCTGTCCATGCCAGAGGCTATACAGGGGAGAGTGGCAGGAGTGCAGATTATGAACAATACCGGTCAACCCGGTTCTGGCATGACCTTCAATATTAGAGGTATGACCTCTATCACCGGCAGTAGCCAGCCTTTGATTGTGATAGACGGACAACCCATTGATTCTGACCAGGGATCTACCATGGCCGGTTCAGGGATGGACGGCGGGAATGATATTCCTCCGGCAGACCCGCTGGCGGCAATAAACCCAGATGACATAGAGTCCATTGAAATTCTGAAAGACGCTTCCTCTGTTGCCATTTATGGTTCCAGAGGTGCGAATGGGGTGGTGTTAATCACGACCAAAACAGGCAAAGAAGGGAGAGATAAAATAAGCTATTCAAGCCGGTTTGACCTCAATATGGTTCCTAAAAAGCTGAAAGTGCTCAATACCCGTGACTATCTGAACTACCGGAATGAGGCGGCCATCAATGACGGGAATGATTCTCTGTACAAGCACATGGCCATGGATTCTATCATTAGGAACAGCCCCAATATAAACTGGCAGGATCAGGTGTACACTTCGCCCATCAGTCAGACACACCAGCTCAGCTTTTCAGGGAAAGATGAAAAAAGCACCTACCTGATCACTGCCAACTATACTAATCAGAACAGTATTCTGAAAAATGCCGACTTTACGCGGTACGGCCTCCGGTTGAATTATTCTAGGAACATTACTAAAAAAATATCAGTAGGGATTAGAACCTACTTCTCGTATGCAGACAGAAATTATGGACAAGAGTCAAACTGGACAGGAATCTTAGGTTCCTCGGCAGTCTTGGGGGCGCTGGCCTTTAACCCTTTACGGGGTGCCTATGTCATCAATGACGAAGGGGATGAAGAGTTTGATGAGAACTTCACCAACAACCCCACTCTGGTTACTACAATAGTGAAAGATAGGACTCAGATTAGAACGCTCATCTCTAATCTTGACTTTAGCTATAAGTTCAATAATAATCTTAAGTACACTTTGAAAGGGGGGGTGAATGACCTGTACTCTCTGCGGCAGGTCTACAACCCAACCGGAACTTTTATTGGGGACACGGCACCAGGCGGTTCTGCCACCAGAGCTGATAATGCTAACTCTAATTATTTGATTGAGAATTTACTTTCCTACAATAAAACCTTTAGCCGCTTACACAGAGTGAGTGCTGTAGGAGGGTACTCTTATCAGTATTGGACAAACAGAAGTTCCAGCAATACCAGTATGACCTTCCCGTCTAATGCTCTTATCTATTACAATATGCAGAGTGCTGCCAATCCAGGTCGCATGATCACTTCAACTGGTATGCGGGCACTCCAATCTGTCTTGGGAAGGGTTAATTATTCTTTTGACAGAAGATATCTGGTAACCTTTACTGGCCGGTATGATGGGGCTACCAGATTGTCTGGCGCCAACAAATGGGCATTCTTCCCTTCAGTTGGGTTAGGTTGGAATGTGTCTAATGAAGATTTCTTCAAAAACAAAGTTGTCAACTTCCTTAAACTTAAGGCTAGTTATGGGGTAGCTGGTAATGAAAACATAGCCATAGGCGCAACCAGAAAGAAATATGTGGTTAACTACGTTGTGATTGGTGGCAACATTCTACCGGCATATGTGGTGGAAGATTTTGAAAACCCTTACTTGAAGTGGGAAACCACTACCCAATTTAATGTGGGGGCAGAGGTAGGTGTCTTTAATGACCGCTTAACTTTAGACATTGACGTTTACCGGAAAAATACCAAAGACCTGTTAATTAACCTTGAATTGCCCGGGTCTGCTACCTTCAGTAACTATTTTACGAATCTTGGGGAGGTACTAAATCAAGGAATTGACGTGGAAGGCAATTTCAAAGTATTCCAATCTGGCGGAATGCGTTTAGACTTAGGGGGAAATATCTCAGTATTTGAGAATAAAGTGCTTAGTTTAGGCTCTACTGATATCTTATATGGCCGTGGTTACTTTGCGGGAGGGGCTGTACTGTTAAGTCAACCAGTACACATTGCCCGCCCAGGAGATCCTATCTCTTCTTTTTGGGGTTACAAGACCAATGGAATTTACCAAAACCAGGGCGAAATAGAAAGTGATCCGGCTTTAGCTAATGACAATACCCGCTCCAACTACAAACCTGGTGATGTAAAATGGGTGGATACAAACGGAGATGGGCAGATCAATGACGCTGACAAAACCATCATTGGAAATCCTAGTCCAGATTTCACCTACGGTATTAATGCCAGTTTTACTTATAAACGCTTCAGCCTGAGTGTGAATGTGTTTGGCAGCCAAGGCAATGAGCTGATTAACCTTACCCGCTGGGTGGTAGGCATCAATAACACTACCGGGAACTACAATTTGTTGCAGTCTGCCTATGATGGAAGATGGAGAGGGGAAGGTACTAGTAACCTGTTGCCCAGAGTCACCACCAACGGGGTGAGGCTTTATCAACGCATGCCTGATTGGTTAGTAGAAGATGCCTCCTTTGTAAGGTTGCAGAGCATTAACCTTGGGTATACATTTAACCTGCCTAAAGGTCTTGTGATGCGGTCAGTGAGGGCGTTTATTTCCGGTACAAATTTATACACCTGGACCAAATACTCAGGCTATGACCCTAACATCAATGCTTTTGGGCATTTGGCTCTGAACAGAGGGGTAGATTTAGGAACCATGGGGCAGCCTCGCACATTCTCTACCGGTTTTGAAGTAAACTTCTAAAGTCTTTAATATTTACACAAATGAGAATTTATAGATATTTTATACTCATGCTTATGGTTCCTCTCTTGTGGGGGACACCGTCTTGCAGCCTGGAGGAAGAGCTTTATTCTACTCCCACTCCTGAAGCCATCAGGACTGAAACTGATGCTACGGCGGTGGTGAACGGTATGTATGCCCGCTTCAATGATGCGGCAGCCTTTAAGTTTCAAGGTATGCTCATGCTCATGCTCATGGCAGATGATTTGTATTCAGATTCAGGTTCAGAGTATGGACCTTGGGGGCAACGCACATTGAGTGGGGTGAATACCGCTTCTTTCTGGAACCAGCTATACTTGACCATTGGTCATGCAAATGACGTGATCAAGCTCATGGATGACAGGCAGTTTAGTGCAGAATTTGAGAAAAGGATATACGGCGAGGCATATTTCATCAGGGCATTTTGCTACTACTACCTGGTAAGAATGTATGGTGGGGTGCCTCTGCGGTTAGAGGCAGTAGACATTAACAGTAATTTCTATTTGCCAAGAAGCTCTGTAGACCAAGTGTATACTCAAATCTTTGAAGACCTAACTAAGGCGTCTATCCGGTTACCCCTGGCTAAAAGTATTGCTGCTGCTGAGTTAGGCCGTGCCTCTAAAGGAGCTGCCCAAGCATTTATGGCACAGGCATCTCTAACCTACGGCAATCAATTGTCTTTGAAAGGACAAGACCCTACTTTGCACTACAGCAATGCTATTACGTATGCTGATTCAGTAATCACAAGTGGGCAGTATGAATTGCTGAATTTTGCAGACCTGTTTGATATCACAAAAGAGACAAATGCTTATAACGAGGTAATCTTCGGCGTGCGTTTCCAAACTGATAACCAAAACAGAGCGCAACCAGCAGCAGGCTCTGAGTTTGCCTTACGGTTTATGGCCCCCGCTACCGTTGGCGTGACCGGAAGGCCAAACACCAGTGGCGCTGCTAATATTAAACCTATGCATTGGTTTGCTGATTTCTACCGTACCGGGGATTATGCTTTGGGCACGGGAAACACAGCTATTTTAGATTTTAGGAATGAGGTGTCGTTTTACCTCAGAGGTAAGAATGCCGCTGGCAATACAGTAGTCATGTACCCAGATACTACGCTTAGGTCCAATACTGCCAGAGTAGCATTCCCATTGGTTGGGAAATACAAAGACCCCGGCGGAAAAGATGAGCGAAACCATGGGAATGACCTCTTCATTATCCGCTTTGCGGAGATGTACCTTATTAAAGCTGAAGCGGAAAATGAGCTAAGAGGACCTACACCAGTAGCAATTACGGCCTTTAATGAGGTAAGAAAAAGAGCGCAAAGGGCAAATGGGACCCCTAGGGCTGTTCCGGTGTTGCTACCAGATAATAATTCTGGGAATCTAACCAAGGCACAGTTTAGGTTAAAGATCTTTCATGAGAGAGGGTTGGAGTTAGTAGGGGAGGGGCAACGTTGGTTTGACCTGGTACGCATGCAGCATCCAACTGACCCAAGTAAGACAATGTATGAGTACCAGTTCAAAGAGGAACTGCCTCAGACAAAATATCCCAAAACATTGCCTGTCTGGAGACCCAATGTTGCTCCGCCCAGATGGAGTAACTCAAACGCCGTGTATGCCCCGGCATTGAATGTGAGCGTGCCTAAATTCTTATTGTTCCCGGTGCCTACCAGCGAGTTGCTGCAGAACCCTAGCATTGGGTTGAGGAACCAGAATATTGGCTGGTAAGCTGCACAACTAACTGTATTTTCTGTTTCTGACCTGCTTTCTGAAAAACAGGCCAGAAACAGGTACAGCCTGTGGCTCTAAAACACTTGAGACGCTTAGAGGTGCAACAGAAGTATCTGTCAATGCATCTAAACGTTGCCTGCTTTATAAAATACAAAACATGTTATTATGAAAAGACTTTTACTGCTCTGTAGCCTTATGCTCCTTAGTGCATACGGCGCTACTGCGCAAGTTCTGTTTTCACAGGACTTTAATGACCCTTCAAAAACATCACCGGCAGACTATTTGGCAGCTGACCCGAACAATCCTAACGCAGCCCAGTTTTCAGGTCTTATAAGTGCAAATACCACCAATGTGATCAGTGTCACAGACGGCAAGTTACGTTTTGCAAAATCTATTGCTGGTAACATGGCTTTTACAAGAACGAATATTAGTGAAGCTCCCAAGTTTGTGAAGTTTGAGGTAGATCTCACGGTATCTAATAATGCTGCTGATGAACCCAACGCTGCCTCTTTTAATTTTGCCACCAACTTGGCAACTGGCCTCGGAAGCCCAGGAAATTCTGCGGTGCATTCTAAAATAATGTTGTATTTATCTGCTACAGATGGATATTTCACCCTAGTGCCAGTAGGAAGCACCACCATTCAAACCCCAGATAAATTATTCCACGGTACCCAACGCATCACATGGCTTGACAATAGGAGTGGTGCCGAAGTTAGCTACATTGGGCCTGACCATAAAGCATATACGTTAGCAAATGATGCCAGCGACACTTGGGTAGGAACTACCAGAATTGCTGATTTAACAGGGCTTCCGGCCAGGGTGCCTTCCCAGGATATCACCTCCTTAAAATTTACAATTACCGCTGGGGCTGCCACGTTAGACTTTGACAACTTTCTGTTGACCAAAATGCCGCTGGCAGTGCCTACAGGTTCAGTAAGTATTAACAGTGGGGCAGTAGCCACTAACAACACGGCAGTCACCTTGGCTATCACATCTAAGAATGCTGCCCAGATGAAGTTTTCAAATGATGGTAATACCTGGAGTGACTATGAACCCATGGGCACATCTAAACTATGGAGTATACCTGCGGGCGAAGGCACTAAAACAGTGTTCATGAAATTAAAGGATTCCAACGGAGTGGAATCTGTACAGGAGATAAAAGATGATATCATCTTTGATGTGACGGCGCCAGCGGCTCCTTCAATACCAGATCTTTTAGCCTCTGATGACAGCGGCCCCAGTGACACAGACAATGAAACAAATTTTATCAAGCCAACATTTGCAGGTACTGCAGAGGCAGGTTCAACGGTGAAAGTGTATGCAGGTACAGTTGAAATAGGCTCTGGAACGGCTAACGCAAACGGGGAGTGGGTGATAAAGTCTTCAGTAGAACTGGCAAATGGAACCTATGAAATAAAGGCCAAGGTCATTGACTTAGCGGGGAATGAAGGCCCGCTGAGCAGTGCATTGCTAATTACCATCAAAGCCGGGCCAACTGTTGCTATTACTTCGTCAGCCACCATTAGTACCAATGCCCCATTTACCTTGACCTTTACTTTTAGTGAAGAGGTAGCTGGTTTTGCACAAACAGATTTGGTGATTACCAATGGTGTAGCGTCAAATTTTACGGTAGTTAACGGTACCACGTACACTGTACTTATCACACCCCAAAACAATGCCGAAGTAACGGTGGGCATTCCGGCAGATGCTGCCCAGAATCCTCTTACAAACAATGGCAATAATGCGTCAGATACTTTTAAAATCTTATTTGATAATATAGCACCAACGGTAGCTTTGACTACCCCGGGAACCGAATATGTAAAAGGCCCCTTTACTGTTACGTTTACCTTTAATGAACCTGTCACCGCTTTTGAGCAGTCTGATATCACCCTGACCAATGCAACAGCATCAGCGTTTACAAAAGTGAGTGATAAAGTATACAGTATTTTGGTAACACCCATAGTTGCAGGGGAGATAAAAGTCTCTGTGGCCGCTAATGTCGCTCAAGACCTGGCAAATAATGCGAATACAGGCTCAACTGTACTTTCTAAAATCTATGATATAGTTAGCCCGGGAGGGTATGCTGTGGCATTCATGGGTTCTAGGATTGATGGCATAACTTCTTTATCTGCCACTCTGCGGGTGACAGGTGCTGAGCATGGCGCTACGTATAACTATGCCATAACCAGTTCTGGCGGCGGTACAGAAGTAAAAGGAAGTGGTACTGCCGCAACTTCTCAGTTTGATATTACTGGCATTGATTTGAAGGGACTAAAAGATGGCGTACTGACCGTTACCTTCTCACAGACAGACTTGGCAGGGAACAAAGGAGCCAACGTAACAGCAACGGTGACAAAGGTAATACCCAATGTGAAAGCTGTGGCCAATGTAAGCCCAATCAGTGTTCCTGTGCGAACAATCTTCACTATTTTACCTCTGCCTGCCCAGGTTGAAGTTGAATATTCTACCGGCGAGGTAGAGATGACCCCTGTTACCTGGGCAGTAGGCACCTATAATGGCTACCATTCAGGTAAATACACACTCAAAGGTACCGTCACCCCTAATTATGGTGGAACCAACACAAGCAATCTTTTCTCCTCGGTTGAAGTAATCGTTAGCGCTGATTTTAGCGTGGCAAACCTTTTCACTCCTAATGGTGACGGGAAGAATGACACCTGGATCATACCAGATCTAAGCTATTACAAAGAGGTGGTAGTAGAGGTTTTTGACCGCGAAGGGGTGCGCTTGTTCCATACTACTGATCCTGCTAAAGGGTGGGACGGCAGAAACCTGAATGGCAAGGTGATAGCAGGTCCGTATTTCTATGTCATTAGAGTAGCAAGTATCAGCTCAGTTAAAAAGGGAGTGGTAACCGTCATCAAAGATTAGTAACATGAAAAAGTTCCTTATCATAATAGGCTTGGCCGTCACTGGTTTAACCGTACAAGCCCAGAGCAGAAAATTCATTGGCAACTTCTCCCATTTTTCCCAGACATACAATCCCGCGCTCACAGGACAGCAAGGCTCAATGATCAAATCTTTTTACCGTGACCGCTGGAACGGTTTTGACAATGCCCCGCGCACCTTTTTTATTTCTGGTGAGGTGAACATGGCAGATATCAGAAACCACACGCTGCTTTCTTCCAGCGAACCGGAAGACGCCGCTGCACCGGCAGAAGCCACCGGGGTACAGCATGGGTTTGGAGTTTCAGTGCTCCATGACAGGTTCGGGCCGCTCAGGGAAAATCAGTTTACCTTAAACTATACCTCCGGAATCAGAATTTCTCAAAATGTTAACCTCCAGGGGGGAATTGGCTTTTCCTACGGCAACTCCAGAATGGCCAGCGAGGGGGTAATCCTGAATGATCAAGGCGATGCCAGTTTTGACAAATTCCTCTATGGGAATGAGCGCATTCACCGCTACGGTGTCAACCTTGGGGTGGCCCTCACCGCTGCAAATTACTACGTGGGATACGCGGTGCAAGACCTGGTGACGGGCTCTTTCTCAGACAATGATTTCCTGAAAGACAGATTCCCTATGCAGCACGTGGCCCAGTTTGGGGTGCGGCACAGCTTCACAGACCAATTGGGAGCGGTGCTGAACGGTATGTACCGGTATGACGCCAATGAAGAAGGCCTGTATGAAGCCCAACTCAAGGGCGTGTACAACAATTTCTTCTGGTTGGGCGCCGGTTACCGCCAAGACCTGGCTTACACGTTCAGCGGGGGCATACGGTTTGGTCAGCTCAACATTGGCTACCTGCGGGAAGAGGCCACCGGCAAAGCCGAAACCGTGTTCAATACCGCCAATGAAATTGTAGTGTCTTACAACCTGGCTCCGGTACTGACCGGCGCAGGCAAAGCCCTTTCCATTTGGTAGGAAAAGAGAGCAGTGTAGATTGTTTGTAGTGTGTGTGCCGGCCTCATCTATTTTTTTGGGTGGGGCCGGTTTTTTACCCCTGTTTTTGGGCTGTTTTATGGAAAATAGGCCAAAAACGCAAAGTTATTCTCCCTCACTGAACCAAGTACGCATATGGTGTTTTCTGCTCGGTTTCCCTCGCCCCGTTTTCCGCTTTTTCTCTGGTTAGTGGCTTGTCTATTGGTTTTTCCTAAGGGGAGCCATGCCCAGGAACGGCCCAACATTGTGCTTATCATGGCAGATGACATGGGCTTCTCAGATATTGGCAGTTACGGCGGCGAAATTCCCACGCCCAACCTTGATCAATTGGCGCAGAAAGGGCTACGGTTCTCGCAGTTTTACAACGTGGGCCGCTGCTGTCCGTCACGGGCGGCGCTGCTCACCGGGCTGGCGCCGCACCAGGCGGGCATCGGCCACATGGCCGAAGACCCTGAAAAACCGAAAGTGAACGACTGGGGCGTGCACGGCTACCGGGGCTACCTCAACCGCAACAGCGTCACGCTGGCCGAAGTCCTGAAGGCCGCCGGCTACCACACCTACATGGTGGGCAAATGGCACGTGGGCATGCACGGCAAGGAAAAATGGCCTGTGGGCCGAGGGTTTGAGCAGTTCTACGGCATCCTGTCGGGTGGGGCCAGCCACTTGCAACCCTTTCCGCCGCGCGGCGTGACCCTGAATGATGGACCCACCCAATATGACTTCGCCCCAGATTTTTATGACACAGACGCGTTCACAGACAATGCCATCACCTTCCTGAAACAACAGAAAGACAACAAGCCGTTCTTCCTGTACGTGGCCCACACCGCGCCGCACTGGCCGCTGCAGGCAAAGAAAGAAGACTATGAGCCCTTTGTGGGCAAATACCTGAAAGGCTGGGACGTAGTACGCCAAGACCGGCTCAAGAAACAGCTGGAAATGGGCTTTATCAAGCCCGAATGGGGTATGGCCCAGCGCGAAATGCGGCCCTGGGAAGAGTTAACCGACAAAGAAAAAGAAGACGTGGATTTCCGGATGGCCGTGTACGCCGGGCAGGTCTACAACATGGACCAGAACATTGGCAAACTGGTCAACTACCTCAAGCAATCAGGCAAGCTGGACAACACGCTCATTCTGTTCCTGAGTGACAACGGCGCCTGCGCCGAACCTTACAAAGAACTGGGTGGTCGGCCGCAGGCCGAAGTGAACGATCCGCTTAAGTTCTGGGTGGTGTCTTACGGGCAGGGGTGGGCCAACGCCAGCAACACGCCGTTTAAGCGGTTCAAGGTAGATACGTATGAGGGCGGTATTGCCACGCCGTTCATCGCGTTCTGGCCGAAGGGCATCAAAACCCAAGCCGGTAAATGGAACCACACGCCGTACCACATCCAGGACATTATGCCCACGCTGGTAGAACTGGCCCAGACCAAATACCCCAATACGTTCCACAACGGGCAGAAAATCATCCCCATTGAGGGTATTAGTTTGGCCGCTGCGTTCAAAGGCGCTCCTGAAAAGAAGAAACATGAATTCATGTACTGGGAGCACCAGGACAACTGCGCCATACGGTGGGGCAACTGGAAAGCCGTGAAAAAGCTGCCAGACACCACCTGGGAACTCTATGACCTGGCCAAAGACCGCACTGAGCGCCATAACCTGGCTGCCCAGCACCCAGACATCGTGCAGAAACTGAACGACCAGTGGTATGCCTGGGCCAATTCGCACCACGTGCTGCCCAAAGGAAACCAGGTTGACCCTTATAAAGACTAAGCCGTTTTTGGCCTGTTTTGGCCAAAACAGGCCAAAAACGCAAATTAGGTAAAGAGACAGGGTTAGAGTACAACCGTCTGGCTGCCGTCTATAGTTGGGAATTTTGCTGTCTATGCGCTGGCATCCGTTGCTTCTTCCGCTGTTCGGGATTTCTAATCCCGAACCACACGGCTGGGGATTTCTAATCCCCGTAGCGGGCCAGTTAAGAAAGCCAACGCAAGGGGATTAGAAATCCCCAGCAGACAACTTCCGGATTAGAAATCCGGAAGAGCGAAACAGCAAAAGCGGAAACAAAAAGCAAAAACGTTCTACTGATCGGGCTGGAAATCAAGGAGGGCTGTGGATTGAGCAAGGACTCAGAAGAGCACCGAGTTGAAGCAGCTGGCAAAATAAAGCTGGCAAAAGAATAAAAGAGAAACAGCAATAAAGAAGGTTTGCGCCGGAAAGAACCATCTGGCTTTTTCATCGGCTGGGGCCGGTTCAGGAATTTTCTGTTTTTGGCCTGTTTTGGCGAAAGTAGGCCAAAAACGCAGAGAATTAAACCAAGGCTTGTCCTTAAACGACTGCTGCGGTTGCGGCTCTAACACCAACTGTCTGGAAAAGTAGCATCGGCTTGCCGGACCCATTTATACCCACGTACCAACATGAACGTAAACTTTTTCAAACACGGCTTTTTACTGATCAGCTGGCTAGGGCTGGCATTGGCCGCATGTGCGCAGACCCCGTCCAAATCTGCCAGGAATCAACCCAATATCTTGCTTATCTTAGCCGATGACCTCACGTTTAGGGACATTGAGCCCTACGGGAATACCCAGGTGAAAACCCCCAACCTGGCCCGCCTGGCCAAGGAAGGCCTGTGCATAGACAACATGTACACCGCCACCGCCATGTGCGCGCCCGCCCGGCAGCAACTGTACACCGGCCTGTTTCCGGTACGCAACGGCGCGTTCCCCAACCACAGCCAGGTGTACCCGGGCACCAAAAGCGTGGCGCACCATCTGCAGGCGCTGGGCTATGAAACCGGTTTCATCGGCAAAAAGCACTACAATCCTGAATCTGCGTTTCCCTGGACGTATTTGGGCGGCCGTGACCATGACGACGGCACCGGCCAGGACATTGACCTAAGCAAAGCCGAAACCTACATCAACAGCCAGAAAACCAAACCGTTCTTCCTGGTGGTGGCCAGCAACCAGCCGCACGCGCCTTTGAACCGGGGCAACGCCGCCGCTTATCCGCCTGCCCAAATCAAGGTGCCCGCTGACCTGGTAGATACCAAAGAAACCCGCGCCCAACTCTCAAAATATTTCGCTGAAATCACGTACCTGGACAGTCTGGTGGGCGTGTGCCTGAACATCATTGACAAAGCCGGCCTCAAAGAAAACACGGTGGTCATGTTTGCCAGTGAGCACGGCTCGGGTTTTCCGTTTGCCAAATGGACCACCTATGACAGCGGCCTCAAGGCAGCATTTATTGTGCGGTGGCCCGGCCAGGTGAAACCTAATTCGCGCAGCAACACCATGATGCAGTACGCAGACGTGGTGCCCACGCTGGTAGACATCGCCGGGGGCGACCCTGCTAAAATCAATACGGGCAACAAAGATGCCACCGGCCAGACCGGGTTTGACGGCCTCAGTTTCAAACAGGTGCTGCTGGGGAAAACAGAGAAGCACCGTGACGTTGTGTACGGCGTGCACACCACCCGCGGCATTATCCAGGGCAGTGATTCATACCCCATCCGGTCGGTGCGGTCTGGCAGGTATCTGTACGTGCAGAACCTGAACCACCAGGCCAAGTTCCAGAACCTGGCCACCAAAGGCAAACTGATTGAATCCTGGTCCCAGACCGGGAACGCGCAAGATGCCTCCCGTGCCCAGAAGTTTGTTTCCCGCCCGGCGGAAGAATTGTATGACGTGCAGAAAGACCCTTACCAACTTACCAATCTGGCGGGCCAGCCAGCGCTCAAAAACGTGCAGCAAGACCTCAGAAACCAACTGGCGGCCTTCATGAAACAGCAAGGCGACCAAGGCGTGGCCACTGAGATGCAGGCCCTTACCCGCCAACCTAAACACGCTGAAGACGGCGAAGCCGCTGGAACTCACGGCTCTGCCAACAAGAAAGGCGACAAAGGCAAGAAAAAGAAACAGTAAGCGCCTTTCGGCCGCTGGCCGAAGCACCTTCTACAGAAAACGCGTTTTCGGCCTGTTTTAGCCAAAACAGGCCGAAAACAGAAACTTTACCCTCTCAGTACAACATGAAAAAACCGTTTACAACCCTTCTCCCCAAATCTAAAATAGCCCTGGTGGGGCTAGCGTTGCTGGGGCTGGCCCAGCCAGGATTCGCCCAAAAGAAAAAAGCCCCCGAGAAACGCCCCAACATTGTCTTGATTTTAGCAGATGACCTGGGCTTTTCTGACATTGGCAGCTACGGCGGTGAAATCCAGACCCCCCACCTGGACCAGCTGGCGAGCAACGGGTTGCGGTTCAATCAGTTTTACAATGCCTCGCGCTGTTGCCCCACGCGGGCGGCGCTGCTTACCGGCTTGTACAACCACCAGGCGGGCATAGGCAACATGACCACCGACCAGAAACTGCCCGGTTACCGCGGCTACCTCACCGAGAACACCGTCACCATCGCCGAAGTCCTGAAAACCGTAGGCTACCAGACGGGTATGGTGGGCAAGTGGCACGTGTCTAACACCGAAGAGAAGAAGCCGGTAGAAGAGCATCTGCGGTGGCAGGCCAACCAGGTGAAATACCCCGAGTTTTCGCCCCTGAACCAGTACCCCACCGCGCGCGGCTTTGACAGATACTACGGCAACATCTGGGGAGTGGTGAACTTCTTTGACCCCTTCGGGCTGGTGAACGGAGACCAGCCGGTGCCTTTTGTGCCCAAAGGCTTTTACTACACAGACGCGCTCAATGACAGCGTCGCCGCCTACGTGCGCCAGTTCCACAAGAAAGAGCAGCCGTTTTTCCTGTACGTGGCCCACACCGCGCCGCATTGGCCGCTGCACGCCCTGCCCGAAGACATTGCCAAATACCGCAAAATCTACCAGGCCGGCTGGGACTCGGTGCGCAATGAGCGGTACCGAAAAATGCTGAAATGGAACCTGTTTCCGAAGGATAAAAACATTCTGTCAGAACGTTTTGCGCCGGAGGTAAGCTGGGCTGAAAACCCGGACAAAGCCTATGATATTGAGGCTATGGCCGTGCGCGCCGCCATGATTGACCGCATGGACCAGGGCATTGGCCGTCTGTTGAAAGCCTTGAAAGAAACCGGTGAACTGGACAATACGCTGGTGCTTTTCCTGAGTGACAACGGCGCCAGTTCAGACAACGCGCAGAACTACGGCCCCGGCTATGACCGCCCCGGCGAGACCCGCGCGGGCGAGAAAATCCATTATCCCGTGAAAAAAGAAGTGCTGCCCGGGCCTGAAAACACCTTCGCCTCGCATGACAAAATGTGGAGCAACGTGGCCAACGCGCCGTTCCGGTTCTGGAAAACCGAGTCGTATGAAGGCGGGCTCTGCACGCCGTTGATTGTGCATTGGCCGCAGGGGCTGAAAACCAAGAAAGGCAGCGTCACCGACCAAGTGGGCCACGTGTTTGACTTTATGGCCACTTTTATTGAACTGGGCGGGGCGCAATATCCCAAGCAGTTCAAAGGCAACGCTATTACGCCTACCGCCGGGAAAAGCCTGGTGCCCATCTTCCAGGGCAAGCAGCGGCAAGGGCATGAGTACCTTTTCTTTGAGCACATCGGCCGTAGAGCCGCCCGCCACGGCGACTGGAAAATTGTGACCCTCAACAACAAGCCCTGGGAACTCTACAACCTCAAAACTGACCGCACCGAACGCGTGGATCTGGCTGATAAACACCCAGAGATTGTTAAGAGTATGGCCGCCAAATGGCAGGAGTGGGCCACCAGCCACCAAGTATTGCCTAAGCCCAACGTGGCTAAGAAGTAAGTTTTCTTTACTCTTTGATTTCTGTTTTCGGCCTATTTTGGCCAAAACAGGCCGAAAACAGAAATTTGGTAAGAGAGGAAGTGGCGAAAATAGGGGAGCCACCTTCTCAAGCTATTTTCAATTCTATATGAAAAGACGTACGTTTTTAAAAAGAACGGCAGCCGCCGGTCTAATGACGCTCATCACGCCCAGCGGGGTGGTGCAGGCGTTCAGACCAAGTTTTGCGGGTTCGCTGGAGCAGGGCTTTAAGAACCCGCCCCCGGTATCCAGAACGCAGAACTACTGGTTCTGGATGAACGGCAACATCACCAAAAGAGGCATCACCCTTGACCTGGAGGCCATGCAGCGGGTGGGCATGGGTGGCGTGCAATGTTTCAACGTAGGCAATGCCATTCCCAAAGGGCCGGTAGATTACCTGAGTCCTGAATGGGTGGAGCTGACCAAACACGCCATGAACGAGGCGGGTCGGTTAAACCTGGAATTCTCCATGCACAACTGCCCGGGCTGGTCGTCTAGCGGGGGGCCTTGGGTGACCCCAGAGATGGGTATGCAGCAAATCGTCTGGACCAATACCTACATCACCGGCGGCGCTGAAACCAACGTGAAACTCGCCCAGCCCACCACGGTGCGGGGTTTTTACAAAGATACGTACCTGTTGGCTTACCCCACGCTGGAGGGCGAAGAACAGGGCAACCCCTACATCATTGATGACTTGCTCAGGAAAGCGAATTTCCCGCTCAAAGTAGCCGGTGAAAATCCGTTTCTCAAAGGCCGTCCGGTTTCCGCTGACACCAACTTGACCCCTGGCGCTTTCATTGACCCGGCCAAGGTGCTCAATATTTCAGAGCATTTAGGCAAAGACGGTACCCTCAAGTGGAAAGCCCCCAAAGGCAAATGGACGGTGCTGCGCCTGGGCCACACCGTCATAGACCGCGAGAACCGCGCCGCCCCCGAAAGCGGCATCGGGCTGGAGGTAGATAAATACCGCAGCCAGGCCCTGGATTTCCATTTCAACAAGCTGTTAAAGAACCTCATGCCAGTAGTGCGGCAATGGGCGAACAAAACCAAAGTGGGGCTCCTGATTGACAGCTACGAGGTGGGCCTGCAAAACTGGACGCCCGCCATGGCCGCCGAGTTTGAGAAACGCCGGGGCTATGACTTCGTGAAATACCTCCCGGCCGTGACCGGCAGAATTGTGGGTGACCTGGACACCTCTGAACGGTTCCTATGGGATTTCAGGAGAACCCACGCCGATCTCATTGCCCAGAACTATTACGGGCGCTTCGCAGAGCTTTGCCGCCAGAACGGCATGACCAGCTACGTGGAACCGTACAGCGAGGTGGCGCCCTTTGACCAGATGGAGGTAGGCTCTAAAGTAGACATCACCATGGGCGAATTCTGGGGCCGGGGCTCCCGGCTTTTCTCAACAGACAAGCTGGCGTCTTCCATTGCGCACGTGTTCGGGAAATATACAGACGGTCGCCAGATTGTGGGCGCTGAGGCCTTTACCGGTGACCCCCGCCATTCTAAATGGATGGAGCACCCCTACACCATGAAAAGCCAGGGCGATTTTATGTTCACCAGCGGGGTAACCCGGTACATTTTCCACCGGTACGCCCACCAGCCGCACAGCACCGCCCGGCCGGGCATGACCATGGGGCAGTTCGGGTTTCATTATGACCGCACCAACACCTGGTTTGAGCAGAGCAGAAGCTGGCTCACCTATATCAACCGTTGCCAAAACGTCTTGCAGCAGGGCGTTTTCTGCGCAGATATTTTGTACTACGCCGGGGAGACCGTACCCAGCGACAAGCTTTCGCACACCGTGGAGCCCAACCCGGCGCCCCCCAAAGGCTATGACTGGAACTGGGCCAACAAAGACGTCCTGACCAGAATACGCATTCAAAACAGTGCTATCTCGCTTCCGGGCGGGCCCACCTACAAAATGCTGGTGCTCATTCCCAAGAAAGACATGTCCCTGGAGGTGCTGCAAACCCTGCGTCAACTGGTTAACCAGGGAATGGTGCTGGTGGGCAATCCGCCGGAACGCACGCCAGGCCTGCAAGGGCACCAGAAGAATGAGGCTGCGCTTAAGCAATTGGTGCGGGAGCTTTGGGGAGACAGTCCGGCCGCGGTGCGGAAGGTGGGGGCGGGAACGGTGTTCCGTTACCAGCCGTTAGACCAGGTGGTGGCGCAACTGAACCTAAAACCAGACTTCGAGTTTACGTCTAAATCTGGGGACGCAGAAGTGAACTTCATTCACCGTACCATTGAGGGCGGCGAGGTCTATTTCATTGGCAGCAGGCGCCGGTTAAAAGAAGACCTCACGGCTATGTTCAGGGTGACCGGCAAACAGCCCGAGCTTTGGGACGCCGCCACCGGCGAAATCAACAAATTAGAAGTTTTTGACCAGATAGACGGTAGAACGGTAGTGCCGCTGCAATTAGACCCCAGCGGCTCCTGTTTCATTGTGTTCCGGGAACCGGTAGCCTCCACCCACATCAGATCCATAGAAAGAGACGGAACTGCGTTGGTGTCTACCCAAGATTTCAGGCGAATTGCCCCTGGCCGTTACAGAGACGTCACCGCCAACTTTACGGTGACCGCCTGGGTGAAACCCGAGGTAGATGACCAGCTGGACGGCCGCTTTGAGGGGAAACAGATTTCAAGCCACCTGTTTTATCCGCCGGAAGGCGAAGTGCTCTACGGCGAAGGCCATGCCGCCTGCGGGTTGGTGGTGGCTCGCAACGGTATCATTGTCTCTGAACGGGCCAAAGGCGGGTTGAGCAAGGCGCTCATCGTGCCGCTGTCGCTTTCTGGTTGGACCCACGTGGCGCTGGTGTACAAAGACAATGTGCCTTCTGTGTACGTGAACGGAAAATTCATAAGCGCCGGGAAAAAGTCCAGAAAGATTGTGCACCCCGGCGTGGGCGATTTCAAGCAGGATTACAGCGGCTGGCTGTTTGAGGGCGATTTGAACAGCCTGGAGGTGACCAAAGAAGCGCTCTCCGCCGAGCGAATCCAGCAGCTGGCCCAAATCCCCGACAAAGGGCCCGAGCAACCGGGCAGCGTCTCGCTAGCCTCGGGCAAACCGGGCCTTCTGTTCTGGGAAAACGGGAACTATACCCTGCGCACGAATAAGGACAAAGCACTCACAGCCAAAATTTCTGGCATTGACCGCCCCACCGTGCTTTCAGGGGAATGGACAGTCAACTTTCCGCCCAATCTGGGCGCCCCGGCCAAGACCGTTTTGCCTCAATTGATTTCCCTGCATAAACACCAGGAAGACGGAGTAAAATACTTCTCGGGCACGGCCACTTACACCAAAGAATTCACCGTGCCCGCCAATGCCTTAGACAACGGCAAGCGTCTGTTCCTGGATTTGGGCAGGGTAGAAGTGATTGCCGAAGTCAAAGTAAACGGCAAAGACCTGGGCATTTTCTGGAAACCGCCGTTTCTGGTAGAAGTGACCAACGCGGTAAAGAAAGGCCGGAACAGTCTGGAGGTGCAAGTGACGAACCAATGGCCTAACCGTTTGATAGGTGATGAGCAATTACCCCCCGAGAATAAGTATGAAGGCCGCGGAGAGAACAGCACCGGGGTCATTCAAAAGCTACCAGACTGGTATGTGCAGGATAAGCCCAAGCCTGCCGGTGGCCGGGTTGCCTTCAGTACGTTCAAGCATTTCCTGAAAGATTCACCGTTGCTGGAGGCAGAGCTGATTGGGCCGGTGGTGTTGCGGTCTGCGGTACAGCATAAAGTATAAAGCCCGGCATTGCTCTTCAGGCTGTCTGTTTGGGAGCAGTTGAAAAGCTGAGGCTGGCCTCTGGCCGTTCTGCGGCCAGGATTGCGGGCTGAATAAAACTTGAGTGTAGATTACTTTAAAATCCTGCCTTGGTTACCGGGGCGGGATTTTCTTTACTGCCCAAACCGCCTTCCTGTTTCTGGCCTGTTTTACTCAAAATAGGGCCAAAACGTCTCATTCTGGTTCAACCCATTGCACGCGGGCCAGCGAAGGGTGATCTTGGAAGGGTGATCTTGTAAAGGAACCGGAGTGAAGGAATAGTCCTGGGAACTTTTACTTTCTGTATCAGGGGTACGCCGGGCGTTGTGGGTTTTCTCTCTCTAGCCTCCAATAAAAAGGGCCCTGGGGTGCAAGCGGCAGGTGAAGTCGGTTCCCTGCTGGGTTACACCGTGCCCGGGCCAATCTGCTAAATCAGTACTTAACTTATTGACCTATGATTCAACGTTACAAAAAGGCATTCCTGCTGGTATTTCTGAGCCTGGCAGCTCTCTCGGCACAAGCCCAGACCGCCGCCGAGTTAGAGACCATGTACACCCGGGTGTTCAACACTTACAACGGCCCTGCCGGTTATGACCTAAGCAATCAGAACGCAGACGGAACCTTCAAAAATGTGGTGTACCCCGCCGCGTATCCTTCAGACAAAACGGGCGGGCCGCGGCCGCACTTCACTGAGATGGTGGAGATTGCCCGCGCCTACCACACCCAAGGCCCAAGCTACAAGAGTGACGAATACCTGGACGCCTACTGCAAAGCCTGGAACTGGTGGACCGCAACCAACCCCACAGACACCAACTGGTGGTACCGCAGCATTGGCTGGCCCAATTCACTCATTCAATCATTTGTGCTCATGGCCAAAGACCTGAAAGAAAAGCGGCCCACCGTGTACAACAGCCTAGTGTCTTTCCTGATGTTTGAGTGGACCCCTGAAAAACTGGAAGAGTACAAGCAGGAGCCAGACGCCGCCAATACCACCGAGGTCTGCAAATACATCATGGCAACGGCCATTGTCAACGGTGACACCAAAACCCTGGCCGAGGTAGCCGAAATGTTCTACAGCCTCATCAAAATTGAGAAGGAAGACCGCACCAACGGCATTCAGCCAGACTTCGCTTTTAACCAGCACACCGGCAACGGGCGGCAGCTGTACATGGGCAACTACGGCAAGGAGTATTTGGGCGGCATCAGCTATTATATGAGCATCACCTCTGGTACTTCTTTAGCCGTTCCCGCAGATAAAGTGAAGATTTATGAAGATCTTTTCCTGCACGGGGTAGCCTGGTTTATGTACCGCAACGTGTATGACTATAACCAGATGGGCCGCCGTATTTTGGGCGATGGCTACGAGAAAACCGTGGCCTGCCTGGCTGCTCTCATCAATGAGAATACCCCTCAGAAAGCCAAGCTTCAGGAACTCTATAACTGGATGACCCGTCCGGCAGACGCCAACCAACTCAACGTGCTGCGGGGTAACAAAATGTTCTGGCGGCATGACTACATGGTGCACAAAGGCACGAATTACTACGCCACTACCCGCATGACTTCGCCCCGCACCGTGGGCAATGAAAGCGCCAACGGCGAAGGACTCAATAACTTCTACACCGGCTCTGGCCCCAACTATGTGTACATTACCGGTACTGAAATACAGGACATCTATGATGATATGAACTGGCGCCGCCTGCCGGGTGTCACCGCCCCCCAACGACCCATGAGCGTGGCGTTGCCCACAGTTCCCATTGGCAAGGGCGGGAACAGCCTGAATCCCTTCGCGGGAGGCGTGTCTGACGGCAGAACCGGTGCCGCCGGTTTTATGTACAACATGAACAAATCAGGGGAAATACGGCTAAGTGCTAACAAAAGCTGGTTTTATTTCCCAGACTACATTGTGGCCCTGGGCACCGACATCAAAGCCGTGTCTGGCCTTAACGTACCTTTCACCACTACCGTGAACCAGGTGAAGTATACCAATAACTTTTATGTAGACAACAATGGCCAGGAAGCTTCTCTGGTGAACGGGCAGTCGTTGGCACCGGTCACCTCCAACTGGGCGCACCTCAACAACATTGGGTACCAGTTCATCAACAACCAGAAACTGAACTTTGAAGTGCAGACCTCGGGCAACACCCAACTGGCTTGGATAGCCTTCAACCACGGGAACTTTCCGGCGGCCGAAAAATACGCCTACGCCATTTACCCCAATGTCACCAAAGAGCAGTTAGCCCAGAAAGTCAGCAGCACGCCGTTTGAGGTGGTGTCTAACACGGCCTCGGTGCAATGTGTGGTAGACC
This sequence comes from Rufibacter ruber, assembly GCF_014138425.1. Taxonomy (NCBI): domain Bacteria; kingdom Pseudomonadati; phylum Bacteroidota; class Cytophagia; order Cytophagales; family Hymenobacteraceae; genus Rufibacter; species Rufibacter ruber. The sequence continues at coordinate 652,439 of NZ_JACJIQ010000001.1, forward strand.
AGAACCTGAAAGTGGCCCAGGCTGTTTTCTTCACCGCCGGCCGCCAGAATCTACCCGGCGACCTGGGCTTTCTAGAAACTGATCAACCTGCCGTCATTCAGCTGCGCTGGACCAATGACTCCTTGTATGTGGCTGCGGCCAACCCGTTCTGCGAAACAATGCCCGTGGCCTCTATTACCGTGAAAGTGAAAGGCCTGTACGTCGGCGAGCAGACAACGGCAGAGCCGTCTACCCAGGTTAGCACGGTGGTGGTGCCTATGCCCAGCGCCATAGAATTCCAGGGCCAAAGCGTGCTAGTGGGCTTAAGAAACGCCACCGTTTTGAGCAGCACTCAGGAAATGGCAGAGAAGGGAACCGCCTTGTTGGTATATCCCAGTCCGGCGGTCTCTGGTACTCAATTCATCATTCAGAATGCGCAGGCAGCTGGCCGCAAAGAGCCGCAAAAGGTGCGCATCTATTCTCTGGCGGGTTTGAAAGTGCAGGAAACGTTGGTGAAACCCAATCAGGAGAATCAACTGCACATTTCTACCGCAGGTCTGGCCCCGGGCCTTTACGTGGTAAGCTGCGAGGGCAGAGTAGCAAAGATTGTGGTGCAGTAGCGGTGGGGGCACGGGCCTGTTTTCTTCCGCTGGGCGGAAATCTGGGTTAAAGAATGCCCCGGCCAAAAAGCCAGCTGCAAAAATAACTTCATGAGTGTAGAGTACTGCTTGAAATCCCGTTCCGGTATCCGGAACGGGATTTTTCCTTTTTATGGCATAAATGCGTTTTCGGCCTGTTTTGGCCAAAACGGGCCGAAAACAGGAGTCTGCAGGCGGGAGGCAAAGCCCTACCTCTGGGGGCTCTACAAAACTGTTAGCAAAAGCACGAAAACTGACAGCGGCGGCCGCCCCAAAAAAGTAGCTTTGGATCTGTAATACTACTACCCAAGCCTAGCCTGTACCATGAAAGCGTTTGTTTTTACCCTGGCTGCGGTCCTTACCGTTTCCTCCCTCTTCGCGCAGCGGGTAGACGAGAAAGAACTGCAGCCGCTGTCTGCATTCAAGAACTTCCCCCAGGGGGCGGTGTACCAGAACACCAGCTTATCGCCCGAAGCCCGGGCCAGAGACGTGCTCAAGCACCTCACCTTTGAGGAGAAACTGTCCCTCACCGGCGGCTACAAGTCCTTCTGCTTTCCGGGTGTGGCGCGGTTGGGGTTAAGGCCGGCCATCATGGCAGATGCCTCACAGGGCATACGGCTGCAGACCATTGCCAGCAAAGCCAACAGCACCTCGTTCCCGCCCATGCTGGCGCTGGCCGCCACCTGGAACCCGGCGTTGGCGCAGGCCTTCGGGAAAAACATTGGGGAGGAGTGTAAAGCGCACGGTGTAGATTTTCTGCTGGGGCCGGGCATTAACCTGCAGCGCCTCTCGGTGGGCGGCCGTAACTATGAGTACATGGGCGAAGACCCGCTGCTCACCTCGGTCATAGCAGTGAACTACATCAACGGGTTGCAGAGCCAGGGCGTTATTGCCACGGCCAAGCATTTCATAGCCAATGACCAGGAGTTTGTGCGCCACATTGCCAGCAGCGACCTGGATGAGCGCACCCTGCGGGAGATTTACCTCAAGCCTTGGGAAGCGGTGGTAAAACAGGCCAGGGTACGGGCCATCATGACCGGCAACAACGCAATCAACGGAATCCCGGCCTCCATGCACCAGCCGTTGCTGAATGATGTTATGCGCCGCGAGTTCGGGTTTACGGGCGTGACCATGACTGACTGGCAGAACACCAACTACCACCCAGACCTGCAGTACCTGGTAGCCCGCTCGGGCCAGACCCTGCTCATGGCTAATAATGCTACGTTTGCCAAGTACATTCAGGACTTTGTCGCCAGATACCCTGCCCGGAAGGCAGAAGTGGAGGCTGATTTAGATTTCATGGTGTACCCCAACCTGTACACGCTTTTTGAAGCCGGGGTCTATGACCGCGCGCCCACTGACAAAGCCTTGCTGAACACGCTCCCCGCCCACAAAGAAACCGCCCGCCAATGCGCCGAGGAAGCTATTTGCCTCCTGAAGAATGAAACCAATGTGCTGCCCGTACAGCGTTCTAAAAAAGTGCTGCTGATGGGGGAAAACGAGCTGCACAGTGGCACGGGCAGCGGTTTTGTGGCGGGCTATGACCACACCAGCTTCGCCGAAGGCCTGAAGAAAACCTACGGCCAGAACTTTGAGGAAGCCGAAAAACCAACCGATGCCCAAATCAAAAACGCCAACGTGGTCCTGTTCCGGCTGAACAAGAAAGCGGGCGAAGGCTATGACGTGCCGTTTGAAGAACCCCAAGGCGTGAACGCTGAAATTGCCCGGGTGGCGGCCCTCAACCCCAACGTGGTGGTGCTCATCAGTTCGGCCAACGGCCTACCCATGCCGTGGCTGGGCCAGGTGAAAGGCGTGCTCTGGACCTTCTTTCTGGGGCAGGAGCGGGGCAATGCGCTGGCCAATATCATCAGCGGCAAAGTGAGCCCCTCGGGCCGGTTGCCGTTTACGCTGGAGAAAGACTTTCAGGATTCGCCAGACCCAGATTTCAATTTTCTGGGCGGAAAACCCTATTGGCAGGGCAACAACAACCACTACAAAGAATACTGGAAAGGGAATGAAAAGAACAGCAGGAAAGAGATAGCCAAGTATGTGAAGCCGCACCAATTGGTGCACCTGCCCTATGACGAAGGCGTGTTCATGGGCTACCGCTGGTTTGACAAGCAGCAGAAAGAAGTCCTGTTCCCGTTTGGCTATGGGTTGAGCTACACCTCGTTCACCTACACCAATCCCAAAATCTCCAAAGCCACCCTCTCCGGCCAGGACTCAGTGCAGGTGCAGTTCACCCTGAAGAACACGGGGAAACAAGCCGCCGCCGAGGTGGTGCAACTCTACGTGTCAGACAAAGAGGCAAGCGTTGACCGCCCGGTACGGGAGCTGAAAGATTTCCAGAAAGTGTACCTCAAGCCGGGCCAAAGCCAAACCGTCTCGTTCTGGGTCAACCGCCAGGACCTGTCTTTCTGGGACACCCCCACCCACAGCTGGAAAGCTGAACCCGGAGCCTTTGAACTTTCAGTGGGCAGTTCGTCCCGGGCCTTACGGTTTACGCAGGTATTTACGCTGGAGAAATAGCTACTGTCAAGAGTCTCCGTTGGGCCTCACAGATATTCAGATTCTGTGAGGCCTTTCTGTTTTTGGCCTGTTTTGGCCAAAAACAGAAAGGCTCTGGTAATGGGGGAGAATAACGGACAGGGCTGTATCCCCGGCAGGCCAGGCAAAAGTTTCACCCCGCTGCGGCTGCCATTAAACCTAATGGCCCCACTCGCATCTAAGTACCAAACCAGGTCAGGAACAGACAAGATGCTCCTTTCCTGTTTCCGGGCTGTTTTTCTGAAAACAGGCCAAAAACAGGAAAGGGAACGTGGGGAGAGAAACCGCGACGGACCCGTCTAAACCTGCCTTGTACCCCTTTCTACATTTGTTGCAGCATTAGCGACAATAGTGGCACAGCGGCCCACCGGCACCCGCTATCTTCGGGACAGATACGTTGGGGTATTCCCGCCTGGAGGTTTGGGGCAACGGGAGCTGGAGATTCACGCCGCCCGCCCCTAAACGTGAATAACTTTCGGCCCGGGCCGAAGAAAAAGAGGAATACTACCACTTCGGCTGTAGCCGATGAGAAAGAAGCATAAACCGGCATGAAAAACAGATTCTTGAGTACGCTGCCTCTGCTATTACTGCTGGTGCTTGGCTTTGAAAGCCTGGCACAGCCGATGCAAAAGCCCAACGTGCTCTTTATTGTGGTAGATGACATGAACACCTGGGGACTGGTAAATGATTACCCCGTGCTCAAGGTGCCCAACCTCAGGAAACTGCTGTCCCAGTCTCTCTACTTCCAAAACGCCACCTGTGCCGCCCCCAAGTGCATTCCGTCACGGGCTTCATTCTTTAGCGGCAAGTATCCGCATAACACTGGCGTATACCAGAACGGGCCTAACGTGTGGGGCACCTCAGACGTGCTGACCCAGGTTGAAGCCCTGCCTGAGCTGTTTAATCGCAACGGCTACACCACCTGGGCCGGGGGTAAGACGTTCCACGTACCTTTGCCGGGCAACCGTGAGGAAAAAATGTGGGACAACAACGTGCACCACGGCGGCTACGGCCCCTGGGTAGCCCGCGCCGGGCAGTGGTTTGACACCAAACCCTGGGAAGGCCCCGATTCTGACTTTACCGATGTGGTGACCGCCGAACAGGCCATGGCGTTTCTGGGCCAGCAGCAGGAGAAACCATTCTTCATGTACTGGGGCCTGTACCGCCCGCACAACCCCTACACGGCCCCCAAACGCTTCTATGACCTGTATGAAGGGGTCACGTTCCCCATGCCGCCGGGCTTTGCCGCCAATGACCTGAATGACGTGCCGCCCATGGGCCAAGCCCTCACCGACGGCCTGGCCCCTCTGTACCGGAAAGTCCCCAACAAAGAGCAGGCCCTGCAAACCTACCTCAAAGCTTATTGCGCCAATTACTCATTTGCTGACTGGAGCGTGGGCCGCGTGCTGGACGCGCTGGAGAAAAGCCCGTACGCCCAGAATACCCTGGTAATATTTGCGTCTGACAACGGCTTTCACAACGGCACCAAAAACCACTGGACCAAAGAAACCCTCTGGGAGCAGGCCACTACTATTCCGCTGTTAATCAGGTTGCCCAACGGCAAAGGCGTGGTCTGCCCGCAGACGGTGAGTTTGATTGACATTTACCCCACGCTGGTAGAATACTGTAACTTGAGCCCGCCCAAACAGCAACTGGACGGCCTGAGCATGATGCCCGTCCTGAAAAACCCGAAGACCCGCTGGGAACGCCCCGGCCTCACCACCACCCGCGAGAACTACAGCGCCGTGCGTACCCAGCAGTACCGCTACATCAAATACGCCGATGGCTCTGAGGAACTCTATGACCACCAGCAAGACCCCTATGAACTGAAAAACCTGGCGCAGCAACTCTCCCTGAAACCTGTGATGGTGAGCTTGGCCAAACAGGTACCCAGCCAGTTCAAAAAGTCAGTGCCTGTGAAAGGCGATGCATCTGATGCCGGTGGCCACGCCGCCGCCGGTGACGCGCCCGCCAAGAAGAAAGGCGGCAAAAAAGTCAGCGCAGCCGAAGGTAAAAAGAGAAAAGCCCAGAACCAGGAGTAAGCCGTTTATAAGCTATTTTTCCTAAAACAGACCAAAACTGAAACACCCATGAAATACCTGAACAAATTAGTCCTGCTCCTGGCCTTGTGTATCTGGCAGAGCCCGGGCGCGCAGGCCCAGACCAAAGGCAAGAAGCCCAACATCATCATTATCCTGGCCGATGACATGGGCTGGGGCGATGTAGGCTACCACGGGGGCAGCATCAAAACCCCGGTGCTGGACCAATTGGCCAAAGATGGTGTGGAGTTGAACCGCTTCTACGTGGCCGCGGTTTGCTCACCCACCCGAGCCGGACTCCTGACCGGCCGCTACCCAGACCGGTTCGGGCTGCGTACCACCGTGATTCCGCCCTGGTCCAGCTTTGGGGTTGACACCAAAGAAGTTTTTTTGCCAGAGATGCTAGCCAAGGCCGGGTATAAAAACCGTGCGGTTTTGGGGAAATGGCACCTGGGCCACGCTGATTTGAAATACCACCCGCTTAACCGCGGCTTTACCCACTTCTACGGCCACCTCAATGGCGCTATTGATTACTTCACCCACGAGCGCGAAGGCGAGCTGGACTGGCACAATGACTTCAAACCCAGCCGTGACAAAGGCTACAGCACAGATCTGCTCACAGATGAGGCCGTGCGCAACATTAAGAGCTACAACGGGCAATCCCCCTTCTTTATTTACCTGGCCTACAATGCGCCGCACGGCCCGCTGCAAGCCAAGGAAGAAGACATGAAAGAATACGGCTATGACCCTGCTAAACCCAGCTTCGGGAAAAAGAACAATGACGAGAAGGAAGGCAAAGTGGGCCGCGGCAACACCCCAGAAATGACGTACGCCGCCATGGTCACCAACATGGACCGCAACATTGGCCGTATTCTGCAGACCCTCAAAGACCTGAAGATTGACGACAATACTATTGTGCTGTTCCACTCAGACAACGGCCCCGCCCCAGAAATCAAAGGCTCCAGCAGCGGTAAGCTACGAGGGGCAAAATTCACCGAATGGGAGGGGGGCGTGCGGGTGCCCGCTATCATCAGGTGGCCCGCCGGTTTCAAGGGCGGCAGTGTGAACAACCAGCTCATGGGCTACATAGACATCATGCCTACCTTGTTAGAAGTGGCCGGCGTGGCAGAAAAACCCAAGAACCCGCTAGACGGCATCAGCATGGCACCAGTGCTGACGGGCAAACAAAAAGAAGTTCAGCGCAGCTTCTACCTGGGCTCTGGCACTATCCTCAACAATTCCTGGAAACTGGTGTCGGCCAAGGGGTTGAACCCGCGCATCAAACTGGACGAAGACCACCTGTTCCAGATTGTGAAAGACCCAACTGAAAAGAACAACGTGGCCCAAGCCAACCCGGCTATTTATGCTGACCTGAAAAAGCAGCTGGATGTGTTTGACAACATCAAATCTCCGTTTGAGGTGCCGCCGTACGGCGAAGGCCGCAAGGGCTTTGTGGCTCCCAAAGACTGGCAAATCACCCAGCATACCGGTAAAAAATAACCCCCAGATTAGCGGCTGTTTTTGAAAAAGAGCTGCTACGCAGAACCATTGCCAATGATAATTTAACCTTCTGTTTTCGGGCTGTTTTGGCCAAAACAGCCCGAAAACAGAATAGAATTTTTCAGGTGGTACCGCAAATAGAAAAGCAAGTACCATTTTTTTGTTGTCATCCTGTAAGGATCTTGGTGGCAAACGGTAATACCATTTTTAACAACGTTTTTCTAGTTCGCCCATGAATACCTTTCAAACGGATAAATATGGATGTTTGGAGGTGGCCGCTTACTTAACGCAGAAAACTGCCCCCCTTCAAACCCTAAGCAATGACTAACCGCATGTGGAAAATAATCCTGGCCCTATGTTTACTCGTGGGCACAGTGGCCCAGGCGCAGGTACGCCCTGAACTGGCAAAATCGCCGCCCATGGGCTGGAACAGCTGGAACTGGTTCGGGAAAGAGGCTATCAACGAGCAGATGATACGCGAAATTATAGACGCCATGGCCAGCAGCGGCCTGCGTGACGCGGGCTACAACTACGTGGTGGTAGACGGCGGCTGGCGTGATTCCAAACTGGGCCCCAACGGCGAACTGCTGGTGCACCCTGCCAAATTTCCCGGCGGCATGAAAGCACTGGCAGATTATGCCCATTCTAAAGGAATGAAATTCGGGTTGCACACCACGCCCGGTTCCCATGACTGCGGCATGGACAAAGTGGGCGGCTGGGGCCTGGAGGAAGTGCACGTGAAACAGTTCAAAGACTGGGGCATTGACTTCGTGAAACTAGACAAATGCCGCTTTTCTTTAGACGAGCAGCCCAATTACCCGCGCAATGATCCGCGCTGGAAAAAAGGCTGGGAAAGTGAGCCCAAAAACCTGCAGACTGCCTACGCCAAGTGGAGCAAACTCATGAAGGAAAGCGGGCGGGATATGGTGTTGAGCGCCAGCGCGTACCAGTTCTTTCCGTGGTACCCACAGCTCACCAACCTGGGCCGTACCACCGGTGATATCAAATCTAAGCAGTCTGGTGGGGCTATTTTTGACTCTGAGAAGCCGGGCAGCGTGATGGCCATTGTGGAGAAAAACAACCGCCACGCCGCCAAAGCGGGCAACGGCTACTGGAACGACCCCGACATGCTGGTGACCGGTGACCAAGGACTGACCCAGGAAGAGCAGAAAGCCCATTTCGCGCTGTGGTGCCTCATGAGTTCGCCGCTCATTCTGGGCAACGACCCACGCGTGATGACTGCCCAAGAGAAAGCCATCATCTTGAACAAAGAAGCTATCGCCATTAACCAGGACCCTACCGAGCAAGGCAAAAGAATAAAGCAAGACGGCAAAGCCGAAGTTTGGGCCAAGAAACTGAAAAACGGTGATTACGCCGTGCTGCTGCTGAACCGTGATGCCCAAGCTGCTCAGAACATCACCGTGAACTGGACCGACCTGGGGTTAGCTGGAACCAAGAAAGTACGTGATGTGTACGCCGCCAAAAACCTGCCCGCCGCCAAAGACAAATTCAGCCAGAGCATTTCGCCGCGGTCAGGTTTGTTTCTGGTAGTACAGGCGAAATAGGGGAGAAGTGGGGATTCTGTTTTCGGCCTGTTTTCGCGAAAACAGGCCGAAAACGGAAAACGACTGACAAACAAAGATTACTTGTGTGATAGATGAATAGATTTAGAAAACCCTCGCTGTTCCTTTTATTGCTGCTCATGCTGTCAGTAGTGGTGCAGGCCCAGCAACGCCCTAACATCATCCTGATTCTGGCCGATGATTTGGGCTTTTCAGACATAGGGAGCTACGGCGGGGAAGTAAAAACCCCCAACCTGGACAAACTCGCCGCGGGCGGCATCAAGTACAAGCAGTTCTACAACGCGGCCCGCTGCTGCCCCACCCGCGCTTCGCTCATGACCGGGTTGTATCCGCACCAGGCGGGTATGGGCTGGATGGCCGCCGCAGATTTAGGCACGCCTGCGTACCAAGGCAATCTCAACCAACAGAGCGTGACCATTGCCGAGGTCCTGAAGCAAGCGGGCTACGGCACGTACATGACCGGCAAATGGCACCTCACCAATGAGCGCAAAATCAACGGCGGCGTGGTAGACAACTGGCCCAAGCAGCGCGGGTTTGACCAGTACTTCGGCATTGTACCGGGCGGTTCCAACTACTTCACGCCGCAGATTTACTCTAACAACCAGCGCTACCCTGCGCCCAAAGATTTTTACCTGACCACGGCCATTTCAGACACCAGCGTGAAGTACATTGAGCAGCATTTTTCTTCTGCCAAGAAGAAAGACCCGCTCTTTATGTATGTGGCGTATACCGCCCCGCACTGGCCGCTGCACGCGCTGCAGAAAGACATTGACAAGTACAAGGACTTCTACAAAGTAGGCTGGGACAAACTGCGCCAGGAACGGTTTGAGAAACAGAAAAAACTGGGCTTGCTGCCTCAAAACGCCGTACTCTCGCCGCGAGACAAAGAAGTGAAGGCTTGGGAAACCCTGCCAGAGGAAAAGAAAAACGAAATGGCGATGCGCATGGCCATCTATGCCGCGCAGATTGACGTCATGGACCAGGGCATCGGCCGTATTGTGGCCAAGCTCAAAGAGAAAAACCAGCTGGACAACACGCTCATTTTCTTTTTGAGTGACAACGGCGCGTGCGCCGAATTCATCTCCAGCGGCAAGAGCAAGGAAGTGAACGGACAGGAAGATACCTTTGAAAGCTACCGCATTGAATGGGCCAACCTGGGCAGCACACCGTTTAGGGAATACAAACACTACACCCATGAGGGCGGTATCGCCACGCCGTTAATTGCCTACTGGCCCAAGGGCATTGATCCTAAACTGCAAAACAGCTTTGTGAAAGAGTACGGCCATGTGAGCGACATCATGGCCACGTGTGTGGAACTGGCCAAAACCAGTTACCCCAAGTCGTTCAAAGGCCATAAAATCACTCCGCTGGAAGGGAAAAGTTTAGTACCGCATTTCACCGGCAAAACCAACAACCGCGGGGTGGTGTACTGGGAGCACGAAGCCAACCTGGCCGTGCGCGACGGCAAGTGGAAACTGGTGGCCAAAACCCCCGAGGGCGAGGAATTCTCCACCAACTCCTTAGAACTCTATGACCTGGACGCCGACCCGTCTGAGATGTACAACATGGCCAATCAATACCCAGACCGCGTGACCAGCATGTACCAGGGCTGGTTCAGTTGGGCCAACCAGATTGGAGCGTTCCCGCTGGACACCCGCGAGTACAACGTGCGTATGGAGCATTACCGCCGCAAACTGAACAGCACCTTTGAAGAAGATTTACTGGGCGGCTGGCGCGTGAACCAGAACAAAGCAGTTTCCGCTACTTTAGAGATTGACCCAACCGGGCAGCTGACCGGCAAGAATGCCGTAAAAGTGGCCATGCAGAAACCCGGCGAGCGGCCTAACCAACTGGCCATGGTCTGGAACGTGAAGCTGGACAAAGGGCAGCAGTACCAGGTGAAACTGAACGCCAAGGCCAAAGGCAACGCTTCTTTCCTGCTAAGGTTTGAGCAGCCCAACAGTGAGGAAAAACTGCTGGACCAGACGGTGACAGCGGCGGGGCAGGCGACTAAAACCGCCTCTAAACCGTTTACCATTCCGCAGAGCGGAAACTACCAATTGGCTTTATATTTCGGGCAACTCAAGGCCGGAGATGAAGTGTGGGTAGATGATATTGAGTTAGTACCAATTGCCTCTAATAAATAAACATGAAACGCATTATCCTGAGTGCTGCCGTGGTGGTGGCTTCTTTGACGGCAAGTTTCGGCCAAACGGCCAAACACGTAATTCTGATTAGCATTGACGGCTTCCGTCCGGACTTCTACCTGGACAAAAAGTGGCCCGCGCCCAACCTGCAGAAGCTCATGACCAGCGGGGTTTACGCCAACGGCGTGAACAGCGTTTTCCCCAGTGTGACCTACCCGTCGCACACTACGCTGGTGACCGGAGCCTTGCCCGCCCGGCACGGCATTTACTACAATGCCCCCGTTGATGCCCAAAAAGGGGAGTGGTACTGGTTTGAAAACCAAATTAAAGTAGCCACCCTGTGGGACGCCGTGCAGAAAAAAGGCCTGACCTCGGGCTCTATCATGTGGCCGGTGACCGTGGGCGCGCCCATTACCTACAACTTCCCCGTGAAACGCGCTGACAATGACGAGAAGACTGACCAACTTTCGGTGACCCGCCCGGTGGTGACGCCCGCTAACCTGTTAGATGAGTTTGAAAAAGGCAGCAACACCAAACTGACACCCAACCATTTCAAAGGCGATGACCTGGACCGCACCACCGGTAAAATGGCCAACTACATCATTGCCAAGCACAAGCCCAGCCTTATGGCCATTCACTATTTGGCCATGGACCACGCCGGGCATGACTACGGCCGGGACCATGATCACATCAGGGAATCATTGGTGTTGGTAGACAGTTTGATTGGCAACGTGCTGCAGACCGTAGAGAAGGCAGGCATTAAAAACCAAACGGCCATCATTATTACCGGTGACCACGGCATGGTGACCAGAACCACCAATTTGGCGGCTAACGTGTGGCTAACCCAGGCCGGACTGATGGGCAAAGACGGCTGGAAAGCCAGATTTGAAGGTGCAGGCGGCTCAGCGTTCTTGTACCTGAAAGACAAAAATGACAAGGCCACGCTGGAGAAAGTGAAGCAGATTCTGGCCAACGTGACGCCCGAGGAGAAAAAGCTGTTCAGGGTGGTAGAACGCAAAGAAATGGACGCCGTGGGCGCGAACCCCGAGCCAGCACTGGCCTTGGCTTTGGCCAAAGGTGTGGCTTTTGGCGGGGCCACCGAAGGCGCGACTATTCGCAAAACCAAGCTAGGCGGCACGCACGGGTATTTTCCTGATTTTCAGGAGATCAGAACTGGTTTTATTGCGGTGGGCGCAGGCATTAACAAAGGGGTGAAGATTGAGGAAATGGGCATTCAGGACGTGGCGCCGGTCATTGCCAAACTGCTGGGCCTTGACTTCAAAGCCCCAGACGGTAAGCTCTATCCGCAGATTCTCAAGAAATAACAGCTAACGTTCCGGAGCTACTTTTCCTGTTTTCGGCCTGTTTTCAGAAAAACAGGCCGAAAACAGGAAAGCTAATGAATAGCTTCACTCGCTCGCCTCTGGCGAGTGTGAGTTGGCTTCGGCCTCTGGCCGAGTTCTGTTATAATGCGGCGGGACGCCGTGGATAGCCCACACTCGCCAGAGGCGAGCGAGAACGTAACTTATTTACAATAAAAAAATTGCCTTCTGCCTAACCCAAGAAGAACTTGTATGAGCCATAAGACTACCTATACCTATTTACGTCAGTTTGGGGCTTTGGCCAGAAAGCGTTCGGTTCGGCGCGCCCACGTTCTCTCTCTGGTTTGCTGGTTTTTTTACTCTCTTTCGGCCGTGGCCGAAGTACAGGAAGAACGCCCCAACATTCTCTGGATTGTGAGCGAAGACAACAGTCCGTTTCTGGGTGCCTACGGCGATGCCTATGCCACCACGCCCAATCTGGACAAACTGGCCACCGAAGGCGTACTGTATTTGAATGCTTTTGCGGCGGCGCCGGTCTGCGCGCCCACCCGGTTTGCGCTCATTACGGGCATGTACGCCTCATCGGCGGGCACGCTGCACCACCGCAGCACGTACCAGCTGCCCGAGCAGGTGAAGTTCTTCCCGCAGTACCTCAAGCAGGCTGGGTATTACACCTCCAACAACGTGAAGAAGGACTACAACACCAAAGACCAGCCGCAGGTATGGGACGAATCCAGCAAGAAAGCCACCTATAAAAACCGGAAGCCGGGGCAGCCGTTCTTCTCCATCTTCAACTTCACTACTACCCATGAAAGCCAGATCCAGGGCAAAAACCGGGCTCAGAAACTAGGCCATGACCCTAAGAAAGCGCCCGTGCCGCCCTACCACCCCCGCACGCCGGAGATGGAGGAAGACTGGGCGCTGTACTATGACCGCATGCAGGCTATGGACGCCGAAGCTGGGGAAATCTTACGTGAACTGGAAGCTTCCGGACTGGCCGAAAACACCATTGTTTTTTACTACAGTGATCACGGCGGTGCGCTGGCCCGGGGCAAGCGGTTTCTGTATGAATCTGGTTTGCGGGTGCCGCTCATTATCCGGTTCCCTAAAAAATATGCCCATCTGGCGCCGGGCAAACCGGGCGCTAAACTGGACCGCATCGTGTCGTTCGTGGATTTTGCGCCCAGCATTTTGAGTTTGGCCAACGTGCCGCTGCCTTCGCATTTGCAGGGCAAACCGTTTCTGGGCAAACAAGCGGCTGCGCCGAGAGAATACGCCTACTCGTACAAAGGCCGCATGGACGAACGCCTGGATTTGGGCCGCTCGGTGCGGAATAAGAAGTACCGCTACATCAGGAATTACCTGCCCCACAGAATTCCCGGTCAGCACGTAGATTACCAGTGGCAGGCCAGTTCTATGGTTTCCTGGGAGAACGCCTACAAAGCGGGCCAACTCAATGAGGCGCAATCTTTTTTCTGGAAACCAAAACCCGCCGAGGAACTCTATGACGTAGAAGCCGACCCGCACAATATTCACAACCTGGCCGGAAAGAAAGAATATGAATCTGTGCTGCGCGAAATGAGGCAAGCTAACCAAAAATGGCTCCTGGAAACCAAAGACGCAGGCTTTATACCCGAAGCAATGCTGGCGGAAATAAACCAGAAAATGCCCATCTATGACTACCTGCGCACCGGGAGTTTTCCGCTGGAGCGGGTACTGGAGACCGCAGACATGGCCTCTAGCCGTGAGGCGAAGCATGTGAAAGAACTCACCAAACGGTTGCAGGACAAAGAGCCGGTGGTACGGTACTGGTCGGCCATAGGGTGCGTGGTGCTGGGCAAAGAAGCCGCATCGGCGAAAGCCGCGTTACAGAAATTGTTGCAAGACCCGCTGGCAATAGTGCAGGTGGCCGCCGCCGAAGCTTTGTACGGGTTAGGAGAGACCACGCGCGTGCTGCCGGTGTTGCGCCAACACCTGCAGAGCCAGAACCGGTTTGTGCAAATAGCCGCGCTGGAGGTTCTGGAGAAAATGGGGAAAGACGCCCAACCGCTGGCCCAGGAAGTGAAAGCCCTCTCGGCTAAAGATGAGGAAACGTCTGGAGATGTGGCCAAAGTGGCCAGATATCTAAGCAGGCAACTCGTGCAGAGGTAGTTTTTAGGGCTGTTCCTGTCAATAGTAACGTTCTGTTTTGGGGCTGTTTTTATAAAAACAGCCCCAAAACAGAACGTTACTAGAAGCTGCCCCATAGATGAAGTGGCTTTGCTTTACAAGTTCTATACTGGACCAATACTGTCTTTTGCTTTCGGCCTGTTTTTAAAAAAGTAGGCTAAAAACAGAAATTGAGCTGGCTATTCTTCATTCCATATCACAGCTTCTAGTCAACGTAAAGCGCTTCATTTTTCCTTTGTATTATTTTCAGGGGGCGAACAAGCTGTAAAACAGAAGAGGTTAGGCAGTTACCGCCTAACCTCTTCTGGAAAAACCCAGGCGTGGATGTGTTACGGTAGCTTCATCTCCACCAGAACGGGGTAGTGGTCAGACGGCAGAATACTGTTTGGAGCATCTGTCAAGACGTTGTGACTGTACACTTGCCAGGTAGCGGTTGGCATGATATGGTCAATGCGTCTGTTGCCGGTGTTGTTTAAATCAAAACCGTTGGTTGTGCCTCTGGCAGGGGCGTATCTTTTTGCTGCAGGAACCACCTGGTACGCATCACTTAACAAGGCGGAGTTGTGGAGAATCAGGTACGGATCCTGGTTCTGCCCCGCATTGAGGTCGCCCAGAAGAATAGCGGGTTCGTTGCCTGCCTTCTCGGCTATCTGGGCAAGCATTAAGTTGGCGCTGTTCACCCGGGCATTCTCGCTGGCGTGGTCAAAGTGGGCATTGAACACCCAGAAGATTTCGCCGGTGTACCTATCCCTGAGTCGGGCAAAGGTGGCAATGCGGTAGAAGGAGGTGCCCCAGGGTTTGTTGGCGGGTTTGGTGGTAGGGGCGCCGGGTGCCAACCAGAACTGGCCCGAGGCGAGGGCGGCAAACCGCTGTTTCTTGTAGAAAAGCGCACTGTGCTCAGAAGTGCCGGGGCCGGTGCCATCGTCATCCCTCCCGGTGCCTATTTTGTTGTATTCAGGTAAATCGTTGGCTAAATGCGTGATCTGGTTGCCGTTGGCTTCCTGACTTCCCCAGATGTCAAAATCATATTTCCTGATTAAATCCCTGACCAACGGCCGTCGCACTGACCAGGCTTTATTGCCGCCGTCTACCGCCACCCGCACGTTAAACGTGGCAATGCCGTAGTATTTCCTGTACTCATAATTGGGGTTGAGAGGAACGGCTTTGTAGATATTGCCCGCCAGCAAGTGGGACGTGATGAGCACCCCGGTTCCTTCGGCATGCGTGCCGAACACATTCACTTTACTGTTCCCTTCCACCTGAATGATCTCGCCGGAAGGTTGGTTTGACGTACCCGTAACCCCTGGCTTGTTGAAAACCTTGCCGTCATGGGGTGAGAGGGTTTTCGTGACTTTGTTGTAAAAGAACACCCCCTCGGCCGCAGAAACCCAGAATTTATCTGGTTGCCCCACCACCGGTGACAGGTGCCGAAGGAGGGTCTGGTCAGTAGTGAAAGTGCGGGAGGCATCCAGTTCTAACGCGGGGGCAGATCCGGTACCAACGGTAAAAGCCACAATGCTCCACGGGCCACCGCTGGTTAATTGGCCTGTTGCCCAAAGCCTGCCGTTGGTTTCATCCCATAAGACCGAATGGGCATTATAGAGAGGGTAGGTGGCACTGGTGTTGTTACGGGTGGCAAATACTTTCACCCAGTTGCCCCCGGCGGCGGCAACCGCTACATTGCCGTTCCCCAGAATTTCAATGCTCTGTGGATTCTGGCCACTCCCAATATTAGTTGACCACTTTTTGACTTTGGAAGCATTGGTGATCAACGCCGTTTCGCCACCTACGGCCGCAATCCATTCAATGTCAGGACCCAGTATGCTGTTTAGCCGCATTTTCATGTCAGTAGGGTTGTCCCATCCTGGGGCCGCGCTTTCGGTGGCTGTCCAGTTGCCGCCAGGAATGGAGGTGGAGGGCTTAAAGCTCCAAACTTTTGCCGCCGGGAGGGACCAGTCAGCAGCCTCAGATCTGTAAATGTCCAGATTGTCTGAGGTCCAATCTAAAACCCCAATGTTACATGCGCAGGCAACAGGGTAAAGGCCATTAGGGGCACCAGACGAAGGTTCTCCCGCTGGCGGATCAATAATTCCCCCACCAGGTTCTGTGGCCGGTTCAACTTCTTCCTTTTCACTGCAGGCATAGAAAAAATGGGCTAAAGATAAAAAAGAGAGCAGTAAAAGCTTTTTTCTGAACGTTCTTCTTTCCATAATTTACACTATTGTTTGATGTATAAGTAATTAGCTGAGTCCATGTGGAAGAGCTTTCTAATGGAGGGCTTGAGGTGTGTGTAGGGTATGGTGTGGGGCTTGAGAAGGAAGTGAATGTAAAGATTATTTTGCTTGGGTAATTGTTGCTAATTGGAAGTTTTTTTTGAAATGGTAATGTGGGTTTATGGCTTTAATTAATGTGTTTAAAGTCTTTTTTATTAACGCTTAAGGGAAAGATAAACTAAAAAATAATGTGAAGCAATATGTGTTAAAATGCCGGAGAAGGTAGTCCGAATGAAAGCTGGGTAGGAAGGAGGTATCAAGTATGTCTTCATCAGCTTGATTACCTCTGCCGCTGAATCAGGATCTGTGCCTCATTTAAAGGTTTTATCTACAGAAGAGTAGCAAATGAATATGAAGTGTAATTGAATTAAGGAAATATGGGCAGGAGGAATGGTTGAAGTGAGAAGTGTTATTTTAATTGTAATATGTTGTTATATAGCTTGTTTTGTGAAGTTAAATTGAGAGTAGGGAAATTTTTGTGAGCTTTATTTTAAAATAATATTGTACTTGGCTGATATTCCTAGTATTTAAATAAATGTGGTTAAAAGTTTCTGCTGCTCTTTTATAGAATAGCGTAAAAGCTTTAGCTTTTAGATGAAGTAGACCATCTAACAAGGCAAAGTCTAAGCTGGGAATGCGTGACTAAAAGCCGGATGCTACAAAATTGATAGCATTTTCTACAATAGTTAAAGGTGTAAAAATAAGGAGATGGGACTGTTATTATAGTGGATTTAATGCAATGAAAGGGTTGGTGTAAACATGGGTTTTGTTGAGGGATTATCTAAGTTTAAGTTTTTATAGCATAATAGGTGTAAAAGTGCTTGAATTAGTGGGATACAAAAAATGTATTTGCGTGTGTGTCTTGACCTAATGAACTATAATGATTGGGTGTAGATTCCTGGAATAAGAAAAGAAGGTTGAGTAAATGTGTTTTTCTGTTTTTGGCCTGTTTTCCGGAAAATAGCCCCAAAACAGAAACTGCTTATAAGTTATTTGAAATGCGAATTCAACCAAGAAAGGGGGGAGGTGATTTTCTTTCAAGTTCAGGTGGTGTGGGGGCGGCTTACCTGTCAAGCTGTTGTCAGGCCCTTATTCCCAAAGAGAAACCACCAGCATGTGGTTGGCTGGAGTCAAACGGCGTGGGGCTGTGTGATAAAAAAACAGAAGGAAAGTTTTGCTGGAGACGGGTGATAATCTTGCCAAAGAGTGTGCGTTCTATTGGTGCAGGCTCTACCTTTGCCCAAGAAACAGACTCCTCAAGAAGTATGGGAAAATATATGGCTGTACTGATCGCTGTGGTACTCATGGGAACTGCCTGTGAGCCATCTGCCCAGAACCAGGCCAAAACGCTGCACGAAGAGGTGATGGCCCTCCATGATTCCTCTATGGCCAAAATGGGGGATCTTTACACACACCGTAAAGAATTGCTACGGTTACAGGATTCCTTGCCCGCAGCAGATTCAGCCAGACAAAGAGGTGTCAGGTATGGCGTCTCCAAGCTGCTGGAGGCAGATGAGCACATGATGCAGTGGATGCGGGCCTACCGTATTCCTGACCTTCAGAAACCCAAGGAAGCCCTTCTGTACCTGCAAGATGAGAGGGAAAAGATTCAGAAAGTACGCCAGGAGATTGAGCAGAGCCTTAAAGTAGCTGATTCCCTGGCTGCCCAACTTACAAACAAGCATCCATGAGAAAAATAGTACTAGGAGCCTTGCTGGGGCTGGGCCTCATAAGCGCCTGCACGTCTACGTCAGATGAAAAGAAGTCGCTGCCTATTCTGGGGCCAAGGGAGCCCAAGGTAACCATGGTAGACGGCCAGCCGAAAGTAGATACGGTCTACCATTCCATTCCTGATTTCGCCTTTTTAGATCAGGACAGCCAGATGGTCACGCCCCAGACGGTAGCCAATAAAATTTATGTGGCAGACTTCTTCTTTACCTCCTGCCCGTCTATCTGCCCTAAAATGAAGAGCCAGATGCTGCGGGTGTATGAGAAGTACAAAGACAACCCCAGGGTGGCGCTGTTGTCCCACTCCATTGATCCCACCCATGATACCGTGGCGGTGTTGCGGGAATATGCTGACCGGCTGGGGGTGAGCAGCAAAACCTGGCATTTTCTAACCGGAGACAAAGACACCATCTTAGACCTGGCCCAGAAGCATTACCTGACCAGCGCCCTGGAGAGCAATGAAGCACCGGGTGGCTTTGAGCACAGCGGTGCCTTCCTGCTTATAGATGAAAAACGCAGAATAAGGGGGCATTATGACGGCACCAATGAACAGGAAGTAGATAAGCTCATGCAAGACATGGAGCTGCTCCTGCAGGAGAAGACAAAATAACTGACAGCAGATGCGTTGGAGAAACCTCTTTCTGGTAGCCATACTTGGGATAGCTGTGGCTGGGTGCTTTACAGAGCGTAAAGACGAGGGCCAGCTGCTGTACACCCGCCACTGTGCCAGTTGCCATCTGGAGAATGGGGAGGGGCTGCGGGGGGTGATTCCGCCGTTGTTAGATTCAGACTATGCGGCCCAGCACCGGGCAGAACTGGCCTGCCTCATCAGGAATGGGATAAACGGGCCAATTCAGGTGAATGGTAAAACCTATAACCAACCCATGCCGGGCAATAATCAACTGACAGAGGCAGATATCACCAACATTATCAATTACCTGCACAAAGAATTTAACTCGCCTATACAAAAGATTTCCTTTGGTGAAGTGCGGGACCAGATGAAAGCCTGCCCTTAAAGCCGGTTTACATGTGGCTTTTACGAAACAAAAGGCCACAAAAGAACTTGCGCTCATCCTTTTCTGGTTACGCGCCTCAAAAACTGCTTGTGCAGAACCTTGCTCTGGCACTTCTGGCCTGCAAAATTATGATTTGAATATGACTCCTACAGAAGGGGCTAATGCCAAAAAAAGGGGCTTGTGTCATTGCCAGCCCCTTCTTTTTGAAAAGAGAAAGTGATATTAGCGGCCAGTGGTCCCGCCGCCGGTTGTTCCTGTAGTAGTACCGGTTGTACCGGCAGTGGTGCCTGTAGTACCGGCAGTGGTACCGGTTGTACCGGCAGTGGTGCCTGTGGAGCCCGCAGTGGTACCCGTTGTGCCCGCAGTGGTTCCGGTAGTACCAGTAGTTCCGGCAGTGGTACCGGTTGTGCCGGCTGTAGTGCCAGTAGTACCTGTGGTGCCCATCATAGTGGTGTCACCCCCCATGTCAGTGGTGGTGCTGGTGCCGTCATCCATGGTATTACTGTCTACTGAGGTATTGTCAGTGGTAGTGCCATTGGCCTGGTCTTCCTGGTTTCCGCTGCCACCACAAGAAGATAAAGCCAAAGCAGAGGCAATGGCACATGTGGCAAACAAATTAATTCCTTTGAGTTTCATAGCTTTTGTGTATAGGTTAAGGTTGAACAATTTACACATGAGCCTTTGTACGAGGCTGTTATAATTTCAGCTGCCTCTAAGGATAAGAATATTAATTATTTTGTAAAAATACGTATTTGTTCCTCCCTTGCCCCCAGGTCTAAGGAACTACTTCTGGTGATTTTTCAAGATTAGCATTTGATAGAAGCAGGAGGTTGAACGGGTTCTGTAAACGTTTAAAGTGGTGTGCCTTCACGTGCAGTTCTTCCCAGGCTTTCATTACAGATTCCCCTATCAATTGTTCCTCTAAAATCTTTGCAGCAGAAGAATATACAGCGGTTCCCAACCGGCATACTGCTTAAAGAGAATAAGAGAAGGCGAGTTTAATCTCTAGGTTTTGCTAAAAGTATTGGAATATAGTTGAAAAACACATAAATACTAAATATATTAGCATTCATGTTGATGGCTACTACCATGGGTTCAGATTCTGTCAAAGAGAACAAAGAGTATATTAAAGGGAGAGGGGCCCAGTATAATCCTTCCAGCCCGTACTTGAAAAATGAGTACGTAGTAGAACATCTGGAAGGGGTGGATGAGGCATGGGAGCATAAGTCGGCTACTCAGTTTTTCATAGAAAACCCTAAGAAAATTGTGAATGAGGTAGACTCCCCTGATCTGGGTCTGGTCTATTCCATGAATCCCTACCAGGGCTGCGAGCATGGCTGTATTTACTGTTATGCCAGAAACAGCCATACCTACTGGGGGCTAGGGGCCGGGGTTGATTTTGAGCAGAAAATCGTCATTAAAGAAAATGCACCACAGGTGCTGCAGGCCCAGCTGGAAAAACCAAGCTGGGTGGTGCGGCCTATCATGCTGGCGGGCAATACTGACTGTTACCAACCCATTGAGGCAAAGAAGAAACTCACCCGCCAACTGCTGGAAGTGCTCCTGCGGTACCGGCATCCGGTAAGTTTGATTACCAAGAATGCGTTGATTCTCAGGGATCTTGACCTGTTGCAGGAACTTAGCCGCCACCGGCTGGTGCACGTGAGTGTTTCTGTCACCACTCTGCAGGAGTCTCTTCGGCAGAAGATGGAGCCCCGTACTGCTACCGGTCAGAAACGGCTGGGGGTGGTCCGGACCCTCTCTGAAGCCGGGGTGCCGGTGAATGTCATGGTGGCACCTATCATTCCGGGGTTAAATGACCATGAAGTACCCGCCATCCTGGAGGCGGCGGCCCATGCGGGGGCTTTGTCTGCAGCGTATACGGTGGTGCGTCTGAACGGTGCCATTGGGGAGATTTTTGAAGATTGGGTGACCAAGGCCTACCCTGAGCGGGCTTCAAAGGTGCTGAACCAAATTAAATCCTGCCACGGCGGCACTCTGAATGACAGCCAATTTGGGAGACGCATGGTAGGGGAGGGCAAATGGGCAGAGACCATCAGATCGCTGTTCAAAATCTCTTACCAGAAGCATTTCAAAGACAGACAAATGCCTGCTTATGACCTTTCCCTTTTTACCCCCAAATCCGGAAAACAACTTACTTTCTTTTAGCAGATCTAATACAGCAGTTGGCACGCTGGTCTCCCAGCCGAAAAGTAGGCATGTATGTTCTGCCCAAGACCTTATTCCCACCAAACCGGCGCAAAGGTGAGTATGAGGGAAAGACTGTTTTTTTTGAGGCCTTTTGCAGCAGTAAGATCAAAGGTAATTCCACTCGCTAACGCTGTACACTGCTAAAGCAACACAACACCTGTTGGCCGTTTCTTTTATCCGGTGAAATGGGGGGGGCTTGTCTGGAGCACTTATTTATAAGAGAGGGGAGGATGGCTAAGGAAAAAAATGAACGGCCTGGTTGTATGGACCAAAGGTTCTCTGTTTGAGTTTGAATGATGTTTTTCTTCTTTCTGGTGCAAGCGCTCCCTGGGGTGTTTCAGAGGAAGGGCAGGTTCTGTTTTTAGGCTGCTTTTTTAAAATCAGCCCCAAAACAGAGGTGCCACTTGAGGCGTGGCCGCAAATAGGGTCTCAGGCTACACAGGGAGATGAGCGTTTCTACACATGCCGCCAATGCTAGAAGTGATTTAACAATCAGAAAAGCCAAGGGGCACGCCGCAGAACCTCTAACAAGAGTTTGGCTTTGATTGGGCTTCCTGGTAGAGGGGGGGATAGCTAAACGTGTTTTCTTCGTCCCGTTTCCCTGTCAGCTGAATCCAGATGATGGTATAAAAAGGTTGTATTTCGCAGGGTGTGCAGTTCTTTCTCCCTCATACTTTTCTAAACAAATAACTGCTTTGTATCTTTAATGCGTGGGGATTCTCAACAAGTCAATTGCTGTGCCAGGGAAGAAGGTAAAACGGAGTTTTCTGTTTAAGGTCATTGTGCTGCTCACCATGGGGGCCGCCGTACTCCTCCTTATTTCGCACGCGGCATCTTTCATAAACCCGGCAGTCTTTTGGCCCGCCAGTCTCATTGCGTTGGCGTACCCTATTTTGTTGCTGGTGAACCTGCTGTTTGTATTGTACTGGTTGCTGGTGAAAAGCCGGGCGCTCTTTATCTCGCTGCTGGCGGTGCTGGTAAGCTTTGACAATCTGCAGACCCAAATCCAGCTCAACCTGTTCCAGACAGAGGTGCCGGCCAAGTCAGAAAAAGTACGGGTTCTCAGCTTCAACGCCCGCCTCTTTGACCTGTATGAATGGACGGGCAACCCCAAGACCCGTGACAAAATCTTCAAGGTGCTGCAAGAGGAGCTGCCAGACATCATCTGCTTTCAGGAATTCTATACTTCTTCAAAGCCTAACCGGAACAACCTTGACACCCTGGTACAGTTGCAGAGAGCCAACAACCATCATGTAGCCTATACCGAGACGCTACGCGGAACAGACCACTGGGGCATTGCCACCTTCAGCAAATACCCTATTCTGAAGAAGGGGAACATTCTTTTCAATGAAGAAACGAACAACCTCTGCATCTACTCAGATCTGAAGATTGGGCAAGATACGGTGCGGGTCTACAATGTGCACTTTCAGTCAAACCGGTTTAAGCGCGAAGACTATGAGTTTCTGGGAAACCCCAATGCCCAACCTACCCGTGACGATAAAATTGCCGCCTCCCGCAACATCATTCGGCGGCTGCAGGTAGGGGCGGTAAAGCGGGCGCGGCAGGTAGAGGTGGTAGCCAGGCACATCCAGGGTTCCCCTTACCCGGTGATTGTCTGCGGCGATTTCAATGACCCCCCGGCTTCCTTTACCTATAATAAAATCAGCAAAGGGCTGGAAGACGCATTTGTGGAAAGCGGCTGGGGTCTGGGCAATACCTTCAACGGGCTGTTCTCCATCCTCCGGATAGACTACCTGCTCCATGACCCCCGGCTGGTAGGCACAGGCTACCGCGCCATCCGCCAGAACCTGTCTGACCACTACCCCATTGTTACGGACCTCTGGCTCAAACAAAGGTCTGCCCCGGCTGAAATAGATTAAGCCCATCCCGTACCTGGCTGGTCAAGGTATAGGGTGCTGCACGGGTGGGAGCTTCCTCTGTTTTCGGGCTGTTTTCCGGAAAACAGCCCGAAAACAGAAATTGTCATTCCTTCTGTTTAGGAGATAACTTATAAATTCTTATGAGCGAAGAGCCTGTTTAGGTGTGTCTTTTGTGCCGCCAACGGGCGCAAATAGCCTGACCTGGCGGTTGCCTCGCCCCATGGCGCTGGCAGACTGCTCTAAAAACGGGATAGAAGAACCTGTTGCTCCCTGTTTTCGCCTGCACAATCAAAGGGTAAGCAAGTGCCAAAGCGGAGGTGCTTATCTGAGAAAAGCCTCTGGAACCAGACCAGGCATAGCGACTGGTGCAGCCATGTTCAGGCCTAACGGCAGTTTCAATTAAGAAGACCCAAGTGGGTATTTCGACTTTTTAGAAGAGATGGTTTACTCAATATCAGCAAAACACCGAAGTAACTTCCGCACCTTAGAGACCAGAAGAGGGCATAAGAGATGTGAGGCCGCTTTTTCCTGGCCGCTGCCGACAGCCGCCCTGGCAGGCCCAGCTTCCTAAGCTTGGATTAGGGGGAACAGAAGTGGGAGAAAACCCCAGTGCGTTTCTGGCCTGTTTTCCGGAAAACAGGCCAGAAACGCAATTCGTCTAACAAAGGTGCACCTGCCATAACGGATGTGCGCAGCACGGGCTCGCCCCAGGCTAGCGGATCAGCAGCGGTTACGTGCAGAGGCAGAATGAGCAAGTAAGGAAGTAGCAGGAGAGGAACCCAGACCAGTCCTGGCGGTGAGCGCCTCTGTTCATACGGTGCCGAAGGCAAGGCCGGAGGGCCTAGTTTTAACAGCAGTGCTCACCGCCAGGACGGGGCCCCGCGGCCGTGAGCGCTTACCGGAAAAGATGAAACAATGCAGCAAATAAACCACCGCGTCAAGCGCTAAAGCCCAGGCAACAGCGAACTACGCATTCCAGCAGCAGATGGGGCTATAAAACTATTATCCCATAAGGCACTACTGAACCATCGGCCACAGCCCTGGGGGCAGCGAGCTACGCACTGCCCCTGCAGCAGCAAACAATAAACCGCTACAAAACATGCCGCTGATTCTCACTCACATTCGCCAGTGTCCATTCTACACGCCCAACAAAAGCATGCTCCCGCACGTGGCAGTCTGACTTGGTACAGAGGCGGCAACTGACCGGGGGCAGGCAGGGGTCCAGGTGTACGAAGAGTTCTACCACGTCTCCCATCTCCTGGGTAATCATTTCTTGCAGCAACTCCACCTCTTTGTGGGACTCCTGCAGGTTAAAATACCAGGGCAGGGTAAGGTGGCAGTCAATGTGCAGCTGGCTGCCGTACTTAATCACCCGCAGGTTGTGCAGGTCAATCCAGTTCTCCCGGCGGTGCTGGTTCAGCACCGTGATGATCCGGTCCATGAGGTGATGATCGGCCTCATCCATGACCCCTGAGATAGAATTGCGCACCAGACCATAGCCGGTGTAGGTGATAAAGGAGCCGAAGATGATGGCCACCACGGCATCTAACCAAAGCAGGCCCGTAAAGTAGATGCACCCCAGGCCTATGGCCAGGCCAGCGCTGGAGTAGGCGTCTGAGAGTAGATGCTTGCCGTTGGCAATAATGGTGAGCGAGTGCCGGTCGGTTCCCCTCTTTACCAGATACCGCCCTGCCAGGTAATTAGCGGCGCCGGTGGCCAGGGTCAGGAAGATACCCACATCCATTTTCTGGATGGGGTGGGGATAGACCAGGTTGTAGGCAGATTTGATGATAATGCTTACACCGGCCAGGGTGATGAGAGCCCCTTCAAGGCCAGAAGAAAGAAACTCAATCTTGCCGTGCCCGTACGGGTGGTCCTGGTCTTTGGGTTTGGCGGCCAGGTACACACTGTACAGGGCCACCCCGCCCGTCACAAAATTGATGATTGATTCCAGCGCATCAGTTAAGATGGCATTTGAATTGGTCAGGAAATACGCAACAAATTTAACCCCCAGCAGGACCAGAGCCAATACCAGCATCTGCGCCATGAGGCGAATAGGAGAGACGGCTGGCGAAGAGGTGGACATAGGACGTACGTTAAACTTCCCTTTTGCTCTTACAACGGTGAAAAGCCAAGAGGGGTGCAAAAGTACGGCTTTTTTACCGCTTCGCTAAGAGCCTGTTGAACATTTGCCTTTATGGCTCAACCGGTCAGCCTGGAAACTGCCTAAGAGGTTTGAGCCCTGAGGCCAGCGCCACCAAGGCAGGCCTTGCTATGCACCAGATGCAATACAAAAGACAAGGTCAAAACCTGCTCTAACGTACATCTATCAGAAGCCGGGCAACCGCTGTATGTGCAATGGTTGCCAAAACGTATAGAAACCGGGGTGGTTAGTTAAACAGAAGGCCCAACAGCCACATCACCAGAGAGGCAAGCAGACCTAAGAAGAAAAACAGGAAGCCCAGGAATGGATTCATAACTTTAATTTAAGGTAAGTAAATGTAAAGTTATTGTTTCGGGAATGCAACAAAAATATGGGAAAATACATAAGACCCTATTGCAGGAGTGGCACATATCCCCTAAATTCGTTGTCGGTACATGTAATCAGGCCAGCTTTAGTGTATGAATGTTTCAGTTAAGAAGAAGGTTGCGGGACAACCCATTGAGAAGCTGCTAAAAGACAGCCAACTGCTTCCGGTTGACAAGACTTTTGTGAATGCCTCCATGGCAAAGCTGCAGGCGTTGCGCCAGCAGTACATGCAGGCCCCGGATGCTGGTAAAAGCGTGTTCAAGTTGAAACAGGTGCCCAAAAAGAAGAAATAGCCAAAGCGGCTGCGCTTTCTCCTGAGCCTGGGTCTTCTCAGCCTGGCCAGCGTTCCATCTGCCGCAACCAGCCAGATGAGGCCACTCCTCTTCACCCCGAAGACTGGGAGAGACATGCCCGCCCGCTTCAGGGTTTGGGGATTGCTGTTCAGATAAAAGCTAAAGCAGGACTGGGGTGAATAGAAAAGCAACGTCTCCGTTTTTGGCCTGTTTCTGAGAAAACAGGCCAAAAACGGAGACGTTGCTTTTTAGGCAGAATGATTATTCTATCTAACCTTCCTGCAGGGCAATCTTGATCAAAGTGGCGGTGTTACGCGCTTTGGTTTTTTCTATCAGGTGCTGGCGGTGAGACTCAATGGTTCGTTTGCTGGCGAAGAGCTTGTCAGCAATCTCAGCGTTGGTATAGCCTTCGGCAATGAGGCGCAACACCTCCATCTCCCGCTTAGAGAGTTCTAAGGGCGTTTTCTGCGGAGCAGAGGCTTCTGGGTTATTGGCTTTGTTGAGCAGGTTCACCGCAATCTCAGAGCATATGTATGAATTGTTGGTAGCTACGGTCTTGATGGCGTGTACCAACTCATCACGGCCGGCGGTTTTCAGCACATAGCCCAGGGCGCCAGAAGAACGCACCTTGTGCACATAGCTGTCCTGATCCAGCATGGTGAGCACCAGCACCTTAATGTCAGGGTGTTTCAGCTGCAATTGCTTGAGGGTTTCATAACCGTCCATTACAGGCATGTTCAAATCCAGCATGACCACATCTGGGGTGATCGTTTGTAAGAGATCCAGGAGTCTCTGCCCATTTTCTGCCTCTCCAATTATTTCAATAGTTGGTTCTGTCTTCAGCAAAGATTTCAGCCCATCTCTGATCAAGGTGTGATCATCTACCAGAATTACTTTTGTCATATCCTACGTTTACCACTTACTGATTGAGGTGAAAAAACTTTCATTTTTAAACTTAAAATGAAAGTTAGGGGTTTATACGCAGAAGGCGGAAAACATAGAAGCTGTTTAGAGTTTTTGATTTTGGTTGAATTTTCGGATAAACAAGGCTGTAAAGGCTAGCAGATGCAGGGCAAGCCAGTGCTGCGCCCTGGT